>CADCML010000013.1 GCA_902802535.1 uncultured Bacteroidia bacterium
CCGACCAAAAACTCCATCAATGAAAAATGTTCAAGAATACGTGAAGCGTTCCTGAAACATTTCGATGCCGCATACGCTCAATATTATTACATTACAGGCAAGCGTGGCGAGCCAAAGAAAATAACCTTGCCTCGTGAATTAGTGGATTGGCAAGCCTTGTGAAAATCGGAGGCAAAAAACGGCTTGAAGTATTTTTGCGGCACAAATAACAATTATCAACGCAAAAATATTTCAATCATGGAAAAAGGTACAAAAATCATCCTCACAATCATCATCGTCGTCGTTTTCATCGGCTTGTCAGCAGTTGTCACTGGAATAAGAAACGACGCTGGAGCAGCCACTCCTGGCATTTTTGGTATCATTTTGTTTGCAGCACTCATCGGTGGGCTTCGCGCCGTTTGGAAAAAAGACAAAGACGAAGAGAACCATCCTGAAACGCATTAGACAACATTATAATCATGGAAGAATACAAAGACGAACACACCTCATTTGAAGGAACATCGAAGCTCAATACTATTATTGGCACCGTCTTTGGTGTATGCTTTTTGGGAGCATTGTGCATATACTCTATTTTATAAAACAAACCTATCATGATTCCAGGAGATGCAAAAATTATCAAATGTCCATTTTGTGGCGCAAAAAAGGAATTGATGACATTGTTGTCAGGTAATACCTTTGGGGCTCGATATTGGTCTGATGGGAAAATGATTGCTGAAATGTTACCTCAAGTGTCTCCAGTTCAAAAATGTCCAGAGTGTGGAAAGTACTACTTTGAATTCTTACAACCTTATGAATATGGTGAAGACAGTTCTTTTAATCTTGGAGAAATGTCATACCGAGAATGGTTAATTGACAAAGACCATAAAGATCTTATGCAATCTGTTAAGTTTTGGTTGGTTCAGGCCTATAATGACAATTTTAGGGATAGTTCCGAACCAGCTCTCTCAAAAGAAGAGGATATTTTTGTTGCAAGCATCATCAATGAATATGTAGAAAAGCAGAATTGGAGCGGTAACAACTCGCTTCTAGTGAAAGCAGAGTTGTACCGAGAAGCCGGAGAGATGGAAAAATGCTCTACGGTCTTATCTGAAATCGACCAAGAAACACTTCAAGATTTTGAAGCAAAAATCTTTGCAGCGATTAAAGAAAAGATGGAACAAGGAGACAGAAGAGTGTTTGAGTTGTCTTTTTTATATTGATTCTAGAACCAAAGCAATAACAAAATAATAAAGAAAATGCAAACGAAACACCCAGATGGCGACAATCTATTGGATTTTGACGAGGCCTTGGACATGCTTAAAGCGTCGTTGTCGTTGGAAAATAACCCAAAATACATTCCGCCCGTTGAAACCGAACCCACGTTTGGCACTTATCCTTATTGGTGTCTGAGTCAAGCCGCGCGGATTTTGTGGACTAAAGTGAATGAATGGGAGGCAAATTTGCAAAAATTTCACTTCGTGACAAATGATGAATGGCCTTTCGTTATTGCTATGTTGAACGGCATGTCGCAATACGAACTACAGATGTTTGCCGAGAATATGCCGGATGGCAGTATTAAATGGCAAGCCGAACGTTTGTGGTACCGGCTTTATTCCAAGGAAAGAAAAGAACCTCTGAGAAATGAAACCATTGATGATTTGATAGTGAAGTTTCGTAATGAAGATCCAAACGAGTATCCCAGTGCCAGAGACAAACTTATGACCCGATTTGGGGTACAATCGTATGTCGATCAAGTCAAAATCATCAAAGCTTTGCTCAGGGGTGAGGATTGCGACCGAGAATGGTGCTACGAGACAATGAAAACATGGTGGAGTGACGAACTGATCCTTGATGTCCAAAGAGTATGGGAAACCTTCCATGAAAAGGAATGTGCCAGTATTGTTGCCAGAAAACTTCCCTCAAGTTATGTCATCACCCATCGCGATGAACTTGAAAAAAAGGATTATGCTTCGGTGTGCCTGCGTTTATGTACCGATGAGAACTGTCAAGTTGATGATACGCGACTCAATAGGACAGAATTCATCGAAATCGTAGCTCATAACCACTGGAAGATTGACGACATCGATGCCGACGAATTGCTTTTTGGCTATCTGTTGGAAGTGTTGAACGGTAAGGTTAGCTACTGCATCGACCACCATAAGCATAACGCAACATTTGGTTACTTCGATTATTCCATACAATCTGAAAGGATGAAATATAGACCCCGCTTGTTATTCATTAAATCAATAGAAGAGTATGTCATTGCCTTGGGAAAAGCGGGCAAAACCAACACGATTGTCATGTTTTATCGATGGAGCAAGCATGTAGAGCAATTGCTGGATGACTATCTCTCCGATTTTGCCATTGCCGAGAAGCTATCCGGGTTGATGAAGGATGACTTCAGAGCTTATCAGGATTGGATTTGGAAAACCTTTAAATCCTTGGCCCTGCAAAGCTTCCCATTTGATGTCAATGAGTTTCGGAACACACACAACAAATACCATTTTTCGAATCATGATAAATCGTATTATTATGGGCGAAATTGGAGAGAAGACATGTTTATGGGGATTTTTAAATAGATTTAGTGATAATTTCTTATCTTATTGAAAACAAGATAAATGAAAAAGGAAGTTGTTTTATTTTTGTGGTCAATTGTACTTTGTGGCATAAACTTAGATGGATAATAGGCAGTTACTTTGCAAGGTCGCAAGACAAACGAGCACGTCTTCATCTAAACCCATACCTATGAAACCGCAGAAGAAACCCATGAAAGTCCTACTTGTCTGCTTGGCCATCATAGTTGCCATTATCGTGGTTAAAGCCATCTGGGTCAGCATCGCCACAAGGCATAATGGCGACTTTGAGAGCGAGAAGACAGACATCATGGCGCGGCGGGATTTTCTGATAGAGAAAGTGATTACCAGCCCGCAAAAGCTTATCGATGAAATGCCCGCCATCGTCGGGCCTCAGTTCCAAGGTGAGTGGGCGTTGTATTCTTGCTCGATGCTGTCGGCGGCGTTGGTGAATACCACGTTGATTTACGATGAGGATAGGGAAGCGAACATTGCCCGTGTTGATAGCCTTATCCAGATGGTCATGTCGCAAGAACTACGGGCTTACGACCGCGAGCGATGGGGCGAAGACCCGCTGGAAACCTTGGATGGCAAAGAGAGCCATGTCTCTTATCTCAGCCATTTGGCTTGGATGATTGGCGGTTACAAACGCATCGGTGGCGGCAACAAATACGATGAGCTTTATCATCGACTATGCGAGACCATGAACCGCCGCATTCTTGAAAGCCCAAACATGAATCTGCCGACTTATCCGGGCGAGTGCGTGTATGTGCCGGATATGCTGGTGGCCATTGTGGCTCTTTCGGTTTATTCTCAGCAGTATGAAGGCAAGTATTACTCAACCGTTTACCAATGGCTTGCCGAGGCCAAACAGCATTGGCTTGACAAGGACACTGGAATGCTCGCGTCGTTCTTGCCAGACGATAGAGAAGGGATGTATGAGGAAGCACCCATCAAAGGCTCTTATTCGGCGTTGAGTTGCTACTACTTGACTTTCATTGATGAGGAGTTCGCCCGCGACCAGTATGAGAGGCTGAAGGCGAACTTCTTACAGAAGCGTCCTATTACAGGCTTCAAGGAATACCATGACAGAAGATGTTGGCTTGGGATGGATATTGATGCTGGGCCTATTATCTGCAACCTTAGTCCAACGGGAACAGCCTTTGCCGTTGGTAGTGTGACCCATTTCGAGGATTGGGCTTTAAGGAAAAAGCTTCTAAAGACGGGAGAACTTGCGGGAACTACCTGGCGCAGTGTAGGCAAGAGCCATTATCTGCTTGCCGATGTGGCTTTAGTAGGCGAGGCTATTATGCTGGCCATGAGGACAGCGATTGGATGGGAGTTTACAGCAACTCCACCGACATTGTCGCGATAGTAATCTTTTGTAAAAAAACAGGAATTGTTTTCTGCATCATTCCAAATCCTCACAAATTAATTCAGCGTTTTGTTCCAAAATCTCACATTTTTAGACACGGAAATATTCCATTTCCTCAAAATGTTTGGGATGGATTGCTGCCATCTTTTCGGATTGATTTGCAGGAAATCTTCGGCATGAATTGCTACACAAGCAAATCAATATTTATAATATGTATAAATTACACAATACAATCCGTTATAAACCAAGAAAATAGCATCATTAAATAAAAATAAAGTGTAAATTTTACACATTTTTCCATTGCGGGTATCAGGAAAAGCTGTACTTTTGCGTCAAATTTACACAAGATGGAAAAAGGAAAATACACTTACGACTATCCGCGTCCCGCCGTGACGACCGACTGTGTGGTGTTTGGCTTCGACGGCCGCGACCTCAAAATTCTGCTCATCGAGCGTGGACTGGAGCCCTACAAAGGTGCCTGGGCCTTCCCGGGCGGTTTCCTTAACATGGACGAAACGGCCGAACAAGGAGCTTTGCGTGAATTGCGCGAGGAAACCGGACTCGACTTGAACTATCTGAAACAGGTCGGAGCCTTCAGCGACGTCGACCGCGACCCGCGTACACGCGTCATCACCATTGCGTTCTATGCCTTGGCCAAGAAGTCGAGCGTGAGAGGCGGCGACGATGCAGCACGCGCCCAGTGGTTTCCCATCGACGACATCCCGCACCTCGCCTTCGACCACGACTACATCCTCCGCAAGACTATGGACAAGCTCAGACATGACATCCATTTCGAGCCTATCGGCTTCGGCCTATTGGACGAACAGTTCACCATCCCCGAGCTGCAACGCCTTTACGAAGCCATCCTCGGCGTGCACTTCGACCGGCGCAACTTCCACAAGAAAATGCTGCAAACCGGCATCCTTGAAGAAGTGAATGACTTTGAAGAAGCCCCTCCCTCCTATTTTGGCGACCGCCGCGAGATGCGAAGCATGGACATAGGGGCCTTGTTTGGCGGCATGATGGCCTCCGAGCCAAAACCCTCCTACGCCGCACGCGACGACGACAGCCGCTCGACGCGCAGATGGGGCACCAAATTCCGCTTCAACAAACGACGCTACGATGAGCTCAAAGAAGACGGAAGCTTCAAACTTGAATTCTAAACCCTTAACAATTAAACAATTAATCATTATGAAAACACAAATCTACAACTTGATCATTTTAGACAAAAGCGGCTCAATGGGCAGCATCGCCAACGCCGCTATCTCTGGCTTCAACGAAACCGTGGGCGGCATCCGTTCAGCCCAAGAACGCTTCAATGACACGCAGGAGCATTTCGTCTCACTGATGATCTTTTGCGACTGCGAGAAGAAACTCGTTTACGACAAGGTGCCTGTCGCCAAAGTCAAGGAACTGACGAGGAACGAATACCGTCCCTGCTGCTGCACACCTCTTTATGACGCCATGGGCATCAGCATCAACGCTTTGTACAACGCCATCAAGGACAAGGAAGATGCCACCGCTGTGGTCACCGTCATCACTGATGGGTTGGAGAACGCCTCGAAGGAATACAACGGGGCGACCATCAAGGCCCTCGTGGAGCGCATGAAGGACGAGGAAGGTTGGAGTTTCGCCTACATCGGTGCCAATCAAGACGTCAACGCCGTGTCGAAGTCGCTCAGCATCGACGACGCCATCGCCTTCGAGTACGACGAAGCCGGAACGCGCCAAGCCTTTGAGCGCGACACCAACGCCAGAATGAGGAAATTCGGCCTCATGAGCGCCATGTTTGCCCACACCAGCGGCATGACCCGCGAAGAGCGCAAGACCTACCGCTCAAAATCCAACAAGGAAAATTCCTACTTTGAGGAAGAAGACAAAAACGCCTAAAACGACACGCCATGTTAGGAGCAATTATTGGAGATACCGTTGGCTCGGTATACGAATTCCACAACATAAAGACCACACACTTTCCTCTGTTCAACCCGCAGAGCAACTACACCGACGACAGCATCATGACCATGGCCATAGCCCAATGGCTACTGAACGACCCGCAACACGGCATGGAAACCTTGGAGGCCATCTTCCTCGACTTCGCGAAGAAATACCCCTGCCCCATGGGCGGTTACGGCGGTGGTTTCAGCCGTTGGCTGTTCCATCCTGAAAGGCTGGACGACTACGACGGTGACGGAACGCTTCAAGGCAAGCGTCATCCCTACAACTCGTTCGGCAACGGTGCCGCCATGCGTTGCAGTGCCAACGGTTGGATGTTCGACACCTTGGAAGAAACCGAGCGTGTGGCAGGGCTGTCGGCAGCCATCACCCACAGCCATCCCGAGGGCATCAAAGGTGCACAATCAACGACAGCGGCCATTTTCATGGCACGCAACGGCAAGAGCAAGGATGAGATAAGAGATTACATATCAACGAAATACGGATACAACCTCAACCGCACCTGCAATGAAATCCGCCCTGTTTACGACTGGGATTCCTCGTGCCAAGGCACGGTGCCGGAGGCCATAGTGGCCTTCATGGACAGCACCGATTTCGAGTCGGCCATCAGGCTGGCGGTCTCATTAGGCGGCGACAGCGACACCCTCGCCTGCATCACGGGCGGCATCGCCGAGGCCTTCTACAAAAAGATTCCAAACGGCATGGCTTTGAAAATTTGGGAGCTTATTCCCGATGATTTCAAAGACATCCTTAGGAAAATGGAGGCACAGACGAGCTATCAATTGCCGAACATTCTGAAATAAGGGGAAACCATATAAAGATTATGAGCAAGCCGAGAAAAGCGGGGACTTTTCTCGGCTTTTGATTTGAATCATTTGTTAGGCAAAGCCTTGATATTTTCCATTACAACGATATTCGCAAATTTCTACTATTTCGACGCAAAACCACAAAAAATATCGATTCGTTGCCACTTTTGGTTTTCATCTCTTCCTTTCAATCCTTCAAACACCTCACCGGCATCACAGAAATGCCGTCATCCCTTTTATATGAAAAATCTCCTATTTTTGCAAAAACAATCATAACAAACTAAAAACAAACAAATTGCAGAAATACAAACATTCTCATTTGGGAACTTGGCAAGTTCACAGCAACTTCTCCAATTCATCCACCGAAGGAAGCAACTGTTTCAGCCGCTCGTCCATGTCAGTGGCGGTTTTGTATGTGGCCACGCCCATGGGCTTGTCGTAGTCTTGGATGACATATTCGACAAACTTTTTGTTGGCACTTTTGCACAGCAGAATACCGATGGATGGGTTCTCGTTGGGCTTGCGCACCTCGTCATCAAGGATGCGCAAATAACCTGCCAACTGCCCAAGATATGCCGTCTTGAATGGGCCGCTCTTCAATTCAACACACACCAAGGCTGACAATTCCCTATTGAAGAAAAGCAGGTCAGGAAACTCTTCCACGCCAAATTTTTCCAAATGATATTGGTTTCCCACAAAAGTGAAGTCCTTGCCAAAAGTCATGATGAAATTCTTCACATTTTGGATGATGCTTTGCTCAACGACACGCTCATCGCGGTCTTTGTCTCGCACGAACAATTCCTCCACATTAATGAAATCAAGCAAATACTCATCCTTGAACATGGAGATGGCCCGGTATGCTTGTAATTGGCTGGGAATGTTTTGCTTGAAATTGTTGGGGATTTGACCTTGATGATGGAACAAGTCATCATCAATCAGCTGCTCCAAATCCTCAACCTTGACTTTCGTATCGGCTGCGAACTGGATATAGAATTTCCTCTGTTCCAAGTCTTTCACCTTGCTTACAATGGCATAATGATGGGAAAAACCAATGCTCATAAATGCCGCTATGGGAAAGTCAGCATTGATTTTGAACTCAACAGGAGCCAATTTGTTCGTTGGAACGAACGAATTCTGATTGCCTTCTGTCAATTTGTTCGTTAGAACGAACGAATTTGATTCAACAATGACTGCCTCAGAACTACCAGAGAGCATTCGCCATTCTTCATAAAAGGTGCGCATCTTCCTCATGCTCGGTGCAGAAAAGCCACGCAAACCAGGCAATTCCTTTCGCAGTTGCTTACTGACAGCATCAATAAAACCCTTGCCCCAATTTTTGTTGCGCGTGTTGGCAGAAACAAATCTTCCAATGCCATAATATAGTGCCAACTGCTCTTGGTTAATCACCCCCAAGGCTCTCAACTGGCTCTGTTGTATCGCCTCTTTGATAATCTGTACCGCATTGGCAAGTTCATCGGTTTGCTGGCTTTTGATGATGTCCATGTGTGTTGAATCTTTATCGCTGCAAAATTAGCAATAATTATTCACCCATTCCCCAAAATTATCGTACTTTTGTCCCCAACAATCTTAAATCAACACAATAATGAAAAAACTCACTTTATTAGTTATGGGCACCATCACCCTATTCGGCTGCAATCAACAACCAAAGCAGCCTGAACGCTATTCCGTCAAGGCTTACCCCGAGACGCGCATGGACGAAACCGTCGTTGACGACTACTTTGGAACGAAGGTCGCCGACCCGTACCGTTGGCTTGAGAACGACACCTCCGCCGAGACCGCGAAATGGGTCAAGGCGCAGAACGAAGTCACCCAAGACTATTTGAGCCACATCCCCTTCCGCAGCGCCCTCAAGAACCGCCTGACGGAAATCGTCAACTACGAGCGCTACAGCACCCCGTCGAAGAAACACGGCCGCTACATCTACTCGAAGAACGACGGCCTCCAGAACCAAAGCGTCATCTACATGCAAGAAACGCTCGACGGCGAGCCTACCGTGCTCCTCGACCCCAACGCCCTCTCCGACGACGGCACCGTCTCGCTGGGCGGCATCAGTTTCTCCAACGACGGCAAATACATGGCCTACTACATCCAACGCAGCGGCTCCGACTGGGTTGAAATCTACGTGAAGGACATGGCTACCCTCGAACTCCTCCCTGACCACATCGAATGGGCCAAGTTCACGGGCGCCAGTTGGTACAAGGACGGCTTCTTCTATGCCGCCTACGACCGCCCCGAAGCTGGCAAGGAGTTTAGCAATGTGAACGAAAACCACAAGATTTACTATCACAAACTCGGCACGCCGCAGGAACAGGACGAGCTCTTCTATTCCAATCCCGCACAGCCGCGTTACTTCCATCAAGTGGACCTCACCGAAGACGAGCATTACATGTTCCTCTTCGAGAGCGGTCAAGGCGCGGGCAGCACGCTTTGGATTCGCGACATGCAAGACCCGAAAGGCAAGTTCGTGCAGATTGCCGACGACATGGACTACCAATACAGCCCTATCGATGTGATTGACGGCACTTTGTACATCTTCACCAACTACAACGCGCCCAAGGGTCGTATCTGCAAAGTTTCGGCCAAGTCTCCGCAGATGGCGAATTGGGTGGATGTGATTCCCGAATGCGAAAATGTGATTTCAGGCATCAGCCTCGCCAAGGGCAAGATGATTGTCACCTACGACAAGGATGCCGCCAACCACGCCTACGTCTACACCATGGACGGCAAACAGCTCCACGAAATTGCTTTGCCCACCTACGGTTCGGTCGGTTTCAGCAGCGAATATAAGGAACCCGAAGTGTTCTATGCCTTCACCTCTTTCGTCTTCCCGACCACGATTTACCAATACAACATCGACGACAACACCTCCACCGTGTTCCGTGCGCCTGCCATCGACTTCAAGTCGGACGACTATGTCACTGAGCAGGTATTTGTCACCTCAAAGGACGGCACCAAAGTCCCGATGTTCCTGACTTACAAGGCTGGCTTGCAGAAGGATGGCAACAATCCCACCCTGCTTTATGGCTACGGCGGCTTCAACATCACGCTCAATCCGGGCTTCAGCACCTCACGTCTGCCTTTCATCGAGAATGGTGGCATTTATGCCCAGATGAACCTGCGCGGTGGCAACGAATACGGTGAGGAATGGCACATCGCCGGCACCAAGTTGCAGAAGCAGAATGTTTTCGACGACTGCATCGCCTGCGCTGAATACCTTATTAATAATAACTACACCTCGCCGAAGTATTTGGCTCTGAACGGTGGCTCCAACGGAGGCTTGCTCGTCGGAGCGGTCGTCAACCAGCGCCCCGATCTCTTTGGCGTGGCCGTGCCACAAGTCGGTGTGATGGACATGTTGCGCTACCACCTCTTCACCATCGGTTGGAACTGGGCCAGCGACTACGGCACCAGCGAGGACGACGAGGCTATGTTCAAGGCTTTGTACGCCTACTCGCCGCTGCACACCATCCAAAGCGGTGAGAATGTGCACTATCCCGCCATCATGGTCACCACCGCCGACCACGACGACCGTGTGGTACCAGCCCACTCATTCAAGTATGCAGCCACATTGCAAGCTGCCCAAACCGGACCCGAACCCAAGATCATCCGCATCGACACCAAGGCCGGTCACGGCGGCGGCAAGCCCATTTCAAAAGTCTTGGAAGAGCAGGCCGACATTTATTCGTTCATCCTTTATAACATGGGATTGACTTATCCGAAGGAGGCGAAATAATCGTTGAACTTCTTGCATAAAATCGCCCGTCAAGAGCAATCCTGACGGGCGATTTTTCCGTTCATAGCGTGCTTAGAACTAAAAAAAAATCATGTTCTAAGCACGCTATAAACGGATTTTTTATAAATTTGCAGCAGAAAATATATACTTTTTACTCATGTTAATAGGCAGAAAATCAGAGATAAACGAATTAATGAAAGCGTACAATTCCGAATATTCTGAATTTGTCGCTATAATGGGTCGTAGGCGCGTGGGAAAAACTTTCTTGGTCAGGGAAACTTTTAGGTATAAATTCGCCTTTCAACATTCGGGTTTGGCCAACCAAAAAACGAAGGAACAACTGAAGGAATTCAGGTTGTCGCTCATCAAAAGCGGTATGAAGAAATGTCGCATTCCCACCGACTGGTTCGATGCTTTTTTTCTCCTCTCGGAGTTTCTTGACCAAAAAAAGAAGGGCAAAAAGGTGATTTTCATCGATGAACTACCGTGGATGGACGCGCCCCGCTCCAATTTCGTTTCAGCACTCGAACATTTCTGGAACGCCTATGCCACAGCCCGCAAAGACATCCTGCTTATTATCTGCGGTTCGGCCACCTCGTGGATTATCAACAATGTTTTCCGCAACCACGGCGGTCTGCACAATCGTGTGACTTACCGTATTCACCTCCAACCTTTTACACTCAATGAATGTGAACAATACGCCCAAAGTCGCCACCTGAAAATGAACCGATTTGAAATTTTGGAAACCTATATGGTAATGGGTGGTGTCCCTTATTATTGGTCGCTGTTAGAACAAGGGAAAAGTGCGGCACAAAGCATTGACAATCTGTTTTTTTCGCCTCGTGGAAAACTGCATTACGAATACAAGGAACTATACGATTCGCTGTTCAAAAACCCTGAACCATACCTGAAAGTGGTTTCCACTTTGGGCACAAAACGCATGGGACTGACTCGTGAAGAACTCATCAGCGAAGGGAATATCGACAACAATGGTCAACTGACTCGGGTGTTGCAGGATTTGGAAGCCTGTGGTTTCGTCAGAAAATACAGTTACAAAGGCATCAAGCGGAACAATGCCATTTTCCAACTCATTGACAACTACACCCTGTTTTATTACCAATTCCTGCGCGACACGGCGGGAACGGATGAAGCCTTTTGGAGCATCAACACCAACACCCCTGTCCGCAACACTTGGGAAGGCTTGGCCTTCGAGCGGGTCTGCTTCGAGCATCTCGGGCAAATCAAACAAGCGTTGGGCATTGCAGGCGTTTCCACTCAGGTGTTTTCGTGGCGCGTGCTGAAAGACCCTGTCTATGGTGCTGGAGCACAGGTAGATATGGTCATTGACCGCTCCGACCAAGTGACCAACCTCTGCGAAATGAAGTTTTCGACAAAAGAATACGCCATTAACAATGAAGATGATGCCGACTTCCGACACAAGACCGGCCGATTTATCGAATCGCAAAAGACCCACAAATCCATCCATCTAACATTGATAACACCTTTCGGAGTAAAATCGAATATGTATCAATATAGCGTTCAAAGCGCAATTACTATAGAAGACCTTTTTAAGGAATAAAATTATTGATTTTCAATTTATTAAAACAATTATTTTAGATGTTTATCACAATAATTTTCCGTTTATAGCGTGCTTAGAACCATAAAAATTCATGTTTTAAGCACGCTATGGACGGATTTTCACATTCAATTGCCGACATATCGCATATTGCAAAAAATACTTACCTTTGCGCCAAATTCCTCACTAATGAAAAGACTCATAGTCATCACAGCCCTGTTTTTTTGCTTCGCTTCCCTGCAAGCCCAAGAAACCTTTTGGGGAAAGGTCAACCGTTTTCTGACCAAGCCCGCTGTGGTTGACTCGTCGCGCATTTACCAGCCGAACCCCGGTTTTTCTTTGGGTTTGTTCACCACTGGACAAAAAGCGGGCTTCGATGTGGGCGTGGACTTCGACCTCGAATTAGACGAAACACACTCGCTCAAAGGCATTTCTACTTACGGACTTAGGGAAAGCCTTTGCAAGAAAATTGGCCTTGAAGTCGGCTATGGCAATGTCGTTTTAGGCTATGGTCTCGAAGTGGGGCCTCGAAGTGCGGAGAAAAAGAGTGCCTTCGCTTTCAATATCCTCGGCAAATCTTGGGGCGTGCGTCTGAATTACTTCAAAATCAGCAACCCATTCGTTTCAGGAATCGTTTTTTTTGACGAAGATGGCAAGGTTTCCTCTGAAGACGAGTTCACCACAGAAGAAAAAGCATCACTACGAAGCCTTTCCATCGATGGCTATTACGTCTTCAATAACAAGCGTTTCGCCTTTCCGGCTGCCTACAAGAAGAGCTTGGTGCAACGCCGCACGGCAGGTTCTTGGATGCTGACGGCACGTTTCATGCAAGGCAATCTCTACAACTCGCCCGAAGCCTCTTGGAACACTTACAACCTCTTGGACTGTTTCGCCACAATGCAAGCCTCGGTGGGTGGCGGCTATTCGGTCAACTTTGTGCCTTGGCATAAAGACCCCGTCGAGGCTCGCAACAAAGGGCTTCGCAACCTTACCATCAACTTGACCGCCATGCCTGTTCTGACGGTATTCAACTACCTGAAAACCACCGCCTACGAAATGAACAACGACGGGCAAAAGACCGGCGAAAAAGTCACCAAGATTTTGTGTTATCCCATGCCCAATTACATCGGCAGTGCGGCCATCAGCCTCACTTTGAACCGTTTCTATTTCTCGACGCAATTCACTTACAACTGGTTCTATTTCCGCAGCCGCGATGCCTTCAATGACCAACAATACACCCAATATGAGGCAGACAACATCGCTTTTCGCGGTGCCTTCCACGATTGGACGGTGAAAGGATTGCTCGTTTACAAGTTCTGATGCAAATTGGCCATCACAAACTCTTCGATGCTCCCTCGCGCCTCGGTCATGCCGAGTTTCCTGCGGATGTTGGTGCGGGCCTTGCCAATCATTGCGGATGAAACATCCAAAATGTCAGCCACTTCCTTGACGCTGAAAGGCATCATGGAAAGGACACAGACTTTGAACTCGCTTTCCGTCAAGGCGGGCTGGTTGTCCTTAATGTGTTGAACCACATCGGGATAAACCTTGTTGTATTCCTCAAAGATGGCATCGTAGGCATTGTCGGCCTCGCGCCCGCAAATGCAAGATTTCAGCTTTTGGAATGAAGCCTTGTCGATGTCTTTGTTTTCGCCTATCAGGAACACCTTGTAAATCATCATCACCTTGTGAATCAGATTGTTGCGGTTGGTCTCGGCCAAAGTTTCGGATTCTTTTTGCAACTCGGCAATGCTCAGGTTCAGTTCAGCTATCGTGGCCCGTTTTTGCGCGGCACGATACAAGAGGAAAAACACCAAAGCAACCGCCGCAACCAAGACCAACGAAATGATAACGAGCATTTTGCGGCGGCGCAAAAACACGGTAATCATATTCTCGCTATGGTCCAAGTCGCCGTTCAAGGTGGAGATGGTGGTTTGCACCTTTTCCATTAACTTTATATCCTCAGTGGAACGCGCCAAGACAATGGCCTCGTTCAAAGCAGACATAGCGGAGTCAAAATCATTCTGCTGCCAATAGACACAACCGCTGTAAAGTGCTGACAATGTTTTCATTTCGGCATCGTCGGTAAGGTTGAAATACCGCCGCGCCTGAAAAATGGAAGTGTCTTGCGAGATATCCTCTCCCCTACTGAACTTGCCCTCAATCTCCAACACCGTCCGCTCCATGTTGTCCATGTCGGATTTCACGTTGCAGGCCGCCAAAAGAACAATCAGCGCAAAGGCCAACCAACATCTTGATTTATAGAGAAGTCCTAACATTACCATTGTTTTACATTGCAAAAATAGTTATTTTTCCACAAAACCTTCAAAACTCATTAAACCTTTTTTATGTTGTGCGGTGGCTCCCAACCGAGTCGCCACCGGAAAGACAGCCAGTTGGCGTGGCTTTCCAACCCAACCTTTGTTTTGCCGGTTTTGTATGTTTTGTGACTAAATTCATTGCCCTCCTTTCTCGCCAGCCGTCTGAGCTTCATTCTCCAATTCAACATTCCCGAACCGCAAGGTGAACCCCACGCAAAGATAGGTGGAATTGCTCCGACTGGAATAAGTGCCGCTCGAAAGCGGATTCGTGTAGGTGTTGCTGTAGCGCATCAAGCCGAAAAGGTCGTTGCCGTTAATGAACACCGACAGCTTATGGTTGAAGAAATCGGTGCGCATCCCGCAGTCGATGGAATAATTGGCCCCGACTTGGTTAAACAGCGTCTGCATAGGCGAGTTGTAGTAGGCCGAAGCATGGACTTCCAAACGGTTCCACAATTTCGCCCACACGCTCAACCGCAAGCTGTACGACCATAAATCATTCTTTTCCAAGGCTTTCAATACGCCGTAATCGGTTTCAAGATAGGAGTCGTAGACGTTGGCATAAAACCGCAGGTTGAACATTCCATTTGGTCGGTACATCATATTGAACTCGCCGCCAGCACTATAGGAACGCCCCACGTTGACCGGCCTCGTGAAGAAAACCACCCGACCGTAATGCTCGTGATAACCCGACTCGTTTATGGTGTTGATCTCGTTTTTCTTGCTTTTGTAGTAGCCCGTCAAGCCTACCGAGCCGAAGTCATCCCAATATTTCGTCCAACCGGCTTCCAATTGTTGGGTATAAACTGGCTCCAACTTGGGATTGCCCGTGGTGTACATCTCCTCGTCGTAATGGTTGAAAGGGCTGAGTTGCGTTGCCGTGGGACGATTGACCTTCATGGAATAACTCATCTTGAAGTTGTGCATCGACTTGGTGCGATAAGAGAGATGCAGCGAAGGCGTGACATCGAAATGGTCGTCAACGAAGTCATAATCAGACGCTTCGGGAAAGACAATGCCAGTTCGAAAGTAATTCAAGCTGACGCCTGGCTGCACGGTGAAATCGCCAAAACGGTGCTGCACCATGAAATAACCACCCAAATTCTGGTTCCTGTAGTGATAGTTATAACTCATCACGGAATCCCTCACGTAGCCGTTGTTCGTCAATGTGTCCACAACATTCCGATTCGTCCCATCCTCCCAACTGCCTTTGAGCCCCATGCTGAACTCGCCGTTTTTGGAATACGGCAGGTTGTAATCGACATTCACCGAAACGGGTGCGTTGGAAGTCATGAAATCCATCGTGAAAACCCTTTCACGAGGCGAGGGCAAGGTGTAGGTGGTGTGATTTTCCAAGGGCAAGGCACTACGGTTCAAGTTGCCGTTCAAACGGGCGGTCAAGTTGTGCCCCTCCTCATTGAACTTGTGCTGATAACGCAAACCCGCGTTGAGATAGAGGTAATTGGAATTTGAGTTATTGACAAACTCGTACTTATAGATGCCCGCCTGCTCCATATACTCCGTGCGCTCTCTTTCGGTTGTCGCTTCCGTCGGGCCGAATGAGTCCCAGCAGTTCAGCCATAAAGCATAGGAGTTCTTCTTGTCGGGCGAATAAGTGATGTTCAGGGAGCCACCAGGACTATATGTGAAGTATTTTGTGTGTCTTATGCTATGGCATTGGCTAGCTGGAACGAGGCTGTCGTTTTCGTCCTTCCGAAAGAGGTTTCGTTCGAATTCCATGTCGTTCTCGCCGTGATAGAAATACATGTTGGCAAAGGCGTTCACCGTCCATTTGTCATTTTTCCAAACGTAGGAAACCCAAGGCATCACAAAAGGTTGCGAGGAAACGTTTGTGCCAAAGCAAAGGAACTCGTTCCGCTTGATTTTGCTGTTCATCACAATGTTGATGATGCCGTCGGCAGTAGTGGCATAGCGCGCTGATGGGTTCGTGATGACCTCAATGCGGTCAATGGCGTTGGCGGGCAAGGTCTGGATGTAGGTTTTCAGGTTCTCCTCGCTGAGGTTCGAGGGCTGGTCGTTGATCCAGATTTCCACCGAGGAAGTCCCGCGCAGGGTGATGTTGCCTTCCACATCCACGCTCACGCCGGGTGCGTTCTGCAAAGCATCGGAGGCTACACCGCCTTGCACGGTCGGGTCGTCGGAAACTTGGTAGAGCGTTTTCTCGCCTTCCACCGAGAACAATGGCCGCTCCGCCGTGATGGTCACGCCTTCAAGCAGCAAAGTGTCCACCGCCATTTGGAGGCTGTCGGCCTTAGGTTTAACTTCAGGGATTTCGACTTGGGCAACAGCAGCCGTCGCGAGGACTGCAAATGCAGTTGTGAGAATCAGGTTTCTTGTTTTCATCGCATGGTACATTTTGAGGTTTGACCATGCAAAAGTATAGTGAAAAAACGGGCGATTCGCAAGGCTCGGCTCGTGGTAGAGAACTTTGTGGATGGTCCGATTCTAATTGTTTTGGATTCAATAGGTTATAAAATGGATGGTAGAGATATTTGTAGGGCTGTCGTACCACGGCAGCCGCATTCACAGGTTTCCTGCAACCGTGTGACAGAGTGTTTAGATTCCTTATGGGAATGGAAAAACTACTTATTTATACTGCGGCGGCAAGCAACGCTTACAAACCGTAAACGTCACCAGCCGCCGTCATTGCGAGGAGGAACGACGAAGCAATCCAGAGAACAATTTCATCCCCTGAACTGCTTCGTTCCTCGCAGTGACGCAAAGCGTGTCAAGGCTCCACCCTTGTAAATACAACCGTCTCGCCTTCGGCATCGGCTTTCACAAACACCGCCGTGCAAGGCGGAATGGGTGTGGTGGCCGGTATGGGTTCGGGATTGATGTCTGTGCCGTCTGTAGTCAACACGTAATACTCCCTGTCGATGTAGGCGTTGCAGGGGAAGGGGTTGCCTATGAGGTTGAAACCTGGGTGATTAATGCCATTGGTGTAGCTCAAAGGAATGCTAATCGTGTCAGTACCGCCATTCAGTGTCCCTGCAAATTTCAAATCGACTCCCTCGCTGTTAGCGTAGAGAAAACCCCTACCAGCCTCCAATTCAACGAAATTGCTGTCGGCAGCTTTCTGATTCTTCCACATGAGGGTTGGCTCGTCATATTGGTACAAATCATAATTGTTGCTAAGCAGGTTATCCACGGAGGTTATTGGTGTATTGTTTGCTAATGGCGAGGCGATGAGATGCCAACCTTCATTACTTCTCTCAGTATAAGGCAAAACACTTTTCAGCTTTGTTGCTTGCACATTAGCTGTATTGTGGAAAAGCTGAGCATTGTCTTCGATTATGAAATTTGATGCACTACCTTCGTTAACAAGATTTCCAAGAACGGTTAAGCATCCGTTCGCTTTGATAGTCAACGTGTCATCCCAAATTAGGTTAAGAGATGAAACCGAAATTGTATCATTAACATTGCAATTTGCCACAACAACTACTGCATCATTCTCATTTGGTATAGTACTACCTATCCAATTGTTTTCGTTTGACCAGTCAGAATCATTGTCCACTGCCCAAAAACAAGCTCCTTGATAATTATAAAAACTATTCCAATAGGTTGTCGATCTATACTTGTTTAACTTACTTATTGGTACATAAACAGGTATAGCTTTAACAACACTTGTAAATGTTGAATTTTTTATTGTTGGAGGCGTCAATGCATATGAAAAAAGCATTCTTACATTAGTACAACCATAGAACATGTCAAAAGAAAGCGCATTTACATTTTTCCCTAATACAATCACAGACAAAGATGAACACCCTGCAAATAATCCCACTGGTGCGTTTGAGACATCATAATATATCTTTTCAATTCCACTACAATTCTCAAAAGCAAACATTCCTATTGAAGTGATATTATTGGGTAAAGACAAGTTCCCACTAAAACCACTACAATTATAGAAAGCTTCATTCAATATAGTGGAAACCGTATTCGGAATAATTAATCTATCTGTGAATCCACTGCATCCACTGAATGAAAAACTCCCTATAGAAAGTAACGAATTGCCGAGATTCAAGGCCCCATTGAAGCCACAACAACCTTCAAAAGCCGAATTCCCTATAGTAATAACTGTATTAGGGATTGTCAACGACCCAGTAAAACCAAGGCAGTCCTTAAAAGCATTGTTGGAAATTGTCTCAACAGATGACCCAATTATTAATGTGCCATCAAAACCTGTACAACCTTCGAAACCCGACAAGAATACTACAGAATTTGGTATAATAAGATCTCCTGTAAAACCCGTACAATTTGAAAAAGCATTATTCCGTATCGTTGTTAATGTATTAGGGAGTGACAAGTTGCCATTAAAGCCATTGCAATTGTAGAAAGCCCCTTGGCCAACTGTAATTAATGAATTGCCCAATGACAATGACCCTGAAAAGCCAGAACAACCACTAAATGCACCTGTTCCAATCTCTTGTATCGAATTTGGCAATACAAGTGACCCTGTCAAGCCTGTACAGTTTTTGAATGCTTGTGCCGCAATGCCTTTTGTACCGCTTTGCAAGGAAAGCGTGCCTGTAGGTGCATTTCCTTTGTATCCAATACACCAATCACCTATATATAGAATTCCATCTGTACTGTTATTAAACCATCCAGTTCCGTAAAACGCTTCTATCCCAATTGAAACTACCGACGTCGGAATAGTAACATTTGTAATCCCACTACAATTGTAAAATGAGCGATCGCCTATCATCGTTACGGAATCGCCTATTATTAATTCTCCTTCGAATCCATTGCAATTTTGAAAAGCATACCCACTAATGTTTGTTACTGAATTTGGAATAATAAGCTGACCTGAAAATCCACTACAATTTTGGAATGCATAACCGCCAATGGTTACTACAGAACTTGGAATAACAAGTTGGCCTATGAATCCGCTGCAATTTGAAAACACATTACCTCCTATTGTATTTAAAGTAGCACCCATCATAAGATTGCCATTAAAACCTGAGCATCCTGAAAACACGTTGGATTCAATTTCTGTTACAGAATTGGGAATAACCAAATCACCTGTGAATCCATTGCAGTCTTGAAATGTACCATACTCTAGTTTTGTCAGAGAATTACTTATGACAAGGTTCCCATTAAATCCACTACATCCATAAAAGGCTTTCTGACCGCTTAGTGTAGAAACACTATTCGGTATTATCAAGTTACCAGAAAAACCAGAACAATTCATAAACGCAGCATGCCCAATTGAAATTACAGAGTTTGGTATTACCAAATTCCCTTCAAAACCCGTACAACTATAAAAAGCTTCACTACCAATTGTTGTCACTGAATTTCCAATCTCAAGCGCAGAAAAGCCCGTACATAATGTAAACCCTGACAAACTTGTAACAGAATCCGGAATTACCAATGTTCCAGTAAAGCCACTACAATTCCTAAAAGCCCAATTCCCTATACTTTGAACAGTATTAGGAATTATTAGATTTCCTGTAAATCCAGTGCAATTATTAAACGCCCAATCACCAATTGTAACTAAAGAGTTCCCAAGTACAAGTGTGCTAAAACCACTGCAATCAGAGAATGCGTATGACATAATATCCGTTACAGAATTTCCAATTATCAAAGACCCAGAAAATCCGGTACAACCAGAAAATGCCCGTGGCTCAATAAACCGTATCGTATTTGGAATCACAAGATCACCTGTAAGATTTGTACAGTTTAAGAAGGCTTGATCGCAAATTCCTAATACAGTATATTGTGTACCATTATAAGTAACCGTTGAGGGAATTGTCAATGAACCTGACACAGAAGTACCATTCACGTGCCCAACTAAACCTACTCCAATAATCGAACCTTGGTTATTAGAAACATAAGTATATTTCAGGCCTCCTTCAATAAAAACATAGTAATCAATAGCATATCCGTTTTTCATCCCAGCTACTCCAAACAGCAACGCTATCATCACCGCCTTAGTTGTAATTTTTAATCGTAAAGTTTTCTTTTCCATATTGTTAGCATTTATTTTGTTCATAATTTCATTTCCAATCAACATAAAAAGCGTGGAATCAATTTCTTGCTCGACTCACGGGTTACCACGCCCACCCATCAAACAAGTTATTCCACGCCGTAGCAACTACGGCATTTGTAACTTGTTCTTGATGGGTGTCCCAAAAGGGACAAAGTGGTAAATTGTGAGTCAAGAACAGCAACAAGTGCTATCATCTAATATTCCGCTTCCCGTCATTGCGCCCAATGCGCTGTATTCATTTCAATTGTATTTAATTAGACTTTGGGTGGTTTATTGGTATGACATATTTATACTCTGAGATTTATACAGCAATTCCTGTCCGCATAACATCATCAAAGAGAATGCTGTCCTCATGGTCTTCCAAAAGGACGGGCTCGATAAGACTTGTCACTGCATGTCCCTCACGAACGAGGCTAACCGATTGTTGCAGCCATTCATCATCATTCACCTTGGGGACGATAACCGCAACATCAATGTCACTCCAGGGATTGGCAGAACCTTTCGCGTAAGAGCCGTACAAGATGACCTTCAATTTGCCATCAAAACGCGGAGCAATCAATTGCTTGTAGCGTCTAACGAGCTGGAGGGCTTCGTCAAGGCTGAGTATTCTTGGAGTATCCATTGCTTGAATTGTTTGGTTTGTTCGACGATATTGTGACAGGTTCTCTCATTCAAGGCCAATGCTATGCGTTGTTTGTGCTCGGGATAGCGGGCAGCGATGTACATAGGACTCATCTGTTCAATGAAGTCTTTCTGTGTGTCGCTCAATTTGTCTATCAACCCACAGCCTTCCAACAAACGCCAGTGATCGTGCAAATAGGGAGGGTCGTCATCTCTTGTACCGCACCAATATGCCTTAATGACTTTCTCTAATGCCTGATGACATTCAAAAGCAACATAGAGCCAACGCCCACCTTGTTGCATCCACTCGGCAGCATCGATGTCCCGATCTACGATTTCGAGCCATTTCTGCATTCTGCTTTCATTTGCCATTTTCTTTCAATTAATATTTTATGTGGCAAAAATAAAAAGATTTTCGTTTCCGATGCAAAAAAGCATGATTTTCAAATTAAGAAAGTGTTCAAATTTACTGGCATAAACTATCAAAACAGCGCTATTGTTCTATTATTCTGTTTTCCGTCAATGCGCTGTATTCATTTCAATTCTATTTGGTTAGACTTTGGGTGGTTTTATTGGTGGCAAAAATAGGGAAAAAACGGCTTGCTTTGAAGTAAAGGTGGAAATTTTATTTCGGATTTGCGTCAGATTTGTTTCCTTATCATTATCTTTGCAGTCGGAATCCAAAACCACGGTGCAATGACTAAATATCCTATCGGCTTGCAGAATTTCCAAGGGCTTCGCGAAGACGGCTATGTATATGTGGACAAAACCGCCTTTGTATATGAGTTAGCAAATAGCGGAAAATATTATTTCCTCAGCCGTCCTCGTCGTTTTGGAAAAAGCCTTTTGCTCTCCACAATGGAGGCTTATTTTCAAGGAAAAAAGGAGCTGTTCAAAGGTTTGGCCATTGAAAAGTTGGAGAAAGAATGGGCAGCATATCCAGTGCTACATATCGACCTGAATTCCAGGGACTATGAGAACATGGATTCCCTTCGTGCGGAACTCAACATGCACTTGGAATTTTGGGAAAAGGAATTTGGCGACGAATTCAATGACCGAGAACCGGAAGAACGCTTCCAACATGTGATTGACAACGCCGTAAGAAAAACGGGCAAACAGGTCGTCATTTTGGTGGATGAATACGACAAGCCCCTGCTCCATGTTTCCCATGACAAGGATTTGCAGGACAAATACCGCAGGAAATTGAAATCTTTCTATTCCGTTGTCAAGACCATGGATGAGAAAATCAGGTTTGCTTTTTTCACTGGAGTGACAAAATTCTCGAAAGTCAGCGTTTTCAGCGACTTGAACAACCTGAAAGACATTTCTTTGGATTATCGCTATGCAGAAGCCTGTGGCATCACCGAAAAGGAAATACGTGACAATTTGGATACCGAAGTCGCTCAAATGGCCGAAGCCAACCACCTGACCAAAGACGAATGCTATGCCCGATTGAAGGAAAACTACGACGGCTACCATTTCAGTGAAGAGTCTGTGGGGATTTACAATCCCTTCAGCCTGCTCAATGCCCTCAGCGAGCAGCGTTTTAAGGATTATTGGTTTGAAACCGGCACACCGACTTTCCTTGTAGAGACGCTGAAACACAATAACTACGAGTTGGAAAACATGACCCGAGAGGAAGTCACCAGCGACCTTCTCGGCAGCCTTGACTCCATCGACACCAATCCTCTGCCGCTCATCTACCAAAGCGGCTATCTGACCATCAAGAGCTACAATCCCCGTTTTATGACCTACCAATTGGGATTCCCGAACGGCGAGGTAGAACGTGGCTTTACAAAGTTCCTCTACATGTATTATGTCCCAATACGTCAGGAGCAGTCCGTGTATTACATCGTGAATTTCGTCCGTGAGATTGAAGCGGGCCAACCTGAGAAATTCATGGCGCGCCTCGATACGATGTTTGCCGACCAAAACTATCAGATCGCAGGCGATGCGGAACTTTATTTCCACAATGTGGCTTATGTGGTTTTCAAGATGTTGGGGTTTTATGTCGATGTAGAACGTCACACTTCCGACGGTCGCATGGACATGCTCATGCAAACCGAGGACTACATCTATATCATGGAGTTCAAAATCGACAAATCCGCTGACGAAGCCCTCGCCCAAATCGAGAAAAAGCAATACGCGAAGCCTTTTGAGCAAGACCCGCGTATGCTTTACAAAATAGATGTGAATTTCTCCACCGCGACACGGCGGATTGAGGGTTGGAAAATTGTTTCCTGATTCTCCAACCAATCGGCCTTTACTCGCCCATCACCAAATCCTCATACTCAAAGCTGACCTTCTCCCCTACAGTGACCACCAAATAACTCGGTTTTCCGCCGTCGTTGAGGTTGTCGGTCATGACGTACTGCACGCCGCCGAACTGGCGCTGCTCGCGCATGTGGAAATGACCCATCAGCACCATATCGACGTTGCCGCGACTCATCAAGTCCATGAAGGCGTATTGCTCTTCCTGCGGAAGGTTTGACGCTGGTGTGGTGGTGTAGTTGTACGAGGTGCGGAACAACCAGTTGTGGCTGATGACGAAGCAGTGACGGTACTCGCTGCGGTGTTCCAATTGCTCCTCAAGCCACTTGGTCTGGCGCTGGCCAAAAGTACCGTTGCCAGAATCCAGCAAAATGTAAAGGTCTTTATAACCGCCAACGGTCTTCACCGTCACGGTGTAGGTCGAGGTATGGAAATATTGCTTGTAGAACTTAGCGCAGTCATAGTAGAGGTCATGATTGCCCAAAACGGGGAAACAGGGGTCATTCTTGGCTTGGGTCTCGGCGTTGAAACGCATGGAAGTCTCAGCCCTCCTGTAGCCTGCATCACCGCTTTGGTTGGCGATGTCGCCCACAAGCAGGGAGAAAATGGCCTTGGGGTTGTTGCGCTCCATGGTGACGTACTTGTACAGGCGGTCCTTAGGCCCCTGCAACTCAAAACCGTCGCGGTCGGAATAGTGTGCGTCAGAGGTGGAATAGATGCAATACTCGTCAGGAACGTTCTCGATGACGGGCATACCGTTTTGCGCGTCGTAGTCGAGCCAGTCGGCTACGCGCTCTTCGGTGTCGCTACGGTTGATGACCGCTCCAAGGACGTCCAAACGGTTGCAGCCCGTGGTCAGCATCATGGCGGCTGCAGCTATTACTATAATAAGGTGTTGCTTTTTCATGGTGTTCATTTTTTAAGTTTCCAAATCAGTCCAACATTGCCGTACCAGCCATTGTATTGCGCCGACAGATTAAGTACGCCGCAAGGATGTATGCCAAACTCAGAGGTCAAGCGCAGGCCGTTGCCAAAATCGTAGTAGCCTTTCAAACTATAGTAAAACAGTGTGAAGTCCTCGATGACGAAATCCTTGTAATTGGATACGCGCGCGCCAATGTTCCAAGGATGCTCCTGGTCAAACAGATTGGCTTCCACGCAGAAGGTGATGTTCATCGGCTCGAAAATGGTTTCCATGCCGCCGTTCTTGCGCAACGGGATGGGTGCCGTGAAGCGGTTTGTCAAGCCAAGCTGGAAGTTGAAATGACGGTTGCGCCAACCCAAATCCATCACAGCGTTAAACTCCTGCAACTTGTACTTCGGGAAGAAACGATGCAGATAGCGGTTCTCCAAATAGAGCGTGCCGCATCGGGCCTGCAACAGCTTGACCTGCCATTGCAAGTTGATGGCGTGGCGGCTGAAGTTCGTCTGGTAACCCAGCCCAATGTTGAAATTGTTGGCCAGTTGGTAATCCCCCAACACGGCCAATGCTGCGGTGCTGCCTGAAGTACGAGTGTAGTCGTACTCACAGTAAGTCCTCAGCGTCCATTGCGCCCTCGCTGCAAAAGCAAAGAGCAACAAACAGAGAGTGATTAGAACTTTCTTCATAGGTTCAAAATTAAATTTCTTTGATTTTCAAATCGGGTGCAAAAATAAGGAAAAGTTGCCAACAAACTCAACGCGACATTTCTTTTTCCTAATTTTGCAGTCCCAAAACAAATCCATAAATTATGCGTTACAATTTTATAAGCATTTCCTTTTCATTCATTTTCAGTTTTTTAAGCATCAATCTTTTCGCACAGTATGGCCCTCAGTTCGACAACCGAGGCTTTGAACAATGGACCACCCGTGATGAATATTCCGCCAGCGAGCCGGTGCATTGGCATTCAGGCGGCACGGCCACAGGCAGTTTTTCGGGCTTTTTATCAAGCCAAATTGAGCAATCCACCCAGCTGCGTCCTGGTTCTTCAGGAAGCAAAAGTGTTCGTATTTACCCATCCAGCCTTTTGGGAATCACTGCCAACGGCACCGTCACCAACGGCCGCATAAATGCCGGCAGCATGTCGGCAACGGGTTCCGGCAATTACAATTACACACAGCGTGCCGAAAATGCATTCAACACCCCCATAAGCCAGCTCCCTGACTCCCTCACCATTTGGGTATGTTTCCGCAGCCAAAGCACGACCGACAAGGCCCAAGTGAAGGCCGTCGTCCATGGCGATGCCGACTACAAATTGATTGCCAATGGCACCGAAGACCCGGCCGATATGCATGTGGCCACGGCGGAACAAAGGTTTACGCGAACCTCAACCAACGGCGGAGCCTACAACTGGACCAGATTGAGCATCCCTTTCATTAACAACGGTCCATGCACCGATGTACGTTACCTGCTCCTCATGGCCACCACAAACGAAACTCCCGGTCAAGGCAGCACCAACGACGACCTCTTTGTAGATGACGTGTTGCTCGTCTACAACCCAAGCCTGTCGTTGGGACAACTGGCCTCTAACCAATGGACAATAGGAACCTCTGTCACCCTGTCATTCACATTGTCGGGAACGATGTCGCCTGACAACCTGAACGCCTCGGCCAACCAAGTCATCGCCCAACTTTCCGATGCCAACGGCAACTTCAATAATCCCACAGTGTTGGGCAGCGTCACCACCAACACCAGCGGCAATATCACGGCTCAAGTGCCAAACGTGGCCGCTGGCCAGTACCAAATCCGTGTGATTTCCACCAACTACCCCTTGATTGGACAGAACATCCAAACGGTTTCCATCATCGAGGACACCTTCACCGTCAATGTTTCGGCCAATCCTAACGATGGCGGAACGGTGAGCGGCGGCGGCAGTTACAATTATGGAGCCTCATGCACCTTGACGGCAACAGCCAACGAAGGCTATGGCTTTGTTGAATGGACGAAAGACGGCGTTCAAGTCTCCACCGATGCCAGCTACACCTTCATCGTGACGGCCTCGGAAACCTACGTGGCGCATTTCCAAGTAGACGACGCTGTCGAGGATCACATGACGGCAAGCCAAATCTTCCCCAACCCATTCACCTCAATCTTGAGCATCGCCACGGAACAAGTTCCTGAAAGCATTCGCATATACGACATTTACGGCCGTCTGCTGAAAGAACAAACCGTTTCGGCCATGCAGTTCGACCTCGATTTGAGCGGACTGGCTAAAGGCGCTTATCTGCTACAAATCGACTACGGCAACAGCCGAAGCGTGCATCGGATAATGAAAGCCGAATAAAACAGAAATCGCGACGAGGTCCATCCCCGCCGCGATTTTCTTTTTCAGTCGTGTTGTCGTTTACAGTCTTTCATTCACCACGTCCCAGTCGATAATTTGCCAGAGGGCGTTCAAGTGGTCGGGACGACGGTTCTGATAGTCGATGTAGTAGGCGTGCTCCCATACATCGAAGGTCAGCAAAGGCTTGAAGCCGCGCTGCACGGGGTTACCGGCATTGGTTTCCTGCGTGATTTGGAGTTTGCCGTCCTTGTCGACGGAAAGCCACACCCAGCCTGAACCGAACAAGGTGGCGCCTTTCTTCGTAAACTCCTCCTTGAAGGCCTCGAACGAACCGAATTGTTGGTCGATCCATTGGGCAATCACGCCCGTAGGCTTGTTGTCGGCTTTCGGGGCACGGAATTGCGTGAAATAGAGATTGTGGTTCAGAATCTGGCCGGCGTTGTTGAACACGCCACCGTCGGCGGTCTTCACGATTTCCTCCAAAGGCATTTCCTCATATTTCGTGCCTTCGATGAGACCATTGAGATTGTTGACGTATGCATTCAAATGCTTGCCATGATGGAAGCCCAGCGTTTCCTTGCTGATGACGGGCTCCAAGGCGTTTGCCTCATAGGGCAATTTGATGAGTTCGTATTTCATAAGGTTAGATTTTGTTGTTAGTGAGTGCAAAAATAGAAAAAAAGTAGGATTCCGAAACCGAAATCCCACTTTTTTCACTGATTCATGTACATCTGGTAGAGCGGCGAGTTGGGCTCCGACTTCAGCTTCTTGAGTGCCCTGTCGCGGATCTGACGGGTGCGCTCGCGCGAGATGTCGAGCTTCATCGCGATTTCCTCCAGAGAGTATTCGCGGGTAGTGCCCAAGCCGAAATACATGCAGACGATGGTGCGTTCCTTCTCGGTGAGCATGTCCAACGAGTTGCGGATGGCCCTGCTGGTCGACTCCTGCTCCACTGCCGAATCGGTTTGCACCTCATCCTCAGCGACATAGACATCCAAGAAGTTGGCATCGTCTTCGTCATCCAAAGGGGCATCAGTCGACATGGCGCGGGAGTTGAGGCTCATCAGTTGCTCCACCTTGTCCTCAGGCATACCCACTTCATCTGAAATTTCCTTGAGGGTGGGACGGCGTTCGAGCTTCTGCTCAAGGGCGGCAATGGCCTTCTTCACCTTGGCCAAAGCACCCACCTGGTTCATGGGCAAACGGATGATGCGCGCCTGCTCAGCCACGGCCTGAAGGATGCTCTGACGAATCCACCACACAGCATAAGAGATGAACTTGAAGCCGCGCGTCTCGTCGAAACGCTGGGCGGCCTTCACCAAACCAAGGTTGCCTTCATTAATCAAATCTTGCAGGCTAAGTCCCTGGTTCTGATACTGTTTGGCAACGGAAACGACGAAACGCAGGTTGGCTCTCACGAGTCGATCCAGAGCGATTTGGTCGCCCGCCTTGATGCGCTGCGCCAGCTCGACTTCCTCGTCGGTGGTCAGCAACGCCTCCTTCGCAATGTCGGCGAGGTACTTGTCCAAAGTACCCGTATTGCGGTCGGTAATCTGTTTTGAAATCTTCAGTTGTCTCATTTTTTTGTAATCTTTAAATTGTTTAATTGTTTCACATTCAATATCTTACTCTTCATAGCTTTCTACACTCAATTTTTTGCATAATCTGCTTTCCGAGGGAGGCCGGGGTGTGCCAGCCTCCCTTGAATCACAAGTCTTAACACTATCAAAAACCGTACCGAAGTTTTTGATTCTCAGAAAAATATTTTTCGTATTTTTTAGTAGTAGAACGATCCCATCATACCGTTGGGGTAGACACCTTCGATGGTGGTGCGGCGCGAACGGGAGCTCTTCAGCGCATTCTCAAGGTCGGTCTTGCTGTTCACGGCATAACCGTTCACCTTAGTGATGACGAAGTCGACGGGAACGCCCGAGTTCATGAAGCGGCCTTGGCGGATTTCCACAATCTTCAAGCCGTTCCTGATGTTGAGGCGGTTCATGTCGTTCTGGCCGATGGGTTGCAGCATCAGGCCGAATTCGGAGTTGTAGAAGCTGTCGCCTTTCTTCACCACGCTCACGTTGCCGGCCTCGTTGAGCAGGGTCAGGTCGTAATGGTGATGGTGTCCTTTGCGGTTCACTTCCACTTCAATCTTGTCGCCTGGACGGTATTGGCGAACGGTCTCCATCAGTTGGGTGACGGTGTTCACCTTTTTGTCGTTGAGCGAGGTGATCACATCACCTTTTTGAAGTCCTGCCAGTTTGGCGGCACCTCCTTCGGTTATGTCCGCAACATACACACCTTCAATATTTTCCAAGCCTTCCTTTTCGGCCAGTTCCTGGGTAAGTTCGGCGGGATAGATGCCGAGATAGCCGCGTTGGGTCTCGCCATAGAGCAGAAGGTCGTCGACCACCTTGCGCACGATGTTGGACGGAATGGCGAAGGAATAGCCTTCGTAGGAGCCCGTGTGCGAAGCGATGGCCGCGTTGATGCCCACCAACTCGCCTTTCGTGTTCACCAAAGCGCCGCCGCTGTTGCCCGGATTGACGGCAGCATCGGTCTGGATGAAGGACTCCACCGAGGTGCCTTCACCCAAAATGCTGAGGTTGCGTGCCTTGGCACTGACAATGCCCGCCGTAACGGTAGAAGTCAGGTTGAAGGGATTGCCCACGGCCAACACCCATTCGCCAATACGGACATTGTCGGAGTCGCCAAAGGTAAGGAAGTGCAAATCGGAGGCTTCCACCTTGATGAGCGCCAAGTCGGTGGTGGGGTCGGTACCGATGATGGTGGCGGTCTTTTTCACCTTATTGTTAAAGGTGACTTCCACCTCGTCGGCGCCTTCCACGACATGGTTGTTGGTGACGATGTAGCCGTCGGGGGTCAACACCACGCCTGAGCCGTAGGCCACCATCGTGTTGTTGCGCGTTTGTCCTGGATAGCCGTAGAGCTGCCCGAGCAAGGCACCGAAGAAATCGTCGTAAGTATTGCTTTGCCTCACCACCTTGGTCATGATGTGCACCACCGCATCCACGCTGCGTTCGGCGGCATCGACAAAGTCAGGCGTGCCTTGCGCAGGCAGGAATGCCACGCGCTGTACTTGGGGTTGCTGCACCTGCTCGACTTGCGAGACGGGTTGCTGTTGTTCCGTAAGGTTCGTTTCTTCATTCGTTTTTTGGGTCGCGTTGCCACACGATGCCGCCATCAACAGTCCGGCGAGCATCATCATCAAACTCACTTTTCTCATCTTGTCTCAAATTTAGGGTTTCGTTTTCAACTTTATCGTCTCATTAATGCTTTTTTTCAACCTTTATTGCACCGAAAAGCGTATTTTTGTCGAAAATTTAGCGGATATAGGCTATCAAATTGCGTGCCAACCTGCATGAAAATGAAGTATTTTCAACAAATGAGACAATATGTTCATCAACAATGACACGATTGCGCTCCGTTGCGCCGAGCCCGAGGATGCCGAGCTGATTTTCCGCTGGGAAAACGACCGCTCCGTTTGGCGGGTGAGCGGGACGCATACACCCTATTCGCGATTCCAAATCGAGCAGTTCCTATTGAGCGACAACGACTTGCCCTCACAAAAGCAACTCCGCCTGATGATCGACCTGACCGAAAACGGACAAACCATCGGCTGTATCGACATCTTCGACTACGACCCCATCAACAACCGCGCCGGGTTAGGCATCCTTATCGATAAAGCTTTTCGCCAACAAGGCTATGCCAAAGCCGCATTGGAGTTGTGCATCACCTATCTTTTCAACGATTTGCTACTTCATCAAGTGTATTGCTCCGTTGACGAGACCAATACGGAAAGCCAGAAACTGTTTCTCGGTCAGGGATTTGAGGTTTGCGGCAGGCGAAAGGATTGGATTAAAACCTCGGAGGGATTTATTGATGAGCTGGAGCTTCAAAAGATAAGAAGCACTTTTTAATACGTCAACAACTGCGTCTTCGACATGGCAGTATCAATATCACTGCCGTTGAGCATCATGGCCGATGAAGCTGGATCACTCCCGCTGACCCACATCCATTTTTTGTTTTCTTTGGAATTCTCCGCAATACTCTGTGCCGAAATGGCCGTCTGTCCGAATATGCTCAACGTATCGTTATCGAGAAAGGTGAACACTGATGATGCGCACGCCCAAGTTCACCGCCATCTCAGCAACACTTGACACATACGCTTTCTTGTAGTTCAATTTCACAGAAGGCTGATAATCCGACGTTTGCAATATACTGTAGATGGCTTCTTGGATGGCATCTGCACTGTTCTTCACGCCGCTGACGCACGCCGACTTGCCTTTTCCCGCGTTGAAATCCACCCTAACGGTCACCGTCCCGTAGTCGAGGCCCACTAATGTGGGGTCGCCTTTGGCCAAGTCATGGTCGGCATAGACAATGGCACCGGGATAGATATTGTCAAAATTCTCAGCGAAAATATCCTGTTTAGAATCGTTCATTTTGTGAACGACTGTTTTCAACTTGTACGCCACATTCCCCGAGATAATGATTGACGGCACTTTCTCCTCCTCTGGTATTTGGTACGAAAGGTTCGTCTCCTTGCCGACATTTTGCTCCAGAACCTGGTTGATGCTCTGATGCGTGTTGTTCTGCGCCTGCACTGCAATACTAACGAAACAGAGTGCCGCAACCCATACAAACCTCTTTATTTTGCTAATTATCACCGTTCGACAATAGGATTTCAAATGCAAATATACGACAATTTCAAAAACTATGGCAAGAAATCCATGTATGCAGAACAAAAACTCGTAACTTTGTAGCCCGAAAAACAGCCTCATACATGATAAAGATAGAAACAAAGCTGCCCAAAGAGAACAGGAACAAAGCCCGCAAGCAGAAGGGGAAAAAAGTCAAGCTGACGGTCTGGATTGTCATGGGAATCCTCATGGTTTTCGCCTTGGCGTTCGGCTACTGGCTCTACAAGACCGTGATGACACCCAACGTGCACACCGCCGACGGAAAGGACGTGGAGCTCTATATTCCGACAGGCTCGGACTACAGCCAAGTGAAAGCCCTGCTGACAAATTCCCACTGCATCGCCAATGAAAAGAGCTTCGACTGGGTGGCACAAAAGAAAGCCTATCCCGAAAACATCCATCCCGGCCATTATGTGCTGAAAAACGGCATGAACAACAACCAGTTGGTCAACCTATTGCGCGGCGGACTGCAAACACCCGTGAAAGTCACCTTCAACAACATTCGTGACGTAGACCAATTGGCTGGCCGCATCGCCACGCAAATCGAGGCTGACTCTGCTTCAATCTCCCATCTGCTTCACAATCAGGAATATATTAACCAGATAGGCTTCAACGACCGAACCATCCCTGCCCTATTCCTGCCCAACACCTACGAGTTCTACTGGAACACCGATGCCGAGGGTTTTGTCGTCCGTATGTTTCAGGAATACAACAAGTTCTGGAACAAAGAACGTAAGCAACAGGCCCAATCCAAGGGCTTGACGCCCATTCAGGTGAGCACGCTGGCCTCCATCGTCAACAAGGAAACCAACATGAGCGACGAGATGCCGCGCGTAGCGGGTGTCTACATCAACCGACTGAAAAACAACTGGTTGCTGCAAGCCGACCCCACCCTTGTCTTCGCCTGGAACGACTACAGCATCAAACGCGTCCTCGACCGCCACAAGGAAATCGAGTCGCCTTATAACACCTATAAATACGCCGGGCTGCCCCCTGGCCCCATTTGCATCCCTTCCGTGGCCGCCATCAAAGCCGTGCTGAACGCCGAAGACCACCATTATTTCTATTTCTGCGCCAAGGAGGACTTCTCCGGCTACCACAACTTCGCCAAGACCCTCGCTGAACACAACCGCAACGCCACCAAATACCAACAAGCGCTAAACCAACGAGGAATAAGGTAGCATCGATGCAAACAAAGCGCAGCTTCGGGCAGCACCCCAGAAGGCCAGTCCCGTAGGGACGGCAGACCAGTAAGCAGGCGACGTGAGTCCCTGCGACGACAACAGACAACATAAGTCCCGTAGGGACGACAGACCAGTAAGCAGGCGACGTGAGTCCCTGCAACGACAACAACAAACCAGTAAGCAGGCGACGTGAGTCCCTGCGACGACAACAGACAACATAAGTCCCATAGGGACGGCAGACCAGTAAGCAGGCGACGTGAGTCCCTGCTACAACAACAGAACAAGCAAACAACTAACAAGATATGAAAGCCTTCAAAGCCTACGACATCCGAGGAGAATGGGGCACCGACCTCAACGAAGCCATCGCCTACCGCATCGGCTACTTCCTGTCCGATGTACTCGACACAGACACCTACTTAGTGGGGCGCGACATGCGGCTTTCTTCCGATACCCTGTTCGAGGCCCTCACCCGTGGCCTCACCGACCGAGGCAAAAACGTCGATTCCATCGGCTTGTCCACCACACCCATGGTCTATTGGTCGACGGCGAGATACGGCTACGACGCGTCCATCCAAATCACAGCCTCGCACAATCCCAAACACCACAACGGACTGAAAATCTCTGCCGCCAACGCCCTGCCCGTGGGCTACGACACCGGCCTCAACCGTTTGGAGGAATTGGTCGCCAGCGACAAGCCCACACCCTGTGCCGAACAAAAGGGAATCATTAGGCAAAAAGACGTGAAAGCCGACTATCTTGCTTTCCAACAGCAGTTTGTGGGCGACCACTCAAACCTCAACATTGCCGTGGATTGCAGCAATGGCATGGCGACCCTCTTTGTCCACGAGCTGATTGGCAATGCCCATTACATCAACGACACTTTGGACGGCAATTTCCCCAACCATGAACCTAACCCATTGGAAGCCAGTGCTCAAGAGCAAATCAAGACCTTGGTGCTCAAAGAAAAGTGCGACATCGGCCTGCTCTTCGACGGCGATGCCGACCGCATTACCTTCATCGACGAAAAAGGCCGCTTCATCTCTCCCGACCTCATCATCGCGTTCTTGGGCGAATATTTTGTTGGCGAACTGCACCAGAAAGGCATCGTCTTGCAAGATATCCGCAGCTCACGCGCCATTCAGGAATACCTCGACCGCTACCACGTCAAGGTGGAGACCTGGCGTGTGGGTCGCGCCTATGCTGCATTGAAACTCAGGGAGTTGGACGGCTGCTATGGCGGCGAATTGGCTGGACACTACTATTTCCGCGACTTCTATTACTCCGACTCCGCCCTGTTGGCTGCCTCCATCGTGCTCCGGCTTTTGGCCAAACACAAGAAGGAAGGCAAGACCATGAGCCAAATCATCGACGAAATCACACCTTATTATAATAGTGGTGAAATCAACTTCAAGATTGAGCGCAAGCAGGAGGCCATGGATGCCGTCCGCAACCATTTCTCAAGTCTTGAAAAGCCCGAACGTTTCTTGGATTTCGACGGCTACCGCTTGGATTATCCCGATTGGTGGTTCAACATAAGACCCTCCAACACAGAGCCTTATCTCCGTTTCCTTTGCGAGGCCAAGAGCGAGGCCAAACTAAAAAAAATCATAGAAACCGTGAAAGGCATCGTCCAACAATATTCCTAACCGCATTTAAAAATTGAAACCATGAAAAGATTGATGTTTCTCCTATCGACCGTGTTGCTTTTAGGCATGAACAGCTGTGACAACCCCTCAAAATCACGTGTTTACACCGAAGAAGGCTCCAAACTGCTGCTGCGTTACAGCAAGTTTGAAGAGGCTGAGGAAACCCTCACCAAAGCCATCAAATACGACAAGCACAACTTTGAGGCCTACTACTACCGAGGCTGCGCCAAGGTCAATGGCCAGAAATACAAGGAGGCCATTGCCGATTTTGAGAAAGCCGTCGAGCTCAAGCCCGACTATGCCGACGCTTACTTCAACTTAGGCAACACTTACTTCCTCATGCACGAAGAAGACAAGGCTTGCGAGTATTACCGATTGGCCGACAAGTATGGTCGCCCCAATCTGGAAGACCACCTCAGACGCTGTAACTAACGGATTTCCTGCTCGCCAAAGGCTTCTTCAGCGATGACGTCGCCGTCCTCGTTGTAGGTTTTCCAAACACCCGTTTTCACGCCTTGGACATACTGGCCTTCCTCTTTTAAGGCCGACGAGGCGTAATACGATTTTGACGGGCCGTCGAGCTGGCCGTTGCGGTACTGACATTCCATCATCAGAACGCCCGTGTCCGAATATTTCTTGCATTGACCCTCAGGCTGGCCATTGACATATTGCGTTTCCTCGGCCAACACGCCGTTTCTCGGGTTGTAAAGCTTCGACCAACCGTTCACTTTGCCGTCCTTATTCTCCTCAACAAGAAGCAGTTGACCCGAATCCTTGTCGAAATACTTCCATTCGCCGTCTTTCTTCTGGTTGAGATAATACCCTGTGGCCACAATTCTTCCATTGGGCGCGTAAGTCTTGTTCAGGCAACGTTCGCCCGATTTATCGAACTCATTGGTAGCCTGCAAGTTGCCCTGTTGATCATAATAACGGAACGTGCCACGGCATTTGTCGTTCTTGAACTGACCCTCGTAGCGAAGCTGCCCGTTAGGGTAAAAGTCTTTCCATTCGCCCTGACGGCGACCCTTGGAATCGGTTTGATTAAAATCCTGACATACAGCTGCAAGCGACATCAGCAGTGCCAAAACGACGAAAAAGCTTCTTTTCATGATGGGTGGTTTTTGCGTTGCAAATCTACGGAAAAAACGTAAATTTGCAGCCGTTTATTGTATGGCAGAATATTCATCCATATTGCTTGAAAACGCGGTCGAGGCGCTGTCGAAGTTGCCGGGCATCGGCAAGAAAACAGCCTTGCGGTTAGCCCTTCACCTGCTCAACGAAGACCAGGCGGAGACTGAGCAACTCGCTGATTCCCTGCTGAAAATGAAGCACAACATCATGCTGTGCGAGCGGTGCTACAACATCAGCGACACCAAAGTATGCTCCATCTGCGGCAATCCGCGCCGCGACGAGAACACGCTTTGTGTGGTGGCCGACATGCGCGACGTGCTGGCCATCGAGCGGACGGCCTCGTTCAATGGACTGTATCACGTGCTAGGCGGCGTCATCAGCCCCATCGAGGGCATCTCACCCCACGACCTGAAAATCGCACAACTCGTGCAACGCACACAGAAAGAAGACATTAAGGAAATCATTTTGGCCCTGCCCGCCACCATCGAGGGCGACACGACCAACTTCTATATTTTCAGGCAACTCAATGATTTCAAGGGAAAAATAAGCGTCATTTCAAAAGGAATTGCCGTGGGCGATGCCTTGGAATACGTCGACGAGGTGACATTGGGCCGGTCGATACAAAACCGTATTCCGTTCAATTCTCACTAAACAGTTCCAATTGATTTTCCGTAAGATACAAATCATGCGGCACCTCGTATTCGTATGCCGTGATGAATCGCTCTATGTTCTTCTTAATCAACTTGATGGGTGTCGTTCGGCGTGCCTTGCAATAATTGCGCAGCGACCGGTACTGCCCTGCCGACAACTTGAAGGTGACCGCATGGTATTTGTAGTTGCGCCGTTTCCTCTTCTTGTTTTGTTGATGAGCCATAACACACTGATTTGAAGGCACGAAATAACAAAATAAAAACGTGAAATCCAAATTATCGCAAAAGTTTCCTATTTTTGTCCTTCAAAACACCGAAAAATGAAGATTACCGTCATCGGAGAATCCAATATCGACATTTCAGTAGTGCCCCAATCGGCACCGAGCCAAGGTGGCTGCACGCCCGCCAAAATCAACTTCCATCATGGCGGAGTGGCTCGCAACATCGCACACAATCTCAGTCTGTTAGGACATCATGTACAGTTGGCTACAGTGTTTGGAGATGATGATTTTGCACAAAGTATGATGGCGGAATGTCAACATTTGGGCATCGACCTTTCGCTTTCCTCGCAATTCAAAGGCGAAAAAAGCCCTATCTTCCTCAGTTTCAACGATGAAACGGGCAACATGCAGTCCGCAGTTTCCGATGTTGGACTCAACGAGTGCATGGATTTGGATTGGCTCAAAGGTAAAATGAATGCCATCATCCATTCGGATTTGGTGGTTGCCGACACGCTTCTAAGCACCGAAGCCCTCACCTATCTCATTGACCATTGCAAAGTTCCACTATTCATCGACACCGTTTCGCCCGTCAAAGCCTTGCAGTTTGCAGAAGCCTTGAAACAGTCCAAAAAACATTCCCTTTTCGCCCTGAAATGCAACTTCGCCGAGGCCATATCCATTACAGGTAACGACGATGTTTTTGAATCAGCAAAAAAACTGAATGTCAAAGGTATAAGTCAAGTTTACATCACCGTTGGCGCAAAAGGTGTTATCCATTGCACAAAAGGCATCACGACCTCCTATCCTGCCCTGCCCACACAAATCGCCAACGTGACCGGATCGGGGGATGCGTTTTTCTCCGGGGTGATTCACGCCCACGCTATTGGATTAGGTGAAAAAGCCATCCAATTCGGCCTGAAAATAGCCCAGCACAACATAAAAAGCGAAGCACCGGTAAATCCGACGCTTCGCATTTCTGTATTCAACGAATGAATTGGCTCAGAAACTGAACCCGATACGAGCCAGAATCATCTGCGTCTTAGCGCCTTTCTCGTTGGTGAACACATCCATTCCAGCAATGAGTCTCGTTCATTCGACTACAATCTTGTTTGAGCCTATGTCATAGAAACTTGCACCAATGATGAAATTCCTGACCACATCAATGCCTACGCCTACTTGATAGGCATAGCCAATTGCAGTTCATTTTACCAATACTTAAAAGTTAGTTTTTCAGTTTGAATTAAAACGGCACAACATTACAAAAACTTTCGTATTTTTGCGTTTCAAACAAAACAATTATGCTTCAAAAACTCAAACAATTCAAGGAAAAACACCCTTTCACCACTTTGATGCTGATTGCCATTGCGGTGCGCATCCTCGTCGTGATTTTCGTTCCGGGCTTCGGCTCCGACCGCGAAGTGCAACACACCACCTTATTCATCGGATTTCTAGAAAAAATGAAATCCATCCTCGGCATCAACGATTCTTCGGGGCAAGGGATTATGCTGCTGAGTCGCGCCCTGTATGCCACGGTATCGCTTTTCACCGTTTCGATGATCTACCGCATCTGCGACCTGACCTCCAACAAGCAGAATGCTTGGCTATTGGCACTCATTCCCGCCATCAGCTGCATCACGCCCTCGTTTGGCGTCATCGAGAACGCCAGCGCGTTTTTGGGACTTCCCCTGATGCTTTACGGTGCCAATGTGGTGTTGCGGCAAGAAGTTTTGCGGCAGAACAATCTCACAGACAATGTTCACCGCACCTCGTTTTTGATTGCCGGCCTCATGCTCGGCTTCGGTATTTGCGTGTGGTACGAGAGCGCATTTATCGTGTTCAGCATTTTGCTGATTCTCTGCATAATGCGCAATTTCAAAGGCGCCATGATGACCTTAATCGGCATTTTCATTTCCATTGCCTTTGTGTCGCTTCTGCTGACTATACTCAATGTTAATCCAATGAATTACATTAAGTTATGACAAAAGAAGAAGCCCGTCAGCGCATTGCAGCACTCAGCGACGAACTGGAGCAGCACAACTACAATTATTACATCCTCGCCAAGCCCACCATCAGCGACTACGAGTTTGACATGAAACTCGAGGCGTTGGCGCGGTTGGAAAAGGAATTCCCTGAATTTCTGTCGCCTACATCTCCCACCCAGCGCGTGGGAGGCGGTATCACGAAGGAATTTCAGAGCGTGAAGCACCGCTATCCCATGCTGTCGTTGGCCAACAGTTACAGCCGCGAAGAAATCGCCGATTTCATTAGCCGCATCAAAAAGACCATTGACGAGGAAGTGGAGTTTTGCTGCGAGCTGAAGTTTGACGGGCTGAGCATCAGCCTGCAATATGAAAATGGTGTGCTCGTCCGCGCCGTGACCCGTGGCGACGGCACTCAAGGCGACGATGTGACCACCAACGTGAGAACCATCCGCACCGTGCCACTGAAACTCCACGGCGACTATCCCGAATTTTTCGAGATGCGCGGCGAAATCGTGATGCCTTTCGAGAGCTTCAACAGACTGAATGAAGCCCGTGCCGAGGCTGGCGACGACCTGTTCGCCAACCCGCGCAATGCTGCCGCTGGAACGCTTAAATTACAGGATTCCAAAGAAGTAGCCCGTCGTAGGCTCGACAATTACTGCTACTATATGATGATGGAAGGCCTCGAAGACCGCTATCAAACCCATTACCAGAGCCTGCAAGCCGCACGCAAATGGGGCTTTAACATCTCCAATTTCATGGCCCTCTGCAAGACCATCGACGAAATCTTTGAGTTCATCGACTATTGGGATGTGAAACGCCATGAATTGCCCTTCGCCATTGATGGTATTGTGCTGAAAGTCAACAGTTATGCGCAACAAGAGGCTTTGGGGTTCACGGCCAAGTCGCCAAAATGGGCCATTGCCTACAAATTCAAAGCAGAAGAAGTGGAAACAGAGCTGCAAAGCGTTGATTTCCAAGTCGGAAGGCATGGAACGATAACGCCAGTGGCCAACCTTGCGCCAGTTCAATTGGCAGGCACCACCGTAAAACGAGCCACCTTGAACAATGAGGACTTCATCCGCCAGTTTGATTTGCATTACGGCGACACCGTCACCGTCGTAAAAGGCGGCGAAATCATCCCGAAAATCATCGGCGTGAATTTGGATAAACGCCAAGTCGGTGCAAAGCCTGTCGAGTTCGTCAAGACCTGCCCAATTTGCGGCAGCCAACTCGTTCAGAATGAAGGCGAAGCGGCGTGGTATTGTCCCAACAGTTCGGGCTGTTCGCCACAGATTCGAGGTCGCATTGAGCATTTCATTGGACGCAAGGCCATGAACATCGAAAGCCTCGGCGAAGGCAAGGTGGAACTGCTTTATGAGGAAGGCCTCGTGCGCAATGTCGCTGATTTGTACGACCTTACCTACGAAAAACTCTTTGGCTTGGAGAAAGTCATCACCATTGAGGATGAATTTAGTCTGATGCCCGTCGCCACGCGCAAAGTCAGTTTCAAGGAAAAGACGGCGCAGAACATTTTGGATGCTTTGGAGAAGTCGAAGTCGGTGCCATTTGAAAGGGTGTTATTTGCCTTAGGTATCAAGTTCGTAGGCGAGTCAGTGGCCAAGGTGTTGGCCAAGGCTTTGCACGATATTGACCATATCATTGCGGCTTCAGTTGAGGAAATGACCGAGATTAATGAAATCGGAGAGAAGATTGCGCTTTCCGTGCGGAATTTCTTCGACAATGAGCGCAATATCGACATTGTCAACCGACTGAAACAGCATGGTTTGCAGTTTGCTATGGCCGAGCAAGCCGTTTCCGACAAGGAACAGGTTTTGGCTGGAAAGTCTTTTGTTGTGAGCGGTGTGTTCCAACACTATTCCCGCGACGGCATCAAGGAAACCATTGAGGCTTACGGCGGCAAAAATGTCGGCAGCATCTCCGGCAAAACCGATTACGTTTTGGCAGGCGACAAAATGGGTCCCGAAAAACGCAAAAAGGCGGAATCGTTGGGCATTCCGATTATTACTGAAGCGGAGTTTGAGGAAATGATTGGCATAAACCGTGATTCGGAAGAAACAGGGTTGTTGTTTTGAGTGCGTATCAAGAAAAAGTGTTATTTTTGCGGAGTAATATAAGTGCATTATGAGTTACGAATTAACTGAAAAAGACACCATTATGGTTGCTGATGCCGAAAAGCCTTTGAGCCGAAAGGTGTTGGAAAGCAAGTGCTACTCTTTGGAGGAATCCAAAAGACTGCTGCTGAAAAAGAGAATCCAAAAATGCCACAATTAACCTTAGATAAAATAGATTACACTATTATGCTGGTAAAACTATTTGCCTCGCATTACCAACTGACCCCACAGCAAGCATATCGTTATATTAGCCGTTATGATGGTATGGCTTTCATTGAGCGTCACTTTAATATTTTGAGTTCCCTTCCATTTAAAGATATGGTTCAAAGCATGTCAGATTATTGCAGGAAAAATGGAGGTTTATTGTCATGACACAATACAACTCCACTTTTTTTACTACCTTTGCACCTCAATTTGGAATCCCAATTTTGAATTTTAAATCTTTAAATCTTAAATACTTACGAAATGAGAATAGAAAAAATCATTGCCCGCGAAATCCTTGATTCTCGCGGAAATCCCACGGTTGAAGTGGATGTGACATTGGAATGTGGCGTCATGGGTCGCGCCTCAGTGCCTTCGGGTGCCTCTACTGGCGAACACGAAGCCCTCGAACTGCGTGACGGCGACAAGAAACGTTACGGTGGCAAGGGTACCTTGAAAGCCGTCGAAAACGTCAACAAAATCATTGCCCCGAAAATCATCGGCATGTCGGCTCTCGACCAACGCGCCATCGACCACAAGATGCTCGCCTTGGACGGCACCAAGACCAAGTCGAAGCTCGGTGCCAATGCCATCCTCGGCGTTTCGTTGGCCGTGGCAAAGGCTGCCGCCAACTACCTTGACATCCCGCTCTACCGCTACATCGGCGGCACCAACACCTATACCCTGCCCGTCCCGATGATGAACATCATCAATGGCGGCTCGCACAGCGATGCCCCCATTGCTTTCCAAGAGTTCATGATCCGTCCTGTGGGAGCCTGCTGCTTCCGCGAAGGTCTGCGTATGGGTGCCGAGGTGTTCCACACCTTGGCCAAGCTGCTCAAGAAACGTGGTCTCAGCACTGCAGTTGGTGATGAAGGTGGCTTCGCCCCTGCCCTCAACGACACCGAGGATGCGCTCACCATCATTTGCGATGCCATCAAGGAAGCTGGCTACGAGCCTGGCAAGGACGTGAAGATTGCTTTGGACTGCGCCGCCTCTGAATTTGCTTACAATGTTGACGGCAAGTGGTTCTACGACTATCGTGAGCTTAAGAACGGCACGAAGAAAGACCCCAACGGCAAACGCTTCAGCTCCGACGAGCAAGTTGATTTTCTTGAGGAACTCATCAAGAAGTACCCCATCGACTCCATCGAGGACGGTATGGGCGAAGAAGACTGGGACGGCTGGAAGAAACTCACCGACCGCATCGGCGACCGCTGCCAACTCGTCGGCGACGACCTCTTCGTCACCAATGTCGATTTCCTCTCGAAGGGCATCCAACTGGGTTGCGCCAACTCTATATTAATTAAGGTGAACCAAATCGGCTCGTTGAGCGAGACTTTGGATGCCATCGAAATGGCCCACCGTCACGGCTACACCACCGTCACCAGCCACCGCTCGGGCGAGACCGAAGACTCCACCATCGCTGACATCGCCGTGGCCACCAACAGCGGCCAAATCAAGACCGGTTCCCTGAGCCGCTCCGACCGCATGGCCAAGTACAACCAACTCCTCCGCATCGAGGAAGAACTAGGCGATTTGGCAGTTTATGGGTATAAGAAACTGAAGTAATCCATTGATTACAAACAGAAAAGCCGTGACGATTGCCACGGCTTTTTTGTTTATCCAAACACCGCCTTCAACCTCCTCATCGCCTCCTCCACCGTGCTTCGCGGGCAAGCCAAGTTGATGCGGAAGAAACCACTGCCCGCCTCTTCGCCGAAGTCCTTGCCTCGATTAAGGCCGAGATTTGCTTCTTGGGTCATTTTGTGCCAAAGTTCCTCTTCGGTCAAGCCATAGCCATTGAAATCGAGCCACATCATATAGGTGGCCTGCGGCTTGTGGAACTTCACCTTGGGCAGGTTGGTGGTCACGAAATCAAAAACATAGTCGATGTTGCCTTGCACATAATCAAGCAGTTGAGCAAGCCATTCGTCGCCTTGGGTCATAGCGGCTTGGGTGGCCACTTTGCCGAAAATGTTGCCGAGATGCGCTTCGAGGGCTTCAACATAGTCGACATACTTCTTGCGCAGTTCATCGTTAGGAATGATGGCCGTCGAGGTGGCCAATCCCGCAAGGTTGAAGGTCTTTGATGCCGCATGGAAGGTAATGCTATTCATGGCAAACTCTTGTTCTAAAGAAGCGAAAGGATGATGACGGAAACCAGGCAACACCAAGTCGCAATGGATTTCATCGGAAATGACCAACACATTGTTTTTCAGGCAGATTTCGCCCAACAACAGCAATTCGTTTCGCGTCCAGCAACGCCCCACGGGATTGTGGGGATTGCAGAGAATCAGCATCTTGGCGGTCTTGGTTCGCTCTACAAGTTCATCGAAATTGAACTCGTAGCCGTCGCCCCTATTAATTAAGGTGTTGTAGACCAATTTCCGCCCGTGGCTCGAAACGGCACTATGGAAAGGCGGATAAACCGGCGGCTGAATGATGATTTCGTCGCCAGGCTCGGTGAAAGCCAACACCGCCATATTGAAACCACACACCACGCCCGGCACAAACGTCATCCAATCCTTGTGTACGTTCCAATGGTGCCGGCGGAGAATCCATTTCCTAATGGCCTCAAAATAAGCCTCATCCTTGAAATGATAGCCGTAAACGGGATGTTCTGCCCGCTTCATCACTGCCTCGCGGACAAAGTCGGGGGTTTCAAAATCCATGTCTGCGACCCACATCGGCAAAATGTCGGGATTGCCAAACACCTGTTGGCGCAAATCATACTTAACGCAGTTAGTATCAGCGCGATTGATAATCTTGTCGAAATCGTATTTCATCATTTGTCGTTTTTGTGCCGCAAAATTGCGAAAAATTTCGTGGAGTTTTGCAGCAGGTACGGAAAAAAGATGTACTTTTGCAGCGTCAATAGGAACGATGTTCTTTCACATCCTGGGGGAGTCGCATAGTGGCAATTGCAACAGACTGTAAATCTGTCCGGGAATCCGTTCGGTGGTTCGAGTCCACCTTCCCCCACATGAAAGCGAAGTGATGAGCTTCGCTTTTTTCATGCCCTTTCCCCACAAAAAAATCTCAAACTTTTTTCACCGCGTCAAAATTATTGTATATCTTTGCACTACAAATTAGTACATTATGAAGATTTTTGTCGCCAAATTAGCTTTTAAGACCACAATAGAAGACTTGAAAGCCTTGTTCGAGCAATTCGGCACGGTGGAGTCCTGCAAGGTCATCATGGATCACGAGACGGGCCGCTCGAAATGTTATGGTTTCGTGGAAATGCCCAACGACAACGAGGCTTACAAGGCCATCGTGGAGACAGACGAGACTGTTTTCATGGGTAACGAGTTGCAAGTCAAGAAGTCGCGTCCGCAAACCACCGTTGCTTCAAAGCCGGAGAAACCAGTCCGCCCGAAGCGTCCTCACCATCCTTACATACCGCCCGTACAGGAAGAAAAAGCGTAAGAAAAGTGGCTTTCACATTTTTTTCGCGAAAGTCGGCCTCACACATAAAAAAAAGTCGTACCTTTGCACCCGCAAACCGTAAGATTGGTTTTTGCCGAAATGCTTTGCATTCGACGTAGTCAATCGGAGATTTCATCGCAGTTAAAGCGATGGCCTGGTAGCTCAGCTGGATAGAGCAACAGCCTTCTAAGCTGTGGGTCTTGGGTTCGAATCCCAACCGGGTCACGAAAAGAAAAATCCCAACTCCATCAGGAGCTGGGTTTTTTCATTATCCTAAGAACAATAGCGCTTACTTCACCTGGTCGACGATGGCCTTGAAAGCCTCGGGATTGTTCAAGGCGAGGTCGGCAAGGACCTTGCGGTTGATCTCGATGCCGGATTTTGTCAGCTTGTCGATGAACTGGCTGTAGTTCATGCCATACTCACGGATGGCAGCATTGATACGCACGATCCACAGGCTGCGGAACTCGCGCTTCTTGTTCCTTCTGTCGCGATAAGCGTAGGTTTGACCCTTTTCGTAAGAGTTTTTCGCCACAGTCCACACGTTCTTTCTCGTGCTGAACTGACCTTTGGTCTTTTTCAGGATTTTTTTCCTTCTGGCTCTTGAAGCCACTGCATTGACTGATCTTGTCATTTTGTTTGATTTTTTCGTCCAGCGCCTCGCTCCTTTCGAGAACTTTTCTGCTGAGACACATTAGGTTAATTACATGAGAAGCAGTTTCTTGACAACTCTCTCGTCAGCCTTCTCAACGATGGCGGTGTGATCGAGGTTGCGTTTTCTCTTTTGGCTCTTCTTGGTCAGGATGTGGCCATGATAAGCATGCTTTCTCTTCAACTTGCCGCTACCCGTTACTTGGAAACGCTTCTTGGCAGCGGACTTTGTCTTCATTTTCGGCATTTTACAATTGGTTTTAAAGTATTAAAAATGAGTTATTTCTTTGTCGATTTCGGAGCAATCATCATTTGCATTCGCTTGCCTTCAAGTTTGGGCATCATCTCCACTTTTCCGAATTCCTCCAACTCCTGAGCGAACTTCAGCAACATAATCTCACCCTGTTCTTTGTAGACGATGGAACGGCCTCTGAAAAAGACTTCCACCTTCACCTTTGAGCCTTCCTGAAGGAATCGCTTGGCATGGTTCAACTTGAACTCAAAGTCGTGGTCGTCGGTTTGGGGTCCAAGGCGGATTTCCTTGATGACGACCTTGGTGGCTTTGGCCTTCTGGTCTTTCAGTCGCTTCTTTTGGTCGAAGACGAACTTCTTGTAGTCCATTGCCTTGCAGACTGGCGGGTTGGCATCGGGTTGGATTTCGACCAAGTCGACACCCAACTCCTCAACGATTCTCAAAGCCTCGCGCAAGGGATAGATATTAGCTTCGACACCCTCGCCCACCAAGCGCACCATCGGTGCCTTGATTTCCTCATTGATGCGGTGGTTGAATCCGTCCTTGTCCTTGTTCGGCCTTTGACCGGGTCTTCCTTTTTGTGGAATCTGTGCTATTGTAATGATCTCCTATATTAAGTTTACAATCAGTTAGTTATCTCTTGTTCTGTTCCTCCTCGACTTGCTTGCGAATCATCTCGGCAAAGGCTTCTGTCGGCATCGTACCGAGGTCGACTTGACCGTGTTTGCGCACAGAAACCTGATTTTCAGCCTCTTCCTTCTCACCCACAATGAGCATGTAAGGATATTTCTTCATTTCTGCATCGCGAATCTTACGTCCGATTTTCTCGTTTCGCTCGTCAATGAGGGCGCGAATATCGGACTTTTTAAGATACGATTGCAAATTTTTCGC
>CADCML010000014.1 GCA_902802535.1 uncultured Bacteroidia bacterium
GTCGATCTTGATGTCGTTGGCGGCCAGCATCTTCTGCACGCTGCGGAACTGCATCCTCACGATGTCGGCAATCTGGCTCTCGTCCAAAGGCTTGAACATAATAATGTCATCGACACGGTTCAGAAACTCAGGCCGCATGAACTGCTTCAGCTGCTCCATCACCTCGTTACGGGTCTTCTCGAAGACTTCTTCGTCATTGCTGCCATTGAGCAAGGCAAAGTTCTCCTGGATGATGTTCGCGCCGATGTTAGAGGTCATAATGACGATGGTGTTCTTGAAATCGACGGTACGGCCTTTGTTGTCGGTCAAGCGGCCGTCGTCGAGCACCTGCAACAGGATGTTGAACACGTCGGGGTGTGCCTTCTCGATTTCGTCCAACAGAATGACGGAATAGGGCTTACGGCGCACGGCTTCAGTAAGTTGGCCACTCTCTTCATAGCCCACATATCCTGGAGGCGCTCCGATAAGCCTTGAAACCGTGTGACGCTCCTGATATTCAGACATATCGATACGCACCATCGCGTTTTCGTCGTCGAACAGGAACTCGGCCAAGGCCTTGGCCAACTCGGTCTTACCCACGCCCGTGGTTCCCATAAAGATGAAGGAACCGATGGGCCGTTTGGCATCCTGCAAGCCCGCACGGCTACGACGGATGGCATCGCTGACGGCGGTGATGGCCTCGTCCTGACCCACCACACGCTTGTGCAGTTCGTCCTCAAGGTGCAACAGCTTCTCGCGCTCGCTTTGCATCATCTTGTTCACGGGGATGCCCGTCCAACGCGAGACGATTTCAGCCACGTCGTCGGAGCCGACTTCCTCGTCCACAAGCGGGTGGTCGCCTTGCGCTTCAAGCAGGTCGGCCTTGGCTTTCTCGATGGCGGCTTCCGCCTCGCGAATCTTGCCGTAACGCAACTCTGCCACACGGCCATAGTCGCCGTCGCGCTCGGCCACCTCGGCCTGGTGTTTGTAGGTTTCGATGTTATTCTTCTCTTTCTGAATGAGTTCCACATAATGCCGCTCGGTCTCCCACTTGGCTTTGATGGCGGTGCGCTTGTCGTTGAGTTCGGCCAACTCCTTCCCTATCTCCTCCACCTTCTTGGTGTCGTTTTCGCGCTTGATGGCCTCGCGCTCGATTTCCAACTGACGGATGGCGCGTTCCACGTCCTCAAGTTCCTCGGGCACCGAGTCGATTTGCAGACGCAGACGCGAGGCGGCCTCGTCGATCAGGTCGATGGCCTTGTCGGGCAGGAAACGGTCGCTGATGTAACGCACCGAGAGTTGCACGGCGGCGATGATGGCTTCGTCCAAGATACGGATGTGGTGGTGGGTTTCGTAACGCTCCTTCAAGCCACGGAGGATGCTGATGGCCGAAGCCTCGTCAGGTTCGTCGACCATGACCTTCTGGAAACGACGCTCCAACGCCTTGTCCTTCTCGAAATACTGTTGGTATTCCTTCAAGGTGGTGGCACCGATGGCACGCAACTCGCCACGGCTCAGGGCCGGCTTCAGGATGTTGGCCGCGTCCATCGCGCCTTCGCCGCCGCCCGCACCGACCAAAGTGTGGATCTCGTCGATGAACAGGATGACTTCGCCGTCGCTGTCCACGACTTCTTTGACGACGTTTTTCAGACGCTCCTCAAACTCGCCCTTGTATTTCGCGCCGGCGAGCAAGGCACCCATATCCAAAGAGAACACAGTCTTGCTCTTCAGGTTTTCCGGCACGTCGCGGTTGACGATACGCTGGGCCAAGCCTTCCACGATGGCGGTCTTACCCACGCCCGGCTCACCTATTAATATAGGGTTGTTCTTGGTGCGTCGGCTCAAGATTTGCAGCACACGACGGATTTCCTCGTCACGGCCAATCACGGGGTCGAGTTTGCCCTGTTGGGCGAGTTCGTTCAGGTTCTTGGCGAAACGGTTCAGGCTGTCGTAGTTCTGCTCGGCATCCTGCGAGTCCACCTTCTTGCCCTTGCGGAACTGCTTGATGGCGGTTTCGAGGTCGTTTTTGTTCACGCCTTGTTCCTTCATCATCTGCGATGCAAGGCTGTTGCTCTCGAAGATGGCCAACAACAGGTGCTCAATCGAGACGTATTCGTCGCCCATCTTCTTGGCTTGGGTCAGGGCGTCGTTGAAGATACGGCTGACCTCCGAGGAATAATACAACTCCGTGCCGCTGCTGCGCGGTTGCGAGTTGATGGCTTGGTCGAGGGCATCGTTGAGCCGCGCCACATTGACGCCCAACTTTTTCATCAGGTTGGGCACCAAATAATCGTCGGCGAGCAACGCACCCTTCAGCAGGTGGATGGCCTCAACGGTCTGGCTCTGATGGCTTTGCGCTATCTCTTGGGCCTTCCCGATGGCTTCCTGCGCTTTGATTGTGAATTGATTGATGTTCATATTTTGTTTCTCCTTTCTATTATTTTTGACGTAGGACTATGAGACGTGGGACGCAGGACATCCCAAATGTCTCGCGACTCAGGCTGTCAAAAACACGACCAATCCCGTTGAGGTGAAACAAAGTCAGAATTTATGACAAATTGTCACAAAATCAACGTTTTATAAAACCAAAAGATGACAAAATTGCAGAAATCTTGCTAAATCAAATCATCTTCTCAATCGCCCAGCTGAAAGCCCTCAAGCCCAATTCCGGGGTCTTGATGTCTTTTTCGTGCAGCTGATTGAGGATGGCATCCACCTTATCGTCGTCGACGATGCTGATGATGGCGTTGTTCAAGGTCGGCCAAGCGTGCGTGCCGTAATGCGGCTCGCCGGTCTTGCTGCCATGTCCCTTGATTTCGTTCCACTCGGTAAAGCCCTTCATGCCGTTGTCGTTCAGCACCTTGGCGATTTCGTCGTAATAGGCTTGATTATATGTAATTAGGATGGCTTTCATGGCTTATCTGATGTTTTCTGTCTTGGTCAATGCTTCTTCGGCTTTGCGTCTCTTGCGGCGCACGGCGCGGGTTTCAAGCGAGCAATACAAGGCAGGTATTAATAATAAGGTGATGAGCGTCGAGATGGTCAAGCCCCATGCGACGGTGATACCCAACGAGTTCCACATCTCGGCACCTTCGCCGCGACCGATGGCCAACGGAATCATACCCAAAACGGTGGTGAGGGTGGTCATCAAAATGGGACGCAGACGCGAACGGGCAGCCCTCACAGTGGCTTCCTTGACCTCTACGCCACGCTCTTCCAAAAGTGTGGTGTAGTCGATGAGTACGATACCGTTCTTCACGACGATACCCATCAGAATCAAGACGCCGACGAAGGCCATGGCACCCAAAGCGGTGTTGGTGGCCCAGAGGCCGAGCAAAACGCCGGTGAAGGTGAAAGGCACGGAGAACATGATGACGAAAGGCTTCATCAGGTTCTCGAACTGCGAGGCCATCACAATGTAAACCAAGATGATGATGAGTCAGGTTCTCGAACTGCGAGGCCATCACAATGTAAACCAAGATGATGATGAGGACGAGCAAGGTGAGCAGGTCGCCAAACATTTCCTGTTGGGTTTCGTAGTCACCTGCGATTTTGGTCATGATTTCGGCAGGGATTTCGGTGTCGTCGATGACTTCTTGGCAAATCTTGACGACGTCACTCAGCACCATACCCTTACCAACAACGGCGGTGACGCTGACCATACGCTCACGGTCTTTACGCTGGATTTGGGGCGGCGTCAGGGATTCGACCACTTCGCCGAGGTCGCCGACGCGGACGGGCTGGCCATAGCTGTTGTAAATCTTGATGTCCTCGATGTCTTCCACGCTCTTGCGGAACTCGGGGGCATAACGCACGCGGATGTCGTACTCTTCACCGTCCTCACGGTAATAGGAACCCACCGAACCGTTGATGCGGTTTTTGACGTAGGTGGCCGCCGTAGTGCTGTTCAAACCGTTCAAGGCTAACTTCTCACGGTCGAAATCAACTTGGTATTCAGGCGTGTAAGCATCGCGGCTGACGATGACTTGCAGAATGCCACGGTCACGGAGCTTTTGGGCGATGTCGTTGGCCACATTGTCGGTCGTGGTGAAGTCGTAGCCATAAACCTCGACCTGCACAGTGCTCATACCGCCCATGCCGCCACCGCCTTCGTTGACGTTGGCCTTCTTGATTTCAGGCATGGCGTTGAGTTTGGCGCGAATCTCGTCGGCCACTTCGCTGGTCTTGCGCAGACCCGCCTTGCGGCGCTCGGTCTTGGTGCCAAGGCGCAGGTTGAACGACATGATGTGTGTGCCGTTGCTTCGCATCGAGGCAAAGGCATTGTCAGAATCGGCCTGACCGAAACTGTAGTTACAAATCTTCACTTCCGGAATCTGCATGAAATCTTCGGCGAGGCTCTTGGCGAAAGCTCCAGTGATGTCTTGCCCCGTGCCGGTTGGCAATTCAATGTTGATGCTCAGACGGCCTTCGTCCAACTTGGGCATCATCTCGGTCTTCAAGGTCGGGGCAAGGAAGACAATGGATAGGATAAACAACCCCAACATACTGAATATAATCACCTTGCGATGACCAAGACACCAGTTGATGAGGCGGGCATAGCCGTTACTGATGGCATCCAAACCCTTATTGATGGGGCGGAAAATGGCTTTGTGGAAGTTGCTCTGGTGCGGGTTCATCACGAGCATCTTGGAACACATCATCGGCACCAAAGTCAAAGCACCGGTGGTGGAAACAATCATGATGATGGACACAATCCAACCCAACTGCTTGAACATCACGCCCGTGGTGCCTTTAATCATGGTCAGCGGCAGGAACACCGCCAACATGGTCAAGGTGGAGGCAATAACTGAAAGTTGCACTTCTTGGGTGGCATGTACGGCGGCTTCCTTGGGTTTCGAGCCGCGCTCTATGTGCGTGGTGATGTTTTCCAACACCACAATGGCGTCGTCCACCACCATACCGATGGCGATGGTAAGTGACGACATGGAGATGATATTCAAGGTGTTGCCCGTGGCAAACAGATAAATCAACGAGGCCAAAAGCGAAATCGGGATGGCCAAAACGATGATGAAGGTGGCGCGCCAACGACCAAGGAACACGAACACGACCAACATCACCAAAAGGAAGGTGATGAAAATGGTGTCGCGAAGGTTGTTGATGGTGTTTTGGATGGAGGTGGAACCGTCCACAATGATGTTCAGCTTGACATCGGAAGGCAGCGTCGGCTCAATGACTTTCAACTGTTTCTTGATGCCCTTAATGACGTTTACGGCATTGGCATCGGTCTGTTTCTGGATGATGATGGTGGCACCTTGGCGACCATTGCTGTACGACTCTTGAATTCGCTCCTCAGAACCGTCGATGACCGTGGCCACATCGCGTAGATAAATAGGTGCGGTGCCGCGTGAACCAACCACGATACCTTCCATTTCCTTGGCGGAAGTGAACTCTTTCTGGATACGCAGGCTGTAGCTGTTGGAGCCGATGTCGATGTAACCTGCTGGCACATTGCGGTTTTCGGTGGCCAAGGTATTGGAGATGCTTTCCAAGGTCAGGTTGTAGGCCTCCAATTTGTTGGGGTCGACGTAGACTTGGATTTCACGTTTTGGGGCACCGTTGGCGGACACCGTACCCACGCCGCTCACACGTGCCAAAGGCGTGGTGATGCGGTCCTCGATAATCTTGTCCAAGGCGGGCAGGCTCTCTTCAGCGGTCACACTAAGGAGCATGATGGGCATGTCCTCGGCGTTGAACTTGAACAGGACGGGATTGGTCGCGCCGTCGGGCAGATAGTTTCGTACCATGTCGATTTTGTCGCGCACGTTGTTCGTGGCCGTTTCAATATCGATGCCGCTCTCAAACTCCAAGGAAAGCACCGAAGTGTTCTCGCGCGAGGTGGAGGAAAGGTGCTTCAGGTCGGGGACAGCGTTCAGCGTGTTCTCCAAGGTCTTGGAAATGTTGGTCTCAATATCGGCGGCACTGGCTCCCGGATAGGAAGTCATCACCATGATGAAATTGGTCTCCATATTGGGTAACTGGTTGATGGAGAGGTTCATCAGTGAAAAAATGCCGAAAATGGCAATAGCGACAAACACCAAGGCTGTCGTCACCGGATTATTTACTGCTGTTCTTTGTAAACTCATGATACAGTTGATTTTAACTACGAATTATACGAATTGCGCGAATATATTTTTGAATTTTATGGATGCAAGCATCCGATGGACACGAATTTGTAGCGAACAAAATTCGTATGAATTAGCGGCTTGCCGCAAAATTCTTTCGTCATAATTCGTTTCATTCGTGCAATTCGTAGTTATATTATTCATTGTTTTACAGTAACATTAACCCCATCTTTCAATCGTACTTGTCCTTCAGTAACAATGCGGTCGCCTTCATTGATTCCGCTGACGATTTCATAACGGTTGCCAAGGCGCTTGCCGAGTTCCACGAGGGTGTATTTCACGGTGTTGTCGTCTCGCAGCACATACACGAAATGCTCGCCCGAGCCTTGTTGCTTCACGACGGCAACGTCAGGAATCACGATGTGGTGGTTGGTGCCGAAGTTGGCCGTCACGCGGGCGAACATGCCAGGACGCAATCGCTCGTCGCTGTTTTGGCAGATGACCTCAACGGGGAACGTGTGCGTGGCCGAGCTGATGGTCGGGTAAATCAGGTTCACCTTGCCCTTGAAGACCTCTTCAGGGTAGGCATCGACGGTGATGTCGAACTCCATGCCCTTGTGGACCTGGGTGAAGAGGCTCTCCGACACATTGACCAGCATCTTGACGGGCTGGATTTGCTCAACCACGAAAATGGGTTGGGTCATGCTGTACATGTCGCCTTTGTCGTAGTTGCGGGCGGTCACCACTCCGTTGATGGGGCTGCGGAGATAAGTGTTCTCGGCCAAGTTCTCGTAGGTCTTTTTCGTCACGTTCAGCCCCAGCTTGGCCATGTCGTACTCGGCCTGCGAGAGGGCACCTATTTTATAAAGCTCCGTCAGGCGGTCAAGTTCCGTCGAGTCATTGACGTATTGCAAACGTGTCTTGACGAGGTTCACATCGTCCATCTTGGCCAGGAGTTGTCCTTTGTGCACTTTCTGCCCAACTTCAGCATTGATGCTCACGATGCGGCCTGCCGTTTGCGAAACGATGTTGTTTGTGGCGTAAGGCTCGATGTTGGAGGTAAAGGTGTTGTTGATGTCCACATCTTCGGCCTGTGCCGTGATGATGCTGACCACGGGCGCGGCTTTGGGTGCTTCTTGTCCCGTTGTGGCAGTGGATTTGTCTTTTTGTCCGCAAGCCGTCATCAGCAGGGCTGCAGCGAGTGTAATAATTGTTAGTCTGTTGTATTTCATTGATTTGTGTGTTATTATTTCAAGATTTCAGATTTCAAGATTTGTTTGGCTGTTAGCTTTTAGCTGTTAGCCATTAACCGCCGTTACTCAGGCTAACAGCTAATGGCTTAGAGCTTACAGCTCTACTCTTTTCCAATTAATTCATCCAACGAGGCTTTAGTGACCATAAAGTTGTAAACCGCTTGAGCCTGCGTGAGTTGCGACTGCATCAGCGACACTTGTGCATCGTTGAGTTCAATCATGGTGGCTTTGCCGACTTCATACATCTTTTCGGAAATGTCGTAACTCTTTTGCGCTATCTCTACAGTGGCGTTGGCGGCTTGGTAGTTCTTGATGCACAGTGCCATCTGGTCGTTAAAGTTGCGGATGGCGATGCGCAGGTTGCGTTCGGCATCCTCGCGTTGCAGGGCGAGCATGTTGCGCGTCACCTTGGTCTGCTTGATGGCGTTGTGTTTCTGGAAACCGTCGAAAACGGGGATGCTGAGGCTGACTGCCGCCGTTGAGGAGGGGAACCATCTCAGTTCATCGTCGCCCATCGCGCTGTAGTTGTAGTTGATGCTTGCGGCCAAAGTGGGCAGGTATTGCTTTTTCTGCATTCTGATGGTCGATTCGAGCATACGGTCCTGAATGTCAAGTTGCAAGAGCGAACTGTTGCTGCTGATATCGTCTTCCGAAACGTATGGCGTAAGCATTTGTTCGGTGTAGTCGTTCAGGTCGCCAACCACTTGGACTTCCGTTTCAAGGTCTATGCCCATCACGGCTTTCAGTTGCCAATTGGCCAACAAAACCGCGTTTGCCGCGCTCGACACGCTTGGTTCGGCGTTCATCATCGTGACTTGTGCGCGCAGGCGTTCCACCTCAGAAGCCTTGCCCACGTTGAAGCGTTGCAAAGTTTTCTCATAGTTCTTTTGGGCGTTGTTGTAAACCTCCGAAACCACCTCGTGCGACTTTTGCGCCATAAGCACGGCATAAAAGGCCTGTTTCACCTGTTTGATCATCCCGATTTTCGATGAACGCGCCTGTTCCACAGCCATTTCCACGTCCAAGGCCGAGAGTTTCAGGCTCTCCCAAAGTTGTGCGTTCACCAAAGGCATACTGGCTGTGGCCGAAGCACTGATATTGTTGTCGCGACCCACCTTGATTTCCATCGTCTGACCGCCCATGTCCATCACCATCACCTGTTTGAGCAGGGTGCGCTGGTAGGAGCCACTCACGTTGATGTTGGGATAAAGCGCGGCGTAACTGCCTTTCTTGGCGTAGCCCGTTTTTTCGACGGTCATGTCCGCGATTTTGATGGTGTTGTTTTCCGAAAGCGCAATCTCCAAGGCTTGGTCAAGCGTCAAGTGCAAGACCTCTGAGCCTTGAGCCTGTCCAAAGGTCGACGGACTGGCTTGTGCCCATCCGACCAACGGCAAAGTCCCAATTGCAATACATACTAAAGTTCCAAGAATCAGTCTCTTCATATAATCATCCTTCCAATTGTAGGCGTTGAAATAAAATAAGGTGCAAAAGTAGTAAAATTGCATGGTGTAAGACGCAGATTTCAACGAAATATTTCATCAATTCACTGAAAATTATTTCACTTGGGGCATTATGCGGTTTTCCACCAGTTGACCCATATATTGACATTTTCAAATATTTCATTGAAAACCATTCCAAATTACCTTGATTCGGCTTATTTTTGCGGCATGAAAATCAAGGAAATGAAAAGACCGACCTTTCCAGCAGCGAACCTCGACCTGTTGGAGCGCCTCTACAAGCATGGCGTCATTTGGATGGTGCTGTTCATCATTTTCTTTGCAGTACATCCCAACGGCAACTACTTCTTTCGCGCGGTCAGTTCGTTGTGCTTTGTGGGTATCGTCATTCTCCTGGTCCTTTTCATTAATAAGGTATTGATCGACCTTCTGCTGAAGGAGAAACGTATGGTGCTTTTCATCCTGTTTTCCATCCTCTCCATTCCCGTTTGGGCGTTGGTTTCCACCATCGTCGACGTTTTCCTCATCCGTTTCTTCGACGGGAAGCCGCCCAGAGAAATCCTTGTGTTCCCTACTACTTTGGTCGTCTATATGGTGCGATTAATCTGGTTCATAGCCATTTATGCCGTGACCGTGATTTTCTATTACCAACGCAGGGAGAACGAGGAAAAATTCATCGCCGACCAACTCAAGAGCGAGAAACTCGATATGGAGCTGCGCTACCTGAAGTCGCAAATCAACCCGCATTTCCTGTTCAACGCTTTGAACAACATCTATTCGATGGTCTACACCCACGACGACAATGCCGCCGACGGTGTGCTGAAACTCAGTGAGATGCTGCGCTACGTGCTTGTCGACTGTCAAGCCGAGATGATTCCGCTGAGCAAGGAAATCACATACGTGGAGAATTTCATCGACTTCCAGATGATGCGCATGGGCGGCTATCGCGACGTGCATTTTGAGAAGGACGTGGAAAAGGAGGACTTCATGATTGCACCGATGTTGTTGCAGCCCATCATCGAGAACTGCTTCAAATACAGCCGTTTGGAAACGCATCCCGACGGCCATGTGCATGTCAAAGTGCAGCAGGCGGGCAACAAGTTCCGTTTCGAGGCCGAGAACACCGTGGCCGAAAACGCCAAGACCTTGATGTTGACGGAGAGGAAGTCGGGCATCGGGCAAACCAACGTGAGGCAACGCCTGATGTTGCACTATGAGGAGAACTATGTTTTTGAAATTGAACAAGATAAAGGAATCTATAAAGTCAGGATTGAACTATGAACGAGAAATACAATGTGATTATCGTCGACGACGAGTATTTGGCGCAGAAACTCTTGCAGGACTATGTTTCGAAGGTGGAGACGTTGCAGTTGGTGGCCACCTGCTCCAACGCTTTCGAGGCCATGGAAGCCTTGAAAAACAATCCCGTCGACATCATGCTTTTGGATATTCAAATGCCTGATTTGACGGGTCTTGAGCTTGTCAAAAGTTTGGAGAAAAAGCCTGCGGTCATTTTCACTACGGCCTATTCGGAATATGCCGTCGACGCCTTCAATCTGGCCGTTTCGGATTACCTGCTCAAGCCTTTCAACTTCCCGCGTTTCTTCCAAGCCATCAACAAAGCCATCGGACAAGTGCCGCCGAGGACGGAAAACGCCACGAAGCCTGTGGCCGACACCATCAGCCGCTCTAACGACTTCATCACTGTGAAGGCCGATTATAAGTTGTACAAAATCAACTATGACGACCTGCTTTTCATCGAGGGACAACACGAGTATGTCACCTTCCACACCACGCAACGGCGCATTACGGCCTTGTTCGCCTTGAAGGACTTGGAGGACCTGTTGCCGAAAGACCGTTTTGTGCGCGTACACAAATCGTACATCGTCTCGTTCAAGCACATCCAAGACCTTGATAAGTCGGACGTCACGGTGGCGGGCAACAAAGTGCCAGTCGGAGCCAGTTATCGCGACGAACTTTTGGCGCGTTTGCAGTGATTTTTCAAAAAAAATAGGTACAAAAGGCTTGCATTGTGATAAAAATCATATATTTGCACCCTAATCCAACCTCAAAAACAGAAAAATATGGGTAAATTTGAAATCACAACCAGAAAGAACGGCGAGTTCCAGTTCAACTTGAAGGCCACTAACGGCCAAGTCATCCTCACAAGCCAAGGCTACGCCACCAAGGCCACATGCCTCAATGGCATCGAATCCGTCAAGAAGAACAGCCAGGACGAGAAGCGTTTCGACATCAAGGAAGCTACCAACGGCAAGCCTTACTTCAACCTGATGGCCACCAATGGCCAAGTCATCGGCTCGAGCCAGATGTACGCCAACGAAATGAACATGAAGAACGGCATCGCTTCGGTGATGAAGAACGCCCCCGAGGCTCAGATTGTTGACCTGACAGAGGCCTGATTAGCCGCGACGATTCGCAGTTTTAGAACAAGGAACGGTCGATGCCGTTCCTTTTTTACCATCATCCCCACATGGAAAACGAGATACCAACCGAGACGACAACCACGAAATGCCTCAACTGCGGCACCGAGTTTGAGGGAAATTTCTGCCCCGAGTGCGGCCAAGATGCCAAAACAGGTCGATTCACGATGCACTTCGTTTTTGAGAACCTTCTGGCGGCTTTCACCAGCAAGGATGGCGGTATCTGGTTCACCCTCAAGAACCTGTTCACCCGCCCGGGAGCGATGATTGTAGAAATCCTCCAAGGCAAGCGCAGAAGGTACTTCTCCCCCTTCCCGATGTTGTTTTCTGTCCTGACGGTCTATATCCTACTGTACACATTTACAGGCAGTCGCGGTGATATTCAAGCGATGGAGCAAAAGATTATGGAAAGCGAAGTGGCAATCGACAACGAAGTTGATGAGAAAACCCAAAATGCCCTTACAAACGTCAATGAGATAAAAAGGTTAGTCGGCAAGGGGCTCAAGATGTACTACACCCATTACACTGCCGTCACCATGTTGACGATTCCTTTTTTCCTTTTTGTTACAAGGTTGTGGTATGGCAAAAACAACAGGAAACGCTATTATCGGGCTGAGTATTTGGTTGCCATCACCTATTCGATGGTAATGGTCGTTCTCTACCGATGTCTGAGCAGTCTGGTGTACCTCATTTCGCATAACGTTTCCGACAATATGGGCGGCTTTATCCCCATTGCCATCATTATTGCCTTTACTGCCTGCTTCCGAAAGATGTTGGGGTTCAGCGTCGTCAAAACCGCTTGGCGAAGCCTATTGGCATTGGTGTTGTATTACATGATTATGGGGGTTCTTATACTCACAATGTGCGTTGCCCTATATTACATTTTCTTAAAAAGAAAAATGGCGGGAGGATTGTAACTGCACTCACTTCGTCCGCCAAAAACTCGGCGTGAACAGCAGCAAAATGGTGAAAATCTCCAGACGGCCCACCAACATGTCAAAGGAAAGCAGCCATTTGGCGGCATTGGGGATGGCATCGAAGTTGCCGCTCGGTCCCGTAATGCCCGAACCTGGGCCATAGTTGCTGAAACAGGTCAGGAAGGAAATAGCGCCTTCTTCCATGCTCATGCCTGTCGCCGAAAGCACGACTACATTGATCATAAAGACAATGATGAACAGCGAGAAGAACGACAGCACGCGCATCAGGCTGAGGTCTTGCACAGTCTGCCCCGAAATCTTGACATTGTACATGCTTGACGAATGAATCAGCTCGTTGATGGTCTTTTTGATGTATTTGACCAGCACGATGACGCGCACCATCTTGATGCCGCCGCTGGTGGAGCCTGCACAGCCACCCACAATCATCATGACGACCGTCGGGATGAGAAACAGCCTACCCCAGGTGTCGTAGTCGTAATTGCTGCCTTGGAAGCCCGTGTTGGAGAACAAGGCCACCACGTGGAACAACGAAGTGCGCAAACGGTCGGCCCAAGTTTGCGGATGCGAGGCCAATTGCTCTTCGGTGATGGTTTGGAAATGTGGGGCGAAATAGAAACGTCCCAAAAAAAGCAAGGTGAAACCCAATATGGCCAAGAGGTACCAATGCAACTCCTCATTGCGCCGAATCACGTCGAAACGGCGGTTGAACAGGAAATGGTACATGGCGAAGTTGATGCCCGACAACAGCATGAAAAAGATGCAGACGTACTCGACATAGCTCGACTGGAAGTAACCGATGCTGGCTTGGTGCGTGCTGAAACCGCCCGTGGCGATGGTCGTCATGGCATGGCAAATGGCATCGAAAGTGTTCATCGGGCCCAAACGGTAGGTAATGGCGCACAGCAAGGTCAAGGCGATGTAAATCATCCACAGCAGGCGCGAGGTGGCGCCCATGGTGGGAGCGAGTTTTTCCACACTCAAGCCCGGTGCCTCGGCAGCAAAGAGCGACATCTTCTTGGAGCCTTTGGCTACCGAAGGAATGAAAGCCAAGGTGAACACCACGACACCCAAACCGCCCAACCATTGCATGATGCTGCGCCAAAACAGGATGCCGTGCGGCTGTTGGTCGATGTTGTCCAAGATGGTCGCACCCGTGGTCGAGAACCCCGACATGGTCTCGAAAAAGGCGTCCGTCACGTTGTCGACAGTGCCATACATCAAAAAAGGCAACATTCCGAAAAAGGAAAACAGCACCCACGACAAAGCCACGACCATGAAAGTGTCGCGGATATGTAGACTGCTGCGTTTGTTCATGTTGCCGATGTGGTAGAACAGCAAGCCCACCGCACCCGTCAAGCCGGCGGTGAGGAGGAAGCAATGGACATCCGTCTCGCCCGTCACGCGATGATAGTGCAGTGCCACAGCGGCCGTCAGCAACAAGGCGGCAGCCTCAATCAGCAACAAAACACCGAACAGCTTGCTTTTCATTGATTTATCCTTTTTTGACTTCGAGCCTTCGGGATTTCAGGAATTCCAAACTAACTCCACGGTTGCGCCCAGCCTTCGCCGTAATCGAAATCGTCATCGTCACCACCATGCTCGTCGTCTTTTTCCTTGTAGGAATGGTCGTCGTAAGGCTTCAGCCAACCTCTGAACTTATTGGAAGATATCGCCGTAATCTCACCATCGGAAGAGGGCGAAACGGCAATGTCGATGTCATCGGCGGCCAGCTCCTTGAGCCAGTGATACAGCTCCGAGAACCCCATGTCGGTCACAGTGTAGCCTTCCCAGTCGCCTTGGGCGGCATTTTCAGCTAAAGCCTCTGATTCCCAAAGTGGTATATAAGGCTCACCTTCGTTATCTTCCAACATGGCGAAGAAGCCTTCCTTGGCCTCCAACAACCACACCTTGCGCGTCTCAAGGATAGACGCAATGAATTGTTTCAGTTTATCCATAGTATCATTTTTTTTTGTTAATCGCAGCCTTCCACGAAAATCTCAAAGCCCTCAAAGATAATCACTTCGCCAGCGGTAATCTTGGCGCGTTTGCGGGTTTCGACCTCGCCGTTGCGGAGCACCATGCCCGCCGTGACCACTTCTTGGGCTTCACTCCCCGACTCCACCACACCTGTGGCCTTTAGCAAGGCGATGAGGGGGATGAAATTCTCGTCCTCGCGGAGAGCGAATTCAATTCTTCTTAGCTTTCCTGCCATGTTTTCTATGTCTTTTTTGTCTCTTGGGTTTAGGGTTTTGCAGTCTTTCCAATTGCTTCTTCTTGCTGTGGCGCGCCATCAGCTCCAATACGTAAACCGTAGCGAGCCCCAAGCCCGTCATGACGATAGCCCATACGAGTTCGCTGTTCCATTCCGGCAACGAGAAGCTGTAGGTCGAGCTGCCTGCGGTTTTCCAAGGATACACCACCGGAAGGCTGCCCAACATGAAGCCGGCCAGCACCGAAAGCGTTGAGTCGCGGTATTCCCGCATCAGCCATGAAAGCAGGTGCGATAACATCACTATGCTGACCAACGCGCCCAATATGAAGGGAACTATAATCTTGGCTCCGTCGACGAAAGTGGAGGCTTTGGTCAGTTCGGGGATGCCTTTGGTGACAATCAACTCGTAATTGCCCATCAGCAGCATGAGATGCGACCCCGACACGCCAGGCACCACCATGCCCGTGGCTCCAATGATGCCGCAAAGGAAGAGATAGAGGAAGCTCTCGTTCGGGTCGGGATTCGACTTGATGGAGAGGAAAAACGAGAATAGCGTGCCCGCTATGAAAAGTAGTAAATTGTTGATTTTCACCTTCTCTATGCTCTTCATCACATAAATCACCGAAGCAATGATGAGGCCGATGAAAAACGACCATGTATAGACTTGGTATGACTTGAGCGACTGCTTCAGGAAGATGGCGGTCAGCACCATGCCGGTGATGATACCCAACACGATGGTGACGAAGAACCTGAAATCGGTCTTGCGGCCAAACTCTGAAAACTCGCCCTTGAAAAGAAGCTTTAAGTTCTTGATTCTAAGCGAATTGATGGCATTGATAAAGCGCTCATACACCTCCAGTACCAGCGAAACAGTGCCGCTGGAAATGGGAAAGACATTGACCATGCCCATGATGAAGCCTTTCACAAACACCTTTATCGATTGCCATAGCGCAAACATTTGCCATCTCTTGGTTTCAAGATGCAAAAGTACGACAAAAATTGTTTCCGATCAGAAGAATTCATTCCCAGAATCAAAAAACATCGCCTTTGTCGAAAAAACTTCCTATTTTTGCACTCCATAACCGAACCTGATGACGCATCAAAACAAAGTAGAATACCCGCAAAACTTCGACATCAAGCTGATCATTGCTGCCGAAATCCCCATTGAGGAGGCCAAGAAAAACATCAGCAAAGCCCTCAGCAAGAGCCGGACGGTACATAGTTTCGTCAACGTAAGAAGCAGTGGCAAAGGCAATTACTTCAGCTATTGCTACAACATCGACATCGAAAGCAAGTCGCATCTGGAAAGCACTTATGCCCAGCTCAGAACCATTGAAGGATTAAAGTTCGCCCTATGACAAAAGCTTATGACATAAGGATTTACGGTCGAGTGTTCAATGTGGGTTTCCGGCGTTATGTGCATCGTTACGGTTTGCAATGCCAACTTGTAGGCTTTGTAGAAAACGACTATGCCGATGACTGTGTCCACATCGAGGCTGAAGGCGAGGAAAAAGACCTCGAACGCTTCACACTATTATGTGGTGAAGGCACACCTTATTCATATATCACCGACATGAAGATTATAGGCGTTGAACCGACGGGGAAATATGTTGAATTTCAGGAAATAAGATGACAACAAACCCAAACTATATAAACTATGGCTGATGGCCGATGGCTAATGGCTCGTTTCAACAACAAGCTCAGATTTCGACACCTTGGGTGAAGCGAGCCATAGGCCATGAGCCATCAGCCATAGTCCAAACAATTAAACGATTAATAATCAACAATTCAACTGATATGATAGACTTCTCCAAAATCCTCTTTCTCGACATCGAGACCGTCTCGCAAGAGAAAACCTTCGACCAACTCAACGAGCGGATGCAAAAACTTTGGTCGCACAAGGCCGAACAAATTGGCAAGGGCGACGAAAACACCACGCCAGAATCGCTCTACGAACGCGCCGCTATCTTTGCGGAATTTGGCAAAATCATCTGTATATCAGTTGGTTTCTTCAACGACCAACGCTTCCGCTTGAAATCGTTTTACGGCCACGATGAGAAAACCCTGCTCACCGATTTCGCCAACATGTTGAGCCGCTATTACAATGCGCCTGATGCTCAGCTGTGTGCCCACAATGGCAAGGAGTTCGATTTCCCCTATATTGCCCGACGGATGCTCATCCACGGCATCAGAATCCCGCGCATTCTGCAAGTGGCAGGCAAAAAGCCTTGGGAAACCAATTTCATCGACACGATGGAGCTGTGGAAGTTCGGCGATTACAAGAACTTTACCTCCCTCGACCTGCTCTGCGCCATTTTGGACATCCCCACGCCGAAAGACGACATCAACGGGAGCGAAGTGGGCCGAGTGTATTGGCAGGAAAACGACCTGGAACGCATCAAGACCTATTGCCAGAAGGACGTTTTGGCCATCGCCCAACTCATGCGCCGCTACAACTACATGCCGCTCATCCCTGACGACTGCGTGGATTATACCAACTGACCATGCACATCCTCTCCAAATCCACGTATATCAAGGGTTTGCAATGCGAGAAAGCATTGTACATGCAGAAGAAACACCCTTACCTGCGCGACAAACTCAGCATAGAACAACGCGCCAAGTTCCAGCGTGGCACTGATGTGGGCGTGTTGGCTCATGAGGTCTTTCCGGGCGGCATCGACATGTCGCCCAATTCGCCGTCACAGTTTCCCAAAAAAGCGGCTGAAACCTGGCAAAACCTCAACAGCCCCGAAGTCAATGTAATGTATGAGGCTGTGTTTCAATATAATGATACACTCATTATGCTGGATATGCTCGTCCGCGACGGTGACCAATGGCTGGCCGTGGAAGTGAAAAGCTCCATGCGCCTCAGCGACACCTATTATAATGATGCCGCCCTGCAATACTATGTGTTGCACGGCTGCGGTGTGTCGCTCAGCGACTTCCGCCTCATGTACCTCAATCCGGACTATGTGAAAAACGGCTCCATCGACGTGAAGCAGCTGTTCAAGATGGAGTCGGTGATGGACTATGTCATTGAACGAGAGGCATTTGTTTCAGAAAATGTGGAACGATTGAAAAAGGTGGTTGCTCTACCCCATTCTCCCTTGGTCAACATCGGGACGCAGTGCAATGACCCCTACCCTTGTGATTTTCAAGGCCATTGCTGGAAACTGATACCGAAAAACAGCTTCCTCTTCACCACCGCGATGGACGACGATGAGCTGTTCAACCTCTATTTCAACGGCGTGAACAGCAATGCCAAGATGCTCAGCCGTTTGGACAGCGATTCCTTGGAAGCACACCAAGTTGAAGCCTTGGAAACAAACTCGTATTATATTGATTACAAGACGCTTTACACACTTGCACCACAACCTAAACCCAAGTCAATCGCCTACTTGAATCTCTTGCTGCACCGGCTTGCCGTCCCCGAAATTGACGGCACGAAACCTTACGAGGAATTGATATTGGCTTTTGCACTGCAAAGCGAACATGAACCTGAAGGCTGTTTCGTCTGGGATTGCTTTGAAAATCACGGACTATGGAAAAAAGCCGTTGACATATTGATTGAAAAACTCTCTCATTATGAGTTGATTGTGTGTTTCACGCCGCAAAACCTGACCACTACCCTGCTCCGTCACGAAATCATCCAAAACAAGGAAGTCGGCTACAAGGTCTTCAATCTCTTTGACGTACTGCAACAGGCCCATTTTTACCATCCCGCCATCAAGCGGGGCTTGACTTTACAGCGCCTTGAAACGGCCCTATTCAGCGAGCCTAAGCTCTTCGAACACAGCCGAATTCTCCTTGAGGCCACCAGCAACGACCTCATAGGTTATCAACAGGCACGAGAAGACTTGGTTGCTGAGAATGAAATCGTTGCAAAAACTTATCAACACCTTTTCAAGTAGTTGATAACTTCCCGAAAAGAGTTTTATCGGGGCGGGTTTTAATTCGTAATTTTGCCCTCTCAAAAACGTAATCTCTATGCCAAACGATATCCTAACCCGCCGTCCTTTCGGCGACACCGCGAAACGCAACCTGATGACGCCTGAGCAAGTCTTTGCCACTCAAGGGCGTGTCCCGCCGCAAGCCACCGACCTTGAAGAGGTTGTACTCGGTGCCTTGATGCTGGAGAAGGAAGCCGTCAACGAGGTCATCGACATCCTGTCGCCCGAAGCGTTTTATTTGGACAAGCACCAGAAGATTTTCGCAGCCATCAAAAGCTTGTTCGGAAAATCAGAACCTATTGATATTTTGACCGTTACCAACGAACTGAAACAACGTGGCGAGTTGGAGATGGTCGGAGGTGCCTACTATATTTCGAAGCTTACCAACCGCGTTGTTTCGGCGGCCAACATCGAATATCATGCCCGTATCATCATGCAGAAACACATTCAGCGTCAGTTGATTATGATTTCTTCGGACATGATTCACGAGGCTTTCGAAGACACTGCCGACGTTTTCGATTTGCTCGACAAGGCCGAGAACAACCTGTTCCAAATCAGCGAAAACAACCTGCGCCGCAGCTACGACTCGATGCAGGATTTGGTCAGCAAGGCCATCACGGAAATCCAGAACGCCAAGAATGCGGACAACAAACTGCGTGGCGTGCCTTCGGGCTACACCGCACTTGATCAAATCACACAAGGTTGGCAAAAGTCGGATCTCATCATTTTGGCCGCTCGTCCCAGCATGGGTAAGACCGCCTTCGCCTTGAATTTGGCTCGCAACGCTGCCGTCAAATTCAACCGTCCTGTAGCCTTTTTCTCCTTGGAAATGTCTTCAGTTCAATTGGTTACACGTCTGATTTCGACCGAAACCTCGCTCACTGCCGACAAGCTCCGTAGCGGCGACTTGGCCGAATACGAATGGCAACAGTTGAATACCAAAGTCACCCCGCTGACCGACGCACCTATTTTCATCGACGACACACCCCAGCTCTCCATTTTTGAGTTGCGTGCCAAGTGTCGCCGGTTGAAGCAGCAACATGATATTCAGATGGTTTTCATCGACTACCTGCAACTGATGACCGCCAAAGGTGACAAAGGCCTCAATCGCGAACAAGAAATCAGTACCATTTCGCGCTCGCTGAAAAGTTTGGCCAAGGAGTTGGAAATCCCCGTGTTGGCGCTTTCACAGCTGAGTCGTAGCGTGGAGCAACGTCCTGGCTCCAAAAAGCCCATTCTTTCCGACTTGCGCGAATCGGGTGCCATCGAGCAGGACGCTGACATGGTGATGTTCATCTATCGTCCTGAATATTACAAAGATGGCGTGGATGCCGAAGACAAGCCCAAGGGCTATTCCATCATCGACATTGCCAAACACCGTAATGGTAAATTGGGTGAAGTGGAGCTGAGATTTGTTGGCCAATATGCTCGTTTCGAGGAATTTGAGCAAGGCTTTGACAACAGCGATTTCACCACCATCGGGCCCAACGGCCATTTCGACAGCCAGCCGAAGGTGTACAGCTCGAAAATGAACGACGACGACGGCATGTCATCCTATAATCCCTCCATCACTTCCGATGAACCTGTTCCATTTTAATTCAAGGATTTAAAATTCAAAGATTTAAGATTTAAAATTAGATGAAAAAAGACGATAAGAAGGTTCCCCATTCCAAAAGCAACCCTTTGAAATTCAACGTCACGGAATCCTCACAGCTGATGGACTTCCTGATGAAGAAATTGGACGGCATCAGTCGCAGCAAGGTGAAGCGCATGTTGGCCAACAAGGTCGTTTCGGTCGACGGCGAGCGTACGACCCAGTTCGATTTCGCCCTTGAACCTGGCATGGTGGTGGAAATCGGCAAGCCCACCGCCAAAGAAAGGTTCAAGAACCCCTGGCTGGACATTGTTTATGAGGACAAATACCTCTTGGTCATCAACAAGAAAGAAGGTCTGCTCACCAACAGCACCACTAAGGAAAAAGATACAGCGCAAAGTATTTTGAACCAATACTTTATTTACACGCAGCAACGTTGCCGCGCCCACACCATCCACCGCCTCGACCGCGACACGTCGGGCCTGATGCTCTTTGCCAAGAGCAAAGAAGTGGCCTTGGCCTTTGAGGAAGACTGGAAAAACACCGTTTATGACCGCCGTTATGTGGCCGTCGTGTGCGGCTGCGTAAAAGACAAAGAAGGCGTGGTGAAGTCGTGGCTGAAAGACAACAAGGCCTTCATCACTTACAGCAGTCCCGTCGACAACGGTGGCAAATACGCCGAAACCTACTACGCGACGCTGTATTCCACACCGAAATATTCTTTGTTGGAGCTACAATTGGAAACTGGCCGCAAGAACCAAATCCGCGTCCACATGGCCGACATTGGGCATCCCGTGGTGGGTGACGTGAAATACGGCAACGGTGATAACTCGTTGGGACGCTTGTGTTTACATGCCTTCAAGCTCTGTTTCCATCATCCCTATAAGAAAAGGGACATGGAGTTTGAGACGCCCTTCCCATCAGTGTTTGCGAAGCCCTTCCCGAGGATGGAAAGGGAATAATAGTTAGGAGAATCGCTGATTTTTTGTTACCGCATTGAAAAATTCGGTAATTTTGCAGTCTTTAGCAAATCAGCCATTTTTCTATGGAAAGAACCCTCGAACTTGACAGTCTGACTTTTGCAGCGATGCTGCGCCAAGGCGCAGTACAATTGGGACGCGACAAGACCGTCGTCAATGACTTGAACGTTTTCCCCATTCCCGACGGCGATACGGGCGACAATATGCTGATGACCCTAAAGGCGGGTTGCAGCGTGCTTGAAAACCACCTTGGTACGCTCTCTGAACTTGCCTCGGCGGCCTCTTCGGGGATGCTGCTCGGCGCAAGAGGCAACTCCGGTGTCATCCTTTCACGCATCTTTGCGGGTTTAGCCAAAGGGTTGAAAGACGTTGTGGAAGCCGACACCAAAACCTTCGCACAAGCCATGCAATCGGCTGTGAACGAAGCTTATAAGTCCATTCCCGTTCCCGTTGAAGGTACCATCATCACTGTGCTGCGTGAAGGTGCAGCTGATGCCAATGCAAACTCTGATTTGAACCATTATTTTGAGACTTTGTTGGAAGCCATGCAGCTTTCACTCGACCATACCCCCGAACTGCTTCAAGTGCTGAAAGATGCCGGCGTTGTCGATAGTGGCGGCGCGGGACTGCTGAGCATTTTCCGAGGCATGAACGATGCCTTGAACGGTGTCGTTTCTGAAGAGGAGCTGATGCCTTCCACCACAGCAGCGCCTCAGGTGGAGTTGGACAAATTCACAGAGGACAGCACCTTGGAGTTCGGCTATTGCACGGAGTTTCTGCTCCGATTAATGCGTTCCAAAGTCGACCTTGAAACCTTTGACGAGCAGGTGATTATCGACTATCTGAACCGTGTAGGCGAATCGGTGGTGGCTTTCCGCGAAGGCACGATTGTGAAGGTGCATGTGCATACTTTCACGCCAGGCGTGATTCTCAACGAAATGCAAAAATACGGCGAGTTCTTGACGATTAAGATTGAGAACATGGCCCTGCAGCACCATCAATCGACCAACCAAAACAACGCTTCGTTCAAGTTGCCGCCGAAGCCTTACGGCATCGTGACGGTGGCTTCGGGCGAAGGGCTCATTAATGCCTTCCGTGGCATCGGGGCTGACGAGGTGATTGCTGGGGGACAAACCATGAACCCATCGACGCAGGACTTTTTGGATGCCTTCGCAAAAATCAATGCACAACACATCTTTGTCTTCCCCAACAACAAGAACATCAAGATGGCTGCCGACCAAGCCGCCGAGATGTACGAACACGCTGAAATCCACGTGCTTCCGTCGACTACCATCGGCGAAGGCTATTATGGTATCGGCTACATCGACCGCGACAATCCCAACGTTGATGAAGTCATTGCAAGCATTACTGAAATCATGCAGTCTGTGGTGACAGGCATGGTCAGCACCGCCATCCGAGAGGCAGAGGGAGACCAAGTGAGCGTCCACACAGGTGATTACGTGGGCTACAGCGGCAAGCAAATCCTCAGCGACAGTCATGACCGAGAAACCGCCGCCAAAGCCTTGATTGAGCGACTTGGTGCCGCTTCTCGTGATGTGATGTTGGTCTTTTTCGGAGAGCAAGTGCCTCAAAATGAAGCGGAAAAACTCATATCAGACCTGCAAACCCAATACAAGAACCTTGAAATTATGTTGAACAACGGCGCACAGCCGGTTTATGATTATATATTTGTATTATGCTGACTTTTTTTAGCGACACCGATTGCGACATCACTCCCAAGGAGTGCACCACCTATGGCATCAAACTCATTTCTATGCCCTACACCGTGGGTGAACAAGTGATTTACCCTTATGTCGACTTTGACGAGTTCGACTATCACAAGTTTTACGACATGCTACGCTCCGGTACCATGCCTACCACCAGTGCTATGAGCGAAGAAGCTTATATCCAGCACTTTGAGCCTGAATTTGCTGCCGGTAACGACATCATTTATGTGCATTTCTCAGCTGCTACATCCAACACCTTTACTATCATGAATCAGGCGTTGGACAAACTGAAGCAGAAATATCCGGGGCGCAAGTTCTATTCCATTGACACCAAGGGTATTACTGCCTTGTCATACAACGTGGTGCTTGAGGCCGCCGACCTTTATAAAGCAGGAAAAACCGCTGAGGAAATTGTGGAATGGGCCAAGGTAGAAGTGCCGAAGTTCCCGATGTACTTCTTCGCCGACGACCTGAAATTCTTCCGTCGCAGCGGTCGTGTGAGTGGCTTGGCTGCCACAATGGGCGGCTTCATCGGCATTCGCCCCATCATTTACTTGGACAATGAGGGCAAAATGGTTTCCATTGGCAAGGAAACAGGTCGTGCCAAAGCTATCGCCCGTTTGGTGCAATATGTTGAAGACCTTGGCGAAGACGTGAATGCTCACCGCGTGGTTATTGGCCATTCGGACAGCCTTGACATCGCAGCCGAAGCGGAACGCCAACTGAAAGAGAAGTTTGGCCAAGACTTGAATGTGATTACCGTCCCGGTCAACCCGACCATCGGAAGCCATTGCGGTCCCAACGCCATTGGCATCTGCTTCCACGCCAAACATAGGTGATTTCAAGACTTAAGATTTAAAAATTAAAGATTCATTTGGTGATAACGATAACAGAAGCACACACGCACAAGCAGCAGAAAGAGTTCCTCAACTTCCCGCTGAAGCTTTACAAGGGCAACCCGTACTATACACCGCCTTTGTACATGGACGAGAAGAAAATCTTCCGTAACGACTTCGTATACAACGATATGTGTGACTCCGTCCATTACAACGCCTACAAGGACGGCAAGATGGCGGGGCGCATTTCGGGCATTCTCCAAAAGGCCGCAAATGAGAAAACGGGCAAAAAACAGGTGCGCTTCACTCATTTCGATGTCATTGAGGATGAGGAAGTTGCAATGGCGTTGCTCAAGGCTGTGGAAGACTGGGCTGTTGAAAAAGGCATGAACGAAGTGGTGGGACCATTGAGTTACTCTGACTTGGAGCGCGAAGGTCTGCTCATCGAGGGTTTTGACTATCCCGCGACTTTCGAGGAAAGTTACAACTATCCTTATTATCAAGGTTTTATTGAAAACTTTGGCTATAAGAAGGATGTGGATTGGACGGGCAGTCGCCTCCGTATTCCTAAGGACTATGACGGTGAGGTCGATAAGTTGGCCCAATTCGTGATGAAACGTTACAACCTGCACATAGGCATGTCGCGCAACACCAAGGAACTCATTGACAAATACGTGGACGGCATCTTCGAATTGCTCGACAAATCCTACGACATGCTTTACGGCACCGTGCCCTTCACCGAAGGCATGAAAAAGATGATGCTCGACAACTTCAAATTGGTCATCAACGTGAAGAATGTGGCCGTTATCCTTGATGAAAACGACAAAATGATTTGCTTCGGCCTGACTTTCCCCGGTATTGCCGATGCGGTCAGACCTTCGGGCGGACGACTGACACCACTTGCATTAATAAGGTTGCTCAAAGTCTTGAAAAAGCCCAATGTCATTGACCTTTGCCTTATCGGTGTCGACCCCGAATGGCTCAACAGAGGCGTGAGTGTCATTGTCAGTGCAGAGTTGATGAAGATGCTGAAAAATGTGGAATATGCCGAAACCAACGGTAATCTTGAGGACAATTACGCGATACAAAACCAATGGAAGCGCTTTGATGAACAGAAAATCAAGCGGCACCGTTGTTATATTAAACAATTATAATGTAGTGGCGGACTCTTGTGTCCGCCCTCTCGAAACAACAAAATGGGCGAACACGCGGATTCGCCTCAACAAACGGACAACACCATGATCAAAATGCTGATAGACTGCTTCGGCGGCGACCACAGCCCTGAGGCCAACGTAGATGGAGCCTTGGCCGCCATGACCAACAATCCCGACCTGTATCTCATCCTCACGGGCGATGAAACCACCTTGCAGAACTACCTGAAAACCAAGACTTATGATGCCTCACGCTTGGAAATCGTCCACGCACCAGAGGTCATCGGCTGCGAAGAACGCCCCATCGATGCCATCCGCCTGAAGAAGGAAAGCTCGATGATCAAGGCCGTGCGACTCCTCCGCGACCGCGACGACATCTCGGCGATGGTCAGCACGGGTTCAACGGGAGCCTTGGTTGCTGCCGCCTTGACCCGCATCGGTCGGGTGAAGGGTGTCATTCGTCCAGCCTTCTGCCCTATCCTACCCACCATGAACGGCGGCATCGTCGGCATTTGCGATAGCGGTGCCAATGTGGAGGTCACGCCAGAGCATTTGAGGCAATTCGCCATCATGTCGAGCCTCTATATGGAAAAAGTCTATAACATTGAAAAACCGCGTGTTGCATTGCTTAATGTGGGAAAAGAGGCAGAAAAAGGCGACGAGATTCGACAAAAGGCACACTTTTTGCTAAGTGAAACCCCCGAAATCCATTTTGTGGGCAACATGGAGAGCCGCGACCTGCTTTCGGGCAACTATGATGTGGTGGTTTGCGACGGCTTTTCGGGCAACGTGTTGGTGAAAACGACGGAAGGAACCGCCCTCGAACTGTTGAAAAAGCTGAAGAAGGACATCTATTCGAGGACAATATACAAGTTGGGTGCCCTGTTGATGAAGCGGATGTTCATGGAGGAAAAGGAATTCATGAACTACCAGAACTACGGCGGAAGCGTGATGCTCGGCACGTCGAAGACAGTGGTGAAAGGCCACGGTTCAAGCAAGGCTGTAGCAGTGGAGAAATGCATCGAGCAAGCCTACAAGATGGAAGTCTGTTCTTTGTCAGCGAAGATGGAAGAAATCATCATGCGCTACGAACACTATGAATATTAAATCTTTGAATTTTGAATTTTAAATCTTGAATTATATGTACGAAGAAGTAAAAACCATCCTTGCGCGTCAGTTGCGCATTTCACCCGAAAAGGTCACTCTCGATGCCCAAATCAAGCGCGACCTCGGCGCCGATTCCGTCGACATCCTTCAATTGCTCATGCGTCTTGAAGACGACCACGGCATCACCATTCCCGATCAGGAACTGGCACATTTTGAAACCGTTAACGATGTAGTCACCTATTTAGACAATTTACGCAAATGAAACGCTTTTATTTGATTATCACAGCCTTATTGTTTTCCTTCACGACTTTTGCACAAGAGCTTTCCGAAACCGATTTCACCCAAGTCAAGCTGATGAAGGTTTCGGGCAAGACCACCGACAAGGTTGGTCACATCACCTTTGACGGAAACGACCATCTCACTATGACCTACACCGTGCCGGAAGGCGACTATTTCATCATTGATGGCAACATGGTGAAAATCAACATGGACGGAAAGAAAGTCGAATTCGATGCCGATAAGGTGAAGATGGTGGGACTGCAACGTGCCACCCTTTTGAACTGTCTTTCAAACAATTGGGAGCAGGCCGCCGAAGACAACAACGCCGAACTCACTGTGACGGAAGAGAAAGGTTTCCGCAACGTCCTCATCCAAGCCAAGGGCAAGGTGCCGAAAGGCGGTTACAAATCCGTGGAACTCACCTACCGCATGTCTGACAATATGATGACAAGAATGGTTTTGGAAGAAGCCATCGGAATCATCAACACCTACGAAATGAAGTAAGATTGTCGCTTCAATGCGACGATGTGCCTATCGGATAGGCTTCATACAAAATGTCGTGCAAGACGGAGCGCGTCCCCATTCGAACCAACTTGTTAGGTTCAGCATCGGGATAAACGCGGTTGGATAGGAAAACGATAATCGACTGATTTTCAGGGTCAGCCCAAACGAATGTGCCCGTAAATCCCGTATGTCCATAGCCTTTCATGGAGCCGGATTTGGAGGCCGTACAAGAACCTTTCTTGTTGATGGGCAGCTTGTCGAATCCGATACCGCGACGGTTGTCGTTGGTAGCCGCAAACGGTGCTTTGGTGAAATAACGCACCGTTTCGGGTTTCAGATATTGCACGCCGGCATAAGTACCTTCATTAAGAAGCATTTGCATGATAACTGCAAGGTCGTGGGCATTGGAAAACAACCCCGCATGTCCGGCCACACCTCCAAACAAAGCGGCAGCCTGGTCGTGCACATCGCCCCAAATCAGCTGCATACGGAAAACAGTGTCATTTTCCGTCGGAGCAATCTGTTCGCGCGTAAAATGGTTCAACGGATGGTAACCAATATGAGACAGATTCAAGGGATGATAGAACTTCTCATTCAGATAGTCCTCTATGTTTTGGTTGGTCAACAGCTTCACGATTTTCGGCATATAATAGAAGCCCATATCGCTGTAAAGGTATTTTTTCTTCCCTAACGGCGTCTTGGCGACCGAGTCAAAGATGCGGTCGGAATAGTCATTAATAATGTAAAGGTTCTCCGCCACTCTGACGGTATGGCTCTCGTCCATTCCCTCGCTATAAAACTCTGACATGGGTCCCTTTTCGTCCACCGTCGCCTTGAAAAAAGGCACCCACGCTTTCAGTCCGGCTTGGTGGGTCATGATGTCGATGAGTTTCAGCTTGCCATGTTCCTTACCTTTGAGATAGGGAAAAAAGTCGGCCAAAGTCTTGTTGAGGTCAATCAATCCATCATCGTACAACTTCATGATAGCCAGCGTAGAAGCAAAGATTTTCGTGCACGAAGCGATGTCGTACAAGTCATCGGGCTGCACTTGATGGCCACCACCGTAGGTGAAAGTGCCAAAACACTTGTCGTACACCACTTTGCCATCTTTCATCGCCACAATCTGGCAACCGGGATAAGCACCGTTTTTGATGCCTGCCTCGGCCACAGAATCTAATTTGAGGGCATATTTTTCTTTCATCGTTCCAGTTGGCAAGGATGCAACTTGCTCTTGCCGAACGACTTGTATTTCAGATGCAGGAATCACCATTTCGGGAACAAGATATTCTTCGGACTCGGGCACCGCAATGGCAATGCCGTCACCGCATTTGAACTTGCCCACCGAAACGGGCAATGTGCCACGAGCTTCAAGCTCGCCCGACAGCAGCCTCACGACAGCATCGACTGCTGGAACTTCGTCCTGGTAAGCCACTACCAAACCCTTCACGCTGTTGTTGATACGGAACATATCCAAGGCGTATGGACAGGCGAACAAATTGAGAATCACATCATTTTGTGCCACCAAACGGTTGAAGAATTTCACGGTTTCCTGCGTGATGCCGTAGTCCTTATTGGCAAACATCGAGGTTTTCTCAATGTTGACCACTACTAAATCATAACTCTCCAAACGCTTCAGCCAATCCGCTGATTTCGATGCAATTTCATCCTTTTTCACCACGAAGGAAGTCGTGCTGAAGCCGCGAGCAACAAGTCCGTCGTTCACGTCGTTTTTGGTGTTGCCAATGGTAACCACGGCGATTTTCTTGCTGTTGTCCAACGGAATCACCTGATTCTCATTTCTGAGCATCGTAACAGCTTCATCATAAAGCTGTTGGCGCAATTCCGTGTATGACTTTTTCTTCAAATCGCTCATCAGGTTTTCCGTCGGAATGGGTTGATATTTGTTCAGTCCTGCATTGAATTTATAGCGCAAAATCTTCTTGCAGCTTTCCTCCACTCGAGCTGCTGCTTCGGGGTCGCGCTCTGCAGCGTTTTTGATGGTCCTGATGGCAAAAGGTACATCGATGGGCAAAATCAGCACGTCGTTGCCAGCCATGAAAGCCGCATAGGGCACACTGTCTTGACGCACATGCTCCGAAACGCCCTTCATGTCGAGACCATCGGTGAAAATCAGGCCGTGAAAACCCATCTCTTCCTTCAGAAGCTCGGTCACGACACCATGGGAAAGCGATGAAGATGTGTTCTTAACTTTCTCAATGGCAGGAAAATACAGGTGACCCACCATAGCGCCGTTCACACCGTGTTCAATCATATAGCGGAAAGGAGCCAACTCAATGTCACGCACCTCTTCCATCGTTCGTGTCACGGTGGGCAGTGTCAGATGTGAGTCTGTCGAGGTATTGCCATGGCCAGGGAAGTGCTTCATCGTGGTTATCAAGCCTTTACTCTGCATTCCAATTGCATAGGCGTGGGCTTTTGTACCCACCTTGGCAGGGTCTTCGCCGAAACTGCGCACTCCGATAATCGGGTTGGCGGCGTTGGAATTGACATCCGCGACCGGCGCAAAATTCACATGGATGCCCATGCGCTTGCATTGTTCGGCCACCTGCTGCCCCATCTCGTAAATCAATTTATTGTTGCTGATGGCACCCAGAGTCATCTGGTACGGATAGGCCAAAGTCTTGTTCACTCGCATGGCCAAACCCCACTCCGCATCGATGGAGACCATCAAAGGTGTCTGCGCCATGGCCTGCCAATCGTTGGCCTGCTTCACCATCGCCTCGGCATCGGCGCGGAAGAAACACACGCCACCGATGTTGTACTGCTTGATGTATTTCGCCACATTTTCGTTAAAAGGCTTGTCTGGCTGATTGGCACGCAAACATATCAACTGCCCCACACGTTGCTCCAAAGTGAGGCTGTTGTACACCGAATCCACCCAACGGTCTGCTGCGGTCGGGTCATAATAACCCAGTTCCACATTTTGGGCAAACACCTTGCCGACCGAAAAGGCCAGCAAAAATAATCCTACTGAGAGATACTTTTTCATATTCTACAATAATTTAATTTTCAATTAATTCATTTGTTTTGTTTTAACCAAACCTTTAAGTCTTTCCAATCGTATGGCTTGCAAATAATGGTCTTATCCGCATCCAATAAAAAGACGGTTGGCGTGGAAGTGATATGATAATCCAAAAAGACCTTAGCTTCCCAACGCAATGCATCATAAAAATGGTATCCAGGAAGCCTCATTTTTTTCACCGCCTGTTTCACTTCATCCTCATTGTCGGCCAAAGCGAAGGTAACCAACTCAAAATCAGACTTCAAGTCCAAGTTTTTGCGTATTTGAACCAAGAAATCATGGCAGTATTCGCAGTCTGTTGACCAAAAGACAATGATGATATGTTTGGCTTCAGAACCATATAAACAGTAAGCGTCGCCATCAATGGTAACCCCAGAATAGTCAGGAGCTTTTGCCCCGACTTTCACCTTTTGATAGGGTTCGGTAATGGAATCCAAACGCAATCCCTCATTCATATCAACCTCACCTTCAGCAAGTTGAGGATAATTCAAAAGATAATCCGTCACTTGGTCCCGACCCATTTTGGAATAGCCATTCAAAGCAAACTCCAAGATGAACTCATACATCCTCATATTGACCTTGGCTTTGTCAAGGACAATGCTCAAACCAGCAATCGACAGGCTATCAAAGCGTTGCTCATCGCCATCGGTGAAGGAAAAGAAGTAATTGACCAACTTTTCGGACATTGTTTCGGATGCAACCAAGGTCGTATCAGAGAAATCTACATCATCCCAATACCTTTTCAATTCCTCGTTTTGTGCTTTCGCCGAAAACACGGAAAAAGTAAAAACGAACAGCATTGCGATATGTAGTATATTTTTCATTTTCTATAATTTAAATTTCATCAGTTCAAGTCTAACTTCAACTGAATTGCCATATTGAAAGTCATGCGATGCAGCGGTGTAGTACCGTAATCCGCGATGGCTTGCTTGTGCTCTCGTGTGGGATAGCCCTTGTTTTTCTTCCAATTGTAAATGGGATATTGCTCTCCGTATTGCTCCATCATCATATCTCTGGTGGTCTTGGCCAAAATGGAAGCCGCAGCAATCGACTGGTACTTGGCATCGCCGCCCACAATGCAAACATGTTTTACCTTCTTGTACGGATTGAAACGGTTGCCATCAATCAAGAGCAATTCAGGTTGAAGTGTCAGTTGATTTAAAGCCCTGTGCATCGCTAAGAATGAGGCATTTAGGATATTGATTTCGTCAATCTCCTGAGCCGTCACCACACCAATGCCGTATGACAGTGCCTCTTGCATCACCAATTCACGCAACTGCATCCTTTTTCTCGCAGTAAGTTGTTTTGAATCATTGAGTTGAGGGTAATCCACATCTTTCTTTAGGATGACTGCAGCTGCCACCACCGGACCCGCCAAACAGCCTCGCCCAGCCTCATCACAGCCTGCTTCAATCAAATTGGAATATTGTTTCAGCAAAGACATGATTTACAGCAATTTGAAATAGTAATGATTGGCAAAGACCAGCATGAGGAAAAGCGTCAGGAACAAATTGACCCAACCTGTGTTGCTTGTGTACGAAAATGCGTATGAAATGAGAATGGCCAAAACAATGAAAATCAATCCGTTCATCAACACATTGCCGCCCAAGAACAACAGCAACAATGCAAATGCAGCCATGATGACCGTCATGGAAATCTTTGTTCTTACCGCCACCGTCTTCTCAAAACTGGCACTTCCACTTCCCATCAAGAGGATAATGGTGGAAACCACTAAAACAGCCAACAAGCAGATAATCTTATAGTTAAATCCTCTTACCGAGAATTTAATTGAAGTGAAATAGTCGCGATAGCCTGTCAACAAAGTTTGGAAGTCGCCGAACAAGAACACCCAAACGAAATAGACAAAATAAAGGAATAGGAATCCGAATATGGGAATCAATTCTAGGCGCAAACTGCCTTTTTTGGCGATGGGCAAAGCAAACAAAACCCACAAAAGCAACAAGATAGAAGGAAAGTAACACATGGTAGCCAAAGCGATAAATACGCCTGTCTTCAGTAGGTTCAGTTCCGGATTAGGCATCAAGTAAATCTCAAATAAATTACTGATTGCCAGCAGGATGAAAACCAAAGACAAAATAAACGGGTAAAGATTTATCTGCGTTCTCGTCAGGCTCATCAGCAAGACGAAAACGAAAGCCCCCATGGTGCTGACCTTGCCCACAATCTGGTTGTTGACCATTATTGCGTTGAAAATCAAGGTTTCAACCATTAATAGAACAAATGCAAATGCATGTTGGGCTATGGGTGAGAAACTGAGCAGCCGGTCAACCAGGTTGTAAATCGGGGTCACGGGTTCATTCAAACCCATGGTGGCCTTTCCGGAAACAAACGCAGGTATCCAAAGGGCAATCGCCATTAAGGCAATCACCACATATTGAATGGCATAGCTCTGTCTGAAGAACTTGATCATGGCATTCTCATCAAATCAAGACCGATGTCATGACGGTAGTTGACGCCTTCGAATTGAATCTTCTCCACCTCGCGATAGGCGATGCCCCTAGCCTCTTCAATGGAGTTTCCGTGAGCCGTCACCGCCAAAACGCGACCGCCTGATGTAACCACTTCGTTATCAGTGTTAAACGCCGTTCCGGCATGGAAGGCGACGACATCCTTCAAATTGTCCAATCCGTTCATTTTCATGCCTTTCTTGTAGGCTTCAGGATAGCCTCCCGACACCATCATCACTGTGACCGCTGTCTTGTCGCTTTTGGCATAATGCACCTCATCCAGTCGCCCGTCGGCGCAAGCGAAAAGCAAGTCGGCGAAGTCGCCTTCAATGCGGGTCATCACGGCTTCGGTCTCAGGGTCGCCCATTCGAACATTATATTCAATGACGTATGGGTTGCCGCCATCGTTCATCAAACCCAAGAAAATGAAGCCCTTATAGTCGATGCCTTCGGTTTTCAAGCCTTTCAAAGTCGGTTTCACGATACGTTCCTCTACCCTTTCCAAAAACGTTGAGTTACAGAATGGTACAGGCGAAACAGCACCCATGCCACCCGTGTTGAGGCCAGTGTCGCCATCACCGATGCGCTTGTAGTCTTTGGCTTCAGGTAATAAAACATAATGCTCGCCGTCGGTCAGCACGAACACCGAAACCTCGATGCCTTTCAGGAATTCCTCGATGACCACTGTGGCCGAAGCCGCTCCAAACTTGCCGTCGAGCATTTTGTCCAACTCCTCTTTGGCTTCCTGCAAGTTGTTGAGAATCAGTACGCCTTTGCCTGCTGCCAGACCGTCGGCTTTCAGTACGTAGGGTGCCTTCACGCTTTCGAGGAACCGATAACCTTCATTGAGATTCTCCTTGTTCACCTTGAAACATTTCGCTGTCGGAACGCCGTATTTTTCCATGAAGTCCTTGGCAAAAGCTTTACTGCCCTCCAATTGGGCACCACGTTTGTCGGGACCGATAATCTTCACGGCCTTCAACGCTTCGTCATTCTTGAAAAAGTCAACGATGCCGTCCACCAAAGGTTGTTCTGGACCGACAACGACAAGGTTAATATTTTGCTTTAAACAAAAGTCTTTTACCGCTTCAAAATCAGATGGTTTTACATCCACATTAACACCCACTTGTGCCGTACCGGCATTGCCCGGCGCAATGAAGACATGTGTACCTTCGCTTTGTGCCAGCTTCCATGCCAAGGCATGTTCGCGGCCACCCGAGCCGAGAACCAGGATATTCCGTTGCACGGCTGTGACATGTTGCCCTTGGACGGCTTTCCAATCTAAGGTATCTTTTCTATTATCAGCGGGATACATTACTATCTTTGCCATATCTTATGCTTTTTTTATTGCTTTCATTAATGAATTCCAAATGTCATTTGCAGCTTTGTCCCACGAAAAGTCTTGGACGCGCTCCCTACCTTTTTCTATCAAGGTTTCGCGAATATTTTCATCGAGCATCTCCGTCATGCCTTCGGCGATAGAGGCCTCGCTGAATGGGTCGACAAGCAAGGCTGCATCATCGGCCACTTCTGGCATGGAGGTCACATTAGAGGTAATGACGGGTGTATCGCATTTGAATGCCTCCAAAATCGGGATGCCAAAACCCTCAAAATAAGACACATACACCGACGCCAAAGCCGCTGCCGTCACCATGTGCAAGTCCTCGGCGCACAAACGCCCCGCAAAAACCACCTCGTCCTTAAAGCGCATGGACGAATAAGCCTGTTCAATCGGCTCCGACCACCAACGTTTCTCCCCTACAATCAGCAACTTGACGTTGGACGGCGTTTGGCTCTTGAACAAATCAAAGGCCGTGAACAGTCGCGCCAAGTTCTTGCGCGGATGCAGCGAGCCAACGAACATGAAATAGGGATTGCCACCTGTGTATTTGGTTCTAATGGCCTCCTGCTCTTCTTCAGAAATAGGCGCAAACTTCTCATTTACACCGTTATACGCCACATCTATCTTCTCAGGCGTAACGCCGTAGCACTCCACAATATCCTGTTTCGAGAATTCCGACACCGTCACGATGCGTTGGGCCTTACGAGCGAATTTCGGGAAAAACTTCTTGTAGTGCCAAAGATGGATTTTGGGCATATCTTTCGGGAAATGCTCGAAGTTAAGGTCATGGAATTGAGCCACTTGAGGCACATCGGAACGAAGGCTCAAATAGCCGTCAGGCGAGAAAAGCAAGTCGGGTTCTATTTGTTTCAGTGCTTTCTTGACCGAAAACTCGAAAAACCAAATGAACAAGAATGGGTGCCGTGCTTGTGGGAACAGCACTATGGGCTTCACATTGTCGCCGAAGATAAACATCGGGTCAGGCTCGCGGTCAAAGAGGAAATAGAACTCCACCTCAGGATGATCCTTCACCATGCGGCGCAGGGTTTCGTATGCCACCCACCCGATGCCTTCGAGCCTGTCTTTCAGCAACAAACGTGTATTAACAGCGATTTTCATTCGTAAGTTTTCGTTTCGCAAAGATACAAATTTTGGACACACATCAGGTGCATTTTTCCGTTTTGTTCGGTTTTTTTATAATTTTGCCCCATCAATCCTTTCACTATGAAGACAAAGTTGACCTTGGTGCTTCTGACGGCACTGTATTCCTTGGGCTTCGGCCAACCTACCATCAGCAAACTGTCATTCCGGGAAAGTGTTCCTCTCTTCGGATTATACGAGATTGTCTTCGACATGGACAACTACGACAATCCATACGACCCAGCGGTCATCGACGTTTTTGCGAAGTTTGTCGCCCCCGACGGCAAAACCTTTAAAGTCAACGGGTTCTACTACGAAGATTACACATTCAGCAAGAAAGACGGGTATGAGAAGGCCAGGCCTAACGCCAAAAACAACGGTTGGCGTGTGAGATTCACGCCCGTCCAAACCGGAAATTGGGCTTTCAGCCTCCACGCCATCGACCGAAAGGGCAAAACCTCAATGAGTTCGGATGGTTCCAAAACGTTCAGCTTCAGCTGCGAACCTGTCGAGAACGGCATCGGATTCATCACAAAAGCCAACTCCAAATACTTGAAAAGGGATGTCGTTGCAAACGGCGAGCGGCGCGACAACTCCTTTTTTCCAGTGGGTCCCAACGTGGCATGGTACGACTGCAAAACCTACTACGACTACACGAAACCGACAGGAATCTACTTTTACGAAAAGTATATCGACTCATTGGCTGGCAACGCCAACTATATGCGCATCTGGCTGTCGCGCTACCAATATCTTTCGCTCTACGGTCCCGAGTTTGCCTTGGGCGAGAAAGCTGACACCACCGTGTTTTTCAACTCGACGCTCAACCAAAAAGACGCTGCCGAGTTGGACCACATTATCACCTATGCGGCGCAACATGGCATTTCCGTCATGCCCTGCGTCTTCACTTTCGGCGATTTCAGATATGACGGCACTGACCCGAAAGGCCCGAGCAAGTGGACGAACAACCCCTACCACACCATTCTCGGTTTGGAGCAACCGCATGAATTTTTCAGCGACAGCGAAGCAAGAAAAATCGCCAAAAACCATCTCCGCTACATTGTGGCACGATGGGGCTATGCGACAAACATCATGAGTTGGGAGCTTTGGAACGAGGTGTCGAACATAGACATCGACATCAGTGCGAACCACTTTCAGCAAAAGGTGAGCAAATGGCACGGCAAAATGGCCGACTACATCCGCTCCATAGACCCATTCCACCACCCCGTCACCACCTCGATGGGCGGCACAAAAGGCATGGAAACGCTATACAGCACAATGTACAAGAATCTTGACATTGTGCAAAACCACAACTACCAAAACATCGATAAGGCATGGTCGAGCGAACAATTCTCCCATAAACTCCTCAATCTTGCCGACGAAGCACGCGACCTGTACCCTGACAAACCTTTCTTTATCGGTGAGTTCGGTTTTGGCAGCACCACAACCGACATCTTCAAAGCGAAGGACCCACACGCTGTTGATCTGCACAACTCTCTTTGGTCGTCGCTCTTCTCCGGTTCCATCGGGTCTGCCTCGTTCTGGTTTTGGCAAATCCTGATGCAATGCGACCATTTGCGCATTTTCAAGCCCATACTCACTTTCTGCAACAACTTGCCCATCCTTTCCAAGTCGTTCACCAGCCACACCACTGGAAAAGTGGTGAAGCCCTCGCTGGTTTTCCCCAACAACCTTGAAACCTACTACATGATTAACGCCGCCGAGGACACCCTTTTCGGCTGGAGCCAAGACACCGCCTTCTGCTACCAGTCGTTGCGCCATCTGGCACAAAAAGACGTTTCCAAAGGACACTTCGGCAAAACCACGCCCCTTGACCCTAAATCCTACCTTATGACGCTGCAACCAAGCACCCGTCCTGCGCCAAGTTCCAGCAGTAACATCATCACCATACCCATTGAAAGCCAACCTGTTGGCACAAAATACATTGTCAAATGGTTCGATGCAGAAACAGGACTTGAAATGACTGCCGAAAAAACTACGGCTACCGTCAAAGCCGACGGAAAAGGGAAAGCTGTTTCGTTTGAGTTTCCCTCGTCAATCAGGGACCTGAAACGGAAACAAATCAACAACACCTTGGGCGACGCGGTTTTCATGCTTGTTTCAGACAAAGGCAAAAACGAAGGGAGTAGCACCATTGGCACTGCTCCCAACAAAAAGATTTCCGTCAGACCGATGAAAAAAACGAATCAATAACGGTAGATGTCCGACTTGTAAGGCCCTTCGACGGGAACGCCGATATAGTCGGCCTGCTTCTGTGTGAGTTTGGTCAGCTTCACGCCGATTTTCTCCAAGTGCAGGCGGGCGACTTCCTCGTCCAAATATTTGGGCAGGCAGTACACACCTACTTTATATTGGCCACGCTTCTCCCAAAGGTCCATTTGGGCCAAAGTCTGGTTGGTGAACGAGTTGCTCATCACGAAACTTGCGTGACCCGTGGCGCAACCGAGGTTGACCAAACGGCCCGAAGCTAAGAGGAAAATGCAGTGACCATCGTCGAAAACGTACTTGTCGACTTGCGGCTTGATGTTGATTTTCTCCTTCAGATGCTCGGTCTTTTCGAGGCGATCCACTTGGATTTCGTTGTCGAAGTGGCCGATGTTGCACACGATGGCCTGGTCTTTCATCTGAAGAAGGTGTTCCAGTGTAATCACGTCGCAGTTGCCCGTCGTGGTGACGAAAATGTTGCCTTCCTTGACGGCCTCCTCCATCGTCGTGACCTCGAAGCCTTCCATGGCGGCTTGCAGGGCACAGATGGGGTCGATTTCGGTGACGATAACGCGGGCGCCGTAGCTCTTCATCGAGTGTGAGCAGCCTTTGCCCACTTCGCCATAACCGCAAACGACCACAACCTTGCCGGCAATCATCACGTCGGTGGCGCGCTTGATGCCGTCGGCCAACGACTCGCGGCAACCGTAGAGGTTGTCAAACTTCGACTTGGTCACCGAGTCGTTCACGTTGATGGCGGGAACGAGCAACTCGCCGCGCTCGTGCATCTGATACAGACGGTGCACACCCGTGGTTGTCTCTTCCGAAACGCCCTTCCAGCCTGCCACAACCGTATGCCAGAAGGTAGGATTCTCCTTATAGGTGGCCTTGATGACGCTCATCAAAGCTCTCTCCTCTTCACTGCCCGTGGGTGCATCCAATAGTTTCGGGTCGTTTTCGCATGCATAGCCCTTGTGAATCAACAAGGTGGCATCACCGCCGTCGTCTACAATCAAGTCCGGACCTGTGCCGTCGGGGAAAGTAATGGCGCGTTTGGTGCACCACCAGTAGTCTTCCAAAGTCTCGCCTTTCCATGCGAAAACAGCAGTGCCCGTTTCGGCGATGGCCGCCGCAGCATGGTCTTGCGTGGAATAGATGTTGCATGAGCACCAGCGCACCGTGGCACCCAATTCGACCAAGGTCTCAATGAGGCAGGCCGTTTGGATGGTCATGTGCAGCGAGCCCATGATTTTTGCGCCTCGCAATGGCTTCATGTCACCGTATTTCTGACGCAGCGACATCAGGCCGGGCATTTCGTGTTCAGATACTTCAATTTCCTTGCGTCCCCAAGCAGCCAGGTTCATGTCGGCCACCAAATATGGGAGATTGTTGTCTAATAGTCTGTTATCCATCGATTTATGTATTTTGTTTTCCTTTTGATTGAAACGGCAAAGATACACAAAATTTCGATACATAATAAAAAAAGCGGAGTTTTCCGCTCCGCTTGTTCGTTAACACGAATTGCCATGAATTGGACACAAAATCGTAGATTCGACTGAGTCAGTTTTCAAAAAGATTAATTTCTGAGAAAAATTTGATAAATCCTTAATAATTCGTGTTTTATATTCAATCTGGCAAACGATATAAAGTCAGTTTGTCGTCCAATGTGCATTGAATCAGGCCGTAATGCTTGGCGTAATAGATTTCCGTCGGAAAGTTCTTGGTTTGCGGATAGGCAACATCAATGAGTTTAAGGTGCATCACACCTTGATATGTTTTTTCGCTAACCGTATAGGAATCAAGATATTCCGCAGTATAATCCATCACGTTGTCGTAGCCTAATTCATAACATTTGTCGGGATAGAACTGGTTGCCTAAAATGCCCATCGCATATACCGCCTCGTTAAAATACAATTTAAACTCATCAATATCCGTATTCTCCATCAACTTGTAGGCGGAAATTGTCGTTGAAACCCTCATCGTGCCGTAAGAGTTCGCTCCGCTCTGATCAATATGTTCATGTTCACCCTTTTCCGTCGGGATGCATAGGATGGAAGTACCCGTTTCGGTCGTATAGGAATTTGCAGGGGCAAATCTGAACGACTGCTGAATGCCGTTGTCGTCCAGCATCGTGAAGTTGCAATTCGTGCTGTCGGCAAACCAATCACGGTTGGAATCGTTCACACGGAAGGTTTTCGTTTTCACGCAAGAGCCCATCACAAAGGCCAATGCCATCAAAATCAAAAGTTTATTCTTCATATAACCAATATTTTTCACCGTTAGACATAACGACTCCGAGCAAGCCGTTCTCATAGTTATAATAATAGGTATCGGCGTGGATGGAGCCTTCTTCTTCGTAATAATCAACAAGTTCCGACTTCAGCTTGAAGACATCGTTGTAATAGCGTCCATTAACTTTCAGTGAGTCAAGCATTTCATAATTGGAATGGTCTTCGCCAATGAGCGGTAACCGTGCGCTTCCTACAGCAAAAATCGTGGCGCTTTTCGCATAGTTTTGCCCTTCTTCCTCGAAAGCCATATACCGGTTGGAGAACTCGATTTCCACGTTGAAAATCGGGTAGTTAGGCGTGCATTTGGTGATGTCTGCCTCATACTCATAGACATAGTTCGGGGCGGGTTTATACTTTTCAATAAACCAGTCGTAGCCCGTTTCCTTTTGGCGGTGGCGCGACACGGTGAAGTCGATGACGGTGCGGTCGCTCTCGTGCTGCATACGGAACACGTCGCCGTTTCGATAAGGCACTGTGGCCAAATACTGTTCGGGGATGCGCCCCAAATCAATGTAGGTGGGTTTGCTGCGCGGACAGGACGTGAACAACACCGTCATGGCCACAAGGATGACAGATGTCCCCATTTTTTTGAAAATTCGCTTTTTCGTTTTCATATTGTTATGTTTTATGGTTTTCGGCTGCAAAAATATGTCAAATTTGGGCAAAAAAAGCAACATTGAAAGACATTACAAACTTTTTAAAAGTCAAACAATTGTTTTTCAAATATATACAAATCAGGATTACAACATTTCTTTTTGAATCGAAAGCAAAGATTTCAAAAAAATGTGTATTTTTGCCCAAACATAATTACTAAACAATAGAAAAATGAATCAGCCTTACACCAACATCAACATCACCCCCAACAACAAGAAAATGGGACGCTACGCCCTTTGGGTAGTTTTGGCACTGTTAGCCATTTTAGTGCTTTTCTCTTCATTTTACACCATCCGCTCGACGGAACGCGGTGTCCTCGCCACTTTCGGCAAGATGAGTGACGACGTCATCGGTGACGGCCTGCACATGAAGATTCCCTTCATCCAAACCATCAAACGTGTGAATGTGCAGCAGAAGAAATTCGACGGCAAAGAGAACAGTTACACCCGCGATGTGCAGACTTCTGAGGTCGAGTACACCATCAACTATGACTTGGTGCGCGAGAATGTCAGCAAATTGATGAAGAACGTCGGCGACGACTACCACAACCGCATCGTGGTGCCGTTCATCCGTTCGTCCATGAAACAAAGCTTCGGCAACTTTGCGGCCACTGAAATCGTTGAGAACCGTGATGCCGTGCGTCGCGAGATTGAACAGACGCTGCGCCAGACCTTGGACAGCAACTACTTTATGAACATCCAGTTTCAGATTACAAACATCGACTTCGACGACGACTTCGAGACGGCCATCAAGGAGAAACAGGTGGCCGAACAGAACGCCCTGAAAGCCAAGAACGTCACCATCCAAGTGGAAGAGCAAGCCAAGCAGACCAAAATCAAGGCCCAAGCCGAAGCCGAGGCCATGAGCATCAAGGCGGCCGCTTTGGAGAGCAACCCAAAGTTAGTGAACTACGAAGCCGTACAGAAATGGGACGGCAAGATGCCGCAGTATATGCTGGGCAATTCGGTGCCTTTTATTGATTTGAAGTGATGGCTTTAGGCTATTAATTTACGCGATTGCGCAAGTCCCATAACAAATTACGGAAAAAGCGCTCCAGAAAAACAGGCGTATGGTCAACTGTAAACAGCCAACTAATACTTATACTCCACCAAAACCTCAAAGCTTCTACCTGGCATAGCGCGCCAGATGACGTTTTGGTAGTCGGTGTTGAGCAAATTGTTGCAGCGAAGTTCGAGGCGGAACTGGTCGATTTGTTTGCCAATGGAGACGTGATGCAGGGCGTATGGGTTGAGGATGTAATACACCTCATCGGCGTAGGAAGTCTTGCGGGCGCCCGTCACCTCCAAGGTATAGCTTACATTCCAGGTTTTCCATTGGGCATTGAGGAAAAGGTTGCCGTGGTGGCGAGGAATATAGATGAGCTGCTTGCCTTTGATGCCTTGCAACTCGGCTGCCTCGCTCTCGTCGGTGGTGACGGTGAAGACGTAATTCCCCGACAACGAGACCTTCCAATCGCCTTGAACAAACGAAGCACTAAGGTGGTTCTCAATGCCTCGTGCAAAGACCATCGCCACGTTTTCGGGCACCCAATAACGGTAGAAACTCGGCTTCCACTGGATCCAGTTTTGGACTTTGGAGAGATAACCGCCCGTGCGCAAGTCGAGCTTAAACGGGCCTTCTTGAAGGCTGAATTTCACGGCTAAGTCTACTGTGCGGCCATTTTCGGGCAGGAGGTCGGGATTGCCGCCAGGGAACCAATAGAGGTCGTTCAAAGAGGGATTGCGGTAGTTGTGGCTGTAGCCCAAAGTGAAACTCAACGGCTGGTAGAACGGCAATTGGTAAGAGAAGGTCGCCGTGGGGAACAAGCCCATCGGCTTGCCGTCGGTAAAGTCGTAACGTGCTGTTAAATTGAGGTTTGCATACCTGAATGGCTCACCACTAACGGCAGCGTAGGCAGAAATGACATCGCGCCGTTTCTCGCCTTCATAGTTGTTCGACTGCACGCGCTCATTGTCCCATTGCAGCTTGGCTTTCAGCGTCCAAGTCTGATAAAGTGTCTGCTCAAGGTTGGCAATTTGATGCAGCACAAGAGCTTTGTTTGTCGAGTTGATGCCCGTCACGAGGTCGTTGGTGACGGGATTGTGTACTTCCAGGAAATAGCGTTGGTTTTCGATGAAGGCCGCCGACTTCAACTGAAGACTGCCCGTAGCCCAAAATGTCTTGAACGACACGAAGTTGCGCGAAAAATCGTCACGAGTCCACTCCTCGAAGTTCTTGTTGCCAACGTTGGGCATGATAGGCGGCAACTTGCGGTCGTTCCACTGGTTCCACGACGAGAAGCTGATAATGCTGTTTTTCAGCATGATGCTCAGCTCGGGCATCACGCCGTAGTCGACGAAATCGGCATTGCGTTGCTTCATCTTGGGATGTTCCTGCAGGGCGTGATTGATGTATTCAAAATCATTCTCGGATGAATTGCGGTAAGCCTTCACACGTACCGAGACCTGTTTCCCGAAGTACCCTACCGTATAATAGCTGCCGAAGGTGCTGAAGCTCCCCATGGTGCGTTTCACATCGAGGTGGAAGCCATCGCCAAATCGGTTGCTGTTGTCGATGTTGACGGAGCCGCCCAAACCGCCGCTGTTGGTCGAGGTGCCGCTTCCCCAATTGAGGCTCACGTCGTCGGCCAAAAAGACCGGAATCGTGCTGAAATCGACCTGCCCGAGCGAAGGCGCATTGAGTTGGAAACCGTTCCAAAGCACCAAGGTATGGCTGGCCGTCGTGCCACGAAACGAGGCCGTCGACACGCCACCCGGCCCATAAGTCTTGATAAAAACAGGGCTATGTTGGATGAGCAATTCCGAAAGGTTGGAAGTGCTTTTGGACTGCAACACGAGGGTGTCGAGTTTGCGCGCCACCAAAGGTTTCAATGTTGTCGCCGACACCTTGTCGCCAACCACCTCGACGGAGTGAAGCATAATAGTATCTTGGGCATGAAGCTGAAAAAGCCCCATGCCCAACAAAAAACATACAATAGTTACAATGCGGTTCAAGGCTTCTTCACGTCCTTACTGATGACCTTGGCGTTCCCTTTCATTTCCTTGGCATCCATTTTCATCTCCTTCTCCTTAATGGAGGCATTGGGGGTGCCTTTTATCTTCAACTCTTTGTCCTTCCTGATGTCCTTCTCTTTTTTGTCATCCGCAGGTTTTTCCTTCTCGGCAAAAGTCTTCTCCTTGCCTTGCAGCTTTCCGTTCTTGTACGTTGCCTCTTTCTTGAGCGATCCGTCCTCATAGAACGACTGCTGCAAGCCGTTGAACTGGCCGTCGGTATACTCAATAGTCATCTTCTTGGCACCGTTCTCATAGAACCAAGTGGTCAAGCCGTTGCGGTAACCATCTTTGTATTCCGCCACTTCAAGGTTGCCGCCCTTTTCGTAGCAAATGATTTGTTTCCCGTCCATGACACCATTTTTATAGGTATGCATTGAAGAGAGACGGCCGCCACGATACCATTCGCTGTACTGGCCTTCGAGCTTATCGTTCTTATACTCAGCCTTTTTCGTAATTGAACCTGTCTTGTCAATCTCGATAAAAATGCCGTTTTTAACGCCATCTTGGTAATTCACAATCTTCTTGGGCAGATAGGAACTGTTTAAATACTCAATCCAGGTGCCATCTTTCTTGCCATTCAAGACGGTGCCCTCGATGGTATAGTCGCCCGCTACAGTGGTAAACTTCCCGTTTGGAGTTTTTGAAACATCAACGCTTTCAATGGTTTGTGCGAACAAAGGCATCGAAAGCAAAGCCATTGCAATGATAATCAAAGTCTTACGCATTTTCTTAGGTTTTAAATTGTTGTACAAAAGTATAAAATTTGGGACAAATGGATGCAATTTTCATGCAAATTTCTCATTTTTGCAGAAAATTTCAGGCACTATGAAAAAGATTGAAGTCAAGAATTTCAAGCTCTACACCACGGCGGTCATCAGCATTGAGTGGAAACAGGAACTGCTCAACGTGAACTTAGACCTCTCCATGATGCTGAAAATGATGCGATTGGAAGGCCTTACTGAGGCCAACATCGACTATTACAGCCGCGCCGGACAGCCCATTCCTTTTAAAAAGGTGACACTTCTCCTGTTCCAAGACGACGACAAGCCCGGACAATACTACACCGACGAATCTTTCGAGGAAGACGACGACCCGACGGTGTTTTATGTGGAGATTAAAGAATAAAGGTTATCTGTCCTCTTCTATCCTTTCCTTGGCCTTGTAGTAGGCGTTATAGCTGGTGAAACCGCTCTCTTGGGCGGCGGTTTCCTTGGTGGCTTGGGGATGTTCGTCCATATAACGGACGTAATGGGAAAGTCGGAGGCTGTTCACGTAGTGCGAGAAGCCGCCTAAATGCTTTTGGAAAACTTTCGACACATACGAGCGGCTGTAACTGCATTGCTCCACCACATTCTCTAACTTCAAGTGAGCATCCAAGTAGCCTTTTTCGTCCTTTACGAAACGCTCTATCTCCTTGATAATCTTTTGCTCACGCTCTTCAAATGTGGCCTCGACCGTCACTTCCTCTTCCATTTCTTCCATAGGTTCTTCCGTTTCGATGACGATGGCTTGGCGGCGCCATGCGGGCAGCACGAAAATCAGCAGCACCACATTGAAAACGGCTAAGAGCAGATTCATTACCGCCATTAACGCGGGGCTGTCTAAAAGGAAAGGAGGCCACACCATAAGTGTCATCACCACGGGCAGCAGCCACACGCGGCGGGCAAATTCCATGGAGAAGTCGTCGGGGTTGGAGTAGTTCTCGTCGCGTGTCTCACGCATCCAGCGCAGTGTTTGCAACATAGCCACGCCACAGAAACCCATCATAAGCACACCCACTACGCCGACCACGACAATCCAGACGCGCGTTATGTCGGGACCCATTATGCCGTTAGGCAGCCATGCGTCAATAATCAACGGTAGCATCGCAACGAGGGTGATGGCGGCGGTAAGACTGACGGTCTTTCGCCAACGCTCCCAGCGTTTCACCGTGCCGAAGAAACAGAAAAAAAGCGCACCGCCGTAGAAATAATAAGTGCCTGGGAAGTACGACTTCCACAACGTCCAAGCCGAGGGGCTGGCGGGGTTGAGCACATAGGGCAGCAGCACCGAGGCACAAAGGTAGATGACCACTAACAGCTTCCGGTCGGGAAAGATGTAGTCGTGGTGTTCCTTCGGCTCGCGGCAGGTATGGAACCATCTGACGGCGGCAAACACCCAGCAGGTAGTCAGAAAGACCGCCGCAGAAACACCGTATATATATTCGTTTGGGAGTTGCATATTTTGGGCAAAAATGAAAATTTGGGCAAAATTATGAAATTTGTACCAAAAGCAACTTTTTTTGTACCAAAAGCAATGTTTTTTGTACTAAAAGCAATGTTTTTGTACTAAAAGCAATACCCCGTTTCGGGAATTGTCCGTAATTTTACACCGCAAAAACTGTCCGGAAAGGAATCAACATTAAAACATCAATGAATATGACCAAACATCTACATCTCAAAAAAGTCCTCGCAGCAGTGCTGACGATAGCGGCTCTCGCGACGGGGCAACAGGCCTTCGCCACCATCACTGAAACCTTCACCTTCAAAGGTAATGTGCAAACCGTCAACAACACAAACTATTACAACTTTGAGGTTGGCACTTCTGGGGGCATCATTGGGCAATTAGCGAGCCAGCAAGGCACCTCCTGTCAATTCAACAATGCCCATTTAAGCTGGGGTCCAGTCTTTGTCACCCTCAACGGCACACTGCAATTCCAGGTGTCAAACACACTCACCGACGTTGTCGTTCAGGGGAGCACATTCACTGTGACCTTCCAAAGCCAATTGTTATGGTTCTACGGTGCCTCGGTCAAGAAGTTGAACGGCACCAGCGTCACGAACAGCAGTGTCACGGTGAGCAGCGACAAGCATACGGTTACCGTCACCATCAATTATGAAGGCACACAATTCGGGCAAATCATCCTCGACTATGTGCCCAACGAGCCTTTCAACAGCACCAACACTGGCATCAGCGGCATCGCGACCGAGTACATCTACACCGGCAGGCCCATCGAGCCTGTGCCCACCGTCATCTATAATGGCACGGTGCTCACCGCAGGCACCGACTACACCGTGAGCTACTCCAACTCCACCGGTCCTGGCTCCGCCTCCGTCACCGTCACGGGAACGGGCCAATACGCCGGCACCGTCACGCGCAACTACAACATCCGCGCCGTCGCCCTCACCGACTTCACCAGCCTTGGCAACAACACCTATGCCATCGCCACGACGGCCGACCTCGACCACCTCGCCGGCTATGTCAACCTCGGCAACGATTGCCAAGGCCTCACCTTCAAGCAGACCGCCGACATCACCTACAGCCACGGCAGCAGCACCACCGAGAACAACTTCACCCAAATCGGCGGCTACTTCGGCGGCGACAAGAACTTCCGCGGCACCTACGACGGCCAAAACCATACCATCAGCGGCATCCGCGTCTACAAAGACCCAACCAATAACGGCAATGCGTACAAGAACGTGGCACTTTTCGGCAGAATTTCCGGCGCCACCATCCAAAACGTCATCCTCACCGACGCCCGCATCACGGGTTTTCGCTACGTCGGCGGACTCGTGGGCAACAAAGCCAGTGGAACGGTGCAGAACTGCCTCGTCGTCGGCTCTACCATCACTTGCGGCGACACCTACGGGGGTGCCCTCTTCGGTAGCAACAACGGCACCCTCACTGCCAACCACTACCGCAACTGCACCGTGAACAACACGACCAACGCCACCAACGTGGGCGTAGGCAACGGTAGTTCCTCTAACGACATGGCCGGTGCCCGCAGCGTCCACACACTCAGCCTCGGCCAGAACGTCACCGCCACGGGCGAGAGCGTCGCCTACCAAGGCACCACCTACTACGCCAGCAACACCCAAATCACCTTGGGCTACAATAACCTGCCCGCCGGCTACACGCTGACCTACACCCTCAACGGCACTGCCCTCAGCGGCAACACCTTCACCATGCCCGCCAACGACAATGCCACAGTGACCGCCACCGCCACCCTCATCACCTACAACATCACCTACGACCTCGACGGCGGCAGCGTGGCCACGGCCAACCCCACCACCTACAACGTTACGACACCAACTTTCACGCTGAACAACCCGACCAAGGCGGCCTGCACCTTCGACGGCTGGACCGGCAGCAACGGCACCACGCCGCAAACCACGGTGACCATCGCCCAAGGCTCGACGGGCGACCGCAGCTACACCGCCCAATGGACGCAGTACGCCTTCACCCTCTCGTTGGGTACTGACATCA
>CADCML010000015.1 GCA_902802535.1 uncultured Bacteroidia bacterium
GTTCTCGACCAAGTCGTGCATGTCGATGATGACAAACAGGCTCTTGATATCCAACTCGCCATGCCTAACATAGCTGCTGTTAAGGCACACCAAATAAGTGTTGACTACCTTGACACCGCACGTGGTGAGCACCCACTTTTGATAGGCGATGTCGGGCGCATATTTCTCCAACTTCGTTTCCTCTCCGTCACACTCTGGGAAGCTGCTGCTCTTCACCTCGTAGATGTCCCAGCCGTCGCCGTTGCGGCGCAGGATGTCGACGGCGCAGTAATGGCCTTCGAGAGCGAAGGAAGCCTCGCAGATGTTGTCCACGCCATCCTTCATATATTGTTGCGTCAATGCGCACATTTTGTTCAAGTCGAGGCTGCCGTCGGGATTTTTTGTGGTCACTTCCTCGTAGGGGCCGAATAGTCCCATAGCGAGGTCGCCGACCTCATTGCCTTGCTCGAAGCGGGCTTGCATAGCTGGGTCATCTTTGGCTTCTTCGGGTTTATACACTTTCAGCCAGAGGTTTTTCGGGCACTGGCAGAAGGCTGTGTAACGGGATTTGGAGAGTCCTTTTGTCATCTTGATTCTGTTTTGTTTTTATTATGCAAATATAGTAACTTTTGGCGGAAAATTCAAGAAAAACACCGCTTTTATTCATATCGTTGCCACCACCTCTGGGAATTGCAGAATCCTATCTGCATTTGCCTCATTGAAAAGCAGATGTCCAAAGTCGCGTTTCTTTTGGTTCAAGTCCACTTCTTTCAGTCGTTCGATAAGTGTTGCCTTCAATTCTTCCAAAGACGAGATGCCTGCTCTTGCACGAAGGAAATCCAGATTGGGTTTCATCTTTGAAAGCATGAAAATGGCATCGTAGAAGTCGCGCCCCTTCTGTCGGGTGAGGATGGCAGCAAACTTCATGGCGCAAAGCACATCCAACGGTGGCACTTGAACGCCGAAAAAGAAGCCCATCCTATTGATATTTGCCACAATGGGCTGGTACGACACGCCTTGGTCTTGTGCCTCTATCTTTAATAACAGTCGCTCGTCACGATGTCCTGTCAGCCCAAGGTTGAAGAGCATCTGCGGGAAATAGAGGTTTCTTCTGAAAGCCGTTAATTTCGGATTGGGCTTGTCACGCGTTTCCACCTCCACATTGTTCTGACGAAGGTATCTCACCACGCTGTCCGTCATCGCCACAAACTCTGCCTCGCTCAAATCCTTGCAGTCGAAATCCAAGTCTTCGGAAAAGCGATCGATGCCTTGGATAAGCCTCAAATTCGTGCCTCCAATGAACGCCATCTTACCGATATAGGGTGTAGTAGTCAGATGGTCGAGAATCAACAACTGTAGGTACTCCTTCAGCATGTAGCGGTCGAAGCGGCTCTCGCGGGCGATGGCGGGTGGAAAGAAACTGCGTATGTATTCAATGTCAATCATAACCCATAAACCTTTAATAATCTAATAGTTCTCTGTTCCAGTGCCTTGCTCCCGATTTGTGCGAGATAATTAGCGAAGCGTTCCCTGTTGAATTCGCTTTGCATGAAGTCCTCATCCAGTCGAAGCTCCTCCATGTCTTGTTCCGTCTTGTAGAAAGGATTCAGATAGAGCAGGTCAAGCAAAGCCTTCTCGGGGGTGGCAAACAGCAGTCCACGTCCGTTTTGCATGGTCTTAATCTCGTAGCCGAAATAAAGCGGCGTTTTAACGTTCTGGTAATGGAAGGTGCCGAAACCGTTCTCAAACTTGGCCGTCTTGAGTGTGGTGACGCTGGTGACTTGCACCACCTCTTCGGGAATCATCCCGTAGAATGATAGTGCGCTGTGCAGGCTGATGTACGACGGGGCATAAATGCGGTTGGCCACATAGCGTGCAAAGTCGGGCATTTGGCGACATTCAGGGAAAACGTAATATTGGTTACGCAGCTTCACGAGCAGTCCTTTACGGCACCAACGTGTGAGGTTGTTACGGTCGAAATCCTTCTCCCATAGCAGCACCTGGTTGATGTGGAAACACCCCATCGGAAGCATCCGTTCCCTGAATGTCAAATAGTCCATTGTCCTAATTTGTTTCTAAAACTCTGCAAAAATAGTGATTTTTGGAAATAAAATTGATTTTTTATAGATTTTTGCACACTTATCCAAGTTTTTCCTTGTTTTCTGTGCAATTTTTAGTGTTTTTTTTGCGGGAAATTCAAAAAAAGTGGAACGATGTATAAAGCCGCTCCACCTGAAACACGGTTCGAAGAGATGATTACAACGAATACCTAATAGGATTGTTCATACCCTTACTCTTTTTATGAACGATTGATTTGTTAAGGTACTTATTTCTGACTTCATCGGGAGCACGATGTCCACTAAAGCCCCAACCCAAATACATAGAATCACCCTTAACAGTAGGCCGTTCCTTTGGATACCATTCATCAACCTCAAATACCTCTATGATTAATCCTCGGTATTCACTTAACACATATTTTATTTGTTCTGTTTTTTTCTTGGCCATTCGCCAAGTCTCATGTGTCGCTTCATAGATACCCTCATAGCCCATAGATCTATTATAAAGTGCATTAATATTGATTATCATGCAGTTAGATTCTATATAATCAAGATTACCAGCACTATATAGCCTTTTGATTTCATCAGTGGTCATCAGACCTCTTACTGATGCTTTATGACCTCCTTGTATATTTGTAAGAGCCACATCGAATCGCTTCAGCACATCAATGAGTGCCGATTCTACCAGGAACGCCTCATCTTCGGATAGTCCATGCGTAACAATATAATGCTTGACTTTGTCCGGCCCAATCTCTCTTATTCTATCACATTTATCACTGTTATCTTGTGGATTCTCTTTGGCATATTGAATATGATCAAACACGCGATTATTCTGTCCTTTCCCAACATAAAAAGGTTTTTCATCATTTGGATCAACTAACAAATAAACGTAATATCCAAGACTTTTCTGTGTGTTTTCATCAAATCCGTTGTCACATGGTTTTATGGATATATTCAATATCTTCCTCAGTACTTCCAAAGCCTTTTCAGGCTCAGTTGGATAGTATGGGCAAACCATCTGTTTGTACTGCTTCACAAGTTCGTCTTCCTCATCGATGTATCCAAGCCTTTCAGTATATTTGTTAATCCAATCAAATGCCTCATTTTCTGGAATGTTGTCAAAAAGATAACGTCCAAAGCCATAGGCAGGGAGGTCTCCTATGGTTTCTTGCTTTTTACCTATTGATTTAAGCACCCATTCAGAAATATTATTCCATTCTTCAAGCGGATATTCGTTTTCCATATACCGAAGAAACACCAATGTGCTAAATTCGGTCATCGCCTCTTCTATTTCCCTGATATAATTATATTCCGCTTGTTTCTGTTCTGTGACATAGTGGTAATAAGCATGGAACAATTCGTGGATGTATGTGGAAAGCACACCATTGTATGTTGGTTTTCCACAAGCATCGTCAATGTTATTCACGTATAGAACCACTGTCTTCGAGTCTGACAGATATTCACCCAATAGTGGGTAAAAGTGTTTATATACAGCACCTTCTTTCTTCCAACCATGCAACAACCAGCAATCTCCTTTATCAATGCTACATATACCGCATATCTCCTTCTTAGGACAATTCTCTGTAAGTCTCTTTTTTAGCTCCTCATACTCATCTTCGGTCATTTCTTCTATACGACATTTTCTTTCTACAGAAACTACAACTTCATTTATAAAATCACCACAAAGAATAGCAAACCTAAAACCACGTTCAGAAATTCTATTGAGTTTTTGGACTTCAGCATCATACACACTATTAATAAGTTCAACTTCAGTTCCAGAATCCTTATGTGGATATGGGAAATAACGAAATTTAAGAAATTCTCTATTTATGTTTTTTATGCTTAAGTAACCATGTTTTACAGCCATAAAAATTCCGCGATTGCCCTTTACATCGCGAGGTTTTAAAGGTTATTTTATTCATTTCAACATTGCAAATATAGAAACTTTTGGCGGAAAATTCAAAAAACAAGCAAAAAAACTCTCACCATATCCATTATGGTCTCACGGAATCTAGTTTCAATTATCCTCAAGATACTCAAACACCCCAAGGACAACGCCTATTCCAATGGCAAAGAATAATGTACCCATTTTGATTAAAACTGACGAAAGGTTTGCATTGGTTTTGTCTCAGGCAGCAAGAGCCAGAGGCTCCTGCTGCACTTTGGTGAGGTGGTTGGTTTTGATGAAATTCTTGATGAACTTTTCAGTTTCTAAGCTGGTGAGCCCAAAGATGGTGATGATGTAGACCCCGTTCTCTTGGGTGATGGAGCTGTGGATTTTGTTTTTCTTGGTGAAACGGCGAATTTGGTTCATTTGTTTTTCTGAAGTGGCTCTGATTGTGGTACTCATATTGATACTGTTTTTATTGGTTGAAGTATAATATAGTAATTTTTTCCGAAAAATTCAAAAAACAGGCAAAAAAAAATTTTCAAGGCAAAAAAAAATGGAGTGACTTTATGGGTCGCTCCACCTTCCATTTTCCTACCGCCAATACTCTATTTCTCTGCAATCGCCTCCTCCAAGCACTGCCGCATCACCGAGACTGCATACTGAATGAACTTGGGGTTGTTGTCGAAATCGTAGGTCAGCGCGGCCTTTTTCAGGCCTTCCGCCCCGACTCCTATCAGTTCTTCGATCGACAGTCCTCTGTGTTGATATTGATTAGACAAACTGACCACGAACCTCATGCTGGCCCAACACAGGCGTTCCAATTCGTCGCAATCCGGGCCTTTTTCTTTCACCGCCTTGAGCAGTTCAAGTTCTTCTTCCGAAAGTAATTCCACTCGGCCAATTTCTCTTAGGAATTCATCAAGGTTTTCGATTTTCATTGTTGTTTTGTTTTTGACACTACACATTGTTGTTTTGTTTTTGACGCTACAAATATAGAAACTTTTGTCTCAAAATTCAAAACGATCCTCAAACTGCTTAAAAAGCCGATAGTAAGCCTTCATATTTTCCAACTCGTACCATGCCCTCTCAGTAGATGGGCGGGCATCGAGGTCGTAAATCCTTGCACTGGGTATGGCAAGCAGGAAGGGCGAATGGGTGGCAATCATCGGATAGACAATACGATAGAGATAGACATGTCTGTTTTCCAGACATGGAAAGAATTGTTGCAAATATGTTCTCATTGTCGTTTCGTATTTTATGGTTACGACATAATATAGAAACTTTTTGGCGAAAATTCAAAAAAAAGTGACACAAAAAAGTTGGAACAACTTCGGCGCCACCCCACTTGAGACAGTTTAAAACCCAATCCTCTTTCGCGCTATGCCATTATTCAACTGTTCGCAGCGGCAATAGCTTTCAAGCACAGGAAGCATCTCGTCAGCGGTGCCATAAAGGATGCTGTTGATGGCGTGCTTGCGAGCCACGTTCTCGATTTGGCCGCCGCTGAAGTCGAAGTGCTCGGCCAAGGTGGCAGCGTCGCTGTCGTTCAGTTCGGGAATCATCTGTTGCCAGATTTTGCCGCGCACCGTGGCATCGGGCTTGTCGAACCTGATCTTGTAGAGGAAACGACGCTCGAAGGCGCTGTCGAGGTTCTCGGTGAGGTTGGTAGTGGCAATCATGATGCCGTCCAAGGTCTCCATCTCCTGCAGGATGATGTTCTGGATGGTGTTCTCCATCTTGTCCACCGCGTTTTCAGCGCCGGCCTTGCGAATGCCGATGATGGCATCGGCCTCGTTGAAGAGCAAGATGGGGGCTTTCTCGGCACGCTGCACGAGGCTGCGGTAACGGTCGAACAGGGCCTTGATGTTCTTCTCGGAGTCGCCCACCCACTTGCTCTTGATGCTCGGCACGTCGACGGTCCCCGTGCCCGGACCGCCATGGAACAGGCAAGTGAAACCCTGTCGGAAACCGCGCTGCTGCATACGCTCACGGATTTTGGCATATTGCTCCGGCTCAAAGAAACGGTTGAGTTCATCCACCTGATGCTGAACGGTCTCAGTGTAGAACATGGTCTTGGGCGTGAGTTGGTCAGGCTTAATCACATCGGCGAGGTGTTCTTCCGTGGTGGTAATTTTTAGTTCTGCTAGCAAATCACGCATGGCTTCCTCTGTCAGTTTGAATTGCGTATTGTTGACAATGCCATCCTCGCAGCGGAACTCGACAAGTTTGGCCGTTTGAAGCGTGTGACTGTCGCTGCGCAAAGCGGCCTTGGCATTGTTGAAGTCGGCGGTGCTGTAGAAGACGTTTTCCATCTGGTTGAAACGGATGTCGTTGTCGTCGTTGCAGATGAGATAATAGCAGAACTTGATCAGGAGGAGTTCGTCAGTTTCATCAAGACGGAGTTGCTTCACCTTTTGCCCGAAGACCACCTGTGGGTTGTCGTCAAACAGCTTGTGGATCTCTTCGATTAGTTCCTTGGGACCGATGGCATCGTCGTTGAGGTCGTCGAACCATTGGTTCAGCACCTCAAACACACCCGCGCAGTCAAGGCCCTTGTGGATGGGCAACTGATACACTTCGTTGTGCTTGAGGCAACGGATGACGGCAGCAGGCACGTCAAAGTCGTCCTCATCCTTCACGTCACGGTAGCGCAGCAAGCGGCGGTGTACAAGCGCATCGATGTCTTTGGCAAAAGCCAGTACGGCGATGTTGCCAAGGTCGAGGTGACGGGCCAAGTCGCGGTAATCCACGCGATAAGGGCCTTCGTCCATACAGATGGCAAAAATGACGGCCTGCCGCTCGCTGATGCCGTACTTCTCGGCGAGGAACTTGATTTCGAAAGCTGAGGCTTTCATGAAGTCGGCGCTCATCTTGGAGTCCTTAGAGCTTTCGGCGACGGTCTCGATGGCCTGAAGGAGAGTAAGGTTTTGCTTTTTACGTGTCTTGGTGGTAGCGTTTTTCTTTTCCATTATGTATCCTTAAGTTTAGTGGTTTAGGATACTTATAGTAACTTTTTGCCCAAAATTTAATAAATGGAGAAAAAAAATTTCAATCAACAGTATTATTCTAACACTCCAAAACACCTGTCAAATCAGCAACGCGCTCAAAACCATGCCGTTCGCAATAGTCTTTAATTCCCTCAGCAACCTTCACCGAAACCGCCGGATCAATGAAATTGGCCGTACCGATTTCAATGGCAGAGGCACCAGCAAGCATGAACTCTACAGCATCGGTAGCGTTAGAAATACCGCCCAAGCCGACTACGGGAATCTTCACCGCCTTGGCCACCTGCCACACCATACGCAAGGCCACGGGTTTCACACATGCACCTGACAATCCGCCCGTTATGACAGATAGTTTTGGCTTACGTTTCTCCGCATCGATAGCCATGCCCATCAAAGTATTGATTAAAGAAACCGAATCGGCACCTGCGGCCTCGGCTGCCAAGGCGATTTCAGCAATGTTGGTCACATTCGGCGACAACTTGACCATCAAGTGTTTATGATACACTTTGCGCACCTCGGAAACGACTTGAGAGATGCCCGCGCAAGTCACACCGAAGGCCATGCCACCTTGCTTCACGTTGGGGCACGACACATTCAATTCGATGGCGGGAATCTTGTCCAAAGCATCCACCATCTCGGCCCCTTTCACGTAATCCTCCAAAGTGGAGCCTGAAAGATTGAGCAACACATTAGTATCAAAGTTCTTGATGCGTGGATAAATCGTGTCGATGAAGTATTGTACGCCTTTGTTTTGCAGTCCCACACAGTTCAACATTCCCGAGGCTGTTTCCGCCATGCGCGGATAGGGATTGCCTTCACGCGGATGCAGGGTCGTGCCCTTCACGATGATGCCGCCGAGTTGCGACAAATCCACGAAATCGGTATACTCCTCGCCGTAGCCAAACGTGCCCGAGGCCGTCATCACGGGATTGCGCAGCACCAATCCGCGACCCAAATCTATTTTTGTGTTCACCATTTCAACCTCCTTGTATTAAAAACAGGTCCTTCCTTGCAGACGCACACATGGCCGTCGACGGTGTCCTCCACGCAACAGAGGCAGGCACCAAGGCCGCAAGCCATCAGATTTTCGAGCGAAACCTCGCACCAAACACCTCTTTCGGCGGCCATTTTCGCCACAGCTTTCATCATAGGCTTGGGACCGCAGACATAGATTTTGTCAAAACGCTTTTCGTTCCAAATCGAGTGTATCGTCACGAAGCCTTTCTCGCCAGATGAACCGTCTTCTGTGGTCACGAAAGTCTCGCCAAATTGTTGGTAATCAGACAACCGAAGCAAGTCTGATTCCGTTTTTCCACCTAAAAGCAAAGTCGGTCGAATCCCTTTCTCGACCAATACCTTGGCGAAGTAATACAGTGGTGCGATGCCGATGCCGCCCCCGACAAGCAAAACGTTTTCACCCTTTTCGGGGAGTGTGAAACCATTACCCAAAGGGAACACTATATTAATAAGGTCGCCCACGTTGACAGCAGCGAAATGTCGCGTCCCCTCGCCTACTTGTTGCACCAATAGCGTTATTTCATTCTGTTGGAAATCAACATCATGAATTGAAATCGGACGGCGCAAATAAGTGCTCGGCGAGCCATCAATGCGCACCTGCACAAACTGACCCGGAGCGATGTCAGGCAAAGATTGTTCGGAGCGCAGCCGCAGCAACACCGAACGACCATAGGCTTGCTTTCCCGACAATGTGAAGTCTGTAATCTGTTTGGTCATATTCTTTCGTTTTCAATGGGACAAAATTACAAAAAAAGCCGCAAAAGCGGCTTCCAATCAAAATATGCCATGAAAAATCTTACTCTTTTTCCGTTGAGGCTTCCTCGGATGTTTCCGCCGTTGCCTCTGTTCCAGTCTCCTCCTCGGTGAAGTCAAGAAGGTTCTTGTCCATCAACATTTGATACCACTGGAAGACCTTCTTCATGTCGGAAGGATAAACGGCATCCTCGTCATAGTCGGGCATGACCTCAGCGAACTTCTCGCGCAACTCATCGGGCGAGGCTTTCTTGAAGTCGAAATCAACCTTGTCGCCCATCTTCTCGTGAATCATCTTGAAGACTTCCTTCAACGGACGGTCCTCATCGGTGGAGAAAATGGAGATTTCTTCCAAGGAGCTCATACGGTCGCGGGCGAAGGCAGGAATGCACTTGCCTTCAGCAACCGATTCAACAATAATTCTTCCAATAGTCTGAGACTTAACCTGATACAGTCCAGGTTTGCCAGATATCGATACAATTTTAGTCAAATCCATAGTCCATTCTTTTTTGAAAACGGGTGCAAAAATAGGAAAAAGTTTGGAAAACGGTGATTTTTTTATAAATTTGCTGCGATTAAAGATGGGCATATTGATAGCAATTCATAATAAAAACGCTGATACGATGACACTTAGCAAAGAAGAATTCAAGGCAATGGTGATGCTCTATGCCGCCAACATAGATGGAAACATCCAATCGGAAGAACTGAAAGTAATGCTTGAAAAAATTGATTCCGAGACTGTTGAAAAAGCCAAAAAGCTTTTCGGCAAGATGAGTGACAAGGAAGTTCTCGACTGCATCCGCGAAAACAAGGCCCAATATGCCGCCACTGAAGCCGACCTCCTCGACCTTATCCACGACCTTTGCGCCGTCATTGAAGCCGATGAGAAATGTACAGTGATGGAAGAGCAGATGGTTAAAACGTTGAGGAGAGTAATTAAGGAGAATAATAACGCAAGTAATTCTATTATAATTAAATTGAAAAACTTTTGGATACAATCTCGGTTACAAATTCATTGTTGGTTGACTACAACCCATTTAGGCTACATAAAAATAGCATTGTTTTTCATCATCCCGTTGGCGGCCGTCATGTTTTTTATGTGGCTTTGCCATAGCGACATCCATGGATTGTATTATTTCTTCAATTTCAACTATCCTGATGTCAACTCTATGTCGGACAAAGTCGTCCCAACCTGGGGATATTTACTTATCGGAATCATTGGGATGCTCCTTGTAAGCGGATTGCTGATGATGATGTTCACAAATGGTATTCAGCGTTGGGTAGAGCGCATCCGCGAAGGCCGAAAAGAGTTCAAATGGATTAGCGGACATTATGTTATGATTGGATACAACAGGCAATCCCTCAATATCATCAACAATCTTCCCCTCGACAGCAAAAAACAGCTCATCATCCTCACAAAGAAATTTCCTATTCAAGTACGCGCTGAACTTCAATCCACTTTTAACAGGAAAATCGAGAGAAACATCATCCTTTATGCTGGAGGGTACGAACGCATTTGCACCTTGAATCTGTCCAAAGCAAAAGAGGTCTTTATTTTGGTGGGAGGCAATGAATGGGAGAATCAATACACACAGAGCATGGCTGTATTGAAAGAAGTGGCATGCCAAGTGAAAGAACGTTCCGAAAAGTTGAGAACCAACATGTTAATCAATGACATAACAGCTTATAACCTCATTGAGCGGCTCAACATGCCCAAATTTGAAGGCATCGACAATTTGGACATTCATCCGTTTAATTTGTACGACAATTGGGCGAGATTGCTTTGGAGTTACAACGGCTTAAAAGAGAAAAAAGCAGGAGAAGGCTCCTATAAATACGATCAACTGGATTTTGAGCCTATCGAAGACACAAATAAGCATGTGCATCTTGTCATCGTTGGGTTCAAAAGCATGGGACGCGCTTTATGGCAAGAAGCTGTCAGAATTGCCCACTTCCCCAATTTCGACGAAAAGACTTGCAGCAACCGCACCATCATCACTGTCATCGACCCAGAAATGGATGTTTGGGAGAAGCAACTCCACTCGCAATACCCTCAACTAGAACAAATATCAGACATCATTTTCGACTTCCGCAAAGCAAGTATTGAAGACGAAGACATCCGAAAACTCTTGTCCGACTGGGCACAAGATGACAAAAAGATGCTCACCATCGCCATCTGTTTCCCCGACCCCGATGCATCCTTGTCGGCTGCTTTGTCTTTGCCTGAAAGACTCTATTATTCATATTCAGACCTTGAATTGGAAAAGGAAAAGGACAAATTCAAAATCACAAAGAATCCAACTCGTACGAGGATTTTAGTATGGCAAGCGGTAAGCAGAAACATTGAAGGCCTAATCGGAAATTACAAACATCGTTATGCCAACCTTAAGTTCTTTGGCAACCTTGAAGATGTCTTCAGTACAGACCTTTTAGACGACAACGCTGCTATTTTGGTTAACGGCATTTATAATTATTACAATGAACAAATTAAGTCAAATAAACAGCTAACTATAACAGAATCCGATTTAGAAAGCAAATATCCAGAGTGGAAGCGCATTTGGTTAGAGGAAACTTCCGAACAATACAAACTGTCGACTCGCTATCAAATTGACCATTATAGAACTCTCTTGCCCATTTTGGAAAGAAATTCAACAGACGACATAGAAGAGAAACTTGCCCAGACCGAGCATCTTCGTTGGATTGCCGAACGCACTTTGGCTGGATGGAGGCAGAAACAAAATGGAGAAGGAAGAGTAGACGAACTGATGATCCATTACGACATTATACCACGTAATGAACTCACGGACGAAAAAGAAAAAAATAAAGACATAAATGTTGTCAGATTCGCCAAAGCCGTAGCAAACACAGCAAAACATTTAATTGAAATAAATAAACCAAAATAACCATGAGTCATATACCCTATACCCCAACCCCCATCGACACCTCGGATATCGAGCTTTCCGATGAACTGAAACAACTTGTAGAACAATTAGCCCGCAACGTGCACGACATCTGGGCTATAGGCCGCTTCAATGAAGGCTGGACTTACGGCCCCGAACGTAACGATGCGCTGAAACAACATCCCTGCCTCATTGACTATGAAGAGCTTCCTGAAAGTGAAAAAGAATACGACCGCAACACGGCCATGGAAACATTAAAGACTATTATTAAGTTGGGATGGAAGATTGAAAATAAATGATGCATTACAATGACCAACGGCAACTTACAAACATGAAAAGGCTTTCTACAAATAATATTTTCACGAATTATACATAATCTCTAAAATAATCTCTAAAATAAATTATAAAATCATGAAAAACACAACAAACAACCAACAACGCAGAAATGGACTAAAAATGGCCATTTTCATCCTATTAGCAATAACAATCATCGTCCCCTCCGCCTGCTCCATTAGCACAAAACCCCAAAACATTATTGAAACCATGGCTTATGCAGATAGGGACGGCCTTTGGTCGGAGTTCCGTGCCAAAAATCCGTACAACTATCAAACCGTGGGCATTAAGCAATATGAAGACAACAGCTACAATATACTTATTAGCGAGCCGAGCGACAATGTTTCCGAAGAAGATTTGCGATTATTTTTCAAGAAATATAATTGCGACCTAAAAACCTTCAAATGTGAAATGGGCTATGATGGTTGGTTAAAGGATGCCGTGATCAGTTTCAACAACATCAAAAGCAAAAACTTGCCCAAGATGACCAATAAACTGTTTGAATTGCTTTACGATACCGATTACAAGGCTTTCATGCTTGACCTCGATACCATACCAGAGCATATTGCTTTCTCAAGCCAAGACCTGAATTATCAAATATCGGAGGACGAATTGCGCACTTGGTTCATCGACCAAAAAGAAGCCTTGGTTAATGTCGAAGACTCTTCCATTGAGACAACCATTGCAGAAGCTCTTATTGATTCTAAAGTTTCAGATAGAGAAAGCCAACTATATTACAGTAAAGAAACCGGTTTTGTTGTTTGGGTAATCAAGCGCTCTTCGCAACTTGATTCCACAGACTTCATGAAAAAAGCGCGCATGTTCGCCCTAGATTCCGACCTTGTCCTTGGTGCTATTTCCAACAATCAACGCACAGCCATTATTGCACGTGAGCGTTCTATTCCTGTGTATGAGCTTCCACCAATGAGGCAAGAAGTGTTGGCATTATTAGCAAGAACCCATAAAGATGAGCTGTCACAAAGCATTGATCTATTCAACCTATTCGCTGGCAAACTTCCAGGAGGAAAAGACTTTGCCCCGATCTGGTTAAGCGACGAATTGTGGCACACCGAATTTGGGAACACACTTAATTTGGCAGATCTTTTATTAAAATCGTGGTCAGAAAATGGTAAATTCACCTCTAATGAGCTCGGATTCTACCCACAACCCTTTGATTGGGCTTTTTATAATGGCGCTTTTTATGATATAAACAATCAGCATTTTAACCTCAAATCGGTGGAGGAAGCTATCAATAATGGAACACCTCAGGAGTTAAATCTCTCCCCTATACTTGTATATAACTGGAACACACGGGGGGCAGGATATACTATTGAAGGAGAAGACGGACTTAGCATCTATAGTGTCAACAGAACAGGGGCACTACCTATCACGTTCTCAGCCAATCTTGTTTCTGAAGAAACAAAACAGGATACTATATTTCAAGAAGCTGAAGAAATTGCGTATGATTATTTTTCAAGCTTATCGAATCCCGAATTAGTAAAAGTTGTTCAATATACAACTATGTATCAGATATTCAATAGATATAGTATTCATATCCCTCAAACTATTAAACAATATCCCAATGCAATTTCAACCTATGATTTGGACATATGTGCTGAAGCTGTGCTTGATTCACTATGTGTATCCAAAACCACAAAGGACAACGCTAAACTTAAACAAATAATCGAAGATCGTGTCAAAACGGAAATGAACAATGAAGTTTATAATAAAATCTATCATTATAACGACATCAAACAATTATTGAGAAAGAGGATAGATGCCTTATTTGACGAAGCATATAAAAACGTTCGTCATTCCTATAGTAATAATATATACAATACCATAAAAAGAGATACTATTAACAATCGTATAAAAAAATACGAAGATTTTATAATTGATAGCACGACTAAAGTGTTTTTGAGGAATTTAGACTCCATCATTTCGTATATATATGATGATAAAGATTTGGCCGTCAATGGTCAACCTTTCTTGCGTGTCGTCGGACATCATTTATTGAATCATCGACAAATTAACATCCAAACAATCAATAACAACAAGTATCTAAGTGACTTAAGTGACGATCAATATTGTCAATATTGTGCGCTACTCATTAATCAACATTCAACTACGCTTAGAGCATATAACAGTTTATTGAAAATTGTAAGTAATAAAGACTCCAAAGAAATCTATCTTAAAGAAAACAAAGACAAATCTTCTTTGTGGCAAAAAAGTCCAACCATTGTTGAAATGTGGCGAAATGACCAAGATTCTGTTCTTCTTGAAGGAGGCCATGAACTTAGTTCGAGAACCATACCTATCAGAATTAACAACGAGCTATCACCTGGTTTATACAAAGTCATAATCGATCAACCAACCGGTCAAAAAGCTATCGAAATCTGTGCAAAAGACCAAGGAAGAATTACGTCTTCAATCCTTCGTAAGGTGGAAAGGCCAGAAATATTGGGTATTCAGCACTTCGATAAGACGGGTAGAATTGTAAGACCCCGTTCTGAAGTCATGGCTAATGCGGCAAAACGCACTGAGAGAGGCTTCAACCAATTCGATCACGGACGCATCCATATTGCAAAAGACGGGAAAGGATTTGTGATTAATGGCAAAAGAACCGTATCGTCAGATGGATTAATCGAGGAATTTGCCAAATGCGTTGAAGAGGGAGAGCCAGCACCATTCCAAAATTTAGTGTTGGAAAACATTTCCGAAAACGAACAAATTGCCATCATAGATGGACTTAAAACCCGATTGGACCGAAGCAGAGCTTTCTCATCCATTCCCAACCGTTCTTTCGATATCTCAAAAGTGGAATTCACGGATTTAGGCGACGGAAGCACCTTTGCCAAAATTCCCATCAACGCTCAAGATGTCAGAATAACGACAGCCTCTTGGGGTGAACAATATGCCAAGACAAACACTTTATGGAGTCGTGTTAAAAGCGCATGGTTTGAATTTAAGATTCCCACAGAAAAGCTTGAACAATTCAAGGCATCAATTCAAGAATTCTTTAAAAACCCTGCCGGAACATGGAATAGGTTCCAATTCCAACGCAAACTGAAACTAGATGGTTTTGATCCCGTCGAAATAAAAGAGACCTATGAGTTTAGCGCATCCATTGCGATGCTATATATCCATCAAAATACTGAATATTATGTGCTTCTTGAGAAAAACATTGCCTGAGAAAACTATTGTTGCCGTTGCCATACCGTTTAGGAAGCAACAATTCGATACTCTTTTTGACCGTGGCGACTCTGATTTCATCCGTTCGCTATCCGAGGTATACAAGACAGAAGACAAAACAACGTTATGGAAAAAATATTCCAAAACCGCCAAATCTGTCAAAGCCAACTTGACCCATTATAAGAAACGGGGGGCTATAATCATCGAAGAGCTGACCACAAAGCGTCTTCAAAGCATCGCCGACTCCGATATTGCCATTATTATCGCACACCACTCTGATGTGAAAGACGAAATAGAAATGGCTGACGGAATGGTTACCACTTCCGAGTTCATAGAAGCCATCCCGGCTGAGTTTTCAGGCTTGCTTGACTTATCGTCGTGTTTCTCCTCCACGATCCAACTTCCTATAAAAATGCACTGCCCCAACTGCCATGTATTGGCGGTTAAGGACAAGATTCCTCTCCAACGGCGCATTACGACTTACGACTACGTCATCAAAGAAATGTCACAGCCAGCCACTCGTAGATTGATTCAGGAACGATTAAACAATGATACCACTTCCGAGAATCAAATTTTATTAGAAGACATGGAACCCTACATGCGAGATTATCTGGAAATCGTCAAGTCTGCTTATGCCATTATCTTAAAAGTGCTAAACGGAAGCAATGTCTCCGTCAATCCTGAAGTTGTTTATCTTGGCGGTTCCATACAATCATCGGTATTTGCCCCTAAACAGGTTGAGAAAGGACAAGTGTTTCAAATTCAGATTGCCATTCACAAATCGGAAGATACTGAAACAGTGGAAATTGCGGCAAGAGAAGCCGATGGTAGCACATCGCTTAGGAATCCGTTAAGGCTTTCTTTCGAACTCAAAAAAGACGACTATGTTGATATTGCTCTGAAAATTGACAGTGCTTATAAAGGCGATTTCAAAGCATTTCGTTCAAGAGACTCCTTCCGATGGGGAAACGAGCCACGATTCACTAGCTTCAATGTACTTGTATCAGACCAATGCAAGTCTAAATCATGCCATGCCAATATAAAAATCTGCGTCAACAAACTCCCCGCTGGCACCATCACTTTCACCTCTGAAGTGGTTGATGAACTCCCGCAAAAAAACATGGCTGCTGAAATAAGTCTTCAAGGTTACAACAAGGAGAAGGAGATGAGTGAAGCCAAATCAAGTTTATTGCTTCAGCTCAAAAAAGAGCTTGAATTACTGGCGGAAGGGAATAACACGGTTGATTTTGAAGGAAAGCCTTTACAGCGCGACATTGATATTTGCAGGAACAGCATCAGATTATTAGAAGACATTGAGCAATATCATAAAAACAATCAAGTGTTTAGGGTGTTTATCAGTTCTACATCAGATCTATCACCGTTCCGCAACGTTATGGAAAAACAGGTACTAGATTGTTCCATGTATCCGGAAATGTACGAGAAATGGCCACAAAAGGACAAGTATCCCCGCGACTATTGCATTGAAAAAGTTCTCCTATCCGACATTTTTGTATGCATTCTCGGTCCCAATTACGGGTACATCGAACCTAAAATGGGTACATCTATGACCGAAATTGAATTCCGAGTCGCTTTACTTTCTGGCAAGCCTATTCTCGTCTATGTTTTGGATGACTATGAGGACAAGATGCGCTCGTATCTTCCCGAACGCCAGCACGAGGTAAACAAGCAACGAAACCTCATTAATGAATTAGATAAAAAGCGCATGGTGGAATTCTTTAAAGATGAGAACACATTAGCTTTATTGTCAACTAGAGAATTAACAATACTACAAAAAGAAATGGAAAATAAAATAACTGCCAATATACACAGATAATATATAAAAGTTGAATAATTCAAAAGTCACAACATCCCTCAATACTCCAACCTAATCTCATCCACCCATAGCACATTGTCCAAGGCACCGGTGAAGGCACCGCAACTACCAGACGTAAGCCACATAATCGCATGTGTGACAGGACAATCCGAATCAGCCCAGGCTTCTTCGAGGATGGGCTTTTTCTTGCCTTTGCTGTTGATGGCATACATCGTCCTCTCGCCCGAAAGCAGGTCCATATAAGGCTGGTAATCTGCTGATTCTCGAGCATCACCGTAAATGACGGGAATGCGGAAATCCTTCATCCAACCATCAGAAGACTGGTCGACATGATATATCACCGTCCCTACCCGCTTGGCGTGGATGTTGCCTTTGTCATCCTCCCAACGGTATTGCAAGACGAAAAGAATCTCAGCGGGGTCATAGCCGTCAAACTCGATGGTGCGCGTAGTAGTACCTTTCACCAACTTGCCCGTATTGGGAATATTAGATTTATAATTGAGTACCAATGCTTTAGGACGTTTCGTAAAAGGAATGCCCCAATCTATGAAAGCGAATGGATCGCTGACGCCTGTTACGGGTTCCAACATCTTGCCCCAATAGATGGAGCCTGCCGCCAACACCTTGATATTCAACATTCCCGCCACCTTGCAGGTAGCAATTTGAGTGGCAAGCTTGGCACATTTTCCCATCGGACCATTGTCGGGTGTGACATTGTTGCTGATTTTCACCACGCCCATCACCTTCGCAAAAGCATTTGAGGTCGACCAAATCGTATTTTTATAGTCGTAGACTTCATTCCCACGAACCGTATCTGTTGGGCCGATGACATACAGCGTTTTTTCCTGACCGCCAATGATTTGCGATTCGGTGACATAACGCACAGCCCATTGCTCAAAGTCGCCGAAAGGCACTTTCTCATAGCTTTGAGCGGAGGCCGCCAAACAAGCCAAAAGGCATACTATGGTCACTTGAACTTTTGCCATAACTTTGCTACTAATCCATGGGGCAATAGGGCAATCATAGGCGGCAAATAGATATTCATGAAGCCAGGCTTAACCACCCTTTTCTTCCGAATCATTCCATTCAAAGCCTTGCGCACCAGCCATTGCGGCGTACCTATCAGTCCGATTCTTACGCCAAGCTTCAACAGACTGGGTTTCAACCTGTAAAGTGGTGTGGCGATGGCTGCCGGACAGACCGTCGTGACACCTACACCGTAAGGCCGCATCTCAAAATAAAGCGACTTGCCGAAACTCTTCAAGTAGGCTTTGGTGGCCGAATAAATCGTAATGCCTGGACAGGGCAGTTTGGCCGCCATCGATGACATATTAATAAGGTATCCGTAGCCGCGTCGTTTCATCTCCTCGCCGAAAAGGATGCAAAGCCGTGTCGGGGTGAAGGTGTGCAAACGCATCATGGTCAAAGCTTTATTTTCGTTTTCCTTGGTTAGTTCCTCAAAGAAGAACATGCCCGCATTGTTGATGAGAATATCGATTTGCAGGTTTTCGGCTTGGCAAAAAGACAACAACTCCTCGGCGGCAGTTTCGGTGGCCAAATCCTGATAATGCGGTATCACGCGTATCGCCTTTTCCCGTTGCAAGTCCTCAGAAACCTTTTCGAGTTCCTCCTTCTGATTACTGACTAACAACAAGTTGCAACCAATTTCAGCCAATTGCTTGGCATACTCCAAGCCCATCCCCGAGCTGCCGCCCGTGATGAGTGCACATGGCCGATGTCCGTGCGCCGCCTCAAATCGTTTGAACCATTTCCGATAGTTCATCAACCCTTCCTTTCCGCTTTTTTAATCTCTTTTCTGATGGCCCTGGGCAGTTCTTCTTCCACGCAATGATGACACTTCATCTCCAACGTGTACATGCGCCCGATGCAATAATTGGAATGTTTGCACTCGCTGCGTGTCACCTCGCCGCTGTGCAGCTTGTTGACGAAATCCGTGTCATTTATCAAGGCGCGGGCCATTTGCAATGCCACGAAGCCCGAATCGAGCACTTCCTCCATTTTTTCTCGTGAAACCATACCACCCACATAAATCAAGGGCAGGTTCAGGTTTTTGCGGAATACCTTGGCGTCTTCCAAAAAATAGCCTTCGCTGAAGGGCACTGTGGGAATCATTGCGCGGCCAAACAAGGCGAGACATGCTTTCAGCCACCAAAACTTCTTCATATCCATATAATAACGCAAGGTCTTGAGCGGCATCGCACCACGCATCACCTCCATCGGGGCCTTGCTGACGAAACCCGCCGTGAGCACAAGTGCATGAACGCCAAGACGTTCCAGTTCCTTGGCCACGACAAGACATTCCTCCTCGTCCATGCCTTTGCTGAAACCATCGTGCATGTTCACCTTGACCACCACGGCCATGTCGTTGCCCGCTGCACGCATCACCTCCTCAATGACCAGCCTCATGAAACGCATCCGGTTTTCGATATGGCCACCAAACTCGTCGCGGCGGTGATTGGTGTAAGGCGACAGGAACTGGCTGATGAGATATCCATGCCCTGCATGAATCTCCACGCAATCGAAACCCGCCTTGCGTGCCAATTCGACGGCCTTGCCGAAGTCAATCACCAACTTGTAAATCTCTGACTTTCTTAGTTTTCTAACAAAGGTTGGCGAGTACATGTTGAAGCCTCCCGACGCGCCTACGGGCATACAACCGCAGGTAGAGCGATGGGTCATGTTGCCGCAATGTCCTAACTGGATGGAGGCTTTGGCACCATGACTGTGAATGGCGTCGGTGAGGGTCTTCAGTGGAGGCACAATCTCCTCGCGCATCCAAAGTTGGCCGTCGAAGGAAAGTCCAGACTGGCTGACGGCAGCGTATGCCACCGTCGTCATGCCGACCCCCCCTCGCGCCACCGCCACATGATAGTTGAACAAGTCATCAGAAGGGCGGTTGCCATAAGCCATGTTTTCGAAGGCTGCCGAGCGTATCACTCTGTTGCGCAACGTGATAGGCCCGATTTCACAAGGGGTGAATATCTTTGAGTTTTCCATAATCAATATATAAAAGGTAAGATTCTCTTGACTTTTTTCGTATCCAAGGCATCGCCGAACTCGCTCTGATACAACTTATAGATATGGTCGGCACGCGGGCCGAGGTTGGCGAAAGTCCACAAGGCGAACACTACGCCTGACCACGACCATGTAAGTATCGCAAAACCAACCCATTCCACAAATTCGCCGAAATAGTTGGCCGAGGTCACGTAACGGAACATGCCACCTTTCGGAAGATAATGTCGCGTGTCGCCGTCCTTGCGCAGGTTGCGGATGATGTCGTCCGAGGAAATGTTGATGTACATCCCGATGATGAAAACCAGAAAACCTGCGATGAATCTCGGGTCGGTCAGCCAATCGGCGGGATAATAGTCGTCGGGCGAGATGTAAAAAATCCAACCGCCTTGCATAATTGCATTCAACACGTTGAACGTCACACCCATAACGACAATCGAAAGCGGCATCACGCTGTTGCCCCTCATTCGGAACGGGAACACGAAAGAACGCTGGATGTAGTGCAACTCAAACAAAAACAGGAAGGCCAGACGTACCAAGTCGCCACGCCGGTCGGAAAACAGCCAAAGCAGCAACATGGCCAAAAACACGGGCGATTCCATAAGCACCCAACCGATCTTGTTGTTGACGGCGGGTCCCCATTTGCGGTCGTAAAACTTGCCGTAGCCTGCATCCACGAAAAAGAGGCTGACAAACACCACCAAGGCTATGGCGGCCATGACAATCAGGAAGATGTTAAAGGTATGTGCAGTCATTTTACATAAATATAAGGGACAAAAATAGGGAAAAACAACGTTGGTCACTGTTTTTTTCACCAAACAATCGGAAAAAATCCATTATCTTTGCGCCTTCAACTTCAATTTCAACTCCAAAATCAGGAACTATGAATGCAAATTGGATTCTCATCATCGTCATTGGTATCGTAGGCATGTTCGTCCAGTGGAAACTGAAAAGCGTGTTCGCCAAATATTCAAAAGTGCGCTCGCCTGGTGGAATGACCGGGGCGCAAATCGCGCAAAGGATGCTCAACGACAACGGCATCTATGACGTATCGGTCACCTGCATCACAGGCCAGCTCACCGACCACTACGACCCGACCAAGAAGACCGTCAACTTGAGCGAGGATGTCTATCACTCGAGCAGCATTTCAGCCGCTGCCGTGGCCTCCCACGAATGTGGTCACGCCATTCAGCACAAAGAGGGCTATGCACCTTTGAAACTGCGCACGGCTTTGGTGCCAGCCGTCAGCTTCTCTTCAAAGCTTTCCATGTTTGTCATCATCATCGGGTTGCTCATTATCAACACCTTCCCTACCCTGTTTTGGATTGGCATTGCCATGTTTGCTTTGGTGTTCATTTTCAGCGTAGTCACCCTGCCCGTCGAATTCAACGCCTCGAAACGGGCATTGGCGTGGTTGCAGTCGTCCGACACACTTATGCAAGCCGAAGTATCCCAAGCAAAGGAAGCCCTCGGCTGGGCGGCCAGCACTTACGTGGTTTCAGCCTTATCGTCATTGGCCTCGTTGCTCTACTACATCGGCCTTGGCAACAGCCGAAGATAACGCACCAATTTCATAATAATGAAAAAGCTCCGAATGTTCAATCCGGAGCTTTTTTTGCATGTAGCCGAGAAAGGCCTATTGCATCACCATGCCGTAGGCTTCTTTCACCTGCTTGGCAATTTCAATACTGCCGTTGGTTTCGACGGCTGACATGAATTGCAGACGGGCATTGTCGAAGCGCATGGTTTCTTCATTGGTCATCCTTTGGCGTTGCTCAACGAAGTTTTTGCTCATTGCAACAAACTGCTGCACAGCCTCTTGCCAATCCTCGTCACCGTAATGCTTGGATTGTTTGCTCACCTGATTCACGAACTTTTCGGCATTGGCGACCATTTCGCTTGGATTTTCCGCCATCTGATAGGTTGCAGGTTGCCGATTGCATCCTGCAAAAGCGAGCAGGACAAACATCATAATAGGTAATAGCTTCTTCATTGCTTTAAGAATTTTGCGGCAAAAATAGCACTTTTTGTCAAGGTGTAGAAAAAAATCCGTATTTTAGCCGACTAAAATTTTGAATTTTCATCAATCATAAAACAACTACACAATGAGCACAATCAAAGATTTGGAACCGAATGGCGTGTTTAGGAATTTCTACAGCTTGACGCAGATTCCGCGCCCTTCGAAGAAAGAAGCCAAAGTGATCGCCTTCATGAAGCAATGGGGCGAAGACCACGGCCTTGAAACCTTGGTCGACGAATGCGGCAACGTCATTATCCGCAAACCCGCCACCCCTGGCATGGAAAACCGCAAGGGTGTCATCCTGCAAGCCCACTTGGACATGGTGCCGCAGAAAAACGCCGACAAAGTTCATGATTTTGAGACCGACCCGATTGAGACCCGCATTGAAAACGGTTGGGTGAAGGCAAACGGCACCACCCTCGGCGCCGACGACGGTTTGGGTGCCGCCGCTGCCATGGCCGTCCTTGAGGCCACCGACCTGCAACACGGTCCCATCGAAGCCCTCTTCACCATCGACGAGGAAACCGGCATGACAGGTGCCAACAAACTGCAACCTGGCGTTTTGAAAGGCGACATCCTCATGAACATGGACTCCGAGACCGAAGGCGAGCTGTATGTGGGCTGCGCCGGCGGCATCGACAACATCGGCACTTGGACACCTGCCTACGAGAACGTTCCCGATGGCATGACGGCTTATCGTCTGTTTGTCAAAGGCTTGAAGGGCGGTCACTCAGGCATGGATATCAACCTTGGTCGCGCCAACGCCAACAAGGTGATGAATGCCATGCTGCTGATGGCAGCCGAGAAATATGGTCTGCGCCTCGCCAAAATTGATGGTGGAAGCTTGCGCAACGCCATCCCGAGAGAGTCGGAAGCCATCGTTGTGGTCCCCACCGACAAGAAAGACGAATTCGTAAAATACGTTGCCGAGTTTGAGGCCCTCACGAAGGAAGAGTTTGCCGCCACCGAGCCCGAGCTGGGCATCCTTTGCGAGCCTGCTGCCATACCCGAGAATGTCATCGACGTGAAGACCCAGAACAACATGTTTACGGCCATCGCCCGCTATCCCAACGGCGTCATCGCCATGTCGGAAGACTTTGAAGGCACCACCGAAACCTCGTCGAACCTCGCCACGGTGAAGATGGAGAACGGCAAAATCGTGTGCGCTTCGCTCACCCGCAGCCTCGTCGACGCAGCGAAAGACAAACTCGCTGAGCAAATCCGCAAAGTGCTGACCGACAATGGCGCCGAGGCCTACTCGACTGGCGATTACCCAGGATGGAAGCCCAACATCAACTCCCCAATCCTCAACACGATGAAGGAAGTTTACAAGGCCAAGTTCGGCAAAGAGGCCAAGGTGATGGTTATCCATGCCGGCTTGGAGTGCGGCATCCTCGGTTCCAAGTATCCGCATTGGGATATGGTGAGCTTCGGTCCCACATTGGTACACCCCCACTCCCCCGACGAGGCCCTGCTCATCGAGAGCGTGCAGCCTTTCTGGGACTTCGTGGTGGAAACCCTGAAGAACATCCCCGAAAAAGAAGCCATTGCATAAGCAACTAACAATCAATCATTTGAAAAAGGCAGAATCAGTTTTGGTTTTGCCTTTTTCATTTTTTTCAAGAAAAGTGTTGGAGCTAACGAAATTCTTCGTACTTTTGCAGCCCAATTCAAAGGGATTTTAGCGTAAAATAGAACAAACAAATACGATACAGAGATGAAGCGCACTTATCAACCATCGAACAGAAAACGTAGAAACAAACACGGTTTCAGAGAGAGAATGTCTACGGCTAACGGCCGCAAAGTCCTGGCCCGCAGAAGAGCCAAAGGCAGAAAAAAACTTACAGTTTCTGACGAATATTGATTTTCGGAAGCCGTTTCTTTCTCATTTAAGGTAACGAAGGCGACCCCTTAGGGAATCGCCTTTTGTTGTTTTCATTTACCGCAAAGATAAATGATTTCCTCTCCCCTGCGTGCCAGATGCATCCGTTCGCGCTGTTCCGCTGAAATCTCGTAATAGATCCTGTCTTCCGTCACCATGAATCCCGCTTTGCGCAACACGTCAGCATAATCGCGACCAAACTGTCGCACATGGTCGTATTGTCCAAACAAACGTTCGCGTTCCTTCGGGTCGGTAATGCTTGGATCTTCAAAGGTATCCACATCGGGGTTGATGGGCACCAAGAGTATCGCCCAACCGCCTGGTTTCAAGATACGTTTGATTTCCGAAAAAGCCTTATTCGCGTCGCTGACATGCTCCAACACATGGTTGCAGATGACCACATCGTAGGTGTCGCTCGGTTGGTCAATCTTTGTAACGTCCAAATGCAAGTCGGCGATGGGCGAATCGAGGTCAGCCGTGGTGTAGTCAAGGTTTTTCAAGGCACGAAAACGTTTCAAAAACGGCTGTTCGGGCGCAAAATGCAGCACCTTCAACGGCGCGGTGAAGAAATCCGTCTTTTCTTTCAGATAGAGCCACAATAAACGATGGCGTTCGAGTGACAAACAATTGGGACACAAACGGTTGTCCATAGCCTTGCCGTAGCCGTATGGCAAAAACTTGCGGAAGTGCTTGCCACAAACAGGACATTCCACCTTGTTGCCCCAATAAAATGGACGAACCAACAAACTGAACACATAGCTCAGCCTGATGAGCCATTGGCGGGGGAAAATTCTAGTAAATAAAGAAATAAGTTTCTTCATAACATGTTATTTTGATACGGAGACCAAGGCATCAACCATTCGGCCCCATGAATATTTCTGTTTTTCCTCTTGGATGTTTCGCTCAAAAGCCTCTTTCCGGTCATTCCCAAAGAAATCGATTAAAGCATCAGCAATTTTCGCAGGATCCACCTCGGTAACATAACCCACCACTCCATCAGGCACAATTTCCTTCAAACCACCCACGTCGGTCACCAGCATGGGTTTCTCAAAATGATAGGCTATCTGAGTCACTCCGCTTTGGGTAGCTGATTTGTATGGCTGCACCACTATGTCACAAGCATTGAAATAGTATTTCACCTCGCTATCGGGGACGAACTCACTGTGCCAAACGAGCTGATTCTCCAATCCAAGCGATTTCTCCAACTCATGATACTGTTCGCCATTGTTATAGAATTCACCCGCAATAATCAGTTTCACCTTCATCCGTTTAAGCCGATCGTCGGCCATGGCTTGCAACAGCAAATCCAAGCCTTTGTAATCACGGATGATGCCGAAAAACAACATGTAACGCATATCTGGGTCTAAATGAAGGAAATGCAATGCCTCTTCCCTACTAACCTTCTCTCCGAAATTGTCATACAAAGGATGTGGGCAAAACACCACGTTTTTCACCGCATTAAACCTTTCGACATCCCCAAGAACTGATTTCGACATCGTCACACAACCGTCTACTGATTTCAGAAAGAAAGACGCAAGCGGCTTATCCGCAACGCCCTTCTCGTGAGGAATAATATTATCAATAATGCTAACGACCTTTGTTTTCTTGTTTTTACGAGCCATGCGGGCAACAACACCAAGCGAAGGAGCCATATAGGGAATCCAAAATTTCATCACCACAATGTCGGCCTGAGCCTTACAGAGCTTTCGTCCAACTTTCAACCAATTAAAGGGATTCACCGAATTCAGCTCGCGCTTGATGACCAAACCTTCAGGTGCCGGCTCAGTTGAAAACTGGGTCTTGCCCGGAAACAAAAAGTTGGGATACTGAACCGTAAATGTCCAAATCTCAACCTCATAGCCTTCTTCTTGAAAGCTCCGAGCCAATCTTTCGTTATAGACCGCCAGCCCGCCACGGTACGGGTAGGCCGTACCCACCAATATCATTTTCTTTTTGTCCATACCTCAAAATCTTTGAAATCCTCATTGGCCTTGGCATAATCCTCGGGAATACCAATGTCTATAAAATAACCGTCGCTGACAAAGCCCTGAACAAGCCCCGCAGCCGCTTTAGGCTGAAGGAATTCCGCCTCAAACGAAAACTTCTCTGGCATAGCCTTCAACAGATTCCTGTCACTAACCATATACACTCCTCCATTGATATACCCATCCTCGCAGTAACGTTTCTCGTTAAAGCCCGTCACTGTGCCACTCTTATCAAAGGACACTGTTCCATACCTGTCGAAGTCTTTTAAATGTTTCACGGCCATTGTCAGAAGTTTACCTGAATGTTTGTGAGCCTCTTTAAGCCGTTCCAAATCGACATCAAAAAAGGTGTCGCCATTCATTATGCAAACGGAATCCGAGGTGCATTTTTCCATGGCGAGACGAATGCCTCCACCAGTTCCGAGAGGAGTTTCTTCCACCGCAAAGTCAATCTCAAACGGAAATTCGTTTCCATGCACTTGCACCCAGTCCATAATACATTCACGCTTATAACCGACCGAAAGCACCACTTTTGAGATTCGGTATTGCGACAAAGCCGTCAGCAGATAATGCAAAAACGGCTTCCCGTTGACAGGAGCCATGCACTTGGGTACTTCGCTCACCACTGAACGAAGTCGTGTGCCCAATCCTCCAGCCAAAACAACCACATCCATATCCTTGGTTTTTATCCATTCATAACGTCCCTTCTTTTTCTTCAGCGAATCCACTCGACAAAAAGCGATGCCACAGTTGCTGGCAAACTCCTTATCTATGTCTCCATCACCTACCATGATTGTTCGCTCTGCGGTTACATCAGGATAATCTCGCTGAATATCATCCCACATACCTCGTCCCGGCTTGCGGCGCACATCCTCATCCGTCAATGATGTACAATAGTATATGCCATCAATTCGACCTCCTGCTTTCTCAATCTCCTCCATCATGTGTTTGTGGATGTCAGTCAAATCGGCCTCGGTCATGATGCCTTTCCCAACTCCACGTTGGTTGGTAACAATGAAGATATGTTTGAAATGCTGCGCTAATTTTGGCATGGCTTCAAGCACTCCTGGGACAAACTCAAAATCATCCCAATGTTTCACATAGTCATCCACCAGATGCACATTGATGGTGCCGTCGCGGTCGAGCAACAGCGTATCGTAGGGTTCAATATTGATTCCAGAGAGTTTCACTATGCTCCAAAGAATTTTTGTTCCAACATCAGGCACAGACAGTGATACACCGGCAAGTGCAACTCTTGAATCTTATAGGTTTCCGTCTCGGGAACACGGACACACACATCGGCATACTTCATCAGTTTGTTCTCCTTGCCGCCCGTAAGTCCAATCACCTTCAAGCCTTTAGCTTTGGCGTTGACGGCTGCATAGAGCACATTTTTACTGTTGCCCGAGGTAGAGATTCCAAGGAAAACATCTCCTGCGTTCCCATATCCGTTCACCTGTTGGGCAAACACCAGTTCGGGCACCACATCATTCATGAAAGCCGTCTGCAAAGAAGAATGACCCGTTAAGGAGATAGCTGGCAAAGCACCTTGCAGATTGTCGGCCAGAACCTGTCCCAATTCAGGGTCAATCTCTTTCAAAGCAGCCGCTTGCTTGCCATACACTTTCCTTTTGAGTTTGAACTCCTTCATCAGCTCTCCGACAATATGTTCGGAATCGGAAGCCGAGCCTCCGTTGCCACATACCAAAAGCTTTTTACCATTCTGGTAGGCCGTTTCCAACAGTTCGTAGGCTTTTTTGATATCCTCCTTGCAAACTGAAAGTTTAGGATACCTTTCTATTAAGATTTGCAGTTGTTCTTCCATAAAAGTTAGTGCTTCAATGATTCAACCCTGTCCGTCTCGTATATTTTCCAGCCATGCGCTCCACCATCGGTAAAGTTGAAATGAATGGTATAGCCGCCAAGTTTACCAAGTGCTTCCAACACCGCTTTCTTTTTGGTAGGTTCCACAAAAAACATGATGAAGCCACCGCCACCTGCTCCACTCACCTTCCCTGCCAAAGCCCCCGCCGCAGTAGCCACGGCAAAAGCCTCCTCAATCATGGGATTGGTGATAGCACCTGCCATCTTTTTCTTGTCTTCCCAGGCTTGTCCGAGAATGCGGGCAAACTCGTGCATATCGCCTTTCAGCACCGCAAGTTTCATATCCACCGCACTCTGCTTAATGCGGTGCATCGCCTCAATGGACATCGTGTTACCCGAAGCGACATTCTTCTTCTGTTCGTCGATAATGGCAGCTGAACTCCGCGAACGGCCCGTGAAATAAAGCACAATACTCGCCTCCAACTCATCGACAATCCAACGTTTCACCTTCAGCGGATTGATAATCACCATGTCATCCTTCAGGAACTCCATGTAATTGAATCCACCAAATGCAGCCGCATACTGGTCTTGCTTCCCGCCCGACAGATTGAGGTCTTTACGCTCGATCTCGTAGGCCAAACGCGCTATCTCATAGTCGCCCAACGGCAGACTGTGCCATTCGACAAATGCTTTCAAGATGGCCACCACCATAGTTGACGAAGTACCCAATCCAGATCCAGCAGGCGCATCGTTATAGGTGGTAATCTTGCAGGCCCGCAACGGGATATTGTAATCCCGCATCACTCGGTTGTAACTCCCCTTCAAGAGTGAAGCCTTGCCGTCTATTTCCAACTCACGGCTGAGTGGATAACGCTCAAAACATTCGCCGTCGTAACTTTCAATAGTCACAAAGTCTTCATACGTTTCCTCTATCGTACAGTAAGCATAAAGGTTTATGGTCGCATTCAAGATAATGCCACCATAAATATCACTATAAGGACTGACATCGCTTCCTCCTCCAGCAAGCCCAATCCGCAACGGTGCTTTACTTCTGACAATCATAATTCTTCAATCAAGTTTATTGTGCAAAAGTATCAAATTTTCATGAATCATGAATCAAAGTACAAAAAAAACCAATAGAACCGATTTTTATTCGTATTTTCGCGGCACATTTCAATATTTGGACATTCCTATGGGCCTTCTCAACATATTGCTCATTATTCTCTTAGTGTTTTATGCTTTCAGCTTGATTGTCAAGCTGATATTCAAGCGAAAAATGAAGAAGTTGGAGCATCAGATGAGTGCATACAACCAAGACGAAACGCCATCGGCCAACGATGAAATGAAGAATCCCCATATCGACCCTAATATCGGAGAATACACTGAATTTGAAGAAGTTGAATAGAAAACGATTTGCATCATGAACAATACTTTTTTTCAAAAAAACAAGAGAGTTATTGGCATTGTAGCGGCCATTATTGCTTTTGCTGCTATCACTTTGGTATATTTCAGCCCCATTTTGGAAGGAAAGCGCCTTAAGCAACATGATGTCGAGACATGGAGAGGTGCGGCCCAAGAAACTATCGAGTACAGGGAAAACACAGGACAACAGACACTTTGGACAAACTCCATGTTTGGCGGAATGCCGACTTGGAACATCTCTGCTCCAGCGAAATCCAATTTGTTTATGTATGTTGACCAATTGTTGACATTAAAACTTCCAAGCAGCACAGGAACTGTGTTTATCAGCATGTTAGGATGTTTCGTCTTACTGTTGCTACTAGATTGTGGACTTCTAATTAGCTTTATTGGTGCCATTGCTTACGGGTTCTCTTCTTATCTTTTCATTGTCATTGGTGCCGGCCATGCCACCAAAGCCGCAGCCATGTCCTACATGGCGCCTCTCATCGCAGCAATTCTCCTCACTTATCGAGGGAAGTATCTGTGGGGTAGTTTGTTGACAGCATTTGTATTGGCACTTGAAATAAGAGTAAACCACCTGCAAATCACCTATTATCTATTGATTATCTGTATCATTCTAATAATCGCACAATTGATTAGCGATATAAAAGAAAGACAACTGGGTAGATTCTTCAAGGCATCGGCAGGGTTGCTTGTGGCAGTGGTTTTCGCCATCCTCACCAGCACAACAATGCTCTATTCCAATTATGAATACGGAAAAGAAACCACACGTGGCAAACCTGTGCTGACCGAAAAAGACAACAACCAAACGAACGGCCTTGACCGCGACTATATCACGCAATGGAGCTACGGTATCGGTGAAACTTGGAGTTTGCTAATCCCTAATGTCAAAGGTGGAGCATCGGCATATATTGGAAAACAAAATCCGGCGCTTGAAAAGGCTGACAGACGTTTTAAGGATAGTATTGCACAAAGTAGCGCATATTGGGGAGACCAACCTTTCACCAGCGGACCCGTTTATGTAGGTGCCATTGTCGTATTTCTCTTTTTGATAGGCGCAATTACTGTAAAAGGCAAACTAAAATGGGCTCTACTTGCTGCTACCCTGTTATCCATCCTACTCAGTTGGGGAAAGAATTTCATGGGGTTCACCGACTTTTTCATCGACCATGTCCCTGGATATAACAAGTTTAGGGCAGTTTCCATGACTCTTGTCATTGCCGAATTGTGCATACCTGTATTAGGCTTTTTGGGGTTAGCCGAAATCACGAAAAGCCCTGAAAACCTCAAAACCAATCTAAAGAAATTGTATATAGCGTTTGGTATTACAGCTGGTTTCTGCCTACTGTTTTACCTCATGCCTAAGACCTTCTTCAGCTTCCTCAGCCAAGGCGAGGCAGAACAGTTTGCCCAATTAAGTTCAGGCAAAGACGGCACTGTTTATCAATCATTTGCGGAAGAATTACAGGCCGTCAGAGTTGCCATCTTCCGTAAAGATGCTATCAGAAGTTTTCTGTTCATTTTGCTCGCAAGCCTCCCTATTTTCCTTTATATCAAAGGCAAACTAAAAGCCACTCCAGCGTTTGCCATCCTTGGTGTATTGATTCTATTTGACATGTACCCCATTGACAAGCGATACCTCAACAATGACAATTTCGTCTCTAAAAAGCAATTTGAAAGACCTTTCACAACTACTGCAGCAGACAACTATATTCTTGCTGACAAGACCTTAGATTTCAGAGTGCTCAACCTCACCAAGGATGTATTCAACGACGCAAGCACATCCTATTTCCACAAGTCAGTGGGCGGCTATCATGGTGCAAAGCTTCGTCGGTATCAGGATGTGATCAATCAATACCTTGGACAAGAGGTCAGACAGTTCAACTCCATTTTCAAAAATGCCAACACTGAAGCAGACCTTGCCTTAGGATTAAGGCAGCAAAAGGTGCTCAACATGCTGAACACCAAGTACATCATCTATAATCCCGAAGCCCAGCCACTGCTCAACCCAGAAGCTTTCGGCAATGCTTGGATGGTGAACAGTATCAAGTGGGTCGACAATGCCAACGAAGAGTTCGATGCCATCGCTTCCACTGACTTAAGACATACTGCCATCATCAACAAGGAGTTTGAACAACAATTAAGTGGATTCGTAATACCCGACAGCATTTCTGGACAGATGGAACTGACCGAATACAAACCCAACCAGCTCACTTATTCTTTCAATTCAGACAGGAATCAACTGGTGGTCTTCTCAGAAATATGGTCAGGATTAGACGGTTGGCACATGCACATCGACGGCGAGGAACATCCCATACTGCGTGCCAACTACCTGCTCAGGGCAGCACGAATTCCATCGGGACAACATGAAATCGTGATGCGCTACGAACCGAAAATATGGAATATTGGACGCATTCTTTCCTTTGCTTCTTCCACTTTAATTCTCATTGGGGTCATCCTTGCCATCATTCTCTCGTTCAAGAAAAAACAAACATGATCTCTGTCATCATCTGCACATATAACCGAGATAAATACATATACAATGTCTTAAAAAGCATTGCCATAAACGATTATCCTCGGGAGAACTATGAGATTGTTTTGGTGGACAACAACTGCACCGACAACACCAGAAGCGAATGCAAACGATTTGTGCAAGAATTTCCAGACGTGGCCTTCCGATATTTTGTCGAAACCAGCCAAGGCTTATCCCATGCACGCAATAGAGGTATCAAGGAAAGCACAGGCGAATTATTGGTATATGTGGATGATGATGCTCTTGTCAATAAAGCGTATTTGCAGACTTATGCCAGTTTCTTCGAACAGCATCCGGAAATCGATGCAGCGGGAGGTCCCATCATCCCACAATACGAAACTGAAGAGCCCTTGTGGATGAGTCCCGTCATCAAGGCATTGCTAACAGGCTACAAATATCTTGGTGACAAGGCCAAGGAGTTTCCCAAGAATGACTTTCCTGGAGGTGGCAATGCGGCTTATAGATCCTATGTTTTCGATAAAGTTGGACTTTTCAACGTGGAGCTCGGGCGAAAAGGCGACAGCTTGGTGGGTGCAGAAGAGAAGGACATCTTCGACAAGATGACCACACAGGGTATGCGGTTTTACTATTTACCCACCGCCATTCTTTACCATATCATCCCGGAAAAGAAACTCAGCAAGGAACACTTCGATCAACTCACTTTTTCCATAGGGAAAAGCGAAAGAATCAGAACACTGAATATCAGCAAAACAAAATATTTGAAACGGCTTCTATCGGAAACTATTAAATGGTGCGCTACCATTGTCCTTTGTGCATGGCATATTTTAATGTTGTCGCCCAAAAAAGGTTGGAAGCTGGTACTTTTCCGTTGGAATGTAACCAAAGGGTTATTCAGAAAGTGAGTTGATGCATCATTCGATAAGTTTAAAATACGCAAAGATATGACCTGCATCATTTTTATCGACAAGTTCCTGAATAAGTTTCGGCTGGTCCATCTTTTGGATATCGGAAGCCATATTGCCATAAACATCATAGAGAATTTTATAGTAGAAACTAGGCTTACATTTAAACATGGAAAGATTATATTGAGCAGCAACAGTTCGCAGAGCATCAACGGAATAAATGAAAAGATGCCTTGGAACATCTGAGAATTGGTGAGCTTTTATACCGTAATGCGACCATGAGAAATCGCTCATAACAGGGAGATACATCATCAAGATACTATTATTATGCATACATTTGGCGAAAGATTTGAATGCAATATGAGGATCCGTCATGTGTTCCATAACATTGGTGAGGGTAATTACATCGTATTTTTCCTCCACCTCCTGAATATCCTTTTTCCATATACGAACCTCTTGTTTCCCAACATGATAGACAATGTCGTGGTCTAAAAAAGGGTCAATTCCCTGAACGCTTGTAAATCCACTGTTCGCAAGTTTTAGAATAGTTCTCCCGGTACCACAACCAACATCTAGAATCGAAGAGTGAAAATCTAGCATTCCTTGCTCAATCCATTGAAACGCCTCTTTCTCTTTCAAAGCAATAATTTTTCCTATGGGATTCTTTCCATTTATGCGGTATTTGAGCAAGTATTTCCGAGCTGTTCTACGAAAAAAAGAGTTCTCAAAAGATTCATTCCTGTCTTGGAGTGAGTAATATTCAGACGAATAATACCGTCCCAAATCGTCAGGAATTTCTTTTATATAAACAGAATTACAATGGGGGCAATGAACATAATCGAATTCATCGTCCCATCCGAAGCGGACTTCGTGTGCCTTGTACAATTCTGATTCAAACGGTTTTCCACAAACTCTGCATTTATACATATTCTTAGAGTTTTGTTATTATATAATTATAAAATGTGTTTTCAGTAATTGTGTTTCTATCATCAAATTTGTACGTTAACTTATGGATAGGTGTTATAGATTTAATTTGGTCAAACCTCTCTTGGGAAAAGGGTTTGAAAAGTTCCATTTGGAGAATTTTGCAATTGACGTCATCAAAATACGGAACATTATTCCATAATGATTTATTAGTATCGTTGAAAGTAACCGTCATTGTCCAAAACAAATGAAAAATCGAGTATGAAACCAATCTGTTTTCTTTCTTCCAATACTCAAACAAAAGAGATTTCATTTTATGAATTATTAGGTTGTTTGGACATGCGGAAATAAACCAATTGCTTGCAGTGCAATAACCCAATGGAATTGTTTTAAAACAGAACAATTCTGAATTGATAATATAATCGGGAAGATGATCGGTCATATATACTGTTGCATCAATCCAAGTCCCACCATACTTTTCTAGAAGGGAAATACGAATCAAATCAGCATAATGAGCATGAGAAATTATACCACTTTTATACTTTTGATAAATATAATCCGGCAGCGAAACATATTGCTTCAAATTGGTATTATCAATAATTATGATATTCATGGTCGGATTGTGTTTAAAGATAGAATCACGGCACTTCTGCACCAAAAGAGGAGCTTTGTCATACCCTTGAAGCCAGCATAGCCAAATGTAATTGGGTTTTTTTTTGTCAAGACATGCGATTGAATTTGGCCAATCAAGAACATACTTGTATTTTTTTAAATATCGATATGCTCCAATTCTAGCGCTTGCGCTTAAAATCGCTTCGTCGTTAGGAAATAGCCTGCTGAAAGATTTGTATACGATTCCCCTCAATCCAATTTTTCTCAATGTTGAAAACATATTTGTTGATTTTGATTATTTACGCAATTTAAACAGCCATGGATTAAACAATTTCCATCCCAATAGCACCCTCCACAATTTGCAACGCAGGGGAATCCCAAACACCCCAACTCGGATTGGGTGTCATAAAATCTTCACCATAATGAGCAGCAATATATTCTTTGTAATTTTTGGGTATAAATACTTTAAAGCCCATAAACTCATAATCAATGAGACCGTCAAACGGAACCACTATCTTTCTAACGAATTGATGTAGTTTGTACTTCCCAATGGTAATGGTATCAGCGAAATCACACATATATAGGTGTTTCTCGTCTTCCCTATGGAATACAAAAATATCTACGCCCACTTCTTTCTGAAAATAAGTCAACTCAAATCCTTTGAACCCATTTTTTGAATAGATGTCTATTCTACGTTTTAGCTCAAAGCCGTTTTTTTTGAGAGCTGAATCAAGCAAATCAAAATCAGTGTCATCATATACACCTATATCCATATCACAATCGCCTTTAATGAAGCCGTTCTCACGCACTGCACCTAAAAGGGTGCCACACGCAAGCCAAAACTGCGTATTACTTTCGTTCAAGGCTCTAAAAAACAACTGAAACACTTCATTTCCATAATCCTCAAAATGCTTTTGCATCTTCTTTTTTTTCCTTTTACCCAATGACGTCTTCTCCAAAAACGAATAAAACTTTGGGAAAGAGCATTTGAGAAATGCCTTAAAGTTCTGTACTACATTATCCATTTTTCATTGCTTTAATCATTCTTTGATAAGCCTGTTTGAGGCCAACTTGAGGAAGCCATCCCAACGAGCGCAAAAGAGATGTGTCAAGATTAAGATACAAATCAGGAGCAAACTCTTTAGATACACTATTGATGTCGAAAGCAAGTCTTATTTTGTTATCGGCAATCTTAGAAACAATCATTTCAGCCGTTTCACGAATCGTGCAAAATGTATCTTCATTAGCAATTGTATAAGCTTGCCCATCAGAACCCTTCAATAAAACTGTCAAAACCGCCGAAACAGCATCTGACGTGTAAATCACGGGGCGTTTGGTTGCACCTGGAGTTTTCAAAACGATATCATGCCCCTCTATTACCGCACGAGCAAATTGCGCCGCAACCCTCGTGTCGTTGTAATCGATGCCTGCGCCCAATGTCTGTGTCAAGCGTGCAATTTTTATCGGCAACGAGTATTCTTTCGCAAAACTATGACACAAACACTCACAAAGTCGTTTGCTTTCGGGATAACTGCTACGAGTAGCCAAGATGTCAATGTAACCGTAATCAGCTTCCGAAACCGTCATCTTATCAGGCGGCGTAATCCCGAACACTTCCATACTTGACAGATAAACCATTGATTTTACAGCTTTTGTCTGAGCCAAACGCAAAATATTCATCGTACCGTTGACAGCGACATCTATGGTTTCTACAGGTTTACCAACAAAATCCATTGATGAGGTAACACTCGCGCCATGAATTATATAGTCTATTCTTTGAGGAATCTCAGGTAGGTTCAAAACATCGCCAGTTATGAAAGTGATGTATTGAAACCTTTCACCGAAAACATTCTTGGCTTTTTCTTCTTTGCGAATTAGACCAATTAACTTCATCGAAAAACTCTCGGTACGGTTCAGAAAATCCAAAAACAGCAGAATCTGGCTTCCCAAAAGCCCCGTCGCACCTGTTACAAAAACACTTGAGTTTTTCAGCGGCGAAAAATCGAAAGTCTTTTTCAACGATGAGAAATCCTCCTCAAGAATCTCAAATTTGGTCATAATCCATAAATCTGTTGGTTTTCCCTAACCTCATACAACGCCCTTGCCGAATAAAAATCGGTTGGGGTGGTAATCTTAATATTGTCGTAGTTGCCTTGAACAGTGTACAGCGAATGTCCGTAATGATTCATAAGAGTAGCTGAATCTATCATGTCTGTAATTTTATCTTTCAAGGCTTTTTTGTGAGCCTCAATTAGTTCGCCCAAATAAAAGCATTGAGGAGCTTTTGCATGGAAACATTTGCTACGGTCGGTAATTGTCAGGATTTCATCATTATCAATCGAAACAATTGTTTCAATAGAAGGAACAACTGTTATTGCCGAGCCAAACTTTTTTACACTTTCTATGCAATCGTTAATCAACTTATCATTAATAAAAGGTCTTACCCCATCGTGAACCAGAACGATGGATTCCTTTTCAACGTGTTTTTCAAGTTCACACAATCCGTTATAGATGGAAAGTTGCCCAGTTTGACCACCAGATACAACCCATTTAACTTTATCAACGCAATATTTGTCGAGAAGCTTTTTCAAAAAGTCAATCCAGTTGTCTTTACAGACGACTACAATATTATCAATCAACGGATTGTTCTGAAAATTCTCCAAAGTATGTATGATGATTTCCTTACCATAAAGCTGCAAAAACTGTTTCGGCTTGGCAAAACTATTCATTCGGACACCGACCCCGCCGGCAAATATTAGGACATTATTGGTCATGATTCTATAATAATTGGTTTTTCACATGAAAGTTAATAAAAACCCAGAAAGCCTTTGTGAGATTTTGCAGTGATAATATAATATAATATAATATAATATAATAGTGGAAACTATTCCATAGTTTTATTATATCAATTTCATTTGATCTTTTACCTAACGGGCTTCCAACTTCATCAAAAACAAATTTTATCCCATCCATTGTTTCTTTATTAAATAACGATTAAAAAATAACATGATACGATACGGAAGGAGATATGAGGTAATTCCAGTTGTGGAGAGAGTCGTCGAAGACGACCTGTCTGTCGAGCCTTTCCTGGAAAGACTCATGCACCTTCCTTTGGGTTTCAAACACCTTGTCTACAATCTCCGCAAAGACTTTCAATCCCTTCTTTGTCACGGTATTTGCCGCCCTGCGGCAGGCATCGGCGATGGAGAAGAGAGGCACTCCACTCCAAGAGCGTGTTATCTGGGAGAAGAGACGGTGCTCGATGGGGTTGAACTTGGAGCAGTAGGGCGGGTAGTGCATGACGAGGATTTTCAAGCCGGTGCGGTCGGCAAGGTCCATGAGGTCCTGCTTGACGATGCGGTGCCTGCTGGAGTTGGACCCGCCCCCGTCGCAGAGGATGACGAGCATCCTCGCGTCCGGATAGAGGGGTTTCAAGTGGCGGTTCCAGACACGCTCTATGTTCCCGCACACGAACTCGGAGGTGTCGTGGCTGGTGCCTATCGAGAGATAGCCCGTGTTGTGGGCCATGTCGTAGATGCCGTGCGGCACAATCACGCCTTCGGAAAAGGTCTCGAAGTCGTGGTCGAGTGCCTTGGGTGCGGAGGTGCAGTACACCTGCCCGTCCCTCTTGAAGTTGCCGACCATCTCCTTCTTCTTGGTGTCCACGCTGATGATGGGGATTCCTGCCTCCATGCAGGCGGTCTTCGCCGAGTTGATCTTCACAAACTGGGCATCCCTGTCCTCCACTTCGCGCAGCGGGAGGCTCTTCGTGAAAGACCTCCTCTTGAGCCCTGCAGCCACAATCATCTGCCTCACGATATATCCGGACACGTCATGCCCTCGCTCAAGGAGGTCTCGGCGAATCTGCGGGACGCCGATGCCGAGCCAGACAACGCTTTCATCCTGCGGAAGACCCGCCATGTGCCTGGAAACAATGTCGTCGAACGCGGCCACCCATTCGGGATGCTTGTCGGTTTTCCTTTTCGCTCCGTCGCCAGGCATGCGTTGTTTGCCGTCGGGTGGGACAATATGGTTGAAAAGCTCATAAATCCCTTTGGAAATGGTATTTGGCGAACATCCAAAAGCCTTGCACACTGCCCTTATCGAGCCTCCGTCGGCCCCCGCCGCCTTGCATGCAATAAAATGCCTTCTGTCGCGTTCCTTAAGTGTCGTAAAGTATTCCATTTCCGCCTTGCTAATCTCTACTGGAGGTTTCTTTTTCATCAATGTAACGATGTGGTAATCAATTACAAAGATACGAAGATTTCTCCAGTTATTCTATATTAAAATGTTAATAATCAATAAAATACATTGAATTTTCAATGGTTTTTTGTCATCAAAATTAAAGCATCGTTACAACTTATTTTTTAATCATTACTAAATATAAAATTTCCATCTGCAAAAATACTCAAAATATCGTTCCAATTCACTATATTAGCAAATTTTATCGGCTCTTTCTTATCCTTCCCAACACCCTATCCACCAAATCATTCACCGACTGAGAAACCTTCATCTTGTAAAGCACCGATAATCTTAATAGAAGGAAAACGGCCGATTTCAAAGCTGCATCAATGGCCAAACCAAAAATGGATTTATCAAAAATGCCTCCGAACCTGGTGTCAATGCAATAGTCCACAGCCAATTGAGTCCAAACAATGCTTATATAATAGCCACAACTGATAACAGTATTTTCAGACTTGTTTTTCAAAATCAACTTTTTTCACCAGAGCTTACGACTATCTTTTCCCGCCCAAAGAACAATGGCGAAATATGAAGTTTATCCATAGTCCATCCTATGGCAAGACTTCCCGATATGCATACCGTAAGCGAAACGAGAAGAAACAACATTCCCGTTTTGTCGAATTCAAAATAAGGAATCAGAAATTTGCAAAGAATGGTAAAAACTGGCGAGAACACAAATATTGGCAAGGTACTCCTTCCTAAGAACAGCATCACCCTACGAAAACGGCCTCGAATATAAGGAAACACGGAAAGGCAAAAACTGATGACAAAATAAACGATGAGTACTCCACCCGCCACGCCTAAACTCAAGTTGTCGGGATGAATGATAAGAAGCACAAGCACAATCAACGAAAGGAAAGAAGATTGAAACACGTCAAGAAACGACTTGCCGCTATAATGGATGACAACCCCAGCAAGAAAATAAAGAGCCTTGGGAAGTGACAACATCCCAAGACACGAAAAGCATGCGAAGATAACCCCACACAAGATACAACGCGACAACAACTTAGTTTGGCAAATCCTGAACACAGCAAAGCAGGTTAATCCACATAGAATCAATGTATGAAAAAACCAATATGGACCGATAGGATGCAAAAACAGTTTGTCAAAAAACAATGCAACAGTGAGATTGTCAATATGGTCGCCAACTGGAAGCAATGAACACATCCAAATGTATCCGCTCTCCATTATCACATACGGGACAAACAACCAAAGAATGTTTCGAAGAAATTGCATAGGCGATTTTTCAAAACTGGTCAGATAGCCAGAAATAATTAAGAACACTGGCATATGAAATGTATAAATCACCCGCTTTGCATAGGGATACAAGCTTTCAATATAGACCAAATGAAAAACTACCATCAAGACAATCATGACGCATCTTAAATAATCCAACTCATCAATACGTTTCTTTTCTTGGATATCCATATTTTTCGGTTTTTTCATTTTATGTTTTCTTTACATTTATTTTCCGCAATCCCAAAACTTTATCCACCAAATCATTCACCGAAGCCGTAATCTTCATCTTGTAAAGCACAGTAATTCCCAAAACAAGGAAGATGACCGATTTCATAGCGGCATCGATGGCCAAGCCGGAAATGGGCTTTTCAAAAAGATTGGCGAACCATGGAGTCAATGCGATGGTCCACAGCCAGTTAAGGCCGAACAAAACCAGAACAATCGCCGCTACGGGAAACAGTTTTCTCGAAAACGGCATCACCCCAATCTTCCACTTGATGAAGGTCAAAAGCAAAACGTAATAAACGAAATACGACAACACACCTGCCAAAGCTGCTCCGTTAATGTCCAATATTGGAACAAGCCAACGGTTCATCAAAACGGAAACGGTCGCAAGCAATATGGTGAATATCAACGAGTAATAATAGTATTTCGAATAACTGATTACGGTGATTGCCACGCCAAAAGAAGAATATATGAGTCGTCCCAAAGAGAGAATCAGCACCGCCCACTTTCCCAAACGATAAATGTCGCCATTGGGAAGCAAGTCGAAAAGGAAATCAATGTTGATCCAAACGAGGAAAAACACGAAAGAGCCAACCATGAACTGGTGGAGCGCAACGTTCTTGCACAAAACATTGGCAGTTTCTGTGTCCTGTTTAGCCATGGCTTGGGATATGTGAGGCTGCGAAATGGCACCTAACGAGCGATAAGGCATCTCAATGACCGCTGCAATATTGGTCGCGATAGTGAATACACCTGCCAAACGGAAGCCCATGATGCCCGCGAGGAAAAACTTGCTCAGCATTGGGATGATATTCCCTGCCAAAGCCGCAGTAATCATAAATAAGGTGTAGAACAGGAAATCGCGCTTCAACTTCGGGTCGATGTAATTCCGCTCAATCTTGAACGAAACCCGTTTCAGCGTGAGAAGATAGACAACATTGATTAAATTGGCCAAACCGTATAACACACAGAATGAGACCACTACACCGTCAAAATCAATAACCTTGTAAAAATACAGTAAATAGATGGCCAAAGTGCCTACACGCAAACCCACCTCACGGATGAACTTGGGCAAAACAATGCGCAACAAGAGGTTGCTATTCGTTTCAAAAACAGAGATATAGAGCATGAAAAAGGCCAAAGGAATGACGAAGTTGACATATTCGCCAAACATCCCCGAATCCTTCGAAAAGAACCTCACGATCAAGGGCTTGAAAGTGAAAAACGCCATCAAAAAGATGGTAAAGCCTATCAAAGGCACTAACAATGTCCAGCCGAAGAAGCCGTGGTCGCGGTGTTTTTCATCCTTGAAAAAGGGGTAATAGCGCATTGCCGAGGAATTGGTGCCGAGTTGCGCCAAACCCGAAAACAACAGCGCGCATTGCAGCATCACATCAATCAGGCCAATCTGCTCGGGCTGAAGGGCTTTCGTCTGGATGAAAAAGGTCGTGACGATACCCACAGCCACCCCGATATAGGTGGCAATGGTGCCTTTGATGCTCTGTCGTGCCACGATGCCCATAATGCTTCAATCGTTTTTGTTAAGCGGTTCGACAACCTTCTGTCGTTCGGCTTCGGCAAATTCTTCGTATGCCCTGATAATCAATGCGTAATCCTTGTTTTTCTCTTCCAAATCCTTGACAAATGCCGCCTGTGTTTCGATATTCTTTCGCAAGTTGTCAATTTGTTGCTGTCGGTTCTCGCTAACTTGTTGATAGGCCATGATGTGTTTCCGCAAATCATCGATGACGATCTGCTTGCGACGCGTTTGGTCGTCAGTACTCCGCTTATCGGCTCTCTGTCGGATACTCGAGTTCAGGTCGTTGCCCGCCAAAATCAGGATGGCGATAATCCAAATCCACAGCAAGAGGATGATGAGCGTGCCAATGGAGCCATAAAGCACATTATAATGGGAAAAGTTGGAAATATAAATATTGAAAGCCACAGCACCAAGAACAAAAAGCGCAGTGGCAAGAATCGTTCCAGGACTGAAAATCACGAAGTTGCGGTAAAGTATCTGTCCATCCGTACCTTTTCGTTTGCGTTCGATTCGGTATTGGTCGCCAAAACGGACATTACCGAAATAATAGAGCAACGCGATGCCGAAACTAAGGGCAAACACGCCTATCACCCAACGCAACACACTGAATATAAAGAATGTAAACGACCCCCCTTCAATAATCTCATGGGTCACAAGAAACTTCAAAGCCATACCGCCAAGCGAAATCAGCAGCACGGAAACGACCAGCAATGCCCCGATGACAAGAAGCATCAAGATGGCAAACATACGCTGCACAATCCAGTCCTTCATGGTCATTCTCTTGTCAGTCAAATAGTTGGCATAAACATTACGGAAACCATTGAAAATAGCCACGATGCCACTGGAACCAAAAATCAGGCACAAGAAAACACTCACTGAAAGCAAACCATCATGGGGTTGGTTCATGATACCGTCAATGGTGTCCTTCACATAGTTGAGCGTGCCGGATGGGATGAGGAAATCATCCAAAGTAAACATCAATCTATCATAGAGATGCGGAATCGGGATATAAGGAATAAGCGTGAAGAAAAAGAGAATCAACGGAAAGAGTGCCACAAAGAAATTGAATGCCACGCCTGCGGCACGGTCTGTTGTGCGACCTTTGGTGAAGAACTTGAAGAAATCAATCAGCACATCCAAAAGCGGCAACTTGGTGCCCGGAAAGCGAACCACACGCAACACGTTGTCTGGTTTGCGGTACCACTCACATAAAGCCTCCCATTTGGCCTTGATCCAAGCCGTCAGCTTCCCGTCTTGTTTCTCTTTTTTTGGCATCCTCAAGACACATTAAAGCATACAAAAGTGGTGCTACACAAGCAAGGACTAACGTGCGGAACGAACCGGTCGAACTGAAAAACCAAGGTATCTGGCTTTGCAATCAACAGAGGGCCACCAATTTGAATAAAAGTTTATACTCCAAGAGAAATAAGCACCAGATGAATAAAGTGAACTTGACCAATAATTACCATAGTTGCCCACATCATAGAACTCATGGGCCCAACGGCGGCCTGCAGCAGGCAAGAAGATGCTGTTCCCATTGGATGCAACAAACCGTCTACCGTTCACACCGTTTACTGTTGTCCACCCAGCATTCGTGTTTTCATTCAATTCGTTCCATTCTTCCTTGGTAGGTATGCGCCAGCCATCACCCCATGCAACCGTAGCAGCGTCATCTTCAGGCTCCAGTGTGACAAGGTTATCGACAAAACCATTAAGACCCAACTCTTGATCCGTGCAGTATTTGGTAATCAAATTCCAGTCCGTTCCATACTTATAATTAATCCAGTCATAGAAATCTTTGGGTTGAGTCTCGCCCCATGCAAAATAACTGCCGTATTCTTCTGGAACTGTCGCACCCACATTACATTCCGCCCACAAAAGGCCACTTGGCAAACCAAGATCTACATACGTGAATTCTTCAGTGGCACCTCCTCCACCACTACCGCCACCACCACTGATGGTGTCTTCGGTGGTGAAATTCTTTTCATCACCATAATAATACATCACGCCCAGCAAGGCATAGGATCTCACATAATATTCGGTATTGGGCTCAAGACCGTCCAAAGAACACGTAAAAGACCCACTCCAATTGTTCGTGAAAAGGTGCGCACCGTTCACTGTAGGATTTCTCACAGTGTCCCAACAAATTCCTAATTCAGCAAGTGAAAAATTCTCCGACACTATCACTTCACATCCACACATGGCTGAAGTTTGAGTAATGTCATAAGGTTCCATTGTCGTCAAACTCAGCGTTACTTCATGGTTTTGGTTATTGTTGTCGACCTTCTTACATCCTATAGAAACAATTGCCAATGACACAAGCATTAAGGCAATGAAATCTTGCATTCTTTTCATCTGACAAATTCTTTTGATTTGAACCTGCAAAGAAACAAAAAAAAGAAACATGTCGGTATCATGTCATGAAAATTCCTTATATTTGCATCGCAAAGCAAAAACAGCAATGACCAACGAAAGCAACATCATTTCCCATGAAGGCATCGTCACCAAAATCACCGACGACGAATTGGAAATCAAGATATTGGCGCAGAGTGCGTGTGCAGCTTGCCACGCCAAAAGCGCCTGCGGCATAGGCGAACAGGCCGAGAAAATCCTCACCGTGCCTCGACCCAAAGACAAAGACTTTGCAATAATGCAAAAAGTCAACGTTAGAATGGCCATCGGGCAGGGCAACAAAGCGGCGGTTTTGGCTTATCTCATCCCCATCATTTTGTTGTTGGCTGTGCTTTTTGTCTGCCTCGGCTTAGGTATAAGCGAAGGCATATCAGCCCTACTCAGTGTCGTTGCATTGATACCTTATTATATTATACTCTATCTGCGCCGCGACAAACTCAAGCAGAAGTTCGAATACCTCATTGATTAAAAAAGAAAAAACATTGTCATGAAAAACACCTTATTATTATTATTTGCCATTCTGGTATTTCCCCTACTCAGCTTTGGCCAAACTGTTAGTGTCGGCGACATCTTGTGCGAACAAGGGACCGACACCATCATTGTACATCCCCAAAACTATACAGAAGGTGCCATCGGTGTAGTATTCTATGTCGATGAAACGGGACAACATGGATGGGTACTTCATCCGCAGATTCAAGTCCAACAAATTTATTGGTCTTACGAATGCGACCTCCCCTGGGGTCTGACGGGATGGCAATCCATACGCGATGCCATTTATGACCTTGATGGATACGACAACACAGGGTTCTTGCGTGCAGCATCTCAAAACAACCATTCCAAATACCCGGGCGCATGGGAGGTCGACTATGAGCACGGCTGGTATTGGCCAGCACTCGGCCAACTGAACATCCTTTATGGCAGCGCCCGCATTATCAACAATTCACTCAAAGTAATTAATGGTACAATGCTGAAGGGACAATGGATTTACTGGTCTTCTTCGGTATATGGGTTCGACAACGACTGCGCCTTGTATAGTAGCTATACCGGCGCCATGGGTGCCATCACCAAATCAAGAAGCGAATTGTCAGGAATTCCTTTGTCTATCCGCAGCATTAGAAACTTCTAAAAACAAAAGCCATGAAAAACATAGTTTTTACCCTATCGTTTCTTCTGATTTCCTCATTAGGATTGAATGCCCAAGGATATCATTTGGGTCAAGTAATCACAAATCCCGACGGCAGCCAAGGTGTGGTGTTCTACCTTAACGAGGAAGGCTCCTCAGGCTGGATGGTGGCATTGCATGATGCGGCTTTTGCAGTTCCCTGGGGCCTGACTGACGAAATAGAAGGACTCGATCATGTCATCAATGCAAACAACGATATCATAACCAGTGCCTTCGCGGATACTGACGGATACTCCAACACGCTGGCAATCCTTAATCATTACCAATCTACTGGTTATACAGGACAATATGCCGCTGCCACAGTTGACATCGCCAACGGATGGTATCTGCCTGCCGCTGGACAGCTGAAGATGCTGTATGTCAATGCAATATTTTATGAACCTGCTTTGGAATCCGTGGGCGAGAAATTAGGGTTGCACCCCTATTGGTCGAGCACCCAAGAAAACACTGAGAGGGCCTGGTATGTCCATTTTGGATCGCCTTATCCTGAATATGCCTGGGCATGGAATGCCTATATCAGCCTAAGCCCAAAAACCAATATTACCTCCAACAACGGAGGCATTTTTGCCGTCAGAGCCATTCGCAACCTCGAATTCTCGCCATTGCCTAACATAGGCCATCTGTATGAACCCGCCGTCATTTGCGATGCAGGTCCTATAGAATTGGTTATGCCTAACCTGATCAATGCCGATAGTTACGGATGGGAAATCGCTGAAGATGGAACATTCACCAACCCAATTGCCTACACAGGGCAAGACTTGGACGTGACATACAACGGCTGGTATCTGCGCCTTTGGGCTACCAACGAAGATGGCACTTCCTACAGCAATGCTGTTCGGATCTCAGTGCATGAGACGAGTTCAAGCTACACCACAGCTTCAAGTTGCGAGTCATACACATGGAACGATCAAATCTACAATGAATCAGGCATCTACCAAACCACTTTGGTCAACCAGTGGGGCTGCGACAGCATTGCCACTCTTGACCTGACCATCAACCACCCAGAAGAATACTTCATACCCTACCCCATCTATGCCTGCGAAACATACGAGTGGGGCAATATGACACTCACAGAAAGCGGTGCCTACGAACAAACATTCACCAACCAGTATGGTTGTGACAGCACCGTGACCATGAGCCTGTTCATCAAGCATAATGTTGAACATCAGTATGCAGATGTGGGCTGCGGGGAATACGAATGGAATGGGCAACTCTACTCGGAAAGCGGCGTGTATCAGCAAACCTTCCCAGCCGCCAACGGCTGCGACAGCATCGTCAGCCTACACCTCGACCTCATCGACGCTTACGAGATCACCTTTGACACCACGGTTTGCGAACGCTTTGTTTGGAACGGACACGAATACACGCAATCGGGACATTATGAGCAGACTTTCGTCTCAATCAACGACTGCGATTCAGTGGTCAGCATGAATCTCGTTGTCTGGCAGCATCCCGATCCAATTCCAGAAATCATGGGATTGCAAGAAATCTTCGTTTCGACGGACTTTGTCCATTACGAATACAATTATCAAATTGATTCCGTGGCTTTTGCAACGCATTACGAATGGGTTTGCGAAGTTTCGGACTGGGTTGTGGATGCCTCGGAAACGCATTGCACTTTGATTGCCACTTCACCAGGCACAACAACCCTGAAAGTCAGGGCTTGGAATGACTACTGCGGATATACCGAACAGGACATCGTCATACGCGCGGGTTTCTACGACATTGACGAAAACATAGCGTTTCCCATAAAAGTTTACCCCAATCCCGCCCACGACAATGTGTTCATCGAAGCCGAGGGAATTATAAGCGTCAGGGTGTTTGATTTGTTTGGGCAATGCCTGACAGAAAAGACAAGCGAACCCAGCAACCGTGTGGAATTGTCTTTGCAAGACTATGCCGCATCCATTTATCTCATTGAAGTACAGACACAACACGGAATCGCCAGAACAAAAATATACCATTAAACATTTATATCATATTGAAAAACAATTATTTATATTACTTTTAAAAAAAATTATACAATTTATATAATACAAAACGTATAATTTTGTAATGTGATTTGAATAATTTTCGTATCTTTGCCGCAAAATCAGCGCATTATGATTACGAATCCATTCATCATCAACGGCGATATTCCTTCGGAATACTTTTGCGACAGGAAAGAGGAGAGCAAAAAGCTCACCCAAATGCTCACCAATGGCGAAAACGTTTGCCTCATGTCGCCACGACGCATGGGCAAGTCGAAACTCATCCAATTCTGCTACGACCAAGAGCCGCTTTGCTCCGACCATTACTGCTTTTACATCGACATTTTCCACACCACAAGCCTTCGGGAATTTACCTATACTTTTGGTCGTCAAGTATTTAGCACATTAAGAAGCAAAAGCCAAAAAATGACACTTTGGTTTGTGCAGGCATTGAAATCGCTCAGTGCCGACTTCGGTTTCGACCCTTCGACGGGGATGCCCAAATTCAGCCTTTCGCTCGGCGATGTGCACAATCCTGAGTTCACGCTTGAGGAAATCTTCAAGGCCTTGGAGCAGGCCGACAAGCCTTGCATCGTTTGTTTCGACGAGTTCCAGCAAATCGCCAACTATCCCGAAAAGAACATCGAAGCCCTGTTGCGCGGCCATATCCAACATCTCGGCAACGCCAATTTCATCTTCTCAGGCAGTTCGCGGCACCTTATCACGCAGATGTTCTACTCGTATGCGCGACCTTTTTACAACAGTACAACATCCCTCACACTCGATGCCATCAGCCTTGAAGAGTACACCAAATTCGCAACCTATTGGTTCAACCGTTTCTCAAAACAGATTGACCCTCAACTTATTGCGCAAATCTATCAAGTTATGGAGCGCAACACCTATTATATACATAAGACGCTGCACGAACTTTTCGAGAACACCCTTGAAGGCGAGACTTGCGACACCAACCTGCTGCCCCGAATCATCGATGGCATGATTGAAGAACAAAGCAATGGTTACAGACAAATGCTTTCGCTCATCCCCGACCGCCATAAGGAGGTTCTGTTCGCCATCGCCGATGCGGGCAAGGCCGAGAAAATCATGGGAACGCAGTTCATCCGGCGCTACAGCCTGCCTTCCGCGAGCGCTGTGCAATCGTCGGTCAGGAAACTGATGGAAACCGATTATGTCACTTTCTTCGAGGGCGTCTATTCCATTCCTGACGTGTTGTTCAGGATGTATTTGAAGCGGATTGGGGGGAAGGAATAGGCTCTTTCCATCAAAATTCCAAAAAAATCCTTTGCCAAAAAAACGATATTCCGTATTTTTGCGGGTTCAAATCGAAAACAAACTCAAAATTCTTTTTTAAATGAGTAACACTTTATTTATTTCCCTTGCGGTTCTCGGAATCTTGGGCGGCGTGCTTGCCGTGGTTCTGTACTTCGTGGCGCAGAAGTTCAAGGTCGAGGAGAACCCGCTGATTGACGAAGCGGAGGCCTGTCTGCCCGGCGCCAACTGCGGCGGCTGCGGCTTCGCGGGCTGTCGTGCCTTGGCCGAGGCCTGCGTGAAGCAAGCCGCCGAAAAAGGCAACATCGAC
>CADCML010000016.1 GCA_902802535.1 uncultured Bacteroidia bacterium
CATTCGAGGCCGTTTTTGTCGCGGTAGTGGAACACATCTCCGTCGAGAGCTTCCGCATATACGCGCAAGTCGCGCACTGCCATCGTCTCGAACATCAGGCCGAAAGTGTTCAAGTCGTTTTCCAAGTCTTTTGGCCCCATGCCAAGGGCCGCCGTTGCCACGGAAGGGTCAACGAAATATCGTGTTTCTGAGGTGCGGATGGCCGTTTTGGAGCGCAGGTTGGGGCTCCACGCGGGCATGTCTTCCACGACGAAGATTTTCTTCAGTGCAGTGATATACGAGGAGATGGTCTCTTCGCTCATCGAGCCTTCCTTGCTCGACGCGAGGTCGGCATAAATAGTGCTGATGGGCACTTGTCCGCCTTGGTGTCGGGCGTATGAGCGAAGCAGGCGACGGGCAAAGGTGGCATCGCGCACGGTATTGTCCACGCGAGAAATGTCGCTTTCGCACACGGCGTTCACATAGTTTTGGGCCTGCCGCAATGCTGCTGTGCGTTTCATGTTCAGCGAACTGGGCCATCCGCCACGGCAAACCATGAAGCTCAAGTCGCTCAAGGAATGGTCGGGCGCAATGGCTACATCACGCTGCCCCGCAAACAGACGGAGCAAGCTGACTTTGCCATTCGACTCTCCAGATTCCCAAAGGCTCATAGGACGCATGGTGAGCCATGCGAAACGTCCCGTCCCTGTATGGTGGATTTTGCTTTTGTCGGCGGGCACGGCAGAACCGGTAAAAATGAATTGTCCGGGCTTTCCACGGCGGTCGACCGTGAACCGTGCCGCGTCCCACAATTGCGGAGCCAACTGCCATTCGTCAATCAAACGTGGCACATCGCCTTCAAGCAATGCCTCTGGGTTTTCTTCCGCAAGAAAAAGATTCCGTTCCAACTCCCGAGGCCAATCCATATACAATACACTTTTGGCGGCTTGGGCTGCTGTTGTGGTCTTTCCGCACCATTTGGGTCCTTGTATCAGCACTGCGCCGGCGGCTTCCAATTGTTCCAAAAGTAATTGGTCTGCAATCCTCAATTTGTACATCGAATTTTCGTCCATAATTTGACTGTTTTTAATCCGCTGCAAAAATACTACTTTTTTATTGATTTACAAAGTTTTTTGTATTTTTCATTCCGTAAGTTGGCCGATTTTCATTCCGTCAGTTGGCCGATTTTCATTCCGTCAGTTGGCCGATTTTCATTCCGTCAGTTGGCCGGTTTTTACCTCCAAATCTGCCCGCTGCAACTATCACTTTCAGCCCCAGTAACCGATACCAAGATATTGGTCTTTCCCTCCAAACGGAGCAATCCAAGGAAAGCGAAAACCAAGGCTTCCTTGTAATCGATGATTTGTTTTTCGGGGATGACAACTTCGTGCTTGGTGCGGGCTTGCAGGCGTTCCATCAGGAACTTGTTTCGGGCACCACCTCCCGTGACGAGAATCTTTCCCTTGGGCAAATGGCTGATTCCCAATGCGATTTGCAGGGCGATATGCTCCACAAAAGTGGTCAACATATCTTCGATGGGCAAATCCTTTAGCAGGCTTTTTTGGTTTTCTTCAAAGAATTCCCTGCCCAAGGATTTGGGAGGCATTTGCCCGTAAAACGGATGCCTGTTCAGGCGTTTCAGCAAGTCCATATTGACTTCGCCGCTGCGGGCCAATTCGCCGTCGCGGTCGTAGTCGAGGCCTTTCAGTTGGGCGAGAAAGTTGAGGGCTTGGTTGGCGATGCAGAGATCACAGGCGATGCGCTTGCCGTCCTCGTCGTAGGAAACATTGGCAATGCCGCCGATGTTGAGGCAAATCTCATAGTCGCTGAAAAGGAGCTTGTCGCCGATGGGCACAAGTGGCGCACCTTGTCCGCCTTTGCTCACATCCTCGCTGCGGAAGTCGTTGATGACAAGGAAACCACAAGCCTTGGCCAATTTCTGCCCGTCACCGATTTGCAGGGTGTAATGTTGCTCAGGCTTGTGGAAAATGGTGTGTCCGTGCGATGCCACAAAGTCAGGGTGAGCATTGTGTTTTTTGGCAAAAACCAAGACCTGCTCGCCTAAGTATTTGCCGTAATCCTTATCCAATTGCACCAAGTCTTCGGGCTGTTTGTGGAAAGCCTCGGCGAGTTGCGCTTTCCAATAAGCGGGATAGGGATGGGTCTCGGCTTCAAGGATTTGGAAATGGTATTTGTCGTTTTCCTCTTGGAAGCACACGAGGGCGATGTCCAATCCGTCAAGCGAGCTGCCCGACATTAAGCCTATGGCTATTGTTGTTTTCATAACAAAGGTAAAACTTTCTCCAATTGTATCCCTCTCGATCCTTTCACCAAAATATGCTTGCCTTCAATTGGATGGCTTTCAATATATTGGCACAAATCCTCAACTTTGGCAAAGGTTTTCCAATTGGGATTGTCATTGTAGGCACAAAAATTCTGCCCGACCAAGAAGGCTTCTTTAAATCCTAATTCTTTCATCAACGCAAGGATGTTTCGGTGCTCTTCTTCGGAGGCCGATCCCAACTCTCTCATGTCGCCTAATATTAATAGGTGTTGTTCTCTGCGAATGTTGGCGAAGTTGATCAAAGCGGCTCGCATCGAGGTCGGGTTGGCGTTGTAGGCATCCATGAGGATTTGATTCTTCTCGGTTTCAATCACTTGCAATCGGCTGTTGGTGGATGTATAGTTTTCTAAAGCCTCCACAATCTTATCATCATCGACCTTGAAATATTGTCCCACACCAATGGCGGCGGCCACATTCTCAAAGTTGTAACTACCCACCAAATGGGTTTGTATGAGATGCTTTTCCCATCCAACGCTCAAATATGGATTGCAAGCCGCAGGGGCTACGGGCGTGTCGGCGGCGCAATGGCGGCCATAGCTGATGCGCGTTTGCCCTCCTGACAACTCCCAAAGCAACGGATTGCCTTGGTTGACAAACACGGCCTTCCCATGTACCTTGATGTGTCGGTAAAGTTCCGTCTTGGTCTTGATAACACCTTCAAAGCTGCCAAAACCCTCCAAATGAGCCTTCCCGATGTTAGTTATCAAGCCAAAGTCAGGGTCGGCGATGCGGCAAAGGAAGTCGATTTCGCCAGGATGGTTCGCACCCATTTCCACGACGGCAATCTCAGTTTCTGGCTTGATGCTCAACAAAGGGCACATCGATTTGGTTGTTCAAGTTGGCCATCGTGTGGATGTTTCGCAACGTCATCGAAAATCGGGGCGGATTGCACAAGCGAACCACACACGAAATGCATCTGCGCCCCTTCAACCTATACCAGTCCGAGATGTATTTCAAGGCCAAACACTACAGGTGGGACAGGATGACCATCCTTCAACTGTATTTGGCATTGGGCGGCGTGCCCTACTATTTCTCCTTGCTCGACCCAGCCAAGAGTGCGGCTGAGAACATCGATATGATGTTCTTCTCCACCAATGCGGAATTCAGGAACGAGTTTCGACGCTTGTACACCTCTTTGTTCAAAAGCCATTCGGACTGTCCTCATAACTACCAAGGGATTGGCTCAAGGTGAACATAGTGATGATTTTGTTAAAGTGCTAACAATAAACAACTTATTTGTTGAGAACACCGAGGAAGGTTAAGCCAAACTTGCCAAAAAAATCAAAGTTTGGCGGTAAATATCTCTTTTGGAATTACTTCTTAAGCTCACAAACCTCTGGATAAAACTACAAAAACATGGTCATGTAAAACGGCAAGTATTGCACCCCGTCTTCTCTCTTAATGTCCTTTGAATAAACGAGATACTGGTCAAGAATCCTATCGGGGTACTTCTTGAAGAACGCATCGAGCGAGGCATGGGTGCTGTAGCCCGATGATTTCACTTCAATCGGGCAAACCTTGTTTTTCCTTGCCAACAAAAAATCGATTTCGTAGTTGCGCTTGCCGTTTTCGGTCGGCCAAGTGTGGTAGAACAATTCATTGCCCGCAGCCCTCAACATCTGGGCCACCACGTTCTCATACAAATAGCCAAGGTTGGTGTTCAGCTTGTCGTTCCACAACTTTTGGTAGATGACATTTTCTGTGAAGTCCTTGTCGCGGAAAGCAAGGGTGACGAAAAGCCCCGTGTCGGCAACAAACATCTTGAATCGGTCGAGGTCTTTGTAGAACGACATGCCTGCACTGGGGTCGTTAACATGGTAAGCCATATTGACCGTCATCGACTCTCTCAGGTCTGCAATATATTCCGTCATACGGTCTGGCCTGCCGTTTTCAACAACACTTGACACCTGATAACGCGAAGCGTTCTTGTTCAATTCGGAAGGGATGGCAGCGAACAGCATCGACAGTTTTCCCGAACCGTCAATTTTCATGAAATCGCTGTCATAAAGGTCGAGAATCTCCCTCTTGGTGTTGTCCACTTCCGCCAGATTATTGGTTTCCAAATACTTGTTCACTGCTTGCGGCATTCCGCCCACAAGCATATAAAGACGGAAATCGCGCAACAGCTTACGATGAGCCGCATCACCCAACGGAACAGGTTTTTCACTAATCGAGCGCAGCAAAGGAATGGTGGCACTGTCGCCCAACGCCCACCGAAATTCCTCATAATCCATAGGATACATATTGACACGGGTCTCCTCGCTTGGGATGATGATGTCCTTTACATTCTTCCGAATCGAAATCAACGAGCCAGTCTCAATATAATCATAGCGTCCGTCGGCCACCAAGTGCTTGATGGCTTGCCGAGCCAAAGGCTGTTTCTGCACTTCGTCGAAAACAATGGCCGAGTTGCGCTCATGCAGGCTGACCCCATACGCTAATTGAAGCCGCATAAACACATGGTTGAGATCGGAAATGTCATTGAACAAATTGAACACTTCTTGCGAACACTTTGAGAAATCAATCAAAATATACGATTGGTATTCTTGCTTCGCAAATTGCTCGACTATCGTTGACTTGCCTACCCGTCTTGCTCCCTGAACGAGAATGGCGGTACTACCCTTTCGTTCCGTTTTCCATTGGAGCAAACGGTCATAAATCTTTCGCTTGAAGGTGTTAGTTGACATCTTGATTTCTGTTTAATTCGCTGCAAAAATACAACTTTTGTCAAAAATCGCACTTTTTGTTTCTTGAAAAATGTCAAAAATCGCAAAATGTTTTTTGGCTATTATGTCAAAAATCTCACTTTTTGTTTTGCCAAAAATGTCAAAAATCGCAAAATGTTTGTCTTTTTTGTCATTTTTTGGACTTACAGATGAAGGGGTAAAACTTCTCCACCTGTCTCCTGAACTCCGAATCCGCAGAATTGGCATAGCTGCTGTCGCGGTCTTTCACCCACTCGGGGCCGTGGAAGAAAAAGCCGCATCTTCTTGTAGTCGCCACGGTCGGAGAAACTCTTGATGATGTAAATCAGTTCGTAAGGCTTGTTGTTCTTGCCACGCCATTCGATGGCGGGCAGTTCCTTCCCTTTGGGGCGACATCTTCCCGTCAGGCGGTAGGCGAACAGGGCTTTCACTTTGTTGTCACTTGCTATATAACCCTTGTCAGTAAGCCAGTTGATAAAGGAAACAAAGGTTTCCACACCTTTCTTCTTGAAGGCATCATCCATATAGAAGTATTCTTTCGGGCTGTTGGCTTTGTGCTGCCATTAGAAGAAGTCGTTATGCAGGGCAAAAGATGTGGCAAACTGCGGTTACTGGTTGTCGTATAAAATTAAAAAACCCGGTGAAAATCAACGGGTTTTGTGTTTAAAAAAGTGGAGATGGAGGAGAATGAACCTCTCCAACTGCCTTATTGATGATCAGTTGTTTACAGAATTTCAAGGGCAAACGGTCGCAAATACGACACATTCTTCACACTGCAAAGATACGCAGTTTACTTTATAAGTAGATGCCTTTTCTGCAAAAAAACACGATCGATCCCCTTCTTTCCACGCATCTCCGCCAGGCCTGAAGATCCAGAAGGCTCACATTAAATCCCAGTTGGATCGTTCACTGTATCCCCGCGCAGTCCTCTGAGAATAGGAACTCGTGAGAAGGATTTGCCAAGGGCATCAGGAGGATCTTCGGGGTGTGCTGGACGGAAAGTGTATAGCGGAAAATCTGTGTGAAGGGTCGGAATGTGACTGATTCCGTGCTGGGATTAACCTTTGATTTAGTTGGAGCGGGGATAATCAATCATCCATTTCGCTCAATTCTTCGATTGATGGATAATTGGCAAATTCCTCCATTTTCGCGTCCATAGAACAGATGCGTTTGCCCTCGCAATCAAACGCTTCAATTCGATTATATCTGCCACCGCAATCATAATATTGATAGCTTTGCATGATGAGGAAATAGTCCTCTTCACTAAAGCCAATGAACCCTCGATTGGTCGGCAGACAGATTGCCTCGTCATCACCCAACGTAAGAATGTAACTATGCCTATTTCGGTAGTCAGTACAAGCTTCAACAAGCACAGTCAATGGTTCATCTGGATATGAAATGATGACCACCTTGTGAATCGTCTCAATTGAGTCGGCTGGCATCCTGAAACTCTCTGTGGTGTTGTATCGGTCTCCTTGAGTGTTAAGATGTGACAGCATCATCCTTTGGGCTTTATGTTCTCGCTTGTCAAATGCCCACAAAGAAACTTGTTCAAGCGGTGGGTCATGGGGCGCGTATCGTGTATTTTCGTAGCCTTCGACATTGGTGAAGACAGCATAATGGGAGTCTTCGGCCACAAGTTTAGCCGTGATGGGGATACCTTCATAACTATCGTTATCCCCATTGCAACCAAATAAAACAATTGAAAGCAAAACGGCACTAATTATACGTGTTGCGGTTTTCATAATAGATCTTTCTCCTGTTTCATTTTATCAGCTTGTTGAAAATACTTGATGGCCAATTCTTTTTGGCTTGGGTCTTTGCAAAATAAGAGCGAATGCCCCTCACGCAATAGGGAATTTATAGTCTTGGCTACGGCTTCTTCTCTGTACCGATCAACATATATGTCTTTGCTTGTCATATACATCTCCATAGAATCGCAATCCATCCTGTAAAGTATCTTATTGCGTACTTCATTTGTGGTGTAGCAGGAATCGGTCAAGATGTAATCAATCAGATGTTTGGCCTTTGCTTCATCCTTGATGCCAAGAAATTGACTATTGCAGATTACTGTATAGGTTGGAAAGGGATCAATACCCATATAGTACAAAAACAATTTCTCAATATCCCCGATTCCCGAAGCGAGCAGATCCCAAATCTCTTCCTCTGTCCTACAGAAGTACAAGTATTTGAATATGTCATCGTCACCAATGGGGTGATGGTCTTTTCCGCATGTTAGCGTTTCATTTTTTATGGTTCCAAAGTCAAGATAGCAGTCCATCCATTTAAACACATATTGTGAGATGGGTTCGACCATGCCAAGACATTCAACCATAATATGATGCCGTGATATTTCGTCATCAATCAACCAATAGCAATCTTCGAGAAAGAACCTATCCAAATCGAAGTCCACCTGTTTGAACGCTTCCCATTCGGTTAAGCAAACTGGATCGATGTCCTCGTCTTGATATATTCCTTTGTGTTCTTTACCTTCGTATTCTTCAAGACAGCAGTATTCAAAGACCTTTTTCTTCAGGGTTGTTTTGTCCACTTCGCCCCTTGGCGTATAATGCTTATCAAATAATCTCATAACACTCTGCTGATTAGTCTTTTACAGATTTTTCTATGGCTTTCATAACCACCTCACAAGGCTCAATTACTTTGATGGTTTGCAGTCCTTCCGAGCCATTGACCGACAGTGTAATCAGGCTTCCTTCCGTGTAATGATACCGAGCGATCTTGACGGGTTCAACACATACGATAAACTTGGTGTTGATGAAGACGGGCTTATCGTTGGCTTGCATGAGCCTTACGTAGCCCGCAATCGGCTCCTGAAATTCTTCCCGTCCAGTCAATTCACTGCTTACCATCATAGCCTCCAACTCCTCACCTGCAATGACACGGGCTTTACGTTTCAAACGGTTTTCGTTTTGTTGTTCTTCATCCATTGCTTTGCTCTTTTGGTTGTTTAGATTTCATTCTCAGTAATTCTTTAGGGAAGCAATAGGGATGGACGGATTGGATAATGCCAAACAATTCCTCTGTTTTGTTATCAAGTCTATCGAAAGGATTCTCAATTTCATGGGCAAGTGTCTTATTCTTGGGATGAATAATGCCATATTTGTTGTAGCCAACAAACGACAACGAAAAAACATTTTTCTTGCCCACGAAAGCGATTGAAGAGGGCTTGTCGTCGGTATCACTATCACCAATCTCAATCTCCTGTTTATCACCTTCAACCAAGAAGTCGTAAAGAAAACCTTTATACAACAGTTTTACAGGCTGATCCCATAACACGGGAGCAACGAGATCGTCAAAGACACAAGGAAGCAGGGTATCACCCCTGAATGTATATAAACCATACTTCCCGTCCCATTTCGCCGTGAAGCCAAGACCGCCCGCACTGCGCCAATCGATCCGCACTTTCCCTTCTGGAGTTTTTATCTCACCTTGAGGCGTGAGAATAATTGTGGATTCAGGTCGAACAAGCACTTGGTCTTGATTGACACGTGGGCTGTGGATTAAAATACAAATGTCACTCGCATAGTCAACATAGAAGTCTTCCTTATGTAGATGTGGCTGATGGCAGGGGATGCCGTATTTTTGGGAAATCAAAAAGCCCCTGAACCAGTCTCTTCTAACAGAAGACAAAAGAGGGTCGGAATCGTCCTTGATGGTTTGTATTGTTTTGGACAGAATCGCATCAATATTCCAATTTGCTTGTTCCGAAACCGAGCGATACAGATTAAGCAAACTTCTTTTATTGATTTTGTCTTTTTTCAGACAATATTTTATAAATGAATTGTCGAAGAGCCGTTTAAGGTCTTTATCGGAGATAGCGGTTTTTGCAACTGCAAGCATAATGTTTCTTTTTTAAGGTTGTTGTATGTTTTTATATGACAAAGGGTTATGGCTCATTTAATAGGTAAAACGAATAACTGTTGCTTCTATCCAGAACATCGTAGTCCGTTTCGGTGTGGTAGTGCAAAATGCTTGCATCCAGAAGAAGCTCCGTCCGCTCTTTGCCATTCGTCGGTAATTCGTCGTAAGGGATGAATAGCGTTGTTTTTGTTGAGCAATCGTTATAAGGCGGAGAAGTGTATTGCCCAACGATGACATTCCCATTGACCGAAAGATACTTCTCGTTGTAGTTCTTTTGTGCCAACGGCGATCCGTCGTCATTATAGAAGCGAATCAAGCAGTACAAGTCTTCGCCCTTCAGGTTCTTTGAATCAAACTCGACTGTGATTGTCATACCTTTTTCACCATCTTCGTGGGTGTTGTGATCTACATAGACATGCTTGATCGTGGCAGTTTGTCTGGTATTGCGGTTACTGGTTCGGTGGAATGTGGCAGTGTTGTCATTATTGCTTGTATTTTGCCGAACAACAATCTCTTGATTTTTCTTTTTGGGGAAAGCCCAGCCAAACACCTTGTATGCCAATGCCCCTTCGCCGAACAACAGCATCACAAGTGGCACTATGATTACCAGCATGATTACTGCAAGTAGTGTCTTAAATAAAGCTTCCAACATAATCACCGCCCTCCATAAACTTCATCGTAATCGTATTCTTCGTATTTCTCGGCAATCTGGTGAAGATGATGAGCAAACTCATTCTTCGACGTGTAGATTTCGTATCGCCGTGCATATTCATCTATGAGGTCTTCTAACGAAATCTTTCGATCATAATGATTGTTGATGGCATCCCGAACTGGATGCGACTTGGACACTTCGGAAATGCCGTAGCCGACGGCTCCAGCTAAAAGACTTTTGACTAAACTCATGGTATTCAGATTATTTGATGTTTGTTCTTTCTGTTTCTGACAAACGGGCGTGTCAAGACGGAAAACCTCGACACGCCCCTGAAAAATTACACCCGATTGAAACTACTGAAGTCAGTGTACCGCCGAACTTCGCCGTCCCGCATGTTCACAATGATAGCGTCGCCTGACCATCTTGCGTCTTCGGCAGACTCACTACCAGAAAAACCGCCAAGGTTCATGTAATCATACTGACCTTTGTAAACGGAAACTCCATTGTAATTGGAGAACTTGTTGAGTTTGACAACCCCATAATTGACATACTCTCGTGGAAATGCCATAATCAAATACACTTGTTTGTGACGTGCGCAACTTCTAATTTTGCCTACTCTAAAATAGCTTTTCGGCTTCCGCTTCAATCGGCAAAAATACAATGCCCCCTATGCCAAAAACTGACATAGGGGGCAAGGAATGTGATTTTTTATCGGATTATTCTCTTTCTGTTATGACATGGCACAACCTCCCATACCGATGCGTTAATCTATTATTGCGCAGACATTGTTCTAATAGAAAGCGGTCGTCGTCAAATGTATCCGATGGGTCAAAGACAAATGAATCAATGTATTCCTGCAACGAAAATGCTTTTGCGGATACATTTTTCATCTCATACATGGCTTTGATTTCTTTCATGTGTTCAAGGGCGAAGACAGACACTCTCCAGCCTTCAAAGGGTTTGTCTTGTTCAACAAACGCACCTATCACAAACCAACGGTATCTGACTTCAACGGCTGATAACACCAGAAAATCCGAATAGCGTTTTCCGTTGTCGATTCTCTCTTGATTAGCCTTTGCAAGTGTTCCCGACTTCGATGTGATTTGCCCAAACTTAATGAACGAAACAACCCCTTGCTTTTGAATACATTCAACGATTTTCGGGATTTCTTTGTCATTCTTTTGATCCAAGTTTTTCACCCTGTCAGCCAATGTAGGATTGTCCTTAATTGCAGAATGTAGCAGAAGTCGATTAAGCATATCAAATTTCCAGACTTCCGATTCGGCTGGTTGTGGGATATAGTACCCATAAGGACTCTTTTTCTCGCACTCAACATCAACGCCAAATAGTTCGGCAATCGAAAGGCAATGGTTGTGAAATGTCTTGAGCGGAAGACCCTCGTCTTGTTTGTCATTGTATATCGACCTTTCCCATCTTTTGCTTATCTCCTTATAGGGAATAGGACCTTCCGTCTGAAGAAGGTTGATCAACCATAAGTAGCGATTTAATCTGTTGCCTGCCATATAACTTGTTTATTTTGTGGTTTTCACGCTGCAAATATACAATCGATCCTGTGTCAAAAACTGACACAGGATATGTTTTTTGTTTATACGCCTATTCTTCTTTGCCTTTACAAATAGGAAGGACTATCTGCAACAAACTGGGCAAATCTATTGGCGGCTTCAGGACCAATAATGCCAGCAATTTGTCTGACAATTTCTTCTTTGGGAATATCGGAAATGGCATCGTACTTTGCACCAAAGTGAGATTCAAGGCATCTATCAATAAGACTTTCGCTCACAGCTTCCCATGTCCGAGAATCGACTCCAGGGGCTGCAATATAAGGGCAACCTTCCATACTCGTTACAGGCTCAACAAAATCCTCTGGATGAGCCTTTAGATATTTTACAATTTCAGGAAGGATATTTGTGCGTCCTTCCCGTCTCTGACTGGGTTGGTTTGCCCATTCGAGCCATTCTTCAAAACCTTTGTTCTCTGTATTCATATCTGTTGCCATTAAGTCATCGTTTTTAATCGTTTATTGTTTATGCTGGATAACATCGTCATTCGATTCGCCATCAATCGAGTTGTTTTGTTCAAATGTCATTTAATAATTCAATAGCACGATGATTACCTTGCTTTGCTGATAGTTTTAGCCATTTTTCAGCCTCTCCTTTGTCTTCAGAAACACCAAACCCATCTTTGTAGCACATTCCCATAAACAACTGAGCATCAGCATTCCCCTGCTCTGCTGCCAACTTAAACCATTTCGCAGATTCTTTCCCATGCCAAGGTAATCCTGTATAATAACATAATCCCATCATAAACTGAGCATCTGCAAGCCCCTGTTCCGCTGATTTTCTAAACCATTTTTCGGCTTCTTCTTTGTCCTTCGATACACCATTACCATGAAAATAGCAACATCCTAAATAATATTGTGCTTGTGAAAATCCTTGTTTAGCTGACACCCTAAACCATTTGACGGCTTCCTCGGCATTTTTCGGAATCCCATCTCCTTCAAGATACATCATGCCCAATCTAATTGTAATTGGTGCTACCGCTGCCTTTCCTTCCCTTTGTTCTACATATAGTTTATACCAACTCACAGCCTCTTTTTTATCTACAGCAACCCCATAACCATTATAGTAACAATCTCCCATCATTCTTTGGGCAACAGGTTTTCCTTGCCGAGCCGATAAATCAAACCACTTTACGGCTTCTTTGTCGTCTTCAGGAACACCTTCTCCATCCAAATAACACATCCCCAACCTATACTGCGCTAACGGATTCCCTTGTTCAGCAGATTGTTGATACCATTTGGCAGCTTCCTTATAGTCTTGCATTGCATGATAACATTGCCCCAAATAGAGCATAGTTTCAGCGTTGTTTGAAGCATCAAGAGCTTTTTTGAAGTACTGTATTGCGGTTTGATAATCGCTGGAATCATACAGTTCTATCCCTTTTTGCATATACTCTTGTGCATTTACTTTTGTGACCATCTGTTCCATGAGTCCCTTGTTTATGGCCGCACAGTCCCCAAGATTGGCTATTATATCATAGAAAAAGGCGTGGGAACAATCAGCTTATCATCTACCTTGGCTCCCCTGAAGAATGGGGTCTGGACTGCCGACTTTGTGATAAGCGAATGCCCACGCCAGTAAATGATATTGCGTTCCCGGAGGAATTAATATCAATCGACGTGGGCGTTTCTGCCCATTGCCGTAGTCGAAGTGTCCAGTTTCGTAGAGGCAACATACTAAAACGCCCTATCTCTGTTTCCTCTTACTCAGAAGCAAGAGGAAACATTGACGGTGCAAATATACAGAAAAAAAATTCAATCTGAAAAATACTTGGTTTTAGAAATGTCAAAAATTACAATCGCAAAGACACAACGCCTCCTCTGCCAAAAACTGAAACAGGGCACATTCTTTTATTATTTTCGGTAAAATATTGGGTTTTCCTCTAAAAAACAAGCCGTTCACCCAAGAAATAAATCCCACTTTGGTTCAGCAGGTCTTTGTTATAGGATGGCTCGGTGTTGTTTCGGAGGCAATCCCTTATCATCATCAGGATCTCGCCCATTCCATTGCCACCTTGCATCACACCGTTCTCATCAGGCCAAACAGCCCAAACTGCATCGCCTTTGACAACCTCATAGATTTGCGCATCGCCCGTGCTTAATAATAAATCACGGAAATTTTCCTTTTGTTGAGCCTTTTGCCAAACCACCCAAACCATCCAATCGTATTTGAAATCATGAAAATCCGGGCGCATTTCGCTTCTGTATTTGCTCTTGGTGCATCTTTTGGCATAATCTCCGCTCTTTTGAGAGCAGCAATACTACTGGATTTGCCTGTGTTTCGGTGTTCAAGCTCCAATAACCGCATAGATACACGTGCTCGGAGGCATAAACATCATGTCCATTGATAACAAGCGGCATACCACCTGCCATGTTGCCTAACTTGCCGTATTCATCACCTGGCCTTGAGTAACTTATGTAATTCCTTTCGTTTTCTAATGATGCTGTCATAACTTTTAAATTTGCTGCAAAAATACAACATGCCCTATGCCAAAAACTGACACAGGGCGGTTTTTGTTTTATGTCCAATGGATAGAAATTCAGCCAAAACGAGAAAAAATTGTGATTTTGCCTACAGAAAACGGGCAAACATTTGGGTAAATACAAAACAAACAATCGACATAATCTTGTGATTCACTTGATTACGCCGATTGTATTGTGGAGATGGAGGGAGTCGAACCCTCGTCCAAACAAGGAACCCCCATGGTTTCTACATGCTTATTCCGCTGTTGGTTTTCGTGCCGTGCAAGGGAACGAACGCCCTAAACGCGACCTTATCTCCTTGAGCTTCGCCTTGCTGTCGGAGCGCCGACAAGGCTATCCCGAAATTGCTTAGCACCCCGGGCTCAGGCCGGAATCAGGAATCTCCACCTGCGGGATGTCTCGTCCGAGCGTCACTGCGAGGCTCGACATGCTTACATGACAATTCATCTTGCTGTCAAAACCGGTCACCCCCAATGGTTGTCTTTGGTCTTGATGATGCTGTCATCCTCAAAGAACGGACGGCAAAATTACACCTATTTTCGATACCCCGCAAGGGGTAGGCAAAAATTATTTCAACGGACTGCCAAACCGCACCACATCCTCCTTGGTGATGTCGCCCCCGCAAAGAATCACAAGGCGTTCCACAATGTTGCGCAACTCGCGGATGTTGCCCGTCCATTGGTATTGCTGCAAGGCTTCAATGGCTTCGGGCTGGAAGGTCGGAACGGGTTTGCCCATGTCTTGAGCGATGCTTTCCAAGAAGTTGCCGACCAATAGCGGAATGTCGTCTTTGCGCTCGCGCAACGGCGGCACTTGGATGACGATGACGCTCAAACGGTGGTACAAATCCTCGCGGAAGTTGCCCTTCTCGATTTCGGCACTCAGATTCTTGTTGGTGGCAGCCAGGATGCGCACGTTGACGGGAATCTCTTTTTCTCCGCCTACGCGCACAATCTTGTTTTCCTGCAAGGCCCGAAGCACCTTGGCCTGGGCCGAAAGGCTCATGTCGCCGATTTCGTCCAAGAAAAGGGTGCCGCCGTCGGCCAACTCGAAGTCGCCCTTGCGCTGCTTGATGGCGGAGGTGAAAGCGCCTTTTTCGTGACCAAACAACTGACTTTCAATGAGTTCCGAAGGAATGGCAGCACAATTCACTTCGATGAACGGACCACTGCAACGAGAGCTGAGCTCGTGCAGCTGTCGGGCAACGAGTTCCTTGCCCGTGCCGTTCTCGCCAGTGATGAGCACGCGCGCGTTAGTGGGAGCGACTTTGGCAATCATGTCCTTCACCTCAAGCATCGGCTCCGACTCGCCAATCATCTGGTGCTGGATTTTCACGGCTTTTTTCAGTACCTTGTTTTCGGTAGCCAAGTTCTTCTTGTCCAAGGCGTTGCGCAAGGTGATGAGCAGTCGGTTCAAATCTGGTGGCTTGGGGATGAAGTCGAAGGCGCCTTTCTTGATGGCTTCGACCGCCGTCTCAATGGTGCCGTGGCCGGAGAGCATGATGACGGGCACGTCCGACTCCTTGCGGATGGCTTCGAGCACCTCTATGCCGTCCATTTCGGGCATCTTGATGTCGCAGAAAACGGCATCAAAGTCTTGTTCCTTAATATGTTGCAGGGCTTCCATGCCTGTTGCGGCATCGTCCACCTGATAGCTTTCGTTTTCGAGGATGTCGCGCAGCACGCGGCGGATGGGAGCCTCGTCGTCGATGATAAGTATTCTTGGCATTGTTTTGCAATTTTGCGCAAAGATAGCGTTTTTTCGGAAACTCGCAGGCAAGGACAACAAATCTTGGTGGGCTTTCCTATTCTTCCCGTCCGCCGATAAACTTGAAGCCCCAGTTGGTCATCGCCACCAAGTCGGGGACAGTTTCGCCGCCCAGCCTTACGGATTGACGTGCCGTCATGCGTGACGAGAATACGCCGTAACCTCCGTTGATGAGGGAGAATTCGGGGTCGCCTATGACGAAGCCTTCCGAGGCATCGTTGTTGTAAATATACTGCCGTAGTCTTTCGCCTCCCGCCGTGATGACGACCTCAACAGGGTAGTCGCCAATGTAGCGTTTCAATCCAGCAATGGCGGTGTCGCCTCCGATGAATTCCTGCAATTCGGCGTAGAAAGTCTCTGGCCTATAGGGAAATACGAATGCGTCGCCATCGGTATGATAGTTGAAATATTCCGATGTGGAGAAGGTGCCGATGTCCCAATGCATGGTGCGCGGCACCGAGTCGTCGTCGGGCGTGCGTTGTTCCAAGAAGGTGAAGGCCATGCTGACTTGGTAGAACGCGCCGTTGACGGCAGGATGAAACAGGAACTGTCGCGACACTGTGCCGAAATATTCCTTCGAGAAGTTCACGGCCAAGCTTTGCACGCCAAAGCTGCGGTTGCCCACGATGTCGGTTTTTGTGGTCAGGGTGCGGTCGGGAAGGACGACTTTAAGGCGATAACTGTAGTGTTCACTGTTGCTGTTGAGGTTGAGCGGCTCCGTGGTGTAGTACAGTTTTTGGTCGGGCGCATAAAACAGGCCTTGCTCCTTGTTGTGAATGGTGATGGTGTCGAGAATGATTTCGCGGAGCGAGTCGCCGTTGCAATATTCGATGATGCGGACGTCCAATTTGCCCGGGTAGTTGCTTGAGTCGGGGTTGATGGCGGTTTGGTAGGCATCGCCCTCAACGGAAAAAACGCGGGTGATTTTGACGTAGTTGGTGTCGGCAGTGGCATCAAGGAGGCCGTAGATGATGGGCGTTTCCTTGTAGTCGGCATAAAGGTCGATATCGGTCGAGCAGGCAAAAAACAGCACCGCGAGAGGCAAACAAAGGATGGTGAAGAGTCTTTTCATAGTGCTATTCGGATTAAAACATGCCGCAAAAATACATATAATTCTGTTTCAAACAATTTTTTTTCTGCTTTAAAATGTTTTCATGCCTTCTTTGTTATGTTAGGAAACACCTTCCCGCCTACCAAATCTAAAAGCCTCACAGCTTGGAGTTTTTACTAATTCTTGCGCAAAAAGAAGATTATTTTCCTATTTTTGCCCTAAAATTGAAGCATAATGAAAAGATTTTTCCTGTTTTTCGGTTTGCTGTTATGTATGCAAACGTTGCTTTTGGCGCAAGACACGCTTCCTGCGCCTACTTCCTATCGTGTCAACAAGGTGTCATTCAACATGGTACGGGTCGATAAAGGCGGCTTTTGGATGGGTGCCCAGCACTTGGACACCGCAGAATTCAACTATGACCGCTATTCGCAATCTGACGAATTGCCCGTGCATTACGTGACGATGTCCGAGGATTACTACATCGGTCAGACGGAAGTGACCCAAAAGCTGTGGAATGAGGTAATGGGTTACAATCCAAGCCGTTACAAATGCCCGAAACGCCCTGTCACCAATGTCGACTATTATGAGGTGCAGGAGTTTTTGCGGCGCGTCGACAGCATTACGGGGATGCAGTTCCGCCTGCCTACCGAGGAGGAATGGGAATATGCGGCACGCGGCGGAATGAACTCGCGAGGCTATATCTATAGCGGCGGCAAGGAAGTGGACCGTGTGGCTTGGCATAACGGTAACGCCAACAAAACCAAGAAGGTGAAGAAGCGCAGTGCCAACGAGTTGGGCATCTACGACATGTCGGGCAACGTGTGGGAATGGTGCTCTACTAAATACCGCTATTTCGACAAGGAGCGCAACGCCACTTTGGGCAGGGACGGACAGATGTACATCATCCGAGGCGGCGCATGGGAGTTGCCCCATACCTCGTGTCGAGTGTCGTGGCGCGGCAAACGCCTGCCCGATTTGAAAAACTCATTCGGTGGGTTCAGGCTGTGCTTGGATGCACGGTATGTTAAAGAGAAGGAAAAGGAAGAAGCTTCTGAGAAAGAAACCCTCATTAAAGAATCGGAGTGAGGCGCAGTTTCTTACACCTATAATTAATTACAGCTTTATACCGCCTCAATAAATCCCCGCCCATGATGCCGTCGATGTGGGGCAGGCTGAGTTTGGCATACATCTCGTGGATGTTTTCCAAATCCAAGGCAACGGCTTCATAATCTGTGATTTCCAAATCGCCGATGGAAAAACGGTCGATGACAAAGGTGGAGCTTTCCAAGTCGGAACTGCCCACGCCGGCGGTCATGCCTTCCTTTTTCTCAAATTGGATGTCGTCGATGAAACTGGAGATGGTTTTTGGGTCGAAGACGGAACGCGAGGCGCCCGTGTCAATCAGGAAAAGGGCTTCCTTACCATGGATCCGACCTTGGACCATGATATGGAAGCCTTCTCCTTCAATGTCAAGCAGTTGCAGTGGAACTTCAATATAGCGACGCATCATCAGAAGTTCGGCTTGACGGCGTATTTCTTGTAGAATTCCTTGATGACCTTCACGGCATCATCGGTGGTGTCGACGATATGGAAGATGTCAAAGTCTTCTTCCTTGATCATATTGTTCTTGAGAAGGGTGGAGCGGAACCAGTCGATCAGTCCCTGCCAGTATTCCGAGCCGACGAGGACGACGGGGAATTCCACCATCTTGTTCGTCTGGATGAGGGTGAGAGCCTCCGAGAGCTCATCCAAGGTGCCGAAGCCGCCCGGCAAAGCGATGTACCCCTGGGCATAGCGCATGAAGATGGTCTTGCGGACGAAGAAATAGTCGAAATTGATGCTTGTGCTGGTGTCGATGTAAGGGTTGCTGTGTTGCTCGAAGGGCAGGTTGATGTTCAGTCCTACGCTGGTGGCACCGCCTTGGCGTGCGCCTTTGTTACCGGCTTCCATGATGCCGGGACCGCCTCCTGTGATGATGCCGAAACCGTAGTCGGCAAGCTTTTCGGCAATTTCGACGGCCATCTCATAGTATTTGTCGCCAGGTAGGGTGCGTGCCGAACCGAAAATGGCCACGCAAGGCCCGATTCTCGACATCTTTTCCATGCCATCCACAAACTCGGCCATGATCTTGAATACCGACCATGAATTGTTGGTCTTTATTTCGTTCCACGATTTGGGGTGAAAGCTTTCGTGGATGATTTGTTCGTCTTTTTTTGATATTTGCATTGTATTCGGTTTGTATAATAATATTTTTCGTATCTTTGCTGCGCAAATCGCGAATGTAGCTCAGTTGGTAGAGCATCAGCTTCCCAAGCTGAGGGTCGCGGGTTCGAACCCCGTTATTCGCTCAAAACCATGGGGTTGCGCATAGCGCAGCCCCATGGTTTTTTTATTATTCAATCGGTGTGCCGCACTCAGGGCAGAACTTGCCTGTCGCTTCAGTGCCGCATTTAGGGCATATCTTCGGGCCTACGGCGATCAGCGGCGTGCCACATTCAGGGCAGAACTTGCCGCTGCTTTCGGTGCCGCATTTCGGGCATTTCATTGTTGCCTTGGGAGCCGGAGCGGGGGCGCCGCATTCGGGGCAGAACTTACCGGTAATCATCGTGCCGCACTTCGGGCAGGGAACGCCGCCTTTGGGCTGAGCGCTGCCTTGGTTGTAGGGGTCGTAGGTGGTTTGTCCGCCTTGGTTGTTCCAGGCGTTTTGCATCGCGCCGCCTGTCATGCCGCCCGAGCCCATGTTAGCCATACCGACGCCCATGAAGCCGCCCACAGCGCCGTTTTCGTTGCCGGCAGCGGTCTCCATCACGTCGATGATCTTGCCTTGCTGCATCATGGCGTTGGTGCTGTATTCGTAGCGGTCAATCTTCTTTTGGCTGGCATCGTCGAGCGAGACGGACTCGATGGTAAAGCTGATGAGGCGCACGCCACGGGCGCGGATGGGCTCGTCAAACACTTTCTCGTCCATCACCTTTTTGATTTCGTCGGTGTAGCTCGGCAGCTCGAGGACGGGAACGCGATGATTGCTGTTGCCCATCTCGTTGAGCACGTTTTGGAACGAAGCCATCACTTCGCTGCGCATTTGTTCGGTGATGTCGTTTTTCTTAATCACATCGGCTGTACCTGCATGGTTGCGCATGAAAATGCCCATGTCGTCTAAGCGGAAGGTGTATTTGCCGTAGCAACGCACGTTGACGCCCATTGGCATCAGCGAGTTGGTCATTTGGTTCGGGATGGCGTGTGACCAGTCCTGGAAGGGAATCGGGGTGGCGGTGCCGAACTTGTTGTCGAGGATTTCCTTGGCGTTGAAGTAGAACACGGCTTGCTCCTTGGCGGGTGTGCCGCCGTAGGTGAAACGCTGCCACATTTCCTTGAACACAGGACCGAATTCGCCTGCAAAGAACGAGGGTGACGAGGATTTGTCGAAAGTGTAGACACCTTCCTCAGCGGTGGCATCGAGCACTACGCCAGTGTCGTAGATGACGGCCACCTGGCCAGGAGCCACGATGATACGGCTGCTTTTGGAGATTTGCCCTGACTTGGTGGTTTGTTTCACCATCAGGGTGTCCATGTCCATGTTGTCACATTTGATAAGGTCAAGCCATTGGTCGCGCAAGGTGCCGCCGATGGAGCCTGTTATTGCTTTGATAAGTCCCATAATGTTGTTGTTTAATTGTTTATTGATTGATTTAAAAATTCAAGATTAAAATTTAAGGATACATTACGTTGTTTCTATGGTCTCGAATGAATGTCGGTCAATACCCAATCATGTTCGCCATTGGTGATGACGCTGCCGCAATAGGTGCATTGTCCCGAAGAGGTGACCTCGGTTGGGGCGCCGCAGTTGGGGCAGTTGGTGATGCTGTTGCCTTTCTTTCCGACTTGGGTCTTGAGGCCGGCCTTGCGGTTGAAGACCATCTCGTATTTCATGTACCAGTCGCGGTTGGGGTCGCTTTCGAGCACTTTTTTCGTCTTGTCGTCGACGACATAGTCGCGCATGATGGCATTGAGCCACACCTTGAGCACTTCCTTGTCGCCGTCCTGCCTGAACTCGTGCAGCGAGCAGTGCTTGATGGCGATTTTTTCCACTATGTTGGTCTTACCGAGGCGGATGTATTCGTCCAACTGTTGCTTGTGCTGGTTGAACAGGGCTTCGCTCTCGAAGGGACGGATGGGCTTCCAGTCCTTGGTTGTCCAGGCTTCCTGAATCTTCATGAACACCTCGCGGGCAAAGCCGATGAACTTGTCTGACGAGAAGTTGGGGTCAATGGCTTGGATTTCCGCCGCCACCGCCGCACTGAAGTCGGGCGTGCTATCGGTTTCGGCCTGACGGTTCACGCCTTTGTTGATATAGTCTACGTTGGCGCCTTTCTTTTTCGCGACGCGATAGGCGATGATGATGACAATCACCACAATCAAGCCCATGACGGGACTCTCGATGAACAGATTGATGAGCCAGCCGATGAGCACGCCTATGTCGAAATCGCCGTCAAAGCCGCCGCCACCGGAATTGTAGCGGTTTTGGTTGCCCACATCGGCAATGGCAAGGTTGCAGCAAACAATTGCCACAATCAATAAAAGAAAGGGTAAGTATTGTTTTAACTTATTGGTATTTAGTTTTTTCATATTCATTGAAAGCATTAAGGCTATAATGTTACTGCCTACAAAAATAATGAAAATAACGGAAAAACTGCATTAGATGTTGAAAAAAGAGAAAAAAGTCCTATTTTTGCAGCGCGAAAAGGGAGCTTAGCTCAGTTGGTTCAGAGCATCGCCCTTACAAGGCGGGGGTCGTTGGTTCGAGTCCAACAGTTCCCACAAAAAAAGGAGTTACAAGCGATTGTAGCTCCTTCGTTTTTTATGGTTTCCTTTCGAATTACTTCCAGATTTTTCCGCTGCAACTGTCGCTTTCGGCACCCGTCACCGAGGCCAAGACATTGGTTTTTCCTTCCATTCTCAGCAGTCCGAGCAGGGCGAACACCAAGGCTTCCTTGTAGTCGATGATTTGTTTTTCGGGGACGACCACCTCGTGTTTCGTGCGAGCTCGCAGGCGCTCGATGAGGTACTTGTTTCTGGCACCGCCGCCGGTGCAAAGGATTTTCCCTTTGGGCAGGAAACTGATGGGCAAGGCGATTTGCAGGGCGATATGCTCCACAAAAGTGGCCAGCATGTCGGGGACGGAAAGGTCGTTCAACAGTGCTTTCTGGTAGGTTTCGAAAAACTCGCGTCCCAAGGATTTTGGAGGCTCCTGACCATAGAACGGATGCTTGTTCAGTTGCTTCAGCAAGGTGATGTCGACCTCACCGCTGCGGGCCATTTCGCCATCGCGGTCGTAGGCAAGACCGTTCTTGTTGGCCAGAAAATTCAAGGCTTGGTTGGCGATGCAGAGGTCGTAGGCGATGCGCTTGCCGTTCTCGTTGTAGGAGAGGTTGGCGATGCCGCCGATGTTGAGGCAGATGTCGTAGTTGCTGAAAAGCAGTTCGTCGCCGATGGGCACGAGGGGCGCGCCTTGTCCGCCTTTGCCGACATCCTCGCTACGGAAGTCGTTGATGACGGTGAAACCGCAAGCTTTGGCCAATTCCTGTCCGTCACCGATTTGCAGGGTGTAATGTTCCTCGGGACGGTGGAAAACGGTGTGTCCATGCGAGGCCACGAAGTCGGGATGGGCATTGTGTTTCTTTACGAAAGCCGACACTTGCTCGCCCAAGTATTTGCCGTAATCCTTGTCTAACTGCACCAAATCTTCGGGTTGCTTGTGGAAGGCTTCGGAGAGCAGTGTTCTCCAAGGGTCGGAATAGGGTAGGGTTTCGGCTTGCAGGATTTGGAAGCCGTAGTGATCGCCTTCTTCGTGGAACCTGACGAGTGCGATGTCTAACCCGTCCAACGAGCTGCCGGACATGAGGCCGATGGCGGTGTGAGTCGTCATAATAATGGTAATACCTTTTCCAATTGTACGCTATGAGAGCCTTTGACGAGTATGGTTTTTCCGCTAATAGGTTTGCTTTCAAGATGCTGGCACAACTCCTTGACATTTTCGAAAGTCATCCAATCGGGATTCTTGTTGTAAGCACAGAAGTTCGACCCTACAAGCAAAGCTTCCTTAAAGCCCAATTCCTTCATCAAACCGAGGATATTGCGGTGCTCTTCTTCTGATGCCGTGCCCAACTCGCGCATGTCGCCTAATATTAATAGGTGTTCGCCGCCGCAAATGCTGGCGAAATTAATCAAAGCGGCACGCATGGAGGTGGGGTTGGCGTTATAGGCATCCATGATGATATGGTTCTTCGTGGTTTCAATCACCTGTGAGCGGCTGTTGGTGGGCATATATTGCTCCAAAGCCTCGATGATGGCATTTTCGTCCACGCCGAAATATTGTCCCACCCCGATGGCTGCGGCCACATTCTCGAAGTTGTAGCTGCCCACCAAATGGGTCTGGATGAGGTGTTTCCTCCAAACGACGCTCAGATAAGGGTTACATTGGCCGGGGGCGACAGGGGCATCGGCGGCGCAATGGCGACCGTAACTGATGCGGTTTTGCCCTTCCGATTGTTCCCAAAGCAGCGGATTGCCTTGGTTGACGAAGACGGCCTTGCCATGACTCTTGATGTGCCTGTACAGCTCCGTCTTGGTCTTGATGACGCCCTCAAAGCTGCCGAAGCCTTCCAAATGGGCTTTGCCGACGTTGGTGATGAGGCCATAGTCGGGGTCGGCAATCTTGCAGAGGAAGTCGATTTCGCCTGGGTGGCTGGCACCCATCTCCACGACGGCAATCTCCGTTTCGGGCTTGATGGTCAGCAGGGTGAGCGGTACGCCGATATGGTTGTTGAGGTTGCCTTGGGTGTGGATGATGCGGTATTTCTTGGCCATGACTGCCGAAACGAGTTCTTTGGTAGTCGTCTTGCCGTTGGTGCCGGTGATGGCAAGCACTGTGGCCCGACTTTGCTGACGGTGGTATGCGGCAAGATTTTGCAGGGTTTTCAAGGAATCGTCCACAATGAGGATGCGCTCGTGTTGGGGCAGCTCTTTTCGGTCGGCGACGACGAGGCTGGCCACGCCTGCTTCGGCCACTTGCAGGGCAAAGTCGTTGGCATCGAAATTCTCACCTTTCAAGGCGAAGAAGACAGCATCTTGCTCGACCTTGCGGCTGTCGGTGGTGATTTTGTAGGCCTTTTGGAAGTGTTGGTATATGGTCGCTATCATGGTTTTGAAAATATTTGCTTTTTAATGAAAAAAGCCGCCTGACGGGTCAAACGGCTTCACAAAACAAATGAAAAACTCTACAAATTACTCTACTCTTCTCTTTTATTTACTTGGTAAAGGAACTGCCCACCTTGTTCATCGCGCAGCGGAAGCCGATGGTTGAGGCAGACTGGTTCTGGTTGAGGTAGCGGCGGGTGCCGGGGCTCAGGTAGTAGGGGCCGTCAGCCCATGAGCCGCCTTTATACACTCTCGATTCGTCGCTGATGAGGGTGGTACCAGGATTGTCGTTGGTAGCCGTTTCGTACATTTCCTTGGTGAACACGCTCTGGTCGTCTTGCGGGTCGCTCCAGCGGTTGCGGATGGCCGACATGTAGTCACCATCGTCATAGTTGGAGTTGAAGCTCGTGCGGTAGTTCTGGCGTCTGGCAGCCTCTTCCTGTGGGATGGGCTCTCTGCGGATACGACCGAGGGAGTCTTTCTGGAGGAGGAAGCCTTCTTCGTCAACAGCCTTACGGGTGAACACGTTACCACGGAAGGGGCTGTAGTCGGCCACATCTTCAAAGGTCAAAGGACGATAAACATCTTGGCACCATTCGGCGACATTGCCGGCCATGTTGTACAGACCGTAGTCGTTGGGCCAATAGGAACCCACAGGGGCGGGCAGGGCGGCACCGTCGTTCAGGTTGCCGGCAACACCCATATAGTCGCCAGGGCCTCTCTTGAAGTTGGCCATGAAGCTGCCCATGTATCTCTTGTTGTCGGTGCGCAAACCATCGCCGTTCCAAGGATAAACCTTGCGTTCGCTGACGAGTTCGTTGCTGGTGTTGCCCACCAGACCGACAGCGGCATATTCCCATTCAGCTTCCGTGGGCAGACGATAGGAAGGCAGCAGGATACCATCGTCCATTCTGACGTTACGCATACCGTCGCCACCCTTCGAGAGGTCTTTCTTGCCGTTCTTCACCTTGCCGGTGTATTGTCCGGCCAAATAAGCGTCTGTGTTGAAGTTTTCCTCGTCTTGTTGGGTCGGATCCCAATCAAGGATGCCAGCCTCAACGAGCATCAACTCATTGACGCGGTCGGTACGCCAGGCGCAGTAGTCGGTGGCTTGTACCCAAGTCACGCCCACCACGGGATAGTCGTTGTAGGAAGGATGACGGAAGTAAATCTCCACCATGGGCTCGTTGTAGGACAAACGGTCACGCCAGACCAAGGTGTCGGGCGCAGCGTTGCGTACCACTTGAGGATAGTTCTGTCCGTAAACGCGGTTCAGCCAATAAATGTATTCGCGGTAGTCCACGTTGCTGACCTCGGTACGATCCATGAGGAAGGTGGGAACGGTCACCTTGCGCGGCGAGTTGTCCCACGAATAGGTCAAGTTGTCGGTCGTGGCACCCATCACGAAGGTTCCGCCTTCGATGGCAATCAGGCCGGGACCGATTTCTTGGTCGTTGATCTCAGTAACCTCAAAGCCTCCATTGTTGGCATCGTTGTAGGCCCAACCCGTTGTGCGCGATGACTTCTTGGAGCACGAAACGGTGAGCAATCCAGCCAAAACAATGATGGCTAACGTCTTGAATCCATTTTTTCTATACATTTTCGTTCAAATTTGTTATCTATAAACTCGGTTGAAGGGCATTTATTGTATTCGCTTCAAGATTTTTCAAAAAAATCACGCAAATTTATGGACTTTTTTTGAATCTGCTGCCAATTTTTGGAAAAAAACTTTTTTGGTGCGAATTATTGGCGGATATAATAAAAAAGTTGTAATTTCGTTTCCTTTTAGATGGCGGTGTGTCTGGATGGAATGCCGTTGCTGTAAACAAATGATTTTTAATTAATTAAAAGCAACCATGTGTCATATCATACGTTTGAGATACCTGTTCCTACTGACGGTGTTGGCCTTTTTTGCGCCCGTTTCGCTTTGGGGACAAATGGAAATGAGCTATCCGATTCGTTTACAATGGAAAGGGGTGACGGGTCAACGCATCGATTCCGATACCTTATTATATATTAATCTGGAATCTGGGGTTTATGAAAGCATCATGCCGGTGCTTTACTATTCGTATCCCATCTATGACGATGCGGTGAAAGTAGGGGTGAAGTTGTTGAATGTCAAGACCGAAGCTCTTTCTGATGAGGAAATGCAAGTGGCTCGGGATTATGCTTACGACTCCAAATTTGAGGTGACAGCCACGCCTTTGCGCTCCCGCGACGAAGCCTTGCTTTCGGTGCGCATTGTGCCTTTCCGACAAAACGGGGAACGGTACGAAAAACTGGTTTCGGCAACCCTTTCGATGACGCTGACGCCCGACGTGAGCGTTTGCAAGTCGACTACAGAATATGCGCATCGTTCGGCGATGGCATCGGGCGATTGGTACAAGATTGGCCTTCCCGAAACGGGCATCTACAAGCTGACGGCTACAGACCTCACCGAGTTAGGCATTGATGTGTCTAACCTCGACCCGCGCCAAATCCGTATCTACCACAATGGCGGCGGCGTGCTGCCTGAGATGAACAATGTTTCTCGTCCCGACGATTTGGTGGAAGTGCCCATTTACGTGTCGGGCGAGGCCGACGGACGCTTTGACAACAACGACTACATCCTCTTCTATGGTCGCGGCCCAGTATGTTGGAAACTTGAATCTGACCGCACGGCCTTCACCCATGATCAGAATCCCTATGATGATTACGCTTACGCTTTTGTCGCTTTGGGTTTGGGCCAGGGCAAGCGCATCAGCGAAGCCGCTGCACCGTCGGGAGATGTTTCCGAAATCATAAATCAATTCATTGACTATCAAGTGCATGAAAACGACCAATACAACCTGCATAGGGTTGGCCGTACCTATTATGGCGATAAAATGGACAAAACTACGACCCTGAGCATGGATTTCGTTTTCCCCAATGTGGTCAATACGCTGCCTTGCATGGTGAAGACGGCTTTGGCGGGACGCAATTTCCAGTCGGCCAACTTCGATGTGATGATCGACAATGTGAAGAAGGCGACCTATCCCATACATACCACAACTTCATCAACGGAGTATCCTTTTGGATACAATGTTGGTGGATGGGTCAATGCGAATCCTTCAAGCGAGACCGTTTGTGTCACGCTGAAGCACGACGCATTGGGCTCCAATTCGACTTCCGAAGGCTATGTGGACTATGTGCTCATCAATGCATGGCGCAGCTTGGCTTTCACGGGCGGACAAATGCTGTTTCGCAACCCCGATGCCTATGTCATCAACAAGATTTACGAATTCCGGCTGACAAACGCCTCGCAGCAGACCCAGGTGTGGAATGTGAGCAATCCCATGAATCCGACTATCGTGAAGGGACAACTCAACGGTTCCACCTTCAGCTTTAGGGTGAACGGGAACCGTGAAAACGAGTTTGTGGCCCACAATGGCAGCACCTATCGCACGGCAAAGGCTTTCGGCAAGGTCGACAACCAAAACCTTCATGGCATCCGCGACGTGGATTTTGTCGTCTTGACTTATGATGGTTTCATGGAGCAGGCCGAGCGTCTTCAAGCCATTCACAACGTCCTCGACCCTGACTTGAACATTTATATCACCACGCCGGAGAAGATCTACAATGAGTTTTCGTGTGGCGCCAAGGATGTCAGTGCCATCCGCGACTTCTGCCGTATGCTCTATCTCGACAGCACGCCAGGCCGCAAAATCAAGTATCTATTGCTGTTGGGCGACTGTTCCTATGATTATAAGAACCGCGACGGCATCGTCGACTTCGTGCCTTCCTACGAGACGGTGGCTTCGTTGGATATGCAACAAACCTACGTCACCGATGACTATTTCGGCTTCATGGACGAAAACGAGGGCTATATTGGTAATTCCTTGGCTGACATAGGCATTGGACGTTTCCCCGTCCAGACTTTGGAACAAGCCACACAAGTGATTGACAAGATTGAACGTTACATCGTGAAAGACGCCACTACCATGAAACCTTGGCGCAATACGGTTTCGTTTTTCACCGATGATGAATACAGATTTGTGAAAAACGCTGAGGATTTGGCGGACATGTTCAAGGATGTGGGCGGCGACGGCATCGTGGTTGACAAGATTTATTTGGATGCTTATCCGCAAATCAGTGCTCCGGGCGGCGAGATTGCTCCCGACGTGAACGCTGCCGTCAACAGCCGCATGGAGAAAGGCACGCTGGTGCTCCACTATATTGGCCACGGCGGCGAGGTGCAGCTTTCGGAAGAGAAAATTCTGCAAAAAAAAGACGTCGATTCATGGCGCAACGCCCCGATGTATCCGCTGATGATTACGGGCACTTGCGAATTCAGCCGTTATGACGACCATCGACGCACTTCTTTGGGCGAGTATTCGTTCCTCAACCAATACGGCGGCATGATTGCCATGTTCACCACTTCGAGGGTAACCCACGGCGATGATAACATGGCTTTTGCCAGAGGCTTGTATAACAAATTGTTCCGCATCGTTGGAGGGGAGCATTATCGCTTGGGCGATGTCTACCGCATGGGCAAATCCAACGGTGGCAATTTTGAGAAGCGTTACGTCTTTTTCGGCGACCCCGCGCTTCGTCTGACCTATCCGAAATGGAAGGTGGAAACTTTGAGCATCAACGGAAAATATCCAGGCTATGACTTGGATTCCATAGCCGTCAGCGATAGCACTTGGAAGACGTATCCGGTTTACCATGACACGATAGGTGCGTTGCAACCAGTTGATATTGAAGGTGTTGTTAAGGATTTGGACGGTAATGTGGCCACCAGTTTCAATGGCTTGGTGAGCGTGATTGTGTACGACAAGGAAGCGGAGCTTAAGGCCAACACTGTCGATTTTAAAGTGCGAAACAGTATGATTTTCAATGGCAAGGCTGAGGTCGTCAACGGAAAGTTCAAAATCAACTTCATCGTGCCTCGCGACATTTCCTACCGTTTTGGTCAAGGCCTAATCAATTATTACGCGACAGATTATAATGTGGATGCCAACGGCAACTGCGATTCGTTCATTATTGGCGGCTTCTATGACGATGCCAACGAAGACGACCAAGGCCCGGAAATCAAGCTTTTCATCGACGATACGCTGTTTGTGAGCGGCGGCTTGACGGGCCAAAACCCGATGCTGATGGCCTTTGTCAACGATGAAAGCGGCATCAACACGACGGGCGCGGGCATCGGACACGACATCATGGCCACGCTGGAAGGAACATCCAAGAACGCCTATTGCCTGAACGACTATTTTGTCGCCGAGCTTGACGAACCCGGCAAAGGCACCATCACCTACAAGATGCAAGACCTTGCCGACGGCGACTATACTTTGACCCTCAAAGTGTGGGACATTTACAACAATTCAAGCACGGCATCCATCGATTTCACTGTGGCCAACAATAGTGGCATGGTCGTTGAAAACGTTTTCAACGCGCCCAATCCAGTCACAGATGAGACGCATTTTGTGTTCGACCACAACCAAGTGGGCAACAACCTGAAGGTCGACATTTATATCTTCGACATCATGGGTCGTTGGGTGAATACGCTCTCCGAAACGGTGTCGGGCACATCGGCACGCATTACGCCCATCCGTTGGAACGGTCGGGGTGCGGGAGGTGAAAACCTGCGCAACGGCGTTTATATCTATCGCATCGTGGCCACCAACGACTTTGGCGAAACGGCTACTTTGGTCTCAAAATTGGTGTTAAGTAAATGAAAATGAGTATGAAACATAGAAGAATATTTGTTTTTGGTATGGCCTTGCTGTTGCTCAAGGCTTCTTTGGCTTGGGCGCAGGAGAACACGTATCAATCGGTGTTGAGCGAGCATACGTGGTATCGTCTCTCGGTGACGCAAGAGGGTGTCCACCAATTGGATTATGCTACCTTGCAAGGCATCGGCATTGATATGAACAGCTTGAATCCAAACCAGATACGACTGTTTGGCAACCCTTCCGGTGCATTGCCTGAGAAGAATGCGGAAAGCCGTCCCGACGACTTGACCGAGATGGCCATTTGTGTGACGGGTGCCGACGATGGCAGCTTCGATGTAGGCGACATGGTGCTGTTCTACGGCCAGGAACCCACGCGGTGGGTGCTGGTCGACGACAACAACAAGACCTATCTGCGCGAGCGCAATTACTATTCCGACACCACCTATTATTATTTATGTGTCGACAGCGGCACGGAAGGCCTGAGGGTGGGGGAGAAGATCTCTCTACCCGTGCAGGATGCCACGACGATTGTGACCGAGTTCCCGGATTTTTTCTGGCACGAGGAGGAGCTGTTCTCTCCTTATAACATTGGACAGAATTGGTATGGCGAATACATTACCGCTGAGGATTCCGTTCTTGCCATTCCTTTTGCCTTTCCCAATCTGGTGAAAAGCAAGCCTTTAAGGGTGAAAGCGAGGGTGTTGGGTCGCGTTCCAAAACCACAGAATCTGCATTATGATGCCCGTGTGAACGACAATCTTCTGCAAAACCATGTGGCCATCCAATACCCTGCCAATCATTATTATGGCATTCAGAGCGCGTTTGATAAGCAGATGATGTTGGATACCGACACCGCCGATTTCGTGCTTAGCCTTTCGCCCGAACCGAATGCCGTACTCTACCTCGATTTTGTGGAAATCTATGGCTGGCGGCAGTTGAAGCGGACCAACGACAACTTCCTTTTCCGTCTGATGCCGAGCCAGTTTGGGAACGACAAGACGTCCGTATGGGTGCAAAACACCACCATCGACCACCAGCTTTGGGACGTGAGTTCGCCTTTGCAGCCTTGGTTGCAAGACGGTGTGTTGAGCGGCGGCAACTTGGTCTTCGCCACCAATGAGAGGACGGAAAAACGCTATGTGTTGTTCAAGCCCGAAGCCGCACGGAAGATTGTGAGCTGGAAGGCTTTGTCCAACCAAAACCTTCATGCCATCATCGAGACCGATAACCTGATTCTCGCTCCGACCAGCTTTATGGAACAGGCGCAGGCCTTGGCCGATTATCATGCTGAGAAGGATGGCCTGAACAGCATAGTGGTGGACGTGAACGAGGTTTACAACGAGTTTTCGACGGGCACGCCCGACCCATCGGGCATCCGCGATTTTGTGCGTATGGTGTATCGTCGCAGCGCGGGCCGTTTGAAGTACCTGACCTTGTTCGGCAGGGCCTCGTTTGACTTCCGAAACATCACTGGCTATGGGCCGAATTTTGTGCCCACCTACGAAACGTTTAATGACCCGCACCATGAGTTGAGTTTCTGCACCGACGATTTCTTCGCTTTGATGGACGACCACGAGGGCGTGAACAGCTTGGGCCACGTCGACATTGGAGTGGGACGAATCTCGGTTTCAACCGTGGAGGAAGCAGAAACCATGTTGCTTAAAATCAAGCATTACGACGACTTGGACGCAACGCATGGCGAATGGAAATCCGATGTGTTGCTTTTCGCTGATGACGAGCAATCGGGTTATGTGGGTTACGCTGAAGAACACTTTCGTATGTTAGATACGCTCGCTCCCGCGCTGACGGCGAAAAAGGTGTATTGCGGTGCTTATCCAATAGTGTACACTGCGAGCGGTTACGAAATCCCAGGTGCCAATGCGGATGTGAAGCAGGCCTTCGAGAAAGGCGTGTTGGCGGCCTTTTACAACGGTCACGGTGGCATCAAGGGTCTGACGTACGAAAACGTGTTCACCAATGCCGACATCACCTCGCTCACCAACTATGACAGGATGCCATTCGTGTATACCGCTACCTGTGAGTTCGCCAAATATGACAATCCTTTACTGGTTTCAGCTGGGGAGAATTTGGTTTTGAATCCCCGAGGCGGCTGTGTGGCTTTGTTTACGACTTGCCGCCCCACCTATGGTCCTCAGAATCAACGCCAAACAAAGGCCCTGCTTGCAGCAATGACCCAGCGCGATGAGGCAGGGAAACCGTTGTGCTATGGTGACATTGTTCGCATAGCAAAGAGCGATGCGCTCAATTTCTACACCACAGCGGTTGATTCCAACTTGAACATCCGCTTTGTGTTTTTGGGCGACCCCCTGCTGCGTTTTCCCATGCCTGAGAAGAACATCGTCGTGCAAAAAATCAATGGCATTGTGGCGGGAAGTGCCGATAACTTCGAGCTTCACGCCATGAGCATGGTCACGGTGGAAGGCATGGTTGCTGACCTCAATGGCCAGTTGGATTCGGGATTCAACGGCAAGTTGTGGGTGCGCTTCTTCGACCAGAAGACTAAGGTATATGTGAAGTTTGAAGGAGATTCCGGTCGGAATGTGTATTATCATAAGGATGTGCTTTATCAAGGTCAAGTCAGTGTGAGCGGAGGCCGTTTCAGTCTCTCTTTCCAAGTGCCGAAAGACATCAAGCCTGGTAGCGGCGAGCCGCGTTTCAGCTTCTATGCCTACGATTCCATCCGTGGCATCGATGCCATGGGCAAGTTTGATGACCTCGACTTGGGCGGCGTCGACCCTTCCATGGTGCCCGACGACCAAGGCCCGACCATTGCCTTCTACTGGAACTCGCCCGATTTCGAGAATGGCCAGTCGGTGGAGCGTCATGGCGTGCTTTATGCCGACCTTTACGATGCGCAAGGCATTTATCATTATGACTACAGCTTGGGTCGCGACATCGTCATGAAGAGCAACCTTGCCGATTGCAACCATCTGGTGCTGAACGACCGCTACGAGCCGGCATTGAACGACTTTAGGCGCGGACGTATTGCCATCCCGCTCAACAACCTTGAACCTGGCACTTATGAATTCAATTTGAAGGTGTGGGACACGCATGACAATCCTTCCGAGGCCAATTTGTGGTTCGTCGTCGACGACAACCTCTTCCTCTCACAAGTGCGCAACTATCCCAATCCTTTCTCCGACGAAACCCGCATCACCCTGACCCACAACGGTGAGGACGGCGATTTTGACGTCAACATCGAGATTTTCGACATCATGGGGCGGCCAGTGCAGCAACTATATAAAAGGGTATATGCCACCAATGGTGTCATCGAACCCATCATTTGGAACGGTTGTGGCTATTCTGGAAGCCCTTTGCGCTCAGGTATTTATCTCTATCGTCTAACCTTGACTGACGAAAAAGGGTATTTCCGCACCGTCAGCCAGCGTATGGTCATCCAGCATTGATGAAAAAATTTTTTCGTGTAATACAATATGCCATTTGAATCAGCGTTATTTTTGCAATTTTAATACACAAATCAAATATGAAAGTGAAGAGACTACTTATTGCCGCCCTGACGATGGTTGCGGCTGCTTCTTACGGACAAAATAACTACATTGGTCAGGATTACAGCGTTTCGCCGAATGTGATTACGACGGCTGTTCCATTTGTTTCCATCTCACCCGATGCCCGTGGCGGTTCGATGGGCGACTGCGGTGTGGCCACATCGCCAGATGTCTATTCGATGCATTACAATCCCGCCAAGTACGTTTACCTTGAGGACAAGTTTGCGGCAGGTTTGGGTTACAGCCCATGGCTGCGCAACCTGGTCCCCGACATGAATCTTGCCTATTTGGCATTGGCCTACAAGATCAACGACCGCTCTTCGGTGGCAGCCACCTTGCGCTATTTCAACTGCGGTGAAATCGAATTCCGTGATCAGTATAACATATCACAAGGCAAGTACACTCCTAACGAGTGGGCTGTCGACGCCACCTATTCGCGTATGCTCGGCGATTACTTGTCAGGTGCCGTGGCTGGTCGTTTCATCTATTCCGACCTGACGCAGAACCAGTCGGACTATGGCCGTCCGGGTATCTCCGTGGCTGCCGATGTTGCAGTGTATTACAAAAGGCCTGTGGAGTGGTTCAACACTATGGGTGCCGACTTCGCTTGGGGTGTTGCCATCAACAACATCGGTAGTAAGGTCAGCTACAACGGCCAGTCCGAACGCCGCGACTTCATCCCGACCACCTTGCGTGCTGGTGCCAGCCTGAAGCTTGAACTCGACGAATACAACTCCTTGGCTTTCAGCTTGGATTTCTCCAAACTGATGGTGCCTACTCCGCCCGTCATTGAGCGTGACGAACAGGGCAACCCCATGTATAACGACGATGGTACGTATAAGATTCTTTACGGTTACGACAACAATGTCTCCGTCGTGCAAGGCATGATTCAATCTTTCTACGATGCTCCCGGTTGGGGTTACAACCAGAAGCATGAGCTGGTCCACTACGGCAAGTTCTACGAGGAGCTTTGCGAAATCAACATTGGCGGTGGCATCGAGTATTGGTACAACAATATCTTCTCTGTGCGTGCCGGTTACTTCAACGAGACCGCGCTGAAGGGCAACCGTAAATACGTCACCTTGGGTGCCGCTTTGAAGTACAGCGTGTTTGGTCTCGATGTTTCCTACCTGATTCCCGTCAACACGGTGGCAGGCAGCAACCCGTTGGAGCACACCTTGCGCTTCAACCTCACTTACAGCATGGGTGCCAGGAAAGGCTAAAAAGCAATAGTAATGTTTTGTTTTTCATGGTGAGCGGCCTCCGGGCCGCTTTTTTAGTATATCTTTCCGGCACAAAGTTGTTCAAGGAATAGTAATTATCGGAATACAATTCCACATTTAATGAAAAAATTCGGAGTAACACTCCGAATTTTCACAATAAAGACGGTGTGCACACCGCCTCTACAAATTGATTAGAATATCCAGGCCAGCAACACAAACAGCCAGTGGGCTGAAATGCCTGCCATGAGTCCGCCGATGGTATGTGCGCCGATGGCTTTGCCGATGAGTTTGCGGTAGCCAAGGCTGTCGAGCATGGCGGCGTGGGTGCTGAGGAAACCGCTCCAGCACATGCCAATAGCCGTGAACACGGCGATGGCATTGTTGTCGATGATGCCTTCAGTGATGAAACGCGGCACCAAACCGATGGCGGCACCCACAGCGCCGAGGGCGGTCATGGGGAAGGAGATGAGGGCACCATCTTGGAAGCCGAAGAGCCATTCGTAGGCCACGCCCATATATTCACCATTCGCGCCCGAAGCGCCGAAGGTGAGCATCATCACGATGGTGGAGATGCAAAGCACACCCGGAATGATGGCGAAACCGATGCTCACGCCGTCCTTGCCGCCGTCCAAAAGCGAATTGAGGAAACGCATGAACACGCCACCTTCCGTCTTGAACGAAATCTGTTGCTCGTCGCCGCCAAATTCTTCATCTACAGGGGTGTCCAATTCGGGATAGGCCTTCAAGGTGGAGCGTTGCATCAATCGGGTGGAAACGATGCTTCCGATGACCGCACCAGCCACGCCAATCAAGGCACCTTTGCCGAAGCCCAAGCCTGTCATGAAGGCAACCACTACCAAACCCATGCCGAAAGCCGTGCCGAAATTGGTCAGCGAAACGAGTTGGTACTTCTTGAAATAGCGGTTGAAGTTCTTGTCGTGCGCAAGGGTGATGATAGCGGGGTTGTCGCTAAGGAAGGTCATAATGGCACCCAAGGCAGCCACGCCCGGAAGGTTGTAGAGCGGCCTCATCAGCGGGCGCAAGAGGTTTTCCAACAGGCGCACCACGCCAAACTCGGTCAAAAGTTTGCTGATGGCGCCCATGAGCACACAGATGGCCATGATGTAGAACACGGTTTCGAGCAGCAGGTGGTAGGCCGTCTGCATGAAGGTGTTCAGCATCTTGGGCAGGGTCATTTTGTAGGCCAACAGCCCGAAGAAGGCGAAGAAGATGATGAGGAAAATGATGGCCTCGAAACTTCGCTTCGTGGTGAATTTCAAAGGTCTTTTGAGCTTGTCCTCAATGTTTTTGAAGACTTTTTCCACCCTGTCGTGATAGAACGTGGTGGTTCGTTTGATGGTGTTGTATTTCGTTTTTGCCATATTAGGTTGTTTTTATTTGACTTAGGACTTAGGACTTGGGACTTAGGGCGTCTTTCGTCCTTGGTCTTACGTCCTTCGTCTTTTGTCCTTTGTCCTTCGTCTTACGTCCTTAGTCTTTCGTCTTTTTTATGAATGCGTGAAGCAGGTCGACCTTCCAAGTGAGGCCGAGGTTGGCTTGGAACTTGCTGGCACCGTCAACATTGGTGTGCGAGCCACAGAGGTGGAGGCGCAGGCTGCGGTCGTTTAAAGGATAGAACTCGAAGCCAAGGCTCTCGAAATTCACTTTCTTGCCCGGGGTGATGTATTGATCATATTGGTCGTAAGTTTCCGTGTTGGGCAGTTGGGCTTTGTTGTAGTCGTAACCGGCCTTGGCAAACACAATCCACTTCGACCCGATGTCAACCCCGATGCCAAAAATGGCAGTGATGTCTTGCCCAAAGAAATGCTCCTGATGGAATGAGGCTCGGTTGGTGATGTCGAGATACATCTCCACGCCCTTGAATTGCAGCTTGTTGCCCAAAGCGATGTAGTTGATGTATTTGCCGGGCTGGTATTCAATCAAGTTGACCGAATAAGTGGTCTTGAAGTGGTTGAAGTTGCCGTACCACATCAGGTTGAAGGCATACATGCTCTGCATGGCTTGGTTGATGAAGGGCGAGTTGCACACTTGGAAAAGCACTTGGTTCTTGCCCGCGTTGTCCTTGAAGTTGAGCGATGCGCCCACCTCGTAGCAGCACACGGTGTTCCAAAACTCTGTGCCATAGTAGATGTCGATGGGGTTGGTGTCGTATTCCCATCCGCCGATGGCCACAACCTGTTTACCCGCCGAAAGGAAAAGGTTGTCGGTGAAGTTCCAGTTTAAATAAGCCCAGTCGGTGCCTTGGAAGAAGGTCTTGGCAAAGCCGATGTTGGGCGCGTTGATGCGTTGGCGCAGGTGGTAGCTGAACTTCTTGCCGATGGTGCCGTCCAAGGCTACGACCAGATACTTGCCTGCAAAGCCGTGGTCGCTGCTGGGCGCAACCGTGTCGTACCCGAAATGGTAGTCGAAGGTGAAGTCGGCACGGGTGTTCAGTTGCAGGTTGTCGAGGGTGATGAAAGGCTTCTTGTCTTGCGGAAAGGCCTGCAAGAAGCAGAAAAGGCCTAAGAATGTGATTAGTAACGCTTTTTTCATACGCAATGTATTTTGCGGCAAAAGTACGAAATTAAAGTGTTGGGAAAAGCGTTTTAGGCAACAAAAAACGGGGCGGAAGGCTCCGTCCCGTTTTTGGGGTTGTTTTGGCATGGCTTTAGCCGATCTCGATGGTCTGCACGGTCTGCTTCTTCTCTTCAACAGTCACCTTCGGAATGACGATGTCCAAGATGCCGTTTTCGACCTTTGCGCTGATTTGCTCCTTGTGGATGTCCTCGGGCAGCATCACGGTCTGGCGGAAGTGTTCCACCGAGAACTCGTGGCGCAGGTAGCGCATCTCTTCGTTCTTCTTCTCGTTCTTGGTTTCCTTGGTCATTTCAACCACGAGGTTGCCTTCAGTGTCGATGCTCAGTTTCACGTCGTCCTTGGTGAGGCCGGGGATGCAGAGTTCGAGTTTGTAATTGTCCTTCGTCTCCATGATGTTCATGCGAGGGGTTGAATAAGTCGTGTCGTTCCAGTTCATCAGTTCGTTGAACAGCGTCGGCATGAAGTCTTGATTTCTTCTAGTTACTAACATGGTTTTGATCTCCTATTTTTTAGTTGTTTGTTTATGTTGTTCGTTTTATGTGCAGGGACTTACGTCGCCTGCTTATTGGTTGTTCGTTTTATGTGCAGGGACTTACGTCGCCTGCTTATTGGACTGTCGCCCCTACGGGGCTCGGTTTGTCCGTCCGTTTCATTTCGTTCGGACGACTCGCCATAGTCAAATTCTTTGCCAAGGCCAAAAACGAGTCCAAACCAATGTTTTTAATGACAAAATTTCCGATTTTGGCACAAAACAGGTGAAAATTTATGACAAAATTTCCGAAACTTACTGTTTTAATCCTTAATTCACTACTTTTGCAACCCGAAATCGAGCCATAGTCATGGAAGAAAAACTGTTCAATAAGAATTACCTTTGCCTTTGCGCGGCTAACTTCTTGTTTTTCTTTTCGTTCTATCTACTGTTGCCCGTGCTGCCTTTCTTCATTATGGAGAATTTTCAGGCGGGCAATGCGGTGATAGGCACGGTCATTTCGTGCTACACTTTGGCCACTTTGGTGGTGCGGCCTTTTTCTGGCTATATGATGGACACTTTCAAGCGCAAACCCTTGTATGTGTTGGCTTTGTCGATATTCACGACGGTGTTTGTGGGTTATCTTTTCGCCGCCACTATCACCTTATTAATAATCATCCGCATCGTACACGGCTTTGCTTTTGGCCTCACTTCAGTGGGCGGCAACACCTTGGTTATTGATGTGGTACCGTCAGAGCATAGGGGAGAGGGCATCGGTTATTACGGTGTGGCCAACAACATCGCAATGGCGGTCGGCCCGATGACGGGATTGTTTGTGTATGAGCATTTCAGTTTCAATGCCATCTTTTTGGGCTGTATGGCTTGCAGTTTGTTGGCGGTCTTTTTCGCCACCCAAATCAAGCATAGGGTGCGCCCGCCCGTCAAGCGTCCCCCGATTTCTTTGGACCGTTTCATTTTGTTGAAAGGCCTGTTGGCGGGCGTTTCGTTCACGCTGTTGGCCTTTGCTTACGGGCAGATTTCCAACTATATCGCCCTCTATGCCAAAGAGATGGGCCTGACCATCAGCAGCGGCTTGTTCTTTACTGTGTATGCCGTCGGACTGATTGCCTCGCGCTTGTTTGCGGGTAAGATGGTCGATAGGGGCAAGGTGACGCAAACCATCGCTTTGGGTTTGGGCATTGTCGTGTTGGCTATGTTCGGTTTGGGTATGTGCCACCATTGCAACGCTTTGGGCACCAACTATACTGCTGTAGCTTTCCTGTTGATTGCTTTGTGCTGTGGTTTGGGTTTTGGGGCGGCTTTTCCGTCGTTCAATGCCTTGTTCATCAACCTTGGCACCAACGCCCAGCGGGGCACGGCCACTTCCACCTATCTCACCACTTGGGATTTGGGTCTCGGCATCGGCATTTTCTCTGGTGGAATGTTGGCGGAGCATTTCTCTTTTTCGACGGCTTATTTGGTGGCATCGGCCTCGGTGCTGGTGTCGCTGCTCTTCTTTGTTATCATCGTAGCACCTCATTATCAAAGGAATAAATTACGCTAATGCAACCTGCGATTCCCATAGTTCAGCTTCGAGATGCCACATTGGATGATGCTCCATTCATTGCCCGTGTGGTTTTGGCGGGTATTGATATGCTTGACCTTGATGCAACGCTTCCAGATGAGCAGAGAGGCATTTATGAGCATTTGATTGAGATTTGCCGTATGTGCGACACCTTATATAGTTATTGCAACACGCGCATAGCCGAGGCCGATGGCAAAAGGGTGGGGGCTTTGGTGGCTTACGATGGCGCTCGTTATGCAAGAATGCGTGAAAAGACTTTCGGCCTTGTGAAGCAAACTTCTGGTATGGATTTGAGTCGCAATGCGATGGAAACAGGTCTGGGTGAATTCTATTTGGATAGTATGGCCGTTTTTCCCGAATATAGGGGTGCTGGCATTGGTAGGATGCTGATGCGCGACCGTGTGGATTTCGCTTTAAATAATGGCTTCTCCAAGGTCACGCTTCTTGTTGATAAGGATAAATCGCATCTGCAAAAGTATTATGAAAGTGAGGGCTTCGCTTTCATTGGGGAGATGTTTGTATTTGGAAGCTGGTATAATAAATTGGAGAAAGGGTAAAAGAAAAGATAATTTTCATATTTTTGCAAAACCAAACAGAAAAAGCCGATGGATTTTCCGCAATTGTCCAATAACATACAAATGACGCACAATTTGTTGCAAAACAATGCGATGCGAGCCATCAACCAAAACATTACGGCACGTAATTGGTTGGTGGGCTATTGGATTGTTGAGTTTGAGCAAAATGGTGAGGACAGGGCGAAGTATGGGGATAAGTTGTTGTCGGAGTTGGCGAAGTCTATCGGTATCAAGGGAATGGGTATAACTATGTTGAGCCAATGCAGGAAGTTTTATACCGTCTATCCTCAAATTGGGATAGATGTTGAGCGTTTTTTGCGGAAGCCCCAAAACTATACAATTTTTCAGACAATGTCTGAAAAATTACAATTAACCAGTAATCAAGATGATGCAATTTTTCAGTCAGTGACTGAAAAATTACAGGTAAGAAAAGATGCACAAGACGGAATGAAAATCCAGACACTGTCTGGAAAATTACAAATTCTTGATAATCACGATGGTATAATTTTTCAGTCAGCGACTGAAAAATTACCCCAAGTGCCGTCTGAAAAACTGTTTGGATCCATTTCGTTTACTCATTTTGCTGAATTGATTTCCATAGAAAACCCTTTGAAACGAACTTTCTACGAAATCGAAACCATCAAAGGCTGTTGGAGTGTGCGTGAATTGAGGCGGCAAATTGACACCCTTTGCTATGAGCGGGCAGGCATTAGTAAGAATCCGGAGAAACTGATGGCTTTGGTCAACGAAAAGGCTGAAACGGCTATGCTGACAAACATAGTGAAATCACCGTATGTGTTTGATTTCTTAGGGCTAAAAAGTGCTGATGTCGTAGAGGAAAGCGACCTTGAAACCCTATTGATTAGCCACATTCAGGAGTTCATACTTGAATTGGGCGAGGGCTTTTGTTTTGAGGGTCGGCAGAAGCGTATTTTGATTGACGATGAGTATTTCTTCGTGGACTTGGTCTTTTATCACAGGATATTGAAATGCCACGTGTTGGTTGAACTGAAGACCAAGAAGTTCAACTATGCAGATATGGCTCAACTGAATATGTATGTGGCGTATTACCGCGACAAGATGATGGCCGAAGGCGACAATGCCCCGATAGGCATTTTGCTTTGCACCGATGCCTCGTCCGAAATGGTAAGGTACGCCACGGCAGGGATGGATGAGAACTTGTTTGTTTCCAAGTATTTGCTCCAACTGCCCGCTAAGGAAACGTTTGTTGAATTTTTGAATAAGGAAATGAAAGAACTATGATGAAAAAACTTCTACTCTTTGCCCTCATCCTGGCCTCATTGCAACTCTCCGCCCAGCAAATGCTCGTCGGCTCCTACAACATCCGTTACAAAAACTGGAACGACAGCGTGCAGGGCGAACATTGGCAAAAACGCTGCCAAGTCATCTGCGACCAAGTGAACTTTATGTCGCCCGACATTTTCGGGACTCAGGAAGTGCTTTGGGAACAACTCCAAGACATGAAAAATGCCCTCGACGGCTACGACTACATCGGCATCGGGCGCGACGATGGCAAACGTGGCGGTGAGCATGAGGCCATTTTCTATAAGAAAGACCGCCTGCAACTCCTTGACCACGGCGATTTTTGGCTGAGTGAGACACCAGAAAAACCTGGCTTGGGCTGGGATGCGGCCTGCATCCGCATCTGCACTTGGGGGAAGTTCTGCCACATCAACCAACCTCCGCAACCACGCCACGGTTTGTTTGGAAAAAGGAAACCAAAACGTGATGACTTTTATTTCTTCAACCTCCACATGGACCATGTGGGCGTGGTGGCGCGGCGTGAGGCAGCCAAACTCATCGTCCAAAAGATTCGCGAAATCGCCAATGGTTATCCCGTCATCGTCACGGGTGACTTCAATGTGGACCAAACCAACGAAATCTATACTATTTTCACGAAATCAGGCTTGCTGAAGGATTCTTACGATGCCGCTCGCATCCGCTTTGCGGAAAATGGAACATTTAATGCGTTCAAAACCAATTACTTTACTGAAAGCCGTATTGACCATGTATTTGTATCGCCCATTATGAATGTGGAGGCATACGGCGTATTCACCAACAGTTATTGGACACCCGATGATGATCCCGACAATACCATCAAGGGCTCTGACGCGCCGCAGGAAATTTCATTTGACACCTACATTCGAAGGAATCCTTCGGACCATTATCCGGTGTTTGTTAGGCTGAAGTTTGAGCCTGTGAAATGAAATCGTTTGCTTGTTTCGGAGAAAAATATTAACTTTGCAGCATCTAATTCTTTGACTTGGATAAAAATGAGTGCGCAAACCCAGAAATTGATTTTGCTCATTGCCAATTATTTCAAGACGCAACCCGTGTTGAAGGCATGGCTTTTTGGGTCGTATGCAAGAGGCGAGGAAAAACCGTGGAGCGATATGGATATTCTCGTTCAGTATGACCGTAACCAACCTATTGGCTTGCTCAAAATAGCAAGTATGCAGATTGACCTTGAAGATTTGCTGGGTCGCGAAGTTGATTTGGTTGAAGACGGGACACTTCGTCCATGGGCTGTTGAAAGTGTGAACAATGACAAAAAACTGATTTATGAGAGAGCATAAAAGGGACAAAGGCCGTTTGGAGGACATCAGGCAATATGCCTTGAATGTGGAGAAGATCATTGATGGTATTACTTTTGATGAATTCGTCGGTGACATTCGCGTATATTATTCGGTGATGAAAAATGTGGAAGTTATTGGTGAAGCCACCAATATGTTGACTCGGGATTTCAAGGAAAAACATCCTGAATTGCCATGGCGACTGATTGTCAAGATGCGTAATGTGCTAGTTCATGGCTATGCTCAAGTCTCCGACACGGATTTGTGGCAGACAGCTTCAAATGACATCAAGCCTTTGAGAGAACAAGTTGATAAATACTTGGCTGAAATAGACTGGGATGAATGGGAAAGTGAAGCAATAGAGTTTGTGGAGATGGATAATGCACAATACTCAAATGCCATTCAAACGGCACGTAAAATGAAGTCAAAAGGGTTCTCGTTTGATGACATTGCTGAAATTACAGGACTTTCCATTTTGGATATCAATAAATTATAAGGATTATAGAGATTAAACCTTTCGTTTCTTAATTTCACTCAAAGTTTGCAACACCACCGAAATGATTATCAGCACAATACCAATACAAAACGAGAAATTCAGTTCCTTGTATTCGCTGAAAATGAACATCGAGAGGATGATGCTGTAAACGGGTTCGAGGTTGTAGGTCAGGTTGACGGTGAAGGCAGGAATTTTCTGAAGCACAATGATTTGTAGCAGACAGAGGCCAATAGTGCAAACGACTACCATAAAAGCCAAATAGGGATAATCCATACCGATGGGATAGAGCCGCCCGACGGGAATGAACTGATTATACAAGGGTATTAGGCAAGTCAGGCCGATGAGGCCGCCGACCATCTCCCAAAGCAGCATGTTTTTGGCTTCGTAATGCTTGCCAACCCTTTGATTGGCAATGGCAAACAGCGCATACAAGGCTGATGAAACCACGCCCAATGCAATGCCCAACCGATAGCGCGAATCGAAATGGAAAATGAGATAGATGCCGAGGATGGTGAGCAAGCTGAACAAAAATTCGCGCCCCGAAAAACGGTGTTTGTTGATGATGGGTTCGAACAAGGCCGTGAAAAACCCAACCAACGAAAAACATACCACGCCAATGCTGACGTTGCTGGCCTTGATGGAGGCATAGAAAAACACCCAATGCAGACAAAGCAACATTCCCACGCCGCCCATCTGCAACATTTCCCTGAATTTGAACCGTTGTAAAGACGCACGGCCGTGCGTCTCTACAATTCGCAAATAAATCCACATTATCACCGCCGCCGCAGCCATGCGCCACCATACCAAAATGGCCGAATCCAAGGTGATGAGGCGACCCAAAACGCCTGTGAAGCCCGCTATGAAAACGGAAAGATGCAGCAGGAAATAGTCCTTTTTCATGGTTTACGGCGTTGTCTGATGGCCTCAAAAGTGACGATGGCGGTGGTCACCGACACGTTGAGCGAGTCGGCGATGCCGTTCATGGGGATGATGATGTTTTGGTCAGCGGCTTCCACCCAAGCTTCGGAAATGCCCGTGGCCTCGGTGCCCATGACGAGAGCGGAGGCTTTGCGGAAGTCGGCATCAAGGTAGTCGATGGAGGCTTTGAGGTAGGTGCAATAAATGGTTATTTCGTTCTTTTTCAGCCATTTGATGCACTCTTTGGTGGAGCAGGCATAGACCGGAACACTGAAAATGCAGCCGATGCTTGCCCGTATCGCGTTAGGGTTGAAAAGGTCGGTGGCGGGGTCGGCCACGATGACGGCATCCACGCCAGCGGCATCGGCGGTGCGCATCACTGCACCGAGGTTGCCGGGTTTCTCGACCGTTTCCAACACGATAACCAAAGCGTCTTTCTTGGGTTGAAACTCGTTGAGGCTCTTGTATTTGGGTATGGCCACGGCCAAAAGCCCGTCGCTGCCTTCGCGGTAGGCGATTTTGTCGAAAACCTCTTCGGTGACAGTCTCAGTAAAGTCGGCCTTGATGTTCAAAGGTGTCCTCAAAAGCGGCTCACACACGTAGAGCTGCTCGATTTGAAAACCACATTTCTGTGCGCGGTCAATCTCGCGCTGGCCTTCAATGAGGATACGGTTTTGCTCGCGGCGCTCGGAGGCCTTCTGCAACCTGACGAGGTTCTTTATCTTGGGGTTGGTTTTGCTGGTGATCATGGACTTAGGACTTAGGACATGGGACTTGGGACTTGGGACTTAGGACTTAGGACTTGGGACTTAGGACTTGGGATTGGGGACTTTCGAGATAGGAGATAAAGGCACCAATAGCATTAGAAAGTGATTTGCATCTTTTGTTTAACTCCAACGCTGTTTCTTCGGAACAATAGCCGAGTTTCGGGCATAGATACAGCATGTTCCTTACTTCGTTGCAACTACCACGAGCAATTCTTAAGTAACGAATCATTGTTTTGTCAGAGTTGTATCCACCACCCTCGGCAATGTTGTTGGAAATGGAAATGGAAGCACGTTGAATTTGGTCACGGAAGCCATAATCCTTGTTGTCCTTTAGCAAAGCGTAAACTGCCAAAGCAATTTCTTGCGCATCTTGCCAAATTCTTAATTCCTCAAATGGACGCATAATGCTTGTATGTTAAGTTGTTAATTATCAAAATTTCGTCCTTTGTCTTCCGTCCTCTGTCCTACGTCCTTTGTCCTCATCTGCGACAACACCAATCCCACCACGACCACCACAATGCCAACAATCTTATTCACCGTCAGGGCTTCAATGGCAAGGAGATAGCTGAAAATGGCGGTGAAGACGGGAATCAGGTTGGAATAAACATTGGCTCGCGAGGCACCGAGTTTGCTGAAAGCGAAAGCCCATAGGGCATAGGCACCAGCGCTGCAAAAAATGCCCAAACAGACCAAAGGGACGATGTAGGCACCGACATTGGCGAAGTTGGACGGCTCGAAATGCTCCATGATGAAGACCATAGGGATGAAGTAAACCATGCCGACAATGTTTTGCATCCAAGTGATGGTCAGGGGTTTATATAGCTTGGTGAGACGAATCAAAGCGATGGAATAACCTACTGCCACAATAACCGAACCGCAGAGGAAGAGTATGCCCTTGGGTGAGGCAGTGAGTTCAAGGTTTTTGTTGAGCAGCATGACGATGACACCAACAAAGGAAATGATGAAGCCCACAATGTTCATGGGCGTGAGTCGCTCCTTGAGGAAGATACGCGCCGCAATGGGAGTGACCAATGGGATGAGGGCAATGATGCCGGCTCCGATGACAGGGGAGGAGTTCTTTAGCCCGTAGCCCTCGAAAATGAAATAAAGGAAAGGCTCGAACAAAGCGGCTATGGCGAAGAGCCCGAGGTGCTTGCGCTGTATCTTCTCGTTGAGGTGGAAAATGAAGAGCAGCGTCGTTAGGAAAATAGTGGCCACCACGAGGCGTAAGAAAATAGTTGCTGTGGGGTTGAGATTTTCATAAACCTGCGTGGACCACACGAACGACATCCCCCAGAAAATCATGGCAAGGATGCCGGCAAGATGAACGATGTAAGTTTTGTTTTTCATGCGGCAAAAATACAAAATCTGTCAAAATTTCCGAACTTTGCAGCGGAACAATTCTTGTTCAACGCAAACGCATGGATGACAAACAAGAAAGAAGGAAGTTTTTTGGGAGTCTGGTGATTCCGCTCATCATCGTCGCCTTAATGTGGTTAGTGAAGGTCGTCGAGGTGTCGTTGGGTGTCGATTTGGGGCGTTACGGTGTCGCGCCGCACACCTTGCGCGGACTCGTGGGCGTTTTCACTTTGCCTTTCTTGCATGGCAGTTGGGAGCATTTGCTGTCGAATACAGTGCCGATTCTTGTTTTGGGGACGGCATTGTATTATTGTTATCCTTCGTTGGCCAACCGTGTGCTGCTCATCACCTATTTGGCTAGTGGGCTGCTTACGTGGTGCATCGGCAATCCCGCTTCAACCCACATCGGGGCGAGCGCCATCGTCTATGGCCTGAATCTTTTCCTCATTTTCAGTGGTTTCATCCGTGGCAACCGCTTGCTCATCGTCATCTCGCTCATTATGGTGTTTCTCTACGGAAGCTTCATCTGGGGCATGATTCCGTCATTAGCCATTCCCCAAAACATCTCATGGGAAGGTCACCTCAGTGGTGCCATCATAGGAGTGTTGTTGGCCGTTTTCTTGCGCAAAGAAGGGCCGCAAAAAGAGGTTTACTATTGGGAAGAAGACGAAGAAGAGGATGAGGAAAATGAAAGAATCGGCTCTTCGACAGGCTCAGAAACAGATAATCCAAAAACCGACGAAAAGCCGTATTGGGATGTGCCTACGCCTTCCAACGAAGAGTTGACGGTACGCTATCGGTTCAGACATTGAAATCCAACGCGAGAGCTTCAAGCACTTGATTGGCAATGTCGCGTTGCCCCTCCGCATTAGGATGCCAATGATCCTTATGGATGTCGCTGATGTCGATGCAGCTCACACCATAGTGGGAGGCGATGCGATGCACTGATTTGATGTATTCCAATCGGGTGGTGTCGTCAATGGTGTAGTCGTCGCCGCAAAGGTCCAAGTCGAGGAGAAAATATAGGGTGGCTCGTGGATGCTGATGCTTCAGATAATCGAAGAGGTAGGCCAAAGCCGGGCGAAAATCGCAAAGTTGCTCTTCGTTCCAGTCAGTATAGACGTACTCGCCCAAAGCGGCGTTTTGGTAGATGTCGTTGGTGGCCCCGAAAACGAAAATGACATCGGGATTGCCCAACTGGTCCATGCGTTGGATGAAGGATTGGCTGGCATAGTAGGAGCCGTCTTCAAAGTCGGAGAAGTTGCAGACCAAAGAACCTGAGAACGAATTGTTTTTGTCCATTACCCAGCCCATAGAGTCGGCGACTTGCGACCACCACATCAGTTCTGGGCCGATCACGCCAATTTCGGCGTAATTGAGATAGTGGTCGTTGGTATCGGGGTCAACGTAGCCTTCAAGGGACGAAAAGCTGTCGCCCAAAATCGAGAAACGTGTAGGTTCTGGTGTCTTGACGCAAGCCGACATAAGGATGGCCAATGCGAATAATGATAGTGTTATCTTTTTCATATTCAGTGTGTTATTATCATTTCTGTTCTACGGTTTTTGGCTCGGTTCTCATCGCTGTCGTTAGGCACGATTGGTTTTGATGAGCCGTAGCCTTTAGAAATCATACGGTTAGGGTCGATGCCTTGTTCAATCAGGGCTTGGCGGACGCTTTGGGCCCGTTCGTCTGACAGTTTCAGGTTGTAAGCCTCGCTTCCCACATTGTCGGTGTGTCCGGCCAACTCCACGGTCAGGTGGGGGTGGCGGTTCAGGAAGTTGGCCAAAATGAGGATGCCTGTTTGCGAGTCGTCTGACAATGCTGCACTATTGTATTCAAACTGAATGTTTTGCAAGACAAGTGCATCCCCTTCCGAAAGCTCTGCCACGTCCACGTTGGAGAGATAGTTGGCCGAGTCGGGGCGGATTTCCTCGGGCAACTCGAAAGTGTAGATGTCGTAGCCGCCGTTGCCGTTTTCGCGTTGCGAGGAGATGAAGGCTGTTTTGCCGTTGGCAGCCACGAAGAAGTTGATTTCGTCGCCGCTCGTATTGATGGGGAAGCCCAAGTTGACGGGTTCCTGCCATGTTCCATCGGCTGCTCGGCGGCTCATGAAGAGGTCGAAGCCGCCCATGCCGATATGCGTGTCCGACGAGAAATACATCGTCCGTCCATCAGGATGCAGGAAGGGTGCCATCTCGGTGCCTTTGGTGTTGATGGGTGCTCCGAGGTTGTTTGGCTCGCCCCAACTGCCTTCGGCGTTGCGGAGGCAGCGATAGATGTCGGCATTGCCATTGCGTCGCGAAACGAAGTACAACTCAGTACCGTCGCTGCTCACACAGGGCTGCGATTCCCAGTTGCGCGTGTTGATGCCATCCGATAGCGGTCGAGGTATCGACCACCTTCCGTCGGTCCATTCGGAGACATAGAGGTCGCAACTGCTGTCGCGCATCCAGCCGCAGCCTGTCAGGTAGAGCTTCTTGCCATCGGCGGAGATGAAGGCCGCACCAGGGTCGATGTTGTCAGGGAATTCGGTAAACGCAAGGGGATGAGGTTCAGACCATTGGCCGTCACGCAGGTCGGAAACGAGCAGAATCTCCTTGTAGAAATCCTCGGCCACGGGTGTCTTGCGGGTAAAAAGCAGCTGCGAGGCATCGAAGGAGAGCATATTCACGTATTCGTCGTTGGGCGAGTTGACCGTCGGCCCCAAATTCTGGGGCTCAAAGGGCACGGGATGCGAGGTTGCCCAGTCGCGGAAAGAGGCTTTTTCGAGCAGATCGGCAACGGTGGCATCGAGGGCTGCATTGCCGAGGTTTTTCGACAAATACCAGTGCAACAGGGTTTTCTCTCGCTTGTAGCTGCCCCGTTGGTCGTACAGTCTCGCGAGGGTAATGGCCGCCGGTGGAAACAGCATCGAATCGGAGGAAAGGGCGGTCTCGTAGCCCAAAACCGCCAAATCGTAATCCTTGGTTTCCATCCCGATTTCGCCTTCCAAGAGCCAAGCCTCGGCATAGTTGGGGTCTTCAAGGATGGCCTTCAGCAGTTGCTGGTGCGCTTTCTGATAGTCACGCATTTGGAAAGCCTTCTCGGCTGCCTCATAATATTTTACCGCCTTTTTCGGATGTTGGGCAAAAGCCGTTGAAGACAAGACCAACAAAAGCACTATAATTATAATTTTGTTCATCAATATGATTATCAATATCTTATTTTCTCAATTTGCGACTTTTTCCGGTTTTTCTCAATCCATTTCCTGAAATCGACCTCAAATACCCTTGAAGTGATAGTTGGAGAAGTTTCGGCAGAGACATAGCACCTGCCTTCATCAAAGAAACAAATGCCTTCAGTCTGTGCACCCTTCCATTGGGGCATCTCAAAGCGTCGGTTCGAAAGTTTCACGCCGTCTTCCTCGAAATCGAAAATGATGTACATGAACGGTTTCCAAACCGACTTCACGTAACCCACCACGACCAATAGGCGGTTTTCCCTGTCGTAATCGGCACCCGTAATCAAGCCCTGTGAATCGAAGCCGTTTACTACCTCAGCGACTTGATTCCCAAGTGTTTTCTGAAGTCGGTACATTCGGGTCGTGCCCGTTTCCCAGCCTTTGCTGAACAGATAAAGATACTCTTCCGTGGCAAACATGGCCTCGCAGTCATAGTCGTGTTCGTGCTTCCTTTTTTCGAAATTGGTCTGGTCGGCAAATCTGAATTTGATGGAGTCCACTGTTACGGTAGTGTCGCCCTCATTGGGAATGGCCGACAAAGGGAAAGTGAAGATTCTCAGGTTCTTGCGGCTTCCTTTGTTGTTGCCGAAATCGCCGACAAAGACCGTCTTGCCATCGGTGCAAACGTCTTCCCAGTCCTTGTTTTTCGCGTTGGCGAGCGTGATACGCTGCACCACTTCAAACGTCGCGGTATCAAGCGCATACAATATCGGCTTCCCACCGCTGTCGTTGTGCGTCCACAGGCGACCGTTGTGGAAAAAGAGCCCCGAAGTCTCGCACACTTCCTCTGGTAACTCCGACTTGAATTGAGGGTTGTACAGCGGTGAGAAACCATTGTCGCCCTCATTTTGTGACCATGTCGGAAACGAAAGCAACAATAGCAGTACGATTATAGAGGTTTTTCTCATATCTGATTGAATTTAAGGCGCAAATCTATGAAAATTTGTCGAATTACAGCAAATAAAAAAGTGGAACCGTCAAATTTTTTGACGATTCCACAATCATAAATTCAAAAGACTTATTTCGGATACACCTCGCCTTTGGCAGCTTTTAAAGTGTTTTGCAGCAGCGAAACGATAGTCATGGGGCCAACGCCACCCGGGACGGGGGTGATTCTTGAGGCCACTTTGAAGACCTCGTCGTAATCCACATCACCCAGAATCTTGTAACCCTTCGGGCTGCTCGGGTCGTCGATGCGGTGGATGCCCACATCGATGACAACGGCACCGGGTTTCACCATGTCGGCGGTCACGAAGCCTTGTTTGCCGATGGCGGCGATGAGAATGTCGGCATTGCGGCAAATGTCGGGTAGGTTCTTGGTGCGGCTGTGGCACAAAGTGACGGTCGAGTCGATACCCTTACGCGACATCAAGATGGCCATAGGCGTACCCACAATGTTGGAGCGGCCCAACACGACCACGTTCTTGCCAATGGTCTCAATTTCAGAGCGTTTGATGAGTTCCATGATGCCATTGGGCGTGGCGGGGATGTAGCAAGGATGACCCAGTTGCATACGGCCAGCGTTGATGCTCGTAAAACCATCCACATCCTTAGTGGGATTGATGGCATTGATGACCTTGTTCTCGTCAATGTGTTTGGGCAGCGGCAGTTGGATGATGTAACCGTCGATTTCGGGGTCGTTGTTGAGGAATTCGACCATGTCGAGCATCTCCTTCTCTGTCGTACTGACGGGCAGGCGATACACCGATGAGGTCATGCCTACCGAGTGACAAGCCTTTTCTTTCGAGGCCACGTATGTCTTGCTGGCCCCGTCATCGCCCACGATGACCGCAGCCAAATGCGGCGCGGCAATGCCTTTGTCAATCATTCCAGCCACTTCAGCGGCAATCTCCTTCTTAATTTGTTCGGAAATAAGCTTTCCGTCGATTATTTTGTTATCCATAATTTTAAATTTTAAATCTTAAATTTGAATCATTTAATCAACGACGCTTCATATTGTTAGCCATGCGCATCAGTTTCTTCCCACCGCCCGTAGTCATCATACGCATCATCTTCGAGGTTTCCTCGAACTGCTTCACGAGACGGTTCACCTCGACGATGCTCGTGCCACTGCCGTCGGCGATGCGCTTGCGGCGCGTGCCGTTCAACAGTTTCGGGTTCTCGCGCTCGGCGGGCGTCATCGAATAGATGATGGCCTCGATGCTCTTGAAGGCGTCGTCGTCGATTTCCTCGCCCTTCATGGCTTTGTCCATGCCAGGAATCATGCTGGCCAAATCCTTTAGGTTGCCCATCTTCTTGATTTGTTGGATTTGCTTTAGGAAGTCGTTGTAATTGAACTCGTTCTTGGCGAGTTTCTTTTGCAACTTGCGGGCTTCTTCCTCGTCGAATTGCTCTTGGGCGCGTTCCACGAGAGAAACGATGTCGCCCATGCCGAGGATACGGTCGGCCATGCGCTTGGGATGGAACACATCGAGCGCGTCCATCTTCTCGCCGATACCGACGAACTTGATGGGTTTCTCCACCACCGTGCGGATGGTGAGGGCCGCACCGCCACGGGTGTCGCCGTCCAACTTGGTCAGTACCACGCCGTCGAAGTCGAGGCGGTCGTTGAAGGCCTTGGCCGTGTTCACGGCATCCTGACCCGTCATGGCATCCACCACGAACAAGGTCTCGTGAGGCTTCACGGTTTCCTTGATGTTGGCGATTTCGTTCATCATCTCCTCGTCGACGGCCAAACGACCGGCGGTATCGATGATGACCACATTCTTGCCCTGACTGCGGGCATGGTTGATGGCGTTTTGGGCAATTTGCACGGGGTTCTTGTTTCCTTCCTCGCTATAGACCTCAACCTCAACCTGTTGACCCAACACCTTCAACTGCTCAATGGCGGCAGGACGATACACGTCGCCAGCCACCAAAAGCACTTGCTTGCTGCGTTTGCGTTTCAGGTAGGAAGCTAATTTGGCGGAGAAAGTGGTCTTACCGGAACCCTGTAGACCCGCAATAAGGATGATGCTCGGTTGGCCTTTCAGATTAATATCGACGGCATCGCCGCCCATCAGTTCGGCCAGTTCGTCGTGCACAATCTTGACCATCATCTCGCTCGGCTTCACAGATGTAAGTATCTGTTGACCAAGGGCTTTCTCCTTGATATTGTTGGTAACGTCTTTGGCAATCTTGTAGCTTACGTCGGCATCCAACAGGGCGCGACGGATTTCCTTCATCGTATCGGCGATATTAACCTCGGTGATATACGCCTGTCCTTTCAGGACCTTGAACGAACGTTCTAATTTTTCGCTTAAACCTTCAAACATAATTCTCTAAATTTTGGGTGCAAAAGTAAGAAATAATGTTGAATTGTTTGATTGTTTTATTAACTTCGTTGAAATCTCTGATTCGGCAGAGCCAATCTTCAATTTGTTGAGTTGTTTCGCACAGGTTCAAAAAGCAAATACCTTAACAGCAAAAAAACGAAGCCACGCAGTTTGGGCGTGGCTTCAGTTTTTGTCATAATACGGTATCAATACACGGCATGGTCGAGGACAAGTTGTCTTTCCAACTTTTCGTTTGAATTGATTGTAATGGGATTGATGCCGCCGTAGACATCGCATCCGTTTGCATGTAGTTTCCCGTCATCCAATAAAAATATTGAGTATGTGCCAGGAGCGAGATAGATTTCGTAAAAGCCTTTGGAATCCGACGTGGTCTTGGCCACAAGCTGTTTGGGCATTGCGTCAATGGAATTAGGAGCGGAAACAGAGTCGTTGAAGTCTGATAACATAGTGTATTCGTAAACATACACATCGCATGTAATAGGTCTCTCGCCATGATCGGCGGTTGAGCCAGGCATCCAGTCACCGTAACGTTCTATTACAGTGCCATACACGCCTTGCGTGATAGATGGTTCTTTTTGGCAGGCAGACATCAAAGTGATGACGCACAATAACGCGAGGATAAAAAATGATTTTTTCATGTCGTTTATGATTAAAGTTTCATCAATATTAACCTAAAATAGTACGGAATATTGTATACTTTGTACATAATTTCAACTTTTTTCGAAATTGTTGAATTATGGAAGCGGAAGGGGTTGTTGGTGATATCAGAGCTGCCATGGCTCCGATACCCGTCCTTTGAGGTGATGTTGTGATGAAAAATGTATAATTAGAATAGGAAAATCTGTATTTTTGCACGATTTTAATTCATGACAAAATGATCAAGGAAAACTTGGAAAAAATCAGGGCGACGGTGCCCAATGGCGTGACTTTGGTAGCCGTCAGCAAGACCAAGCCCGTCAGCGACTTGCAGGAAGCCTACGACGCCGGACAGCGTGTTTTCGGCGAAAACCACGCCCTTGAGATGCGCGACAAGCATGAGGCACTGCCGCAAGACATCCAATGGCACTTCATCGGCCATTTGCAGACCAACAAAATTAAATACATCATCCCCTTCGTCACGCTAATCCACAGCATCGACTCGGCCAACCTGCTCGAAGCCGTCAACAAGGAAGCCAAGAAGCACGACCGCGTTGTCGATTGCCTGCTGCAATTCCATATCGCACAAGAGGAAACCAAATTCGGCCTCGACCTTGAAGAAGCCCGACAATTGCTTGATTCTGAGGTGTTCAAGGCAATGGAAAACGTGCGCGTTTGCGGCGTGATGGGCATGGCTACCTTCACCGACGATGAGGCTGAAATCCGCAAGGAATTCAAGCACCTGAAGGCGATTTTTGACACGCTGAAACACGATTATTTCACCGACCAGCCGCAGTTCAAGGAGATTTCGATGGGTATGTCGGATGACTACCTGATTGCCATAGAAGAAGGCGCAACGATGGTGCGTGTGGGGAGCAAAATCTTTGGAGCACGATTTTACAATGGTCGATAGCCAATGACTATGGCCTGCTCCGACAACAGGTGCAAACTTCAACCTTTGGGTGAAGCATGCCGTAGCCATAAGCCATCGGCCATAGTCAGAAAATGAACAACAAATAAAATGACTTCACTATTACCATTATTACTACTCGCCGTCGGTTTCGTAGCCTTGATTTTGGGCGCGAACTGGCTCGTCAATGGAGCCACCAGCGTGGGTATCCGAGCCAAATTATCGCCCCTCATCATCGGCTTGACCATCGTCGCCTTCGGCACTTCGCTGCCTGAGATGATTGTCAACGTGTTTTCGTGCATCAAAGGCAGTCCGGGCTTGGCCATCGGCAACATCATCGGGAGCAACACGATGAACATTCTGCTCATCTTGGGCGTGAGTTCGCTCATCTGGCCCATCGACGTGAGCCGCGTTTCCATCCGTCGCGACATCCCCGCCGGTTTTTTGGCCACGCTTGCCATCACCCTGATGGCCAATTATTTCTTCACGGGTCAAGCACGCACAATCAACTGGATGGAAGGCCTTGCTCTGTTGCTGATGGGTTTTGCCTACCTGCTGCTGACCATGCTGAAAAACAATCCACAAGAGGAAACCGAAGACGTTCAGGAGGCCATGCCTTGGGGCAAAACCATTCTTGCGCTAATTGCCGGAATTATAGGGCTTTACATTGGAGGAGAATTGGTTTCGCGCAACGCGCAAATCTTGGCCAAACAATGGGGCATGAGCGAGAGCACCATCGGCTTGACTGTGGTAGCTACAGCCACTTCCCTACCCGAACTCATCACTTCCATTGTGGCCGCGCTGAAGAAAAACTCGGGTATCGCCATCGGTAATGTATTGGGTTCCAATATTTTGAACATCTTCATGGTGTTGGGCATCAGTGCGCTCATCACACCGTTGCCTTTCGACCCGATGATGAACAAGCAACTGATGATTCTTTTTGCCGCCAACATTCTCATGCTGTTGTTCGTCTTCACGGGCAAAGGCCGCAAAATCTCCCGGTGGGAAGGAGCCTTGCTCACTTTAGGCTATGTCGGGTTCATGTGGTTTTCGTTGATGATGCAGTAATATCTCACGCAGTGTTTTTTCTCACGCAGAAATCGCAGAACTATGGGAATCCTACCAGACAATAAATTTACTCCGCTTTGCGCTTCTGCGGATTCTGCGGATTCTGCGTGAAACAAAAAAAAGACCCGTCTTTTGGACGAGTCTTCATGTGATTGATTCTCTTGATTCCCAATCAGTCAGCCAATTGGAAGACGGTCTTCACGGCTTCGTAGTTGCTGTAGTCGATGTCACCGCGGCTGTTATACAACGTGGCTTCGATGGCTACAATCTTGAAATCGTGGGTGTTGGGGCGTGCGCCATCATAGAAGTCGCTCTCCGTCCAGAAAAGGCGTACACCGCCATTGCTCAAAGTGGCCACTTCGATGGAAGCCGCACAGTTGATGACGGTACCGTCATCCAAACGGTCTTGGTAGTAATAGGTGAGCGGCACTTGGCTCCAGGCCCCGTCGACATCCATGTAAACGAGCACGGCTCCGTGGTTGTACACGTTGTTGGTGATGGCAGGATAATCGACTTCAACCATCCATTGGCCAGAATTGTTCATCCATTGCCAATCGGAAGATCTGATGGTCACCGTTGAAGATGCTACATTGGCATTACCGTCTTGTCCCGCAGGACCTTGTGGGCCTTGTGGACCTTGAGGACCCATTGGGCCTACTTTGGTGCATGAGGCCAAGAATGAAACGGCCAAAATCGTCATGCAGATTACACTTAACTTTTTCATTGTGTTGAGTTTTAAATGATTAGACTTTAGATTCAATTTGAACTGCAAAGTCGCAAAAACCTTGCCAAAAATTAGCCGTCCCTAAAAATAGTAAGAGACGGCTAAGTTAATTCCTTTAAATGTAATGAATTACGGGAGGAACGGCATCTTCACCACGACGGCTTTGATGAGCTTGTTGCGAATCTTGATGAAGATTTCGGTGTCTTTCTTGCTGAAGGCTTTCTTCACCAAAGCGGTGCCGATGTTCTTGCCAGTCGAAGGTGACGGACTGCCCGAGCGCACCATGCCGATGACGTTGCCTTCGGCATCGCACACTTCGTAGCCGTTGCGCGGAATGCCGCGGTCGATCATCTCGAAGCCGACGATCTTCTGGCTCACGCCATTGGCCTTCTGAGCGGCGAAGATTTCGCGGTTGAGGAAGTCGTTGCCGTCGACGAACTTGGTAATCCAGCCCAAGCCAGCCTCGATGGGGCTGATGGTGTCGTCGATTTCGTGACCATAGAGGCAGAAACCCTTCTCTAAACGGAGGGTGTCGCGGCAGCCCAAGCCGGCAGGCATGATGCCGAACTCCTTGCCAGCCTCAAATACGGCGTCCCAAACCTGCTTGGCATAGGCCACGGGAATGTAGATTTCGCAGCCGCCCGAACCGGTGTAGCCCGTAGTGGAGAAGATGACGTTGTCAACGCCAGCGAAGTTGATGATTTGGAAGGTGTAATACTCCATGTCAACTACGTTGGCCTTGGTCAGTTTCTGCATGGCTTTCAAGGCGTTGGGGCCTTGCACGGCCAATTGGGCCCATTCTTCGCTCTCGTTCTTGAAGTCCTCGCCGAGGGTCATGCCGAACTTCTCGGCAATCTGGCTCATCCAAGCCCAATCCTTGTCGATGTTGGCGGCGTTGGGCACCATGAAATAGTGGTCGTCGGCGATGCGGTAGACCAGCATGTCGTCCACGATACCGCCCTTGCCGTTCGGCAGGCATGTGTATTGCACCTTGCCGTCGGTCAGTGCGGCCACGTCGTTGACGGTGCAGTATTGCATGAACTGTTTGGCCATCGGGCCTTTGGCGCGGAACTCGCCCATGTGGCTCACGTCGAACACGCCGACGTTGTTGCGGACGTTGTTGTGCTCTTCGACGAGGCCGGTGTATTGGATCGGCATGTCGTAACCGGCAAATTCAGCCATCTTGGCGCCCAAATCGTGATGGATTTGGTTGTAAGGGGTCTTCTTTAATTCGATGTTTTCCATTGTATTAGTGTTGTTTACGTTATACTATGATGTAATCGGCCGCAAAGATAGGAAATCTTTGGATTCAAAAATACGTTGCGGGTTAATTTATCCGTTTTACGTCGAAGAAAAATCATTTTTTGCATTTTGGGCAGATGCCCTTCAAAACAAAGTTGGCGCTTTGCACTTCGTAACCATCGGGGAGTGTCACCTCGGGGATGGGAAGGTCTTCTAAGCAGATGGTCTGGCCGCAGTGTTCGCAATGGAAATGCACGTGCATGTCGTTGTCGATGCTATGGTCGTGGCTGTGGCAGAGCTCGTAGCGTACGCCTTCGCCATCTTCAAGCACATGGACGAGGTGCTGTTCCTTGAAGAGTGTCAAAGTGCGGAAAATCCCTGATTTGTCGATGCTGCCAATGCGGTCGTCCAGTTCGGTCATCGTGAGGGGACGGCTCTCCTCGGCTAATGCCTTGGCCACGATGATGCGGTTGGCGGTGGGGCGGATGCCGTGCTGCTGCATTAATATAATTAGTTGTGCTTCGTTCATCATGCTGCAAAGATAGGCTTTTTTCAGCTCGTCTTCCCATGTCTGGTTGCACAGTTTTTCCCCTATTTTTCCATTTTTTTTTCGGATGGATATGATAAAATCTCTATATTTGAAAGCGAAAAATAGTAATTAATCAATTTAAATAATTAGATATGAGATGCTTAAACAGATTTTTAAGGGGTAAGGCATTCCTTTTCCTCCTTGCAATGACCGCCCTGCTCGCACCTGCGAGCCTTATGGGGCAAACCGAATTGACCGTTTATGATGGGCAAAACATGAATGTTCTTGTTCCGTATTCGTATGAATACAGAACTGAATGGCAAAAATGTGAGTTTGTCATTCCTGCGTCTGCACTTGCTGATATGGGTGCCACAGATCAAGTTCCAAAGCTGATTTCCGAAATGACCTTTTATTACAGTTGGTATGGGTATAATACCGAATTATGTGATTTTATGGTTTTTGTTGAAGAAGTCGATTTTGAGAGCTTTGAAGGCCAGACTTCATTCCATGGTTATGACAATGCGACGATTGTTTATAATGGCCGTTTGAATTATAGTCAATACAAAGTGAAAGTGTCTTATAACGAGAATTTTGTATATCATGGCGGTAATTTGCTGATAGGCATGTATACAACGAAGAAATGGTATTATTACGATGGGAGTAGCTATTTCTCCGGAACAACTGTTGAAAATGCCGCGATGGAGGGACATGATGAGTATCATTCTGACAGTATTACAGCAAACATCATTAATTTCATTCCCAAAACCACTTTTGTTTACTACGACGAGGATTACTGTTTCGCACCAAAGGATTTGAATTATGATGAGAGTTCGATTTCTCCCACTTCAGTTACGCTGGATTGGACACCGCGCGGACAAGAACAAGAATGGAAAATCAGGTATCATTATTATGATGAAGAAGAGGTCACCCAAGAGGTCATAGTTGATGAAATCTTCGAACATCCGTATACTTTAACTGGTCTTCAACCTGGCACCTCATATTATAATATTGATATTTGTGCCGTTTGTGGGGATGATGATGTTAGTGACTGGACGAATTATTATTATAATGGATTTACCACGCCTTTCTGCAACCCTGAAGACCAGTGCGAACTCCATTATGAGCTGAGAAGTACAGATGGTGAATGGGGGTGGGGATGGAGCAGCATTAATGTAAGTTATAAACGAGGCGAAGATGATTATGTTTCTATTCAGGAATTGTGCCTTTATAATGGGACATTTCAGACAGGGGATTTGAATTTATGCGACGGGGGAACCTATCTTTTCAGTTGGATTGTCGGAGACGAGTATGTCTTACCATACATCTCATTCGTCATCACCGACCCGTATGGCAATCCCATAGAAGGTCTTGATTATTCGAATGGCAATGTGCCTGAGGAAGAAACAACACTTTTGGAAGACTTTGTGATGCAGTGCCCATCATGTAAAAAGCCTCGTGATTTCAGTGTGACAACCACATCCACTTCCGCTTCTTTCACTTGGACCGCCGACAGCGGATACGATGCATGGGAATTGCAGTATTCTACCGACCAGACCAATTGGAGCACTCCGCAGACCGTCACGGAAACTCCGGCTTGCTCTATCGACAATCTGCAGCCAGCCACAAAATACTATGCCCGTGTACGCGCCAATTGCGGTGATGACGAATATAGCCCTTGGGCTGTCCGATCCTTCTACACCGATTGCGCGACCTTGACTGTGGATGAGTCGTATTCATATACAGAGAACTTTGAGGACTACGAACCATACAATCCGGATGGTGGCGAAGAAAGGAAAGGCTCAGGGAGAATGGAGGTTTCTGGAAGTTATCCTCTTTGCTGGTCTTCTTGGAACGAAGCAGAAGATTGGGAATATGCTATGTATCCCATAGTGTATTTTGATGAATACGAAATGGAGTCAAATTGTCTGAAGTACTATGTGTACAACTATGATTCTTTTGAGCCAGGTGAACTTGACCAGTATGCCATCCTTCCAGCAATCGAGAACGTTAGCAGTTTGCAAATGAGTATTAAGGTAAAGACAGGTGAGTCCATGGAATATGTTCCTTTCTGCATCGGCGTGATGACAGACCCGACCGATCCGGAGACTTTTGACACCATACATGCTTACGGGGCTATTTATGAATGGGAAACCATTGTGACCTATTTCAACCATTATACCGGCGAGGGCCAATACATTGCCATTAAACTTGGAACTCCTGAGGAATGGGATTCCTATATGCTGTATATCGACGATGTCGAGGTCTCGGTGCTGCCTTCCTGCTTTATCCCCTCCAAGCCTGTCCCGAGTGATATTGGTGTAGACGAAGTGACACTTACATGGGAACCGAATGGAGACGAAACCTCATGGGAGGTGCGATATTCCACCGACCGAACCCACTGGACAGTATTGGAGTATACGTTAGAGAGCAGGAATGAGAGCATTTCGATGGAACTCACAGGACTTCTCCCCAACACCTTATACTACGTGCAAGTGCGTGCCAAAGCAGGTGAAGGGGAATACAGCGAGTGGTCACAGATGAACATGTTCCGTACGGGATGTGGCGAATATCAGCCAGTGCCTTATTATGAAGACTTTGAATCATATTCTTACGGTGATGAGGTGCCTCAGTGTTGGGAAAAGATAAATGAATCTACTTATGAGTATAACGACTTCCCATACATTACCTCCGATGATAATGGCAACTACCTTGTTTTCTGTATGAATAGACGTGACTATTTTGATTATCAACCTCAGACTGCCATCCTGCCGAAAATGGAGAACATCAGCAACTTGCAACTACGGTTCGATGCAAAAGATGACTACCAGTCTGGATACGCTGGTCACATTATAGTGGGCGTTATTGATGATGATGAGGTGTTTCATCAAATTGTGGATTTAGATCCTGAAAACTACGTTTTTTCGAGTCATATTGTGACCTTTGAAGACTATAACGGTGCAGGAAATACTGGCAAGATTGCTTTCCGACTGGGTGATTATTTTTATGCGCCTTCTTGGTATTATTATGTTTACATTGATAATATCTTTGTGTCCCAATATGTCAATAAGGACATAGAAGCCTATACCGCCGACGACAATGGTTGGTATCTCATTGCTTCACCAGTGATGGGAAGCCTTTCGCCCGAGGATGTCGACCAGCTGACCAGCGAGAACTTCGACCTTTATGCCTTTGACCAAAGTGCTGTCGGCGTAGAATGGAGAAACTACAAGGCTGATACTTTTGAGTTGGAGAATGGTCAAGGCTATCTCTACGCCAACAGCAACGCTGTGACGTTAAGCTTTGCAGGTGCGATGCAGTCTGAGTCGAGTGTCAATGTCCCGCTATATTATACCGAGGGCAATCCTAACGCTGGCTGGAATATCGTCGGCAACCCTTTCAATGGCAATGCTACTCTATCAGGAGCTACTGATTTCTATAGGATTAACGGTAATGTGCTTGAGGCTTCAAGTGGTGAGATTTTGCCTTGCGAAGGTGTCTTTGTCCATGCTACGGCTACGGGTCAATCGGTCACTTTTGAGAGAGCGGAAACTGCAAAAGGAAATCCTATAATAAAGGGCTCGCTTGATTTCGGCTTGTTCGAAGGCAGCAAGGGCCGACGTCTCGATCTGGTCCGCATCCGCTTTGACGAAGGTGACAACCTCGAAAAAATAAACTTGCTTTCCTACCCCAACGAATTGTACATTCCGCTTGACGGTAAAGCCTTTGCCGTGGTACATTCGGGGACCTTTGGTGAGATGCCCCTCAACTTCAAGGCCGCCGAAAACGGACTCTATACCATTAATGTCAATATTGACAAGGTCAAGATGAGTTATCTCCATTTGGTGGATCAATTCACTGGTACCGATGTTGATTTGCTGACAACGCCTGTCTACAGCTTTGATGCGCAGACCACCGACAAGGTCTCGCGCTTCAAGATAATCTTTACTCAGGTGCAGTGAATAATGTGAATAAAGCCGATGACGTTTGCCATGGCTTTATTCTTGTTATTGCCATTCTCGCTCAAACGCCTCGCGCATCAGCTTCTCGTCACGGATGGTTCTCCGAAGCTCTTCCAAACGTGGAGCGTTTTCTGATTCGGGAAGCCAAAGGCGGAGATATCCCGTGTCAGAATACTTCTCTAGAAGGTGCTCGCGGAAACGTTGGTATTGTCCTTCCTTGTCGAGTTCGGGATGGTGGTCGAGGCCGAACTGGATGGTGCGTCGGATGACCTTTTCGGGTGAGATGAGGCGGTCGGCTTCGGCCACGATTTTGCCGTAAATCGAACGCGGCTCATGTCCCGACGAGGCACGATGGTCTTCGGCGGCTTGCGCCATCGTCTCGATTTGCTCTTCATCGAACCATTCCCGTAACTTCCTGTCCTCGCGGATGATGCGTCCCGAAACAAGATGATGCGTGTCGCGGCCTTCGCAAAGCCCCGTGTCGTGGTAGGCGGCGATGGCGTACACCATATTAATACTGACCTCATAATGCTCAGCCAAGGCCAAACTCCTACTGATGACCTCTTCGGCATGGTTGCGATGATGCGCCGCGTCGAAATGGTCGTAGCAGGGGAGGATTTCTCGCTCAATGTAGGCGATTAAAGTCGGGCTTACCATCCTCCACCTCCTGCGCTCACCGTTGTCACCATCGAATTGACATTGACCGTGGTGCTTTGGCCGCCCGTGTAGGTGACGTTGCCGGTGTAGTAGCCGTTCCAGTTGGTGCCGCCGCTGATGGTGCCGTTGTATTTCACGGTGTAGCTTTGTCCCGTTTGCAGTTGCGGGTCGGTGAAGAGCATCACCATATTGTTGCCCCAGCCGGGACCGCCACCACCGCCACCCGTGAAGGTCGGGCATTGGTAGGTGCAAATCACGGTGCCGTCCGATTTCAGGACTTGGATGGCGTAGCCAGGTTGCGTGTTGATTTTCAGCGTGGGTTGGGTGCAAACGTTTTGAGTTGGATTGCTCGTTGCGCCACCCGTGCCGATGTGAGTGCCTCCCGTGATTTTGAATTGGTTGTTGTCGCAGTCGAAGCCTTCTTCGGGCTGGCGTGCTCCATTGGCGATGGCGAAGCCGCCGTTAAGGAACAGGGTGCCGTTTGAGTCGATGCCGTCGTTGTTGTCGCTATGCGAATAGATGGTGCCGCCGTTGATGGTGAGGTTTTGCGCCGCGTTGATGGGGTCGTCGGTCTTCGAGTAAGTCTCGATGTTGCCGCCGTTGATGGTCAGCGTGGCCTTGCTCTCGATGCATTCGCCGCCTTCGTTGTTTTGGGTGCAGTTGACGGTGATGTTGCCACTATTGATGGTTAGGTTGCCCCGACTCTTGATGCCCTTCGGGTTGGCGTAGTCGCCGCCTTGACCTGGTCCGGGAGGCCAGCCGCCGCCACCGCCCGAACTGATGGTGATGCGCTCGCCGCTTGTGGTCACGTTGAGGATGAGGTCGTCGTCGCCGCCGCCCGTGGTGCCGAGGGTAAGGGTGGAAGTGGTGTGGCTGTCGTCGCCCACATTGATGCCCTTTCCGCCTGTGCCAGAACTGTTTAAGGTGATGTTTCCCGAAAGGATGCTCATATTGCCGTCGGAGCGCAGGCAGGCCGAAGTGTAAGCGTCTTTGGTCGAGCCGCTGACGGTGTAGGTCGCGCCGTCGCCTTGCGTGGTGATGGTCATAGTGGCGCCGTCGATGGTCAGGTTGCCGTCCACGCTGATGCCTTTTCCGCCGTGGTTCGAGGTGGGCAAGGTGATGGTGAAGTCGCCGCCAGTAATATTAATATCGGTGTCGCACTTGATGGCCGTGCAATAGGCGGGAACATTCTGGTTATTAACCGATTCCAAAACAGTGCTTCCCGAAGCGGTGATGTCAAAAGTGCCGCCCGTGATAGTGATGTCGTCGTCCGCTTTGATGCCTTTCGACATGTCGCCGGAATGTACAATGGTCAGACTGCCACCATTGATGTTCACGTTGCTGTCGGCCTTGATACCCTTGCTGTCTTGGCCGTTAGCATGAAGGGTGAGTGCTCCGTTGTTCATAGTGAAAATGCCCGAAACCTTAATGCATCTTTGGCCTTCAGCCGTTGTGTTAATTGTGAGGTCGCCGTTTTGGATGGTGACATTGCCCGAAATGTCGAGGCCGTCGGAACCTGCCGAAACGATGTCGAGTGTGCCACCGTTCCAATTTAGGTTACTGCTGCCGTGGATGCCGTCGCTGTCGGTGTCGAGGATGTCGAGGGTACCTGAATTGACGGTCAGTTCGCCATCGACCGACAAACCGTGTTTGGCGTTGCCCGTAATTTGCAACGTGCCTGTGCCTCCGATGGTGAGGCCGCCTGCCGCATAGAAGGCTCCGTTGATGGCGCTGTTGGCATTGTCGGCAAGGGTGGAACTCCCACGAAGATAAACTGTTGCGGCAACAGGAGAGGCAATGTTGATGGCTGCCGTGCTACCGCTAATCAATGATAAGGAATTGAGAATCAGATGGAAAGAAGAAGTGCTGTAGAAGGTCAAAGAGCCGTTGCTTGAACTGCCCGAAACCACATACGGCACATTGGCCATCGTTGAATTGACTGTCACATTCGCGCTGCTCGTGCTCACTGTGACACCCGAATTGGAGAACGGATTGGTCACTTGCACCGAACTGCCACTGTAAGTGATATATACGGTGTCGCCCTCAGGCGGAATTTCTTGAAGCGTGAACGTGATGCTGTCGAATTGGGAAATGGGGAGGGTATAGGTGCCATCGGTTTGGTTGATGAGCATGTTGGCTGGGTTGCCGTTTTGGAAACGGATTTCCTCGATGGCGTTCACGTTGTTTTGGTAAATCACTGAACCTGAGTTGTGTAGGTTGAGTTGATAATCCTGTGCACTGAGCCCGATGCAACCAAGCAAAAAGGCCATAATCAATAAGGTCTTTCTCATAGCTTGATCATTTTAAGGGTTTGGTGTTCGGTTTTGACAAGGTAAATCCCGATGTTGAGGTCTGAGATATCAATCGGTTGGTTTCCAGTGACTTCTGTTGACTTTACCAATCGGCCGTCGAGGGCGTAGATGCTGACGGATTGCTTGCCCGTGAGGTTATGGAGCATAACGACATCATGAACGGGATTAGGGGAGAGGTAAACAGGGGTGCTTGTCGATTCAGAAACGCCTTCCGTCTCAGTGCAAGTGATTTTGCGGATGTCGGCCAGGTTGAATCTTTCGGTTTTGGCATTGATGGCGATTTCGACCACAAGTCTCTCATTATCTTCAAAATAGACGCGGTCGCTTTCGGTCATGTCATAAGTGCGTTCGATGCCATCGTTCAAATAGATGGTCATTCGGGTGGATTGCGCTGCGAGGTGGAAAACCAATCCCAAGATGAAGGCCGCAAGCAGCAATCCGCGTTGAAAAGTTTGTTTCATGACGTTGAAATTAAGGTTGAAATTGGTGAAAAATGCAAAAATAGGTATTTTCCCCCAAGGGGAACGTTTTTTGTGCTGAAAATGTGCCGATTTGGGGCAAATTAATCCTTCTCGGCCATCATGTAAGGCCTCGTGACGGATTCCATGCAGTTCAACATTTGTTTCGGCGTGCCCGTGAAGATGACCTTGCCGCCCATCGCACCGCCGCCGGGACCGAGTTCGATGAGGTAGTCGCAAGCCTTCAGCATCTCAAGGTTGTGCTCGATGAGGAAGATGGTGTTGCCTGCCTCGACCATGCTCTCAAAGAGGTCGAGGATGCGCTTGATGTCGTTGAGGTGGAGACCATCGGAAGGCTCGTCCATGATGAAGATTTTGCCCGCGTCGCGGAGGTAGGAGGCCAACTTAATGCGCTGCAACTCACCGCCCGAGAGTGTCGAAAGCGACTGATTCAGATGAAGATAGCCCAACCCGACCTTGCGTAACGGCTCCAACTTCTCGGCGATGACGGTGCCTGCAAAAAGTTCGGAGGCTTTGTTGGCCGTGAGGTCCATCACCTCGGCGATGTTCATGCCTTGCACCTTATAGGTCATGACTTCAGGCGAATAGCGCAGCCCGCCGCAAGCCTCACAAACGGTCTCAATAGCATCCATAAATGCCATGTCACTGACAATCACACCCTTGCCTTGACAAACGGGACAGCCACCTTTGCCGTTGAAAGAGAACAAGTCGGCCTTGGTTTTGTTCGTTTTAGCGAACAATTTACGGATGTCGTCGGCCACTTCGAGATAGGTGGCAGGGGTGGAACGAAGGCTAATCCCGATGTTCTTCTGGCTGATGTAAACGATTTCCTCGGGTTGCGGATAAGCCTTGCGGAAACACTCCATCAATGAGCTTTTTCCTGAACCTGCTACACCCGCTATGCCGCACATCACGCCCAAAGGCAAATCAACGGTCAAATCCTTGATATTGTGCAAGGTGGCATTTTCCAAATGGAAAAAGGCTTTGGGCGGGCGAACTTGCTCCTTTATAGCGCTTGTCGCATTGAGCGAAGTTCCTGTAAGGGTTTGACTATGAAGCAATTCCTTATAACTTCCTTCAAAGACGATTTCGCCGCCTTTCATGCCCGCGCCGGGACCCATGTCAATAATGTGGTCGGCGATTTTGATCATGTCCTTGTGGTGTTCCACGAGGATAACCGTATTGCCATGGTTTTTCAGTTTCTGCACCGATTTCTGCATGAGTAAGATGTCGTGGTTGTGCAGCCCCACGCTTGGCTCATCGAGGATATACATCACATCGGAGAGGGGAGAGTTGATGTATTTGGCGATTTTGCAGCGTTGCGCCTCACCGCCTGAAAGTGTCCCGATGGCGCGGTCGAGGGTGAGGTAACCGAGACCGATTTCCTCCAAGGCGGCCAACCTTTCAATCGTGGCGCGTTTGATGTCCTCCGCAAGCGGATTGTCAATGGTTTCCATCCATTGGCGGCAGTCGGCGATGCTCATGGCAGTCACCTCGGCGATGTTCACGCCCTTGATTTTACAAGACCGGATTTTCTCGTTGAGGCGCGTGCCACCACAGTCGGGGCAGGTGCCCATGGTGAGCATGGGATTAAGCACGGCGGCATGAAGCAAACCTTCCTCCGAATTGATGATGCTGCGGTACATGCGGGGGATAAGTCCCTCGTATTTGGCACTTTTCGGCCAGTTCGAGGGCGGGTTTTTCAGCCTGATTTGCGGCGAGTTGAGGAACAAATCGAGTTCTTCGGGCGAGTAGTCCTTGATTTTCTTGTTGAGGTCGAAAAGGCCGCTGTGGGCGTAGCGAATCCAGCGCCAGCCGCCCTTGCCGAAGGCGATATAATGAATGGTGTCCTCATCGTTGAGCGACTTGTCGAAATCAACTAACTTGTGGATGTCCAACTCGCGGATTTCGCCCAAACCTGCGCAGCGCGGGCAACTGCCCGAGGGGTGGTTGAACGAGAAGGCATCGGAATAGCCCACGAAAGGCTGGCCGATGCGCGAGAACAGCAGGCGCAACAAAGCGTAAATATCTGTATATGTGCCGACTGTAGAGCGTGAGTTGGAAGTTGGCTTTCTTTGTTCAATAACGATGGCAATGGGCAAATTCTCAATGTCGCCGACATGCGGACGGCCATATTTGGGCAAATATTGTTGCGTGAACGAAGGAAAAGTATCATTCAACTCGCGCCGCGATTTGGCGGCGATGGTATCCAACACTAACGATGACTTCCCCGAACCCGACACGCCCGTCACCACAGTGATTTGCCGCTTCGGAATCTTGACGGTGACGTGCTTCAGGTTGTTCTCGGTGGCGTCTTTGATGAGGATGTAGTCGTAGTCTTGCATTTTGGCAGTTTTGAGGTTGCAAAGTTACAAAAGGCGGCGAAATCTTTCATGGAGGGAATGATTCGATTGAAAAATGGTTAATTAATTGATTATAAGAGGGCTATATTTCTCCGTTTTTGGATTTTATCCATTTGTATCGGGTCGCTTTTCCTTTCCCTTCCCTGGTTATGATATGATTTTCAAATAGTTTGTCAACCAATGTACGAGTTTGTTTTACCGAATACTCATTGGCAAAAACTTGTATAAAATCAGACATGCTGATGTCGCCTTCATGCTGCAAAAGGTAATCTGCGTAATTTTTTGCAAAGGTAATAATAATATTGGAAAAGGGAACGATTCAATTAAAATTTAGGGAACGATTGCGCTATTTTTTATTTATATTTCTCATTATCAGAGGGCTATATTTTTGAAATATAGTGGGCTGAATGGATGGCTCCTGTGCGTATTGTACTGCATAAGTTGGTGCGCTCGTTGTTGGCGGTCTCGAAATCTATGGCGGCAAAATTTTCATTTCTTCTGTTCGCAATCCAATCGTATTGAACACGTTGAAGAATTCGCCTTTTTCTCGTCTCTCAAGTTCCACTTGTTTTTCGTTATCATAGAGTTTCGAAATGGTAGCAAGAATTGTTTGTGCTTTTTCCATCATTGTCGTTTTTTGGTTTTTAGATTGTTTTTATCCCAAAATACCCCAACATCACTTTGAAGTTGTCCTGCGCCGTGAGGCAAGTGTCGCGCAGATAACCATTGATTTTGCCCCAGTTTTGGATGCCTCGGTAATAGAACAGGCGCAAATCTTCCGTGATGATAAACGGAACAATGCCCGTTTGCAGGCATTGCCAAAACAATAACAGCCTCCCGACACGACCGTTGCCGTCTTGGAAAGGATGGATGCGCTCAAAACGCACATGGAAATCCAATAGATCATCAAATGCAACCTGCTTTAGGGCGTTGTAATCGGCAAGTAGCGACTTCATCTGACGGTGGACTTCTTCGGGTTGGGCAGTCTCTTCTTCCCCCACGGCATTGGCAAGTCGCTTGTACTCGCCCACGGCAAACCATGATTTGCGGCTGTCGGAAGTGTTTGTCTTCAATATCAGGTGCAATTGCTTGATGTGAGTTTCGGTTATTCTTTCCGTGGCATGGTCGATGACATAATCAATGCAACGGAAATGGTTGACGGTTTCCATGATGTCATCAATGCGCGTGTTTTCCGTGGTGATGCCAAGGGTGTTGGTCTCAAAAATGTAGCGCGTCTGTTCCTTGGTCAGGCGGCTGCCTTCGATATGGTTGGAGTTGTAAGTCAAGTCAATCTGTAGGCGATGGTAGATGCCGCCTTTCATCCTGGCATCCTTCTGTTTGCGCAAGGTAGCGAGCAAGGGCGACACCTTTTTTTTGCCGCGTTTTGGCAAGGCGGCCTCGGCAGGAATGTTCCATGTTTTTCCCGTAAGGAACGCCCCTTCTATTTTGCCTGTGGCGCAATAATTACGGGCGGTGCGCTCGCTGATGCCGTATTTTTCGGCGAACTGACTGACTGAAATATATTCCATCTATCGGCAAGTTTTGATTAAAAACCGCCGCAAAGATAGCGATTTTTGCCGATACCGGCAAGTTTGTGCGAAAACTTTAGAGGTTATGGACTTAAAACACGCGGCACATCTTGACCTTGGCTTCGGGGATGTCTTGTTCCTCCACGGTCATAAGGTCACGGTCAAGAATCACGAAATCAGCGTCTTTCCCGACTTCAATGCTGCCTTTGCGGCCTTCAAGGAAACAGCCTTTGGCCACCCAAATCGTGATGGAGCGCAAGGCTTGCTCGCGGGTGAGGGCGTTCTCCATTTGGAAGCCTTCGGCGGGCGTGCCGTCCAAATGCTTGCGGGCGACGGCGGCATAGAAAGTGTAAATCGGGCTGATGTCCTCGATGGGGAAATCGGTGCCGTTGATGACCCAGCCGTTCTGTTGCAGCAACTGTTGGTAGGCGTAGGCGTTCTTGATGCGCTCGCCAAGACGCTCGTCAGCCCAATCCATGTCGGAGGTGCAGTGTGTGGTCTGAATGGATGGGATAACTGAAAACTCACCATAATGCTGGAAATCAGCCTCGTCTACAGTTTGCGAGTGCTCAATGCGCCAGCGGAGGTCGTTTTGGCCTTTGAGGTACTCGGAGTAGATGTCGAGGATGTGACGCACGCCGCCGTCACCAATGGCATGGCAACAAACTTGATAGCCAGCCTCGTAGGACTTTTGGCAAACATGGCGATAAAAGTCGTCGCTTTCCAATATCAGGCCGGTGTTTTCTGGGTCGTCGGTGTAAGGCTCAAGCAGTTTCGCGCCGCGAGAGCCTAAAGCGCCATCGGCATAGATTTTCACGCTTCTGACGGTGAGCCTTTCCTTGTCGATAACGCCTTGACGCATAAAGTAATCCATCGTTTCATCGTCAGGATTCATCATCGCGTTGACGTGCATTTTGAGTTGCCCGCTCTGTTGCAAGTTGTCAATCAGTTCGATGGTGGCAATGTCCAATCCCGCATCGGTGACGGAAGTCAGGCCGACCGCCATACAGTTTTCCTGTGCCTTTATCAAGCCTTGAATCCGTAATTTCGTTTCCATTTTCGGCACCAAGGCTTTGGCAGCATCGGCCAAATTGTCAAGCAATACGCCCGTGCAGCGACCGTCTTTCACGATGGTCATGCCGCCGTCCATCTTCGTATTCTCATCAATGCCAGCCAGTTCCAACACTTCCTTAGAAACTAACACCGCATGACCGTCCACGCGAGTCAAAAGGACTTTTTTCTCAGGGAAGGCCTCGGCAAGCCTCTCGTTGTCGGGAAACTCCACCACTTCCCAAAGGTTTTGGTCCCAGCCGCGACCCAAAAGCCATTCGGAAGGGTAGAGGCTATCGTGTGTTTTGAGGCGTTCGATGACCTCGTCGAAAGAAAGGCAGCCTTTCAGGTCGGCCCAACGGATGAGGTTCTCGCCGTAGCCCGTGAAATGGCAGTGTCCATCCATGAAGCCCGGATATACTGCATTACCTTGGGCATCAATGGTTTCCTCGGCGGCATATCGGCGCATAATCATATCTTCATCGCCGACAGCGACGAACTTCCCGTCTTTCACGGCAAAGGCTTGGGCTTTAGAGAAGTCATTGTCAACGGTATAGACGTTGGCGTTGTGGACGATGAGGTCCACGGGCGTTTTTGGGTTGCATGAGGTCATAATGGTCAGAATTGAAGCGAAGAACGCTGGAATGATTTGTTTTACAATTGTTTTCATAGTTGAAAGATTTTCCGATGAATCAGGCGACAAAGTTATAAAAAACCTCGTTACAGCCATTCCACTTTTCCGCTGCGAATGTCGTAGAAAGCACTCACGACACGCGCATTCACATGTTTGACAATGTCGTTAATTTCAATGAGTTGAGCCATTCGGCGGGCATGGCGGCGGGCGTTGTCGTCAATGCGGCAACTGGTACTGATGGCGGGCTGGATGCGTTTGGCGAGGTAGAGGATGTGACCGGGCAAGTTACCGCCTTGGCAGGTTGCCGTGACGGCCCCGCAACTGGAATGCCCCAGCACGACCACCAAATGGGTCCCCAGATGCTCGACGGCGTATTCAATGGAGCCGAGGACATCCTCGTCCACCACATTCCCCGCATTGCGGATGACGAATAGGTCGCCGAGTTTTTGGTCGAAGATGATTTCAGGCGCCACGCGACTGTCGGAGCAGCAAAGCACTACGGCAAAAGGTTGCTGTTCCGCACTGAGTTTTTCCCGCAATTCCGCGTAATTGTCTTTCGATGTCAAGGCTCCCGAAACGAAGCGGGCGTTGCCTTCTTTCAGGAGTTCTAAGGCTTTTTGTGAATCTGTTTTCATGGTTTTCGTTTATAATATTTCTCTTGCAATCCAAGCGCAAGCCTCGGCATCGGCCAAAGCATGGTGGTGGTTGACCAAATCGAAGCCGCATGCCGCTGCCACGGTGTGGAGTTGATGGTTGGGCAATTGTTTTCCGAAATGCTTGCGTGAGGCACGACAGGTGCAATAAAACTGATAATCAGAGTAATCCATTTGATAGCAGCGCATCACGGCCTTCAGGCAACCTTCGTCGAAGGGGCTGTTGTGCGCCACCAAGGGCAAGCCCTCAATGAGAGGCTCGATTTGTCGCCAAACGAAGGGAAACACGGGCGCGTCCTCGGTGTCCTCACGTGTGATGCCGTGGACCATTGTGTTCCAAAACAGGTAATAATTCGGCTCCGGCTGGATGAGGGAATAGAACGAGTCCACAAATTCGCCCTCGCGGACAATCACCACACCCACGCTGCACACGCTGGTGCGCTCGTTATTGGCGGTCTCGAAGTCTATGGCGGCGAAGTTGTTCATGCAAAATCAATGGTTTATTCCCACTCCGCAATCCACTTTTCAATCTCCTTCACCCGCTGCGCATACTTCTCCATCTGCCCTTCGATGAAGTCGTCGCTGTATTTGCGGTCGCAGAAGCCGTTGCCGCGCGCCACGTAATCATCGTCTTCTAAGGAACTGAAGACCTCCTCGTAATTCTCCAGATATTGCTTGTTATCGGACAGGAGCCTTTGCAAATCCTCAAGGTCGGCCTCAATGTGTTCTCCTGTGGAAAAGATGTATCGCTTTTTCATGGCTTATGTTAGGCAATGGATTGCAAATCAGTGAGTTTCTTGTAAACGCCACCGAGGGCGATGAGGTCATCGTGCTTGCCGCGCTCGATGATTTGGCCTTTTTGCAGCACCACGATTTCGTCGGCGTATTGGATAGTGGATAGGCGGTGAGCAATGACGATGGAGGTACGCTGGCTCATCACTTTGGACAAAGCATCCTGCACAAGTCGCTCGCTTTCAGTATCTAAGGAGGAGGTGGCTTCATCAAGGATGAGGATGGGCGGGTTCTTCAGCACGGCACGGGCGATGCTCAAACGCTGACGTTGGCCGCCAGAGAGGTTCATGCCTCGGTCGCCGATGCGGGTGTCGTAGCCATGTTCCAACTCCATGATGAACTCGTGCGCATTGGCGATTTTGGCCGCTTCGATGACCTTCTCCTTCGAGATGTTTTCCATGCCGAAGGCGATGTTATTAAACACGGTGTCGTTGAAGAGGATGGTCTCCTGCGACACTACGCCCATCAGGCCGCGCAGGTCGCCAATCTTGTAGTCGCGGATGTCGTGCCCGTCGATTTTCACGCTGCCTGCACTGACTTCATAGAAACGCGGTAAAAGGTCGGCCATGGTGGATTTGCCGCCACCGCTTTCGCCGACGAGGGCGACGAACTTGCCTTTCGGTATCTTCAAGTCGATGCCTTTCAGGACTTCATCCTTGCCATAGCTGAAATGCACATTCTTGTATTCGATGCTTTCGTTGAAGTCTTTGATTTCAATGGCGTTCTCCTTTTCAGTGATGACTTCTTCGGCATCCAAAATCTCGAAAATGCGCTCTGCCGAGGCGATGCCTTTCTGCACGTTATAGTAGCCTTGCGAGAACGACTTTGCAGGTGAGATGATTTGCGAGAAAACGACGATATAACTGATGAAACTGCCCGCGTCGATACCACCGCCGCCACCAAGGATGAGTTTGCCACCGAACCAAAGCACAAGGATGACCACGGCGGAAGAGAGAAATTCACTCATCGGGGAACTCATGTCGCGCTTGCGATGGATGCCACGGAGCACTTTGGTGTAATCAGCGTTTTGTTCCTCAAACTTGTCTTCCGAATAGCGTATGGCATTGAAGGCCTTGATAATACGCAGGCCCGAGACGGTCTCTTCCACGGTGGAAATGATGCCCGCCAGTTTGGTTTGGCCCTCCTTGGACTCTTTCTTCAGCATCTTGCCGACCTTGCCGATGAGCAGTCCTGCTAAAGGCAAGACAATCAGTACGAAAAGGGTGAGCTTGAAGCTGAGCGTTACCATAAAGAGGAAGAAGAACAGGATGGTTAGTGGGTCTTTGATGAGCATCTCCAAATAGTTCAAAATCGAGACTTCGACCTCTTGCACGTCAGTGGTGATGCGTGCGATAGTGTCGCCCTTCTGTCGGCTGTGGTAGAAGGAGAGGGGCAGGATGAGGATCTTGTTGTAGACATCTCTGCGCAGGTCGTGGACGGCCCCCACGCGCACGTTGGCCATGAAATAGCAAGCGAAGAAACGCCCGAGGTTGCGGAAGAAGAAAGCCACTAGCAGCAACAGGCACATGAACACCAGCGCATGGTATTTGCCTCCGTCGGCGATTAAGCTACTCATGAACCAGTTGAGGTAGCCCATCAGGTAGTCGGAGGTGAAGGCAAACTCGGGCTTGGCCACGGCCTCCACAGCGCCTTCCTTAAACAATAAGGTGAGGAACGGCCCGACCAAGGCGAAGGAGAACAGCGAGAAGAAGATGGTAATCAAGTTGAACACCAGGTTCAGGACGATGCTACCCCAATAAGGCTTGATATAGGTGAGGACGCGGGAGAAAGTTTTTTGCTTTTGCATAATTGTTGGTTGTTAGTTGATTGATTATAAGTCTTATATTTATGTTGGCCTGTCCTTCCGCTCGATTTTGTTATCCTCTTTTTTTCCATGGTTTTCCTTGTCATCCTCTTTTGGTTCTTGCGATGAGCATGGGTTATCTCTATAATTCTTCCTCGCTTGATACATCCTCTCTCTCAATCCACCGTTTTTTATAAAGTCTTCTTCCAATCTTCTAATCTGTTGGTCAAGAAGATAATTGCATTGGTGAATTAAACAAAGAATGATGTTTGCACAAACAACTCCATCTCGAGTTTCAATGAATTGTTCGTATGTGTTTTCATAAGATTCATCTTTAGTGTATGCCAACTTTCTGACATACAGAGCTTCTTTGCTATCCTTGTCCCAAATTCTCTCTTTCCTATTCTTAATATAGTCTTTGTAATCCTCAAGCAACTCTTCCAAACTTGCTCTCGCCACATTTGTCAGTTTTATCTCGGTTTCTTTGGATGTTCCAGAGGCTTTTGAGCCTTCAATGATGTTTTGTTTCCCAGAACGGGCGGCTTGAACCATTTGGTCGTATGTCCTATCCTTAATGCTGATGAATCTTTCGCAAAACTTGACTGTTGCAGAATACACAATCGCCGATTTCTTATAAGAAAGCAGTTCTTGATAGTGTCCGTGAGGTGGAATGAAGCCGTTATCCATCATGGGTAGTTTTAGTAGTTATATCCCGTGTAATTCTCCGGCGTGATGGCGGCCAGTTCCATCTTGATTTCTTTGCTCACGGGCAGGCCTTTGATGAACTCATCGATGGCGGCCTTGTCGATATGCTTGTTGGTGCGGGTGAGGCCTTTCAGTAGTTCGTAGGCACCTTCGATTTGTTCGCGGCGCAGGATGGTCTGGATGGCTTCGGCCACCACTGCGTAGTTCTGTTGCAGGTCTTGACGGATCTTGTCTTCGTTGAGCAGGAGTTTGTCCAAACCCTTCATCAGCGACTTGATGGCAATGAGTGTGTGGGCCAGCGGCACGCCGATGTTACGGGTGACGGTGGAGTCGGTGAGGTCGCGTTGCAGGCGGCTGATGGGCAGTTTGGTGCTCAGGAAGGTGAGCACGGCGTTGGCCATGCCAAGGTTGCCTTCGGCGTTCTCGAAGTCGATGGGGTTCACCTTGTGGGGCATCGCCGACGAGCCGACTTCGCCCGCCTTGATTTTCTGCTTGAAGTATTCCATTGAGACATAGAGCCATATATCGCGTGACAGGTCGATCAGGATGGTGTTGATGCGGCGCAGGGCGTCGAAGTAGGCGGCCATGTAGTCGTAGTGCTCGATTTGCGTGGTGGTCTGCTGGCGTTTGAGTTTCAAGCTTTTCTCCACGAACTTCTTCGCGAAGGCGGGCCAATCAATGTCCGGGTAGGCCACCTTATGGGCGTTCATGTTGCCCGTGGCGCCACCGAACTTGGCCGTGAAGGGCACGCTGTTGAGCATCTTGAGCTGGTCGTTGAGGCGCTCCACGAAGACATAGATTTCCTTGCCCAGATGCGTCGGGCTGGCGGGCTGACCGTGGGTCTTGGCCAGCATCGGGATGTCGCGCCATTCCTCGGCCATGCCTTTCAGCTTGTCGATGAGTTCCTCCAAGGCGGGCTTCATCACGAGTTTGTGCGCCTCCATCATCGAGAGCGGCACGGCGGTGTTGTTGATGTCCTGCGAGGTGAGGCCGAAGTGCAGGAACTCCTTGAATTCGGTGAGGCCGAGTTCGTCGAAGCGGCGTTTCAGGAAGTATTCCACGGCTTTCACTTGAACTGTTCGAGTTGCGGCAAGGGCAGTTCGCACAAGGCGATGTAATACTCCACTTCGACCATCACGCGATAGCGGATGAGGGCAAATTCACTGAAAAAGTCGTCCAGTTCAACGGTCTTGGAACGGTAGCGCCCATCGACGGGCGATATTGCTGTTAGGGGGGTGAGGTTCATTATGTTGAAGTGTTGATTGTTTAATCGTTTAATTGTTGGTCGGCGTTTAACTACGTTGAATGCGTGGCATTTCTACAGGCTCAACGACCTTATCTTTTTCGGCTAGTTAAGGTCCCTGAGCTTGTCGAAGTGCCGACACTAAAACAAAAGTATCGCAAAAATAATGCTTTTTGCGATACTTTTTCTTTTTGACTTGAAAAAACTGCTTTAGCCTTATGCGAGAATCACAAACAAGACGAAAGATAGAATCAACAGAAAGATGAAACTCACACCATGAAGACCTTCGCGGTTCTCGATTTTCGAAAACAATTTGGTACGGAAAGCGAGGAGCCTTGTGATGGCATAACATACCGAAACAACGACAGCCATTACCGCAATCACCGACAAATACGCCTTCCATGCGAAAGGTTCTTTCTCAACGAGTGAGGTGATTATTGCGGCAACCAAAACAATGGCAGAATAGACAATCACGCCCGCAATGAACGTTGTGATGCCTACCTTGCCGCGGTTGAACATGGTGGTGAAATCTTTCAGCTTTTTCATGCTTTAAGCGTTTTCAAGTTTGTCGTTCGAGCCCAAGACATTGATAATCTTGTGCTCATAGAGTTTCTTCATGCTGTCGCGGGCGGGACCGAGGTACTTGCGCGGGTCGAACTCGGCGGGCTTCTCAGCGAAGGTCTTGCGGATGGCGGCGGTCATGGCGAGGCGGCTGTCGCTGTCGATGTTGATCTTGCAGACGGCACTCTTGGCGGCCTTGCGCAGTTGCTCCTCAGGGATGCCGACGGCGGCCTTCAGCGCACCACCATATTTATTAATGGTGTCCACCTCGTCTTGCGGCACTGACGATGAGCCGTGCAACACGATGGGGAAGCCGGGCAGTTTCTTCTCGATGGCTTCGAGCACGTCGAAAGCCAACGGAGGCGGCACGAGGCGGCCTGTGGCGGGGTCAACGGTGCACTGTTCGGGCGTGAACTTGTAGGCACCGTGCGAGGTGCCGATGCTGATGGCCAACGAATCCACGCCGGTCTTGGTCACGAAGTCGATGACTTCCTCGGGCTTGGTGTAATGGCTTTCTTCGGCGGACACTTCGTCTTCGACGCCAGCCAACACGCCGAGTTCGCCTTCCACGGTCACATCAAACTGATGGGCGTAGTCGACGACCTTTTTCGTGA
>CADCML010000017.1 GCA_902802535.1 uncultured Bacteroidia bacterium
CACAATGCCTCAACAAGAACAGATCCGCCCACTATTGGAGGACTGAACACTCGCGCATCCGCGTACGCGCAAAGGGTGACGCATTGTCAAAGTCAGGAATATGCCTAATGCAAGAGAAAAGTGAAGAAAGAGTGTGAGAAGAGCAAAGAAAAATGTCATCACTTGCACTTCTCAATATTCGTCGTTGTAGCTCAGAATGGATGAAAGACATGTCTTTCTAAACTCCAAACAACCCTACCATCTCCCAGAATATCCCCCGCCGCCACTACGGCCACCTCCGAATGACCCACCAAACGAACGACTCGAGGAATGGCTCGAATAGCTCCTGCCGCTTGAGGAGCTGGAAGAGCCACCACTGGAATAAGAGGTGTAATGCACCAACTTGGCAATCACCACCGACTTCGTCAGGATGTCGCCGCAATGCTGGCAGACGTAGGTTTTGAGTTTTTCGCCGTCTTGGGTATAGTTGGCCTCCTTGATGGTCTCGGTTTTCGTCAGTTTCGAGGTGTACGCACCGCATTTCGCGCAGGTGAGGAACTTCTCATACTGGCTTCCGTGCTCACGAATCACAATCTCATGGCCGTTGGCGCAACAGTAAGGCGTGAATTTCAAAGCCTGCAATTGGTTTTCCATGGCATGGATTTCGGGCAAGGCGAAACGGCCATCCTTCTTCAGCTCTGCATGGCATTTAGGACATTGGAAATCATGGCTTTGCTCCATCCTTTTCTTGAAAACGAGTCGGTAAAAACAGCCCAACCACGGTGCCGTCCATGTGGCAATCTTGGTGCCTGGATTGTTCAACGCCTTCTCGTACACCGACTTCGGACGGATGGACTGACTCGCCAATTGGTCGGCCATCTTCAGGGCACGATGGTTCTGGCGGTAACAAATCCACGTGAGGTACAAAAACAAGGTGACAATGGATACCCAATTGTAGTAGCTCGTTTCCTTGAGGTCGGGGAAAACGACTATCACGACAGCGATGACGAGGAACAAAATCACGAAAGCGGACAGGCCTATCAACATACCGCCGAGACAGCCCTTGCCTTCCCAAGGCGAGCCCGACCAAGTGGTCTTGAAACCATTGATATAGGTGGCTCCAGCCTCCTCTGACGAACGGTAAATATCTGAAACAGCACTTTTTCTGTTATTTCGTTTGTACAACCAATAAGCGAGGCCGGCAAAAGGCAACGTAAATAGAATCATGGCAAACAACAGGAAAATGATGTTGAAATCATCGTCAAGCTCGACACCGGAATCATTGTCGTCACTTGGCAAAGTGGTGACCAGACCTAAGGGAATCGTGCCACCGTAAACACTCACAATTTCGCCCACACCGGCACAAAGTCCTCCCTCGTAGTCGCCGGCGCGGAAATAGGGCACGATGGTGTTGGTGAAAATGCGTTCACAGCGGGCATCTGTCAAAGTTTCTTCGGCACCATAACCTGTCTCAAACTCCAAGGCGTGCTGGTCTTCAACGAAGAGCAGCAGCACTCCGTTGTTGGTTTCGGCATCGCCAATGCCCCAATTGTTAAGTAGTTGTGTGACAAAACGTTTGGGTTCAGCGTCGCCGATGGAGCCTAAAGTCACCACAAAGACATCGGCCTGCTCGCGGATGGCGCACAAAGCCGTGTTGATGTTCATCTCCGCGCTGTCGGAGAGGTAGTCGTCGGGGTCGGAAACGTGGATTCCGTCGCTTTCGAGTCGGGTGTTGGGCACGGTCTGCACAGTCCAGATATGCTGTGCAGAAACACTTAAAACATTGATAACCAACAATATCAACAAAGTAAACCTTTTCATGTTTTGCGATTGTTTTTGACCCACAAAGATACAAAATTGCGGCATGTTTCAATTTTTACTATTTTTGCAGAAAATTTCAGACAAGGAAAAACATGTTTGAGGACGAAGATTTTGAGGATTATTTTGAGGAAGAACAAGACCGAAAGGCGGCCGTCGAGAAGTATGAGTCCATGCTGGAGGCGCACAATTCGGTCTATTTCGACAGTGAGGAATTTGAATACATCATCGACCATTACACGCAACACAACCAGCTGAAACGCTCGCGACAGGCCGTGGAGATGGCAATGGCCCAGCATCCCGAAAGCAATATGCTGAAAATCAAGTATGCACGGCAGTATCTTTTGGAAAACGATGCCCAACGCGCCTTCGACATCATGCAGCACGTGGAACGCGACGACGACGATGACCCCGACTATTTCCTCACCCTCGGTTCGTGCCTTGCCGTCTTGGGCAAGTCGAAGGAAGCCTTAGAGAACTATTTCAGCGCCCTGCCCTATTTCGACGAGGACGAAAAATTTGATCTTTACAACGCCATCGCCTACGAATACCAACGCCTGAAAAAATTCGACCTCGCCTTGGAGTTTTACAACAAAGCCCTGCCTTTCGCGGAAGACGTCGACACCCTTTACCACGAAATCCGCTGCTGCTACCTCAGCGCAGGCCGCAAGGAGGAAGCCCTTGACTATTTCCAGAACCTCATCGACGAAGACCCGTACAACAGCAAGGCCTGGACCAACATCGGCGACGTGTACCGCATGATGGGACAATACGAGGAATCCATCGACCCTTATGAATATGCCCTCAGCATCGACCCCGAAGACCTTTGGGCAAACATGCATTTGGCAGACATCTATTACGATTTAGGCCGCTACAAGGAAGCCATCGACACCCTCGAAGAAGCCCTGCGCAACGGTGTGGAAACCTCCATGATTCACACCACCATCGGCGACTGTTACTACCGGCTCAACGACATCCAAACGGCTGAGGTCCACTTCAAAAAGGCTATCGAAATCAATCCTATGGCCAGCGGAGGCTATGCCGGTCTGGGCTACGTGTGCAGCGACCTCGGCAACAGCCGCAAGGCCATCAAATACTTCGAGAAAGCCTGTCAATTGGAGCCGTGGGAAACCGACCACCTCTATTCCATCGCTACTGACTACATGAAGCTCAAGGAATACGACAAGGCGATGGAACAGCTGCGCAAAATACAGGAAATGACGCCCTGCGACGCCGATGCCTACTACTACATCGCCGACCTATACGGACAACAGGACAAAATCGACGAGGCCATCAACACCATCAAGTTCGGGCTGCTGCAAACCGACAACGACTCGGCCTTGCTATACCTGTTGGCCTACGCCTATTTCGTCAAAGGCCTACGCCCGCAAGCCCTCGAAGCCCTCGACCAAGCCTTGGACGCCGACTTCGACGTGTGGCCCGACTTCTTAGAATACGACAGGGAACTGTTAGCCAACGACAACGACATCCTCGAACTCATCGAACAACACAAGCAAAAACAACAAGCCACCAATACTGGCAACGAATAGTCACGCATGAAAAACTACCTTTACATTTTCCTCATCGCCATGGTGCCGCTCATCGAGTTGCGCGGCGCACTGCCCGTGGCCTACGGCATCCATGCCGCCAACCCCGATTTCAGCCTCCTCTGGAGCTACATCATCATCGCCATCGGCAACATGCTGCCCGTGCCCTTCATCTATTTCTTCGCCCGCAAGGTGCTGGATTGGGGCAAAGACAGCAAAATACGTATTTTCAGCAGGTTCTGCCACTGGTGCCTCGAAAAAGGCGAGAAAGGTGGCGAGAAGCTGCAAGCCAAGGCGGGTCGCGGACTGTATTGGGCTTTGCTGCTCTTCGTCGGCATACCCTTGCCTGGCACTGGCGCCTGGACTGGCACCCTCGCTGCCAGCTTCTTGGACATGGATTTCAAGAAAAGCGTGCTCGCCGTCGTTGGAGGCGTGGTGCTTGCAAGCATAATTGTTGGCGTAATTTGCACGTTAGGATTTGGGGCGATTTTCGGGATTGGATAAGTATAAGTTATGAAACGCTACGGACTCATAGGACACCCGCTAAAACATTCCTATTCAAGGGATTTCTTCACGGGAAAATTCGAATACGAAGGCTTGGATTGCCGCTACCAGAACTTCGACCTCAAGACGATTGAGGAGCTCCATGAGGTGCTGGAACGCTATCCCGACCTCTGTGGCTTCAATGTGACCATTCCTTACAAGGAAGCCATCATTCCCTTACTCGATGAGATTGACACCGTCGCCAAAGAAGTCGGTGCGGTCAATGTGGTGAAGATAACGGACGGCAAGCTAAAAGGCTACAACACAGATGTCTACGGGTTTACCCTACTGCTTGAAAGAGCCCTCAAAAGTCGGGAAATCGGCCATGCCTTGGTGTTGGGCACAGGCGGTGCATCGAAAGCGGTGCAATACGTTTTGAAGCAAAAAGGCATCCCCTTCGCCACCGTCAGCCGCAGCGCGGAAAAGGGCAATCATACCTACGATACCCTGACCGACGACATCCTGCGGCAGAGCCACCTTATTATTAATGCGACCCCGTTGGGCATGTTCCCGCAAATCGACAACTTCCCCGACCTCCACTATCAGGCGCTGAGCAAAAACCACATCCTCATCGACTTGATTTACAACCCGAAAGAAACCGCTTTCATGGAACTGGGCAAGACTTGGGGCGCAAAGGTGTATAACGGAATGCAAATGTTTGAGGAACAGGCGAAAAAAACTTGGGAGTTATGGCAAGAAACAAAGTAAAACGAGTACCCGAATATTTGGAGGACGTGGAAATCATCGACGCTGGCTCGGAAGGCATGTCGGTGGCCAAGCCTGAAGGGCGCGTGGTCTTCATTCCTTTTGGTGTTCCTGGCGACGTGGTCGACATCGAGGTGTATAAACGCAAGAAGAACTACTTTGAAGGCAAGATATTGAATTTCAAGCGAATGTCTGACAAGCGCACTAAACCCGTTTGCCAGCATTTCGGGCTCTGCGGCGGCTGCAAGTGGCAACACATGGCCTACGAATGGCAGACCTACTACAAGCAGAAACAGGTGAAGGACAACTTCGACCGCATCGGGAAAATCGAATACCCCGAAATCAGGCCGATCTTGGGCTGCGAGAAACAATTTGCCTACCGCAACAAATTAGAATACACCTTCTCGAATCGCAAGTGGCTCACTGACGGTGCCCCTACAGGCACGCATAACGAAGACGACTGCAAAGGCCTCGGCTTCCACCTGCCCCAACTCTTCGACCGTGTGGTGGACATCGAGCAATGCCACCTACAGGCCGATCCGTCGAACGCCATCCGTCTGTTTGTCAGGCGGTTCACGATGGAGCGAGGACTGCCCTACTACAACTTCCGCGCCCACGAAGGTCTGATGCGCAACCTCGTCATCCGCTGCAACTCGAAGGGCGAGTTTATGGTCATCGTCGTCATCGGCGAGGAGAACGACATAGTGCGTCACGAGCTGATGCCCGCTTTGGAGATGGCTTTCCCTCAAATCGTTTCGTTGCTGCTCGTCATCAACCCAAAGCTCAACGACATCATCAACGACTTGCCGTTTGAATGCCTGAAAGGCGAGCCTTACCTCATCGAAACGATGGCTTCGCCACGTCCCGGCCACGACGACCTGAAGTTTCGCATCGGTCCGGTGTCATTTTTCCAAACCAATGTGTATCAAGCGGAAAGGCTCTACAAAGCCGCCTTCGACCTCGCCAATGTGCAAGGTGACGAGCTAATGTACGACCTTTACACCGGCACAGGCACTATCGCGCAATATTTCTCGCGTTTCGTGAAGAAAGTCGTGGGCATTGAATACGTGGAGGCCGCCATCGCCGATGCCAAGATGAACGCAGAAATCAACGGCATCACCAACTGCAAGTTCTACGCCGGCGACATGGCCAAAGTCTTCACCGACGACTTCATCGCCACCAACGGCAGCCCCGACCTCATCGTCACCGACCCGCCGCGTGCGGGCATGGCCGAGAAAGTGGTCGAGCAACTATTGAAGATTCGAGCTAAGAAAATCGTCTACGTCAGCTGCAACCCCGCCACACAGGCCCGTGACTTGCAATTATTAGATTCTGCTTACAAGGTCATGGCGGTGCAGCCTGTCGATATGTTCCCGCATACACAGCATGTGGAGAACGTAACATTGTTAGAGTTAAAATGAAAAAAGCGCCAAATGGCGCTTTTTTCATTTCACGACAACACTCCTGGTCACCACACCCTTCGAGGTAACAATTTGTAGTGTGTATAGCCCTGATTTATAATTCCCAACAGAAAGCACGAACTGGTCGTCGGTCATTTCCTTCGTCTCGACCAACTGTCCCATCGCATTGTAAACGGAAACTCTTTGCAGACCATTCGCGACGATATTCAACTGGCTTTCAGCGGGATTCGGGTAAACGAAAGCCTTATCCGCATTCATCTCATTGATGCCAGTAGGCTGTCCCTCTCCAATCAAGGTCTCGGAAGGAGCCTCGCAACCATCACTATACACAGCCATGATGTAATACTCCGCTTGGGCGCCCTCGGTAATGGTATCCGTATAATTATGGACATCGTTTTCCAATGTGGCAATCAAGGCATTATCACGATACACTTCGAAATGCTGGAGCTCGCCCGTCGAGCCTTCTTCCGGAGCATCCCAGTACAAAAACAGCCATGACATATCTTTCCAAATCGGATATTCAATGGTGAAACCCGTCACTGGATTGCAATACACCTGAGGCGTCTCACCCACAGGATTGGCAATCTCCGCAAGGCAAGCAATGTTCATCTGGCAGTATTGCTGCGACATCTCGAAACTGTTCACGCTCATGCCGATAAGATCGTTGACCGTATGGATGTAGGGGCTGTAGTTCTGGTAGTCCTCAAAAGGATAAATGCCCATGTAACCGTGGTTGTTGAACGAAGTGTGGTCGCTGTCGCCCTCGTTGAAGTTAACGTGACGGATGGGCAACTCGGGATAATACACCTCACCGACATTCATGTAATACGTGCCGATGGGCTCCACCGAATTCGGATAGATGCAGTCGATGTGGATTTGGTCGCCGTAGAGGTAGCCGTTCATGTCGTTGTTGAAGTAGCCGATGATGTCCATGCCTTCCTGCTGGCAACGCGAGGCGTAGGCTTCGCTGCCGTACAGACCCATCTCCTCACAGCCGTAAGCGCAATAGACAATGCTGTACTCAAACTCATATTGGGTCAAAATCCTCGCGCTCTCCAACACGCTGGCCACGCCCGTGGCGTTGTCGTCGGCACCAGGAGCCAGACCGCCGCCAAAAGCATCCCAAGAGAAGGAGTCGAAGTGGCTGCCACACACCACGTAAGTATCAGGATAGAGCGTACCGCGCTGGATACCAATGACATTGGGCGCAGCCTGTCCACTACCCAACCAAGTGTTGGCATAGAAAGGCTGTTGTTCCACTTCAAGCCCCAAGGCTTGCATACGGCCCGCAATCCAATCCGAAGCGGCAAAAGCGTTGTCGGAATTCCACAAACGCTGGCCGTAGTCCTGCAAGTGCTGCACGGTGGCTTCCAATGAGTCCATATTTACTTGGTCGAGCATCACGCGGATGGTGGGGTTCACCTCGGTTACGACAGGAAAATCGCGGCTGAGGCGAGGCAAACGGGCCTCCTTGTTGAAAATAGCCACTGCGCCATCGTTCTTGTAAGGCGTTGCACTACCTTTAAATATCACATAATCATTTGTTTGCAGCATGGCTTCTTTTCCTACGAGATAGACCTGCTGCTCCGTTTTCGGGCAATACACCAAGGTATAGACCTCGTTGCCGTCAAAAGCCTGACGGTCAATGAGGATCATTGTATTGGCATCGAAATTCGTCGCTGTGGCGAACACCTCGGAATTGTTGTAGTAATGCACCGTCAAGTTAGGGTCGTTGAAGATTTTTTCCAACTCTGAACGGTTTGAGTAAGAGATTCTTACAAGGTCTTTGGCCATCATCGCCGACGACAGCATCAAAGCGAGCAATAAAATGCAAATCCTTTTCATGACATATAGTTTTAGTTAATATTAATTTCGGTGACAAAAATAGGCAATAAATAACATACGCATGAGATTTTTTGTCCTTATTTTGAAAAAAACATCCACCGATTCCCATTGCCCTATTATGCGTTTTGGCAATTCAATGTTAAGGTTTTTGTGTGTAGGGGCGCACCCGCGTGTGCGCCCTATTGCCCATAACGACGAACGCATTATTGAGGGCGGACACGTTTATAACAAAGGCGGACACGTTTATAACAAAGGCGGACACGTTCATAACAAAGGCGGACACGTTTTATAACAAGGGCGGACACATGGGTCCGCCCCTACAACACCCCGAATCCAAACATTCGCCAATTCCATATATGCACCATGGCGATTTGGTATTGGGTTTTATTGACGGATTGCACGGTAGGGGCGCACCCGCGTGTGCGCCCTATTGCCCATAACGACGAACGCATTATTGAGGGCGGACACGTTTATAACAAAGGCGGACACGTTCATAACAAAGGCGGACACGTTTTATAACAAGGGCGGACACGTTTTATAACAAGGGCGGACACGTTTTATAACAAGGGCGGACACGTTTATAACAAGGGCGGACACGTTTATAACAAGGGCGGACACATGGGTCCGCCCCTACAAGGAAATCGTTTACCGATTTCCTTTTGCCCGATTGTGCGTCTTGCATAACATCTGGCAATTTGAAATGTCCGTTTCGCCGCCTTTGCTCCAGGCCGTCACGTGGTCGGCATCCATTTCGGTTAATTTCCAAATGCGGGTACGGTTGGCATCGTGGCCGATGGCGCAATACGGACAATTGGAAATGCCTTCCGCCTCGGCGGCCTCGGTTTGCTTTGCGTAAACGGCCTTTTTCGTTGGCTCGTCGAACACGCGGACATTCAACAGGCGCGGTTCCTGACAGTCGCCCAAAATGTATTCGAAAATGCCTTTCTTCTCCTTGACATAGAAACTTTCGTACAACTCACGCACCTTTGTGGCTACGGCCTCAGGGTTGTAGGCATTCTTGTGGTATTTCTCATACAACTCGCCCCATTTCAGGCCACACATCTCCCTTTCGGGCGCGATGTCGAAAACAGAAGTAATCCAATCAATTACAGAAGTAAAATATGCTTTCATCTCTTGGATGTTGTCGTCGTAACGGTGGGCTGACATGTATTCCTCCGTATGGCCGCGGCTCACCCAATCCAATGCAGCGGCAAGGAAGTCCTGCCGCTTGGCTGTGCCTGAAATGAAGCAACTCCATTTGTTGATGTTGGTGTTGTTGGAATTGCTGAATTCCTCCTTGGCCTTAGTCACAAAGGGGCCAGAATATACGGCGTTAAGCGTTTCTTGCACATTGAGCGGGATGCCCACAATATTGATGGTGCGAAACCAGTCCTTGATTTCCTTTTCCGTGCCTTCACAAACGTAAATCAACAGCTTGGTGTTCAGGAACTTCTCTTGCTCGTCCTTGTTTAATGCGGTGAAGTACCAAGGTTTGCCATCGGTGTCTATCCACGCAAATTTCTCGGTAATGAAGCGACCTAAAGAGGTGATGCGTTGCTGACCGTCTAAGACTTCGTATCGATCCTCGCCTACTTTCGAGAAATAGATAAGCCCAAGCGGATAGCCGTTGCGCACGGATTGAATCACATCCACTTCTTTCTTGCCTCCGTTTTCGGCATAAAGATAATGGCGCTGAAACTCAGGCTGGATGGTCAGCCGCCCCGAAAGACCGTAAAGGCCTTTCCCTTCATATTCGTTATACTGGAAGCCTTTGCAGATGTCGCCGATGGTCCAGTCTTGATAAAGTGTTGCTTTCATGGTTGTTGTTTTTTGCGGATTGCTAATCTTTTGTATTTATCCACTCCGTTTATTGTGGCCGTAGCAAAATCCCACGGTCCATCTTTCCCATGGTTAAAAACGCCAATTATTTCAAATTGCTCAGGACAATATTTATCCAGAAAAGAGATAGGAACTCCCATAACACCTTCATAATCACTAGGAATGGCATCTGTAAATGGAACTTCTATGGCATCATAATTATCATACTTCTGATAACCGTTAACACGAATTTCCAAATGTTTGCTATATCGAAGATTGTCTTTCATTGTCATCAATTGCAAAGGTTCATGGCGACGACCTATTTCAATATTTGTATACCAACGAACACCAGGGACTCTGATTAATCCTTCGCGATAATCATGAGAATTAAAATAGCTAAGTGTTGTATTAATCTCATATGGCGTTTCAAAATAACCAGCACCTCGAACAAAAGGATTATCCGTCCATATCTTGTTTTCTTTAATAAGAGGGAAAACCTCTTTGTATGTATTAGCATTGATATTACCAATTATTGCAAACTGCTTTCCCGCTCCCATTATCCAATTCAAGAAGTCTCTAAATAAACTAAAAGGAGGGTTAGTCACAATAATATCCGCTTCATCGCGCAGTTTACATACCTCCTTACTGCGAAAGTCTCCATCGCCTTCGAGATAATGCCATTCTAAGTCATCAATGTCAATGCGTCCGTTTTGGTTGGTGTCGCGGGTAAGCTCGAAAATTTTTCCTTTGATACGGGTCTTGTTTGCGTCAAACCAAGGTGATTCTGTCTCAAAGAGCGTGGGTTGGTAGTCCTTGTATTTCTTGCTCTCCACGGCATACGAGGTGCTGATGAGCCGCTTCAGCCCTAAACGCTCGAAATTCTGTGCGAAGAATCGAGTGAAATTGCTCCATTCAGGATCGTCACAAGGCAACAGCACCGTCTTGTCACGAAACGTGTCAGGATCGTACTCCAGAAAGGCGTTCATTTCTTTCTGTATATCCGAATACTGAGTGTAGAACTCGTCGTTCTTCGCTGTCTTGGCATCAGTCAATTTAGTATTTGCCATACGCTTTGCATTTGTGCGTATTGCTTATCTTCGGATTGCAGGAACTCTCAGAAAACCAAAAAGCATGGAACGCTCTTTTTTCCATGCTCTAAGGTCCTGAGAATCACCTGCAATCACGGATAAGTCACGTCCATGCAAAACGCACAGACGCTTGCGACTTATTCGTGTGATTGCTTCTTTTGAATTTCTCAGGTTCTAGAGCATTCCGAATAACAGCAAACGCTAGTTAAAACGAGCTCGGATTTCTCCCCGAACTCGCTGCAAATATACAAAAAAGGGTTCAATGCCATAGTGCCTTGGTATTTTTCTTATTTTTGTCACGAAAAACCAACGAATATCCCATGTCCCATTATAACCCAGAAATCCATCATCGCCGTTCCATTCGCCTGAAAGGTTATGATTACGCCTCGGAAGGTTTGTATTTCGTCACCATTTGCACGCAGAACCGCGAATGTTTGTTCGGCGAAATCAAAAACGACGAAATGGTATTGAACGATGCAGGTCGCATGGTGGAAAAATGGTATCGCAAGACGCAAGAAAAATTCCCCGACATCATTTGCCATGAAATGGTGATTATGCCCAATCATTTCCATTGCATTTGGGAAAACGTGGGGGCGTCCGTAGGGGCGGACCCATGTGTCCGCCCTGACCCATGTGTCCGCCCTGACCCATGTGTCCGCCCTGTTGAACCAAACAACAAACCTATTGTTGGTAATAACAATTGTGTTGTTGATGAGGAGGCACACGCGAATGAGGGCGCACACGCGGGTGCGCCCCTACGGATGGACGATACGGATTTGGGTGAACATACAGGTTCGCCATTGTCGGCGGTGGTGCGATGGTTCAAAACCATGTCCACCAACGAATACATCCGTGGGGTGAAACAATTGGGGTGGCCGCCATTTGACCGAAAATTGTGGCAACGCAATTATTACGAACACATCATCCGCGACGATGAATCATTGCAAAACATATCGTATTACATAATCAACAACGCCGCCCATTGGCAGGAAGACCAATTCTACCAACCGCCAAAAACGGTATGATTTCTCCTTCGATAGTACGTTGGCCAAGGTGATGACGTTGAATGTTGTTTTGGTGTAGGGGCGGATCCATGGGTCCGCCCTATTGGTAAAACATCCATCCAATTCACCTTAACAAATGATATATCATTGATAACGAATGATGTATCTATATAGGGCGCACACGTGGGTGCGCCCCTACAATTTAATGATTTTCAATCAACCCCATCAACCCCTCCAAATCAAAATCCTCGGACTTCACCGTGATTTTGGCTTGCTCGTAGTAGGGCAAACGGGACGTGTAATGCTGGCTCACGAATTCCAAAAGCTCCTCCTCCGACTTGCCACGGGCTAAGGGACGCTTGTGCCTCGAATGGAGCACGCGATCGACGGCGGCTGCGGGACTGATGCGCATGAAGACGGTCAGACCGTGCTGGTTCATCCATTCCATGTTGTCGAAATAGCAGGCCGTGCCGCCACCCGTGGAAATCACCGTGTTTTCAAGGTGTTCCGTGGCTTTCAGCACCTCCGATTCCAATTTGCGGTAAAGCGGCTCGTCGTATTTTTGGAAAAAATCGTCGACGGAAATGCGGTATTTTTCCTCAAACAAGGCATCCGTGTCGGCCACCTCCCAACCGAGGCGGTTGGCCAAGCGTTTGGCGGCGGTAGTTTTGCCCGCACCCATGTAGCCGACGAGATAGATTCGATTCAAAATTTAAAATTCAAAGATTTAAAATTCAATATTCTTTAGTTTCTGCAATCATTTGATATTGACATAATTGCAATTTACCGTTGCCGTCGCGGAGGTGCATTCCGTTGCCTTGGCAATAACGCCACATCTTGCAATTTGAGCATTGGTCGGTTTTCATCCAACGGCGGTTACGGTAGACTTGGAACTTGTTCTGCCAAACCTCCCAAAAACTGTCCTTGTAGATGTTGCCCTGATGGTAGTCGCTGCGGATGCTGAGGCAGCCCGAAATGGAGCCGTCGGCCAATACCGAGGCAATGTTGATGCCAGCGCTACACGAATAATAATGGTTGCGCACCTCGCCCTCGTACTTGCCGAGGAAACCGTCGCAGCCATAGTCGGCGCGAATCTTGCCTTGCAAACGTGTGTCTTTGATAAACTCCATCATTTCAACGAATTGCTCGTTGGAAAGGCGCAAGTCGGGGTCGTTGGCGGCGCGTCCCGAAGGAAACACTGTGAACAATCGCCAACGGCGGATGCCCAAAGAAATCAGGAAATCGCGGAACTGCGGCAGATACTTGATAGTGCGTTGGTTGACACAAGTAATGACATCCCAAGTAAGGCTCGGGTGTTGCTTCATGGCTTCCACAGCGCGCAACACGTTCTTGTAACTCATGGGGTTACCACGCATCCAGTTGTGGTCTTCCTCGAAGCCATCGAAACTAACCGCCAACGACTTCAGACCCGCCCTGACAAACTCATCGAGTTTCTCAGCGGAAAGCAGCATACCGTTACAGACCATGCCCCAAATGAAACCACGCTTAGTGATTTCCTCGCCGCAATGCGCCAAGTCATTGCGCATGGTGGGTTCGCCGCCCGTGGTAATAACCATCACCTTGGCGGGGTCTTGATGGGCACGCACCTCGTCAAGCACCTTGGCAAAATCCTCGAAAGGCATGTCGTCTTTTTCGGAGAGCATACGGCAATCGGAGCCACAATGACGGCAATTGAGATTGCAGCGCAGGGTGCATTCCCAGAAAAGTTGGTGAAGCTCGTGCTCCTCGATGCGCTGTTGCAGCACCTGATGATTGAGTTCGAACATTACTTTTTTATAGAAGCCGAGGCGGTCACTCATTTTCCAGATTTTTCAGTTGATGTTGGAATGGTTGGACTGCCATATAAAATAGGAATAGGCCGCTCCCAAAGGATGGAATCTATTTCCATCCATTTCCTCAACGAAACCGTGTCTTCAACACCATCCAACTTTCTGTTTATCATAAAAAGATCATAATAACAAGATGACTTTTCTCTCAACAAGTCATAATCAACCGAATCAACTTTCATCTCCTCAAGTTGATTAATTCTCTCAATGAGAGCTTGCCGTTTTTTGGTCAGTTGCCGTATTTGTGAGCGTGTCAAACCGTTTTGCATCGTGCAGGCGGCAAGAAACGCCAGTCCTGTCAAGGTGCAAATCCAAACCGAACGAACCAACTTTTTCATAGCCCTAATTAACGATCAGGAACCGGTGCGCCATACAGTGTTTCCGTAGCACCATTGTTAATCTTTCCGCTTTTAGGCGAATCCAAGTCTTTCATCTCCTTGCGGATAGCCTGAATTTCATCCCTCATGCGCTGGGTTTCGCGGCCATATTCCTCGATGATTTCGGGCGAGCCGTAAACACAGGCTCCCTCACGCCGTTGCAAGGCGGCCTGAAGCTCGGCAATGCGTTCCTGCAAGGCCACACGCCGGGCACTCTTCTCCAAATCCACATCTTCGCCCAACTTGGCATTGATGGAATCGAGCTGACTTCTAAGGCGATAGGTATTCAACGCATAATTGGCAATGACTTCGGGCGAACCGTAAACGGCAGCACCTTCACGCGCCGCCAAAATCCCCTGGATGGAATCACGTTCCATGACGAGTTGCTTCTTCTCAGCCTTCGAAAGACCTTTCGTGCTACAGCAGGCGGCCAAGAAAGCCAGTCCCGACAAGGCACTGATCCAAACCGTTCGAACTACTTTTTTCATAGCTATGCAATGTTATAACGCTGCAAAGATAATAAAAAAACCGGAAAACGACGAAAAGTTATCAACACGGCATGTTGAAAAGTTGTTGAAAACTTATAGAGTCACAATGCCTTCCGTCAAGCACAAATACCTAATTTTGACCATTTGATGAATCCATTACCCATTTTGAATTAAATCATTAAATATCAAATAATTAAATTTACCACAATGAAAAAAAGATTCACTTTACTCATCACGGCCTTCATGCTGCTGATGACAAGTCCAATTTGGGGACAGACCAAAGCAGAAGTAGTTGCCTACACCTTAGACGGAACCATAACAGGAGGTTCTGCCGGTTATGCAATTGAAAGTGAGATTACACAAAACGAAATCACATGGATGGTGATGGGCAACACCACGATGAATCCATGGCGTATCGGAGGCAAGAGTCTCACGGACGAAAACCGCCCTGTTTACTCAACAGACCCAATCAGCGACGACATCACCAAGATTGTCGTCACCCACGGCACGGCTACCAACGTCACCGTTAACTCCATGACTCTTATTGTTTCGGCCAACTCCGATTTCAGCGACCCGACAAGCACCATTTTAGGAGACTTTGCCGAAAGCTCGACGACGACATTCCTGAGACCTTCGGCAACCGACTGGACGGACATGTATTACAAAATCATTTACAATGTGACCATTACCTCCTCCAGCAACAAATTCATACAATTCATCAGTGCAGAGTTTTACAAGGAAGACGGCAGTGCCCCGCAACTCACCGTGGACACCCCGACCTTCGACCCTGCCACTGGCACTTATTATGAAACCCAACAAGTGAGCATCAGCTGCGCTACGGAAGGCGCCACCATCCGCTACACCGACGACGACAGCGAACCTACCGAAAGCAGCACACTTTACAGCACACCCATCGAAGTGTCGACGAACACGACCCTGAAAGCCAAGGCCTTCAAGAGTGGCTACACCGAAAGCAACACGGCCACGGCCACCTATACCATCCCCGCCCTCATCACCATCGCCGAGGCAAGGGCTTTGGCCAACAACGAATATGCTTTGGTGCAAGGTGTGGTGACCTTCATCGACGGCAGGAACGTATACGTCCAAGATGCCACAGGCGGCCTCGACCTCTATCTCAACGCGAGCGCTTCGGGCCTCGCCTTGGGCGACCAAGTGAGAGCATACGGCAAGAAGACGGTCTACAACGGCCTCGTCGAACTCACAGGCATCAACCAGAACAGCAGCGCCTTCAGCATCATCTCGTCGGGCAACCCACTGCCCGTGGCCACCAAAACCATCGCCGAAATCCTTGAAGGCGGTGCCGATGCCCTGCAATGCACCCGCGTGAAGATTGAGAGCGCCACCATCGGTGTCATCAACACCGGCGGTAACACCCCGCTGACGCAAAACGGAAGCAGCATCAACATTTACAAAGTTCCGGCACTCACCGGCATTGAAGAAGGCGACGAAGTGGACGTCATCGGCGTGGTGGGTTACTTCAACTCGGCCCAAATCCGTGTGGCCATAGCCGACGATGTCGTGTTGAGCGAGACTCCCGTCATCCCCGACCCGACCTTGACCGTCTCGGCAAGCGAACTCAGTGATTTTCGCTACACTTACGGCAATGGTCCCTCGGCAGTGAAGAACTTCACCGTTTCGGGTTCCGACCTCACGAGTGCCGTCACCCTTACTGCACCTACGAACTACGAGCTGAGCCTCAGCCCCGACAACGGCTATTTCGACAGCGACGAACTTTCGCCCGTCAGTGGCACCCTCGCTGAAACTACCATTTATGTCAGGCTGAAAGCTGGATTGGCCGTGGGCAACTATACAGGTAACATCACCATAGTTTCGGGCACACTCAGCTACACGGTCGCCCTAAGCGGCATGGTCGATGCCATGCCCGTGGCCGCCACCCCGACCTTTACCCCTGACGCTGGCACTTATCTCACGTCGGTGAATGTCACCATCAGTTGTGAGACTGAAGGTGCCGCCATCCATTACACTTTAGACGGCAGCACCCCGACCGAAACAAGTCCCACCTACAGCACACCCATCACGGTGAGCACCACGACAACCATCAAGGCCATCTCCGTTGTTTCGGGCTACGAAAACAGCTCAGTCGCCGAGGCCCTCTACACCATCAATGAACCTATGACCATCGCCGAGGCCCGCGTCTTGGCCAACAACCAATACGCCTGCGTGGAAGGCACCGTGACCTACATCACGGGCCGCAACGTCTACATTCAAGATGCCACGGGCGGCATCGACCTCTACCTCAACAGCAACACCGTGCCGTCGGCCCTCGCCATGGGCGACAACGTGCGTGCCTATGGCAAAAAGACCATTTACAACGGCCTCGTCGAGCTGACAGGTATCAACGGCAACGATGCCAATGTGTTCACCATCATTTCATCGGGCAACACGTTGCCTTTGGCCGTTCAGACCATCGCCGACATCAACAGCGACTACAGCAGCAGCAACCTGTTGCAGGCCACCCGCGTCAAGATTGAGAACGCCGTCATTGGAGCCATCAACCCGAGCGGCAACACCGTCATCACCCAAAACGGCAGCAGCCTCAACGTCTACCAAATTCCTACCGTCGAAGGCATGGTGCAAGGCGACTGGGTGACCATCACTGGCATCATCGGCTGCCACAACGCGCCGCAACTCCTTGTGGCCTCCGCCAACGATGTGGAATTCAGCCACCGTCCTGTCCTGACCGCCAACCCGACCTCGCTCAGTGGGTTTACCTACGAGTTTGAGGATGGCGGTCCGTCCGACATCCAAAGCTTCGTCTTGGCTGGTACCCAGCTCATCGGCGACGTGGCCATCTACCCCACAGAGAGTTTCGAGGTGTCGACCTTTGGAGGCACAAGCTTCATTGCCGAGAATCCAGCCATGGTTTTCATCCCCTCCTCTGGCCACTTCTTCGACATCGCCATCTATGCTCGCCTGAAAGCTGGTCTTGAAGTCGGAACCTACAACGAACAAATCGCCATTGTTTCCGAGGGCGCCGACACCTTATATGTCAACGTTTCGGGCACCGTCACGGGTGACACTCCCACGCCTCCCGACCCGCCCACTCCGCCTACGCCTGGCGATGGCAATTACATCCGCGTGAACGATTTGAGCAGCCTCACCGAAGGTGCCTACGTCGTGTTTGCCGCACGTTTTGATGAAAACGCCGCCGACTATTACGCCATGAGCAATGCCTCTTCGGGCAAGCCCACGGGTGTGTTCTTTACCTCTGCCACCGCCAATGACAACGAAGTCCTGCCCGCCTCCATCGTTGACGAAGAAAGCAGCTATTATTGGATTGTCGGCGTGACGGCCAACGGCTACACCTTCACCAATGCAGACGGTGAGTTGATTGGCTACACAAACGGCACCAACTTTGCCACGGGCGGCGACAACACCGAATGGAGCATCGCCATCGAAACCGCTGGTGATAACGCCATGGTGCCTGGATATACCGGCTTCTATATCACCAACTTCAACACTCCAGCCAGAGGTTTCTCCTTGAACAACCAACACAATTACGGTGCCTATGCTGTTTCCAACAACAATAATAGCGGTTACAACTTCTACCTCGACCTCTTCGTGAAGACCGAAGGCGTTGTGCCACCCACTCCGACCGTGGCCACGCCTACCTTCACGCCCGATGGAGGCACCTATTATGAAGAGCAGACCGTGAGCATCGCCTGTGCGACCGACGGTGCCACCATTTATTACAGCACGGTTTCAGAAAACGGCCCATGGACTGCCTACACCGAGGCCATCACCGTCGACGAGAGCATGACGATTTGGGCCTACGCCACAAAGGAAGGCTACAACGACAGCCCCGTTGCCGAGGCCAACTACACCATCCAACTCGGTGTGGTCACCATCTTCAACCAAGACTGGGAAGGCGATATGAACGGCTGGACCTTCGTCAATGTGGCAGGTGAAGCCGAATGGAACGTTGCCACTTACCAAGGCAACCATTATGCCTACGCCAATGGCCACAACCAAGGCGCCAACATCGACTGGTGCATTTCGCCCGCCTTCAACCTCGATGCCTATGACAACCCGATTTTGAGCTTCCGTACGGCGAAGAACTTTACTGGCAACGACCTTGAAGTCTTCTTCTCCAACAACTACGACGGCACCAACCCGAACAACGCCATTTGGACTTCATTGACATGTGCCCTCTCCACAGGTGGCTGGAACTGGGTTGAATCAGGCGACATTGACCTGAGCAGCTTCAGCGGCACCAACTGCTACATCGGCTTCATGTACACCTGCAACGAAACCGAAGCCGCAGGTTGGGAGGTAGACGACATCTTGCTCGTTGGCCAAACTTCGGAGCCTGTCCTCACGGTAACGCCTCTGACTTTGACAGGTTTCACTTACGTCGAAGGCAACGGCCCGTCGGATGAGCAGTCGTTCGTCATCACAGGCATGAACTTGACAGAACCTGTGATTATTGCCAACTCCGCAGGCACTCTTTTCGAGACTTCGCTCACCTCTGGTGACGACTTCGTGCACGAGCCAAACATAACGCTTTACAACAACTTTGATCAAACCATTTATGTGAGAATGGCCGCAGGTCTGCCTGCTGGCTCATATTCTGCAGCACTCGTCGTCGAATCAGAGCTTGACGACATCAGTATTTCATTGAGCGGCACCGTCGCTGCACCGCCTGTCCCTGGCGACGATTACATCCGCATCAGCGATGTCAGCCAACTTGCTGCTGGCAACCGCGTCATCCTCGCTGCCCGTTACGACGAAACGGCCAACGCATACGTCGCCATGCAGAACACCCTGACCAGCGGCAAGCTTGCCACAACCGAGTTCACCAGCGCGATGAACGGCACCGATGAAATCATTCCGTCAGAAATCCTCTCCACCGAGGACGACTATTACTGGACAGTCGGCATCACCGCTGACGGCTACACCTTCACCAATGCCAGCGGCGATGTGATTGGCTACAACTCCAGCACCAATTTCAACATGAACGGAGAGAAGACCGATTGGAACGTCACGGCAAGCGTTTCAGAAGAAAGTGCCATGGTTCCCAATTATTACGGTTTCAACATCATCAATGTCAATACCGACAACCGCGCCTTTGCGCTTAACGCGAACCATGTCTGTGGCGCATACCACACACAAAACATGGCAGGTGCCGACTACAACTTCTTCCTCGACATCTTCATGCAAGGCGAAGGCGGAACATGCACCGTGGCTGCCCCGACCTTCAACCCCGCTGGAGGCACCTACTATGAACCACAGGAGGTCACCATCAGCTGCACTACAGAAGGCGCGACCATCTGGTACAGCCTCATTTCCTGGAATGGTCCTTGGACCCCATACACAGAAGCCATCACAGTTGAAGAGTTTGCCTCCATCTGGGCATACGCCTCGAAGGAAGGCTGCAACGACAGCCCCGTTGTCAATGCGGATTACATCATCCAAAACGACCTTACCATCATCTTCTGGCAAGAATGGGAAGACGATTGGGATCCATGGCACGGCTGGACTGAACGCTGCACAATGGGCGACTCACTCTGGCGCGTCGCTTCATACGGTGGCAACCATTATGCTTACGCCAACGGCTACAACCATCCTCAAACCATTGACTGGCTCATCTCGCCCGCCTTCGACTTGGATAGCTACGAGGATGTAGTGCTGACCTTTAATACTGCCAAAAACTACAACGGTCCCGACCTCGAAGTGTTCTTCTCCAATGATTACGACGGCGAAAATCCTGATGATGCCACTTGGATTTCATTGCCTTGCGAACTCTCTGAAGGTGGTTGGAACTGGGTCGCATCGGGCGACATCAGCCTTGACGAATTCAGCGGCTCGAACTGCTACATTGGCTTCAGATACACCAGTGACGAAGACGCAGCAGGTTGGGAGGTTGACGACATCAAACTTGCCTCTGGAAGCACTTCGCCCACCCCAACTCTCATTGCCACACCTAATTACCTTGGTGACTTCAGTTATGTGGTGGGTCATGGCCCGTCAGAATCACAGAGTTACGTCTTATCAGGTGTCAACCTTTTTGACGAAGGCTATATCCACATAGTTTCTTGCTCATGGTACGAGATTTCTTTGGATAATGAAACGTTTACAGAAGTGCTTGAATTCCCCTGCACCGACCTACCTGCGACCGTCTATGTCCGTATGATGGAAGGCCTGGCCCCAAATACATACGATGGAGTTTACATTGCCAATATGTACGGTTACGAAAACGACTATGCAAATGTGGCCGTCAATGTGTCTGGCATTGTCCACTACGAAAACGAGCCTGTGATTGACGCCTTTATGCCTCTGTATATCCAAGGCAACAACGGCTCGAACAACAACCGTGTACCTGTGGCTACGGCAGTGTATTTTGAAAACCTTGAACCCAACACTACCTATCGCTACACCAACCAATTCGTTGATGAAAACGACGGCCCCGAAACTGCTGGTGCCGGCAACGTGATTTATGCCAACCTTGAAGGCTTCTATCGCAGCACCAGTCCCAGCCTCTCGACCGAAGGCGGCTATGGCGAGTTCACTTCCGACGAAAACGGCGAGGCTTTCGCTTGGTTCATCAACGAGCCTACTGCCAACGCCCGATTCACGCCCGGCAACCACGTCTATCTCCGCATTCGCATCAATGACGGTCAAAACGGCACAACTGTTGCCCATACCTTCACCACTGAAGATTATGCCACCGTGCTCAACTTCGGCACCGAAAACGACGAATACAGTGGATCGGCTTTCTACGCCAAGAGCGTGGAGGCAGCCATGACCTTTGCTATGCTGTTCTCAAGCGACGACGATTGGCGGCCTACCTATTCCACCACCATCGAAACCACGGGGGTGGACTATGGCAACATCAACCAATATGCTGACTTCTACAAGGAGGAAGTGGCGGGCAACGACGGCTGGTTTGGCGGCATCGTGCCCAACGACAACGAGAACGGCATCAACATCATTTGGATCCTCGATATGGAGAGTTACGTCATCAACGACTACTACACCGAAAATGGCGAGTGGCATCCCGAGGCCAACACCGTCAACCCGACCAACGGCTTGGACGAACCCATCTTTATTGACCTCACCTACGATGGCGTTGACGAACAAGAAGTGGAAGCCAAGGTAAAGGTTTGGAATGCCGACCACGAATTCATCATCGAGAACGGTGACAACAGCCATTACACAATGACGGTTTACAGCATCCTCGGCCAGCCGATGATGCAACAGCAAATCAACGCCGGCAGCACCGAGCGCATCAGCCACAGCCTCGCCACGGGTGTCTACATCATCAATTTGCAAAACAACCAGAACAGCGTTTCTGTGAAAGTTATTGTTAGGTAAGTAATTCTCCCTTCGGGGAAAACGGAAAAGTCCGGGAGTCGGTTTGGCTCTCGGACTTTTTCTTTACAGCAATTTGATTATTAGAGTTTTATCTCAAATCCAATGCTCCTGAATTTATCGGTTGTAATTCCCGGCTTGTACTCAGGCAAGAGGTTGGTGAAGACGCGCACTCCGTGGATGATGCCCAAATGCTGTGTGTTGAAACTCAATCCGAGTTCCATTTTCCATGGATTGAAAAGCGGACGGGCATTGCTACCCACCCAGGCGAAAGAACTGTTTTGGTTACTTACCCAAATTTGCCCACCAAGAAGATACCCGCAGTAATAGTCCAAAGAAACACTTTCTGTGCCTCGCTTGCCGAGATACCAGTTCAAATCAACCGAGACGCCAAGATAATTGCTGAAGAGTCTATTCTGCTGAATAGGCACTTGACCGTCAATTACTTCCAAGCTTCCGTCCTCAAATTTCAACTGATGCACCATATCCTGCAAGTTTAAATTGTACAACAGGCCCGCAGACAATCCCCAATGCTCGCTAAACTTGAACAAGGTGGTCAGTCCCAAATTCGCCGACAGGGTATGCTTTGACTTGAACGGGCTGTTGAAATCCACGGGATCAGCACCACGCCTGAAGCCAACCGAGGCACCAAAGGCAAGAAATTCGCCCCAAATTTTATAGCGTTCCGTAGTGACCGGTTCGCCATCGACCATCTTGGTCTTGATGATTTTTGGACACTTCGCAGTTGTTCCGCCAACTTTTGCATGTAAGGCTGCCATTGCAGCACCCGATTCCTGAATTCCTTATCGGTCATTTTCCGCTTCTTTCTACTTGATAATCGTAGAAAGTCGGGAAATCTTACACTTTATTGGAAAAAATTAATGCAATTTCGTCCGCTTAATCAAATAACTTGTCAGCACCTGATTATAGTCCTTATTAATATCGGCCTCTACATAGTCGATTTGGTATTGGTAACAATGGCGCAATAGGGCTTCTTTGCGCTCAGTCATAATCTTTTTGTAGGTTTCCTGAACCTCTATGGGGTTGAGTTTCAGCGTGTCGCCCGTTTCCAAATCGACGAAACGGTACGGGCGATTCTCGAAGTCTAAGTTTTGCTCCAAATCGCTATCAAACACGTGGAACAAAATGACTTCGTGCTTGTTGTATTTCAAATGCTCCAAGGCCTCAAACATTGGCTTGTAGTCTTCGAGGCCGTCGAGCATGTCGGTAAAAATCACCACGAGGCTGCGGCGGTGCGTCATTTCAGCAATTTGGTGCAGACATTGCGGCGTTGAGGTGGTTTTTCGGTTGTTTTTGTCGTAATCGTCAATCAGTTTCTCCAGTTCACTATAAATAAGTTTGTTGTGAACCACTGACGACTTGGCTGGCTCATGGAAAGTGATGGTTTCGTCGAACAAGTCCAAGCCTACGGCATCGCGTTGGCGGCGCATCAGTTCCATCAGCGAGGCGGCGGCATACACCGAGAAAAACAACTTGTTAGGATGCTCAAAGTCAATCTTTTGCCTCACGGGAAAGCACATGCTTGAACTTTGGTCGATGACGAGTTGGCAGCGCAGGTTGGTTTCCTCCTCGTAGCGTTTCACGAAGAGTTTCTCCGTGCGGCCATACAGTTTCCAGTCGATATGACGGATGGGTTCGCCCGTGTTGTAGAGGCGATGTTCGGCAAACTCAACGGAAAAACCGTGGAAGGGACTCTTGTGTAAACCTGTGATGAATCCCTCCACGATTTGACGTGCCAAAAACTCAAGGCTGCCGAACTGCGTCAGCCGGTTCCTATCGATTGAAAAGTCCAAGATTGTTGAACTGTTGAATTGTTGATTGTTTAATTGTTAACGATGACTTATTACAATGACTATGACCACTTTAACTAAAAGGGAAAGCGGTCATAGTCATAGTCAGTGGTCATAGTCAGAACAGCTTCTCTAATTTCTCCACAAAGACCTTCTTCGGGGCTGCGCCGACGTTCTTGTCGACGGGCTGGCCACCTTTGAAGAAAAGTACGGTGGGAATGTTCATGATGCCGAACTTGGCGGCGGTGCCGGGGCATTCCTCGACGTCGCACTTCACGGCGATTACCTTGCCTTCGTATTCTTCCGAGAGTTCCTCGATGATGGGTTCAACCTTCTTGCAGGGGCCACACCAAGTGGCGCCAAAGTCCACCATTACAGGGAGTTCCGATTTCAGGACGACTTCTTCAAAACGGTCGTCAGTCATTTGAATTACTGCCATAGTTTTAATTTGTTAAGTTTGTATTCTTTTAATTTTGAGATTGCAAAAGTAATAAAAAATCCCGAACTGTCAAAATTCTACAAAAACCAACCCTTTTCATTTCTAACAAATCATCATCTCCAGTGAGCAAAAACTCCGCTTTAGAAGCCATCGCCAACTCCAACAGATAATCGTCTTTGGGATCTCTACAGCGAGCCGGAATCTCTTTTAATTCAACAGCATCTGAAATCCCCCTCAAAAACTCCAAAAACGCTTCTACTTCATTCAGGTTAAAATAACGGGAAAACTTTGGCCTATTGGCAACTATGCGAATCTCTTCGATTAGAGATTGCGAAACAACAATCGTAAACAGAGGAGAAACAAGTATTTCCCTCAGTTCAACAGACCTTTTCCCAATAAGCAAACTGATGAAAAGATTCGTGTCAATAACAATCCTAATTGGCTTGCTTGCTTGCTTCATACATTTCTTTCCTAACTGCCTTACATTCATCAATTATTTCTTGTTCAGAAATATCAGCAACCGCCTCTGTACGAACTGCTTTCAGCAATTGATCAAGTTGTTTTGCACGCTTTTCGGATACACTAATCTCGTTCTCTGTCGAAGGTTCTTCCACAACCTCAGTCGTACTAAACCCCCATCCCATCGAGCGTAGCATTTGCATAAACCAACCTTCTTGCATCGCAGGCACATGAACCGTCATAGTAGTCATAATTCCATGATTTTATGCTGCAAAAATAACAATTTTTTCCTAAACCAATCATCTTAAATCAAATTCCACGAAGTCCACAAAAGGCTTCTTTTCGAGCAAAGGCAGCACCTCCTGAGCATTAATCGCGCCTTTTACAGGGGTCATGTTGCAGGACTTTTTGCCTAACGGATCGACAAGATGAATTTTATAGTTCTGTTTTCCAACATTTTGCTTTATCATCTTAACAAATTCCTCCATCTCGGTCTGGCTCATTTCAGCCACATTGAGCGTAAGGTAAACCGTCTTTGAAGTGCTTTCCAACAGCGAATCCAGCAAACGGACTTCGGTGAAACGCACCTCAAGCGTCGAAGGAGCCGCGTTGGGGTCTTGACCGGGTCGCGGGAAGGGTCTGTCCAAAGTGCCGTAAAGCATCACAAACGAGTTGACTGTCAACAAGTTTTTGCAGTTCAGGTAGTTCTCCTTGAACAAGGCAAACTGCAACGCGCCGCTTTGGTCTTCGATGGTGAAACGCCCGTAGGGATTGCCATTTTTGGCCGTAAACTCCTCAGCGCGTGTGATTTGTCCGCCAAGACGCACCGCTCTTCTGAGGTTTTTCTCCACATCGTTCATGGCGTTTTTCAGGCCTTCCACGTCACAATTGGCGAAATATTTCAGCGGCAGGTGATAAACCTCCATCGGGTGCGAGGAAATATAGAAGCCCAAAGCCTCCTTCTCCATCTCCAACTCCTTCATCTTTGACCACGGCTCACAATCGGGCAGGGGGATATTGAAGGATTCCTCAGCCCCACTCTCGTCGCCAAATCCGAACAAATCCATCTGTGCCGAGTTCTTACGCTCGTTGAACGAGGCCACCATGCGCATGGCCTTTTCGGAGAACGGCGAAGATTCGTTGGGCGCAATGTTGAACAGCATAGCGCGATGAAAGCCCTTGAAACTATCGAAGCAACCCGCCATGCCCATGCTCTCCAATGCCCTGACATTGAAACTCTTATCCGCTATGCGCAACAAGAAATCGCCAAAGTCCTTGAACTTGCCATTGGCTTCGCGCTCGGCCACAATACCAGCCACTGCCGCCTCACCCACATTCTTGATGCCGCCCATGCCGTAACGGATTTCACCTTTCTCGTTGACTGAAAACGTGTATTCCGACTCATTCACATCGGGGCCTAACACCGCGATTTTCATGCGTTTGCACTCCTCGGTCATGAAGTTCACCTTCTTGATGTCGCCCAATTCGTTGTTGAGCACCGCCGCCATGAATTCTGCCGGATAGTGTGCCTTCAGATAGGCCGTCTGGTACGACACCCACGAATAGCAGGCCGCGTGCGACTTGTTGAAAGCATACGAAGCGAACTTTTTCCACTCCTCCCAAATCTTTTCGAGACGTTTTTTCACCTCGGCTTCGGGCAGATTTTCGGTCTGGGTCAGTTTGGCCACACCTTGTTTCATGAACTTTTCGTACAGTTCCTCCATCTTGGCCAACTGCTTCTTACCCATTGCCTTACGCAGCGTATCGGACTCGCCTCTCGTGAAATCGGCCAACTCGCGCGAGAGCAACATCACCTGCTCCTGATAGACGCAAATGCCGTAGGTGTCCTTCAGGTACTTCTCCATGCAGTCGAAGTCGTACTTGATTTCCTGACGGCCTTGCTTGCGAGCAATGAAATCAGGAATGTTGTCCATCGGGCCGGGGCGATAAAGGGCATTCATTGCGATGATGTCGCCGATGACGGAAGGCTGCAACTCGCGCAGGTATTTCTGCATTCCGGGCGATTCAAACTGGAACGTGCCAATGGTGTTACCCGCCGAGTACAGTTTGTAAGTTTCCTCGTCGTCAATCGGGATGTGGTCGATGTCGATTTCGATGCCGCGCGTTTTCTTGATGTTGCGCAACGCATCCTTTATTAATGTAAGCGTCTTCAGGCCCAAAAAGTCCATCTTGATCAAGCCGACGGTTTCAATGACATGGCCATCGTATTGAGTCACAACGACTTTATTCTTAGTGAGTTTATCTTCAACCGTGGCTACTGGCGCGACATTCGTCAGGTCATCGGCACCGATAATCACGCCGCAAGCATGGATACCGATTTGCCGGTTGGTGTCCTCCAATTCCTCGGCGTAGGTCAGCATCGAGGAGATATTCTCGTCCTTGCCCGTCAGCAGTTCGTGCAGTTCAGGGATGTATTTGTAACAATTCTTCAGGTTGACCTTGGGCATCTTCTTGGGCAGTGTGCCTTCCACGGCCTTCACCGCCGCCTCGTCGAAGTTGCGGTCAGGGATAAAGCCTTTGATTTTGTTCACCTCGGGCAGTGGCACCTTCTGCACACGACCCACATCGGCGATGGCCGATTTGGCCGCCATCGTGCCGTAGGTAATGATGTGCGCAACCTTTTCCTTACCGTATTTCTTTGTTACCCAGTCTAATACACGCTCACGGCCATCGTCATCGAAGTCCACGTCAATATCAGGCAGCGAGATACGGTCGGGGTTGAGGAAACGTTCAAACAGCAAGTCATATTTTAGCGGATCCAAGTCTGTGATTTTCAAGCAATAGGCCACCACCGAACCAGCCGCAGAACCACGTCCCGGCCCGACCGAAACACCCAATTCTTCACGCGCCGCACGAATATAGTCGCTCACGATAAGGAAGTAGCCCGGGAAACCCATCGTTTTCATCACGTGCAACTCAAACTTGATGCGCTCGATTTGCTCCTCGGTGAGGTTCTCGCCATAACGCTCTTTTGCACCATCCCAAGTCAGTTTGGCCAAATAATCCGCTTCGAGTTTGATACGGTAAAGTCTATTGTAACCGCCCAGTTTCTTGACCTTTTTCTCGGCCTCCTCTTGCGACATGACGACATTGCCGTGCTCATCGCGGGTGAACTCGTTGAAAAGGTCTTCTTCAGTGAATTTTTGGCGGTATTGTTCCTCCGTGCCGAAGTCCTCAGGAATGGGGAAAATCGGCATAATCGGATCGGAATCAATACTGTAGGTCTCAACTTTATCGACAATCTCCTGAGTGTTTTCCAAAGCAAAAGGCACATCGGAAAAAATGCGGCCCATCTCCTCTGGCGTCTTCAACCATTCCTGTTTAGTGTAGTGCATCCTTGTTGGGTCGTCGAGGTCCTTGCCCGTGCTGAGGCATATCAGGCGGTCATGCGCCTCGCCGTGTTCTTCTTCCACAAAGTGCACATCATTGGTCGCGATGACCTTCACATCGTATTTTTTCGCCAACTCCAAAAGGATTTTGTTCACCTCCTTTTGTCGTTCGTAAACTTCGGTGTCGCCGCCAGGCTTATCAGTCTTATGTCGCTGGATTTCAAGATAATAATCCTTCCCAAAAAGGTTCTTGAACCACTGTATTGTTTCCTCTGCACCTTTAAGGTCGCCGTTCATGATTTTTTGCGGCACCTCGCCCGCGAGACAGGCCGAACTGCAAATCACACCCTCATGGTATTGCTCCAAAAGGCTGTGGTCAATGCGCGGATTATAATAGAAACCCTCCGTGTAGGCGATGGAACTCAGTTTGCAAAGGCTATGGTAGCCCACCTTGTTCTTGGCCAACAAAATCAGGTGCCAGCCACGGTCTTGGCGACCGTCGCGCTTGGCGATATTGACTGGCGCACAATAAGTTTCAATACCAAAAATCGGCTTGAATATCTGCCCGTTCAGTTTGTCGATTTCGGCTTGCGCGGCGGCTTTCTCCTCCTCGGTGGCGTCCTCCTTATTTAATATGGCCTTCTGCTCTTTGATAGCATCCTTCACCTTGCCGTTTTCCTTGTTCACTGTGTCAGCAAAGTCCTTGATACCGAACATGTTGCCATGGTCGGTAAGGGCGAGGCTATACATGCCGTATTTCTTACACTTGGCCACCAAATCCGGCACCTTCGACATGCCGTCGAGCATGGAATAATGTGAGTGGACGTGCAAGTGCGTGAAATGCTTCGGTACATAGTCGCCAATTTCGCGTACATCTTCGGTTTCTTCTTCATCAACGATAGGCTCAAAAGTAATGCCTGCGGGTTGAATCATCTCGGGGTTGGCTACTTTGAAGTCGTCAATAAACTGCGCATCAACAGCCAAATCGTTGGCATCCAATATACCACGACGCACCAGTTCAAGAAACACTCGAGCCGTGGCCTCCACATCGGCGGCGGCATTATGGGCGTCACCGAATTTCTCGCCAAAGAGGATTTGGTGGAACTCTTCCAAGCGCGGCAGCTTGAACTTGCCGCCCTTACAGCCAGGCAGTTGGCAAAACTCGGCAGTTTTCTCGGTACAAGTATCCACCTTTTGCCAGTTGGGCAGTGGGTTCTCGCCTTTCTTGCGCAAAAACTCGCAGCCAAGGATACAGAGGTCGAAATCAATGTTATGCCCCACAAGACGTGTCGCTTTCGACGCCGACTGTAGGAAGATGTCGAGCACTTCATCGAGTGGTTTGCCGTGTTCGGTAGCGTATTTGGTGGAGATATGGTGCACCATCTTGGCGTCGATGGGAATCTCAAAGCCTTCAGGCTGAACGATATAATTGTGCGCCTCAACGAAGCGACCTTTGTCGTCGTGGACTTGCCAAGCCAGTTGCACCATGCGCGGCCAGTTATCGAAATCCGTCAGCGGCGCATTGTAGTTTTTAGGAAGACCGGTGGTCTCGGTATCGAAGATTAGAAACATATTTTTCTGTTGTCGGTTGTTCTGTTGAAAAAGACACAACAATTGCGTCTCTCCTTATAAATCATTGATAATCAAAACGGGATTTCCATCTGATTTCAGCCTTCAAAGATAGGAATTTTTCGGGAATGAGGAAAGACTTGGGGAAGAAAATTCTACATCCAGTCCACCACTCCTGTCCGAATGTCGTAAAATGCTAGCTATGGCGTGAAGTCAATAGTTGGATAGCAGTTTTCTGAAGTTCGATAGAAAAAGATTGTATTTCAGTTGTCTACCACCTCAATCCCCTCCTCAGAAAGATACACCAAATACCCCCGAACCTCCTTGTCAGTCATGCTCTTGATGGCTGATATATAGTCGTTTAGTTGCTTGTTATGCTTCGGGTCTTTTTTGCCTGTCTTGTAATCAAGGAGATAGATCATATCGGGAAGCTCGGCAAGACGGTCCAGACGAAGGACTTTGCCTTGGTGGAGGATTTCACACTCTGTTTTCACTTTAGCTGAAGGCGCAAAGGCAGAACTAATCAATGGATGGGAAGCCATCTGATTGAACTTATCGCGAATCCAGTCGGCGGCTTCTGGGTCGATGGTGCTGTCGGAAAGATAAGGTCTTAGCACTTTCTCCACTTCATCAGCAGAACGAATTTTAGCCAAAACCTGATGTACCAAATCGCCCCATTCGCGCGGCAACAAACGCTCACTTTCTGGGTGCCAAAGTGAAGTCGGGTCAGGGTCGACATTGATTTTCTGGAACCAATCCACCGAAACCGAATCCGTTAAGGCAACAGACTCGTTTTCAATGGCTTTCTCTTTCAGATTCCTGAAATTCGGGTTGCCGAAACGATAGATTGAAACTTCATCATCCTGCACTTGATGGTCGCCTTTTCCGGCAAGAAAATCCCTTAACAAGTTTGGCTTGTCGGCCTTGCCTTGCTGGGCAATGATGTACAGGCGTTGCACGGCACGCGTGAAGGCTACATAAAGCAGGTTGAGATTGTCCAAACGGTTGCTTTCTTTCTCTTTTTCAATCCTTTGCACAGCCAAATCGCCCATACTTTCAGCGGCCTTATCCATCTTGAACAGCACCTTTTCCAAGTTGGGTATCGGGTCGAAGCCCAAGTCTTCAGGGCGGAGCCATTCCTCGGCGGACTTGCTGCGGTTCAATTTCTCATCCAGGTCAATGATGGCCTCGGGATAGATGACCACGGGAAACTCCAAGCCCTTCGACTTATGTATTGTCATGATTTTCACCGCATTGCCGCTTACCGACATCACCGCAAGCTTGTCTTGCTTTGTATCCCAATAGGTAAGGAAGTCGGCAACACCCTCTTTTATGCCCGATTGTGACTTGAAGACCTCCTCCATGAAATAGTTCAAAAAGGCATCGCGGATGGTGTCGAGATGGAAGATGCGCAACAAATTGGCGCAAAGATCATAGAGGCAAGTCGCTTTCGACAAGACCTCGCGCAACAACCCCGACCCGTCAATGCCCATTACCGATTCAATAGCCACTTCTCCTTTCACGACGGCCTTCACTTGGTCAAACACGGAGGTTATATCGCCATCAAAATCAGACATTTGTATCAATTTCCAGTAATAGAGCAGATTGGCAACATTCGTTTCATTACTGTCGTCCATCAAATAACGTAGGGCACACACCATCAATTGAACTTTATCAGACGATTTCAGCAAAATCGAGACTTGGGAAATGACAGGTATGCCTTTGTCGTTCAAATAATTGGCCATCTCAGAGCCGTAATCCGACTTGCGCGAAAGCAAAGTGATGTCCGAATATTGGTAACCTTGTTTCTCGGTCAATTCACGGATGATGGTCTCTACCCTTTCAAAACAGTAATCAGGTTGGTTTTCAGTATCATAAAGTTCAACTTGCACCAAACCTTCATCACTTTTGGACTTCTTCTGGAAAATGCTCACGCCCTCATCTGTGCCCGGTTTCTCCGCCACATACACCTTTTGCGATTCGGGCGACAAGTTGCGGTAGGCATACTCAAAAAAGGAATTGTTAAAGTCCACCACTTGGGCAAACGAGCGGTAGTTGGTGTCAAGATTCGTAAAAGCGAAATTGTCCATCAAATTCTGCTCAAACTGGCGGAAAGCCGCCTCGCGTTCGTCCTTGGGCAGAGCATAAATTTCAGGCAGGTTCACGATTTGCTCCACCTCGCCGCTGCGGAAACGATAGATGGACTGCTTGCCGTCGCCCACTACCATGCTCATCTGTCCAGCAGCCAAACCGTTGTCAATCAGCGGCAAAAGGTTTTGCCATTGCAGCACCGAAGTGTCTTGGAACTCGTCGACAAATACATGATGGAAATGCTCGCCAATGCGCTCATACACAAAAGGCACCGAAAAATCGCCCATCACCGCGTTGAGCAGCTTGTTGAACTCCGAAATGTGCACCACTTCCTCATTTTCGGCCAGTCGTGCAAACTCTGCGCGAATCTGAACACGAAGGGCATAAAGATAAAGCAAGTCGCGCTGCGACCTGTAAAACAAAAACTTACCCAATTCCTTCGCATAAAAGGCATCCAAAGCCTCAAGAATAGGCAACAAAGCGGTGTTTATGGCCTCGATTTGCGCCTTACCCATCTGTTTCTCAGCCTCTTTCGAGAAGCAATTCCGTTTTTCCAACACAGTTTTGAAACGGCTACCAGGCTGCTCAAAAACACGGTGCTCCAGTTTCCTGACGAAGGACACAAAACCGTTTTTCCCATAGGAATACAGCTCGTCCCTAAGCCCGTATCGGGCCTCAATCGCCTTGAAATCATCCAAATACGTTTTCAATTCCTGCTCGAACCGTCGCATTTTGCCATTCAGGAAATCGAGCGTTTCTTTGTATTGGCTTGCATTTTGAATGTTGTTGCTCTCGTCCTTCTGGTAGGCTTTTTCGGTCATCAGTTTCGTGACAAAATCGGACAGCTGGGCTTCGATGGAGGTGAAACGCTGGTTATCGAACTGGTTGTTGCTGAAATCAATGAGCAACCGCGTCAGATAATCGTCTTTATCGCTGATTCTCAGTCCGATATTCTCAGTAATCGTTTCCGCCACCTCATCCGTATCGATGCTGACCGTGTATTGGCTCGGCAGGCCCAAATCGTGGGCGAAACTGCGCGACAGTTTCTGGACGAATGCATCAATAGTGCTGACACAGAAACTGCTGTAGTCGTGCATGATACAAGTCATCAGGCTTTGGGCGTTGCGTTTCAGTTGCTCGCCGCTGATGGCCAATTCCTGCATCAAAACGGCTTCCATCGTATTGGGTTTAACCTCCTTGCTATCAATAATTTCACTAAGTGCAGACATGATTTTGGCCTTCATTTCGTTGGCAGCGGCGTTGGTGAAGGTAATGGCAAGAATTTGGCGGAAATTGGCCACAGACCTTTCATTCGCAAGGCAAAGTTTCAGGTATTCCTTGATGAGCGTAAAGGTCTTTCCAGAACCAGCCGAGGCCTGGAAAACTCTGAAATTGGCGGATGTTCCCATGTCTTTCAGTTGTTAGTCTGTTTTTTCGGCGCAATAAGCGGCTGGCGGGTATTGGGCACTGATTTCTTTTTGAACAAGTCGCGGAACCGCCGGAACGACTTGCTATAGGAAAGACCCAAGCCTTGTGTATAGGGTGCCCGTCGGTCGATGGCGAAGCTGTTGAAATTGCTGTTGTAGTTGGAATGGTTATAGAAATGGCCTTGCAGTCGGCCATCCTTACTCAACTTGTAGTAGAGGTCAAACTCGCCCACGATATTGGAGGCGTTGCTGGCATTGTTGCTCGACATCAAGCCCAGATTGGTCTCAATGGTCAGCCGGTTTTCGAACAGCTCTGTGCGCAGTGCCAATTGGTACTCGTCGTAGGAATTGGCCGAACCCGACTGGTAACGTAGCCCCACATTCGTGTGACTGGTGACGTCTAACTGCATGGCGGTGCCGAGAACATTGGAGAGACTCATCCCACCACCACCTCCGCCGACGTCAGCGAACGAGCCAAGCACCAGCAACGACAAGACTTGCGACTCCATTATCGAATGGTTGGTCGTATCGATGAGCGAAAACACCGTCTGCGTGATGTCTTCAGAAGCATTCGGCAAGTTCATGCCGAAAGTGATGGACGGGTTGAGCAACGCGCCGTTCAGATGAATCAAACATTCCACATTGACATTGTTGTTCGCAGTGGTGTCGACTTGAACGCCCAACCCCGAAATAGGTGCCTTAAGGGAATAGGCACCCGTTGCATTGATGCGTCCATCCGTCGGGCTTCCCGACCATGAAATGGTGCCACCGTTCTTCAGGGTGAAATTGCGCGTCAAGAGGTTCATCAACGTGAGTTGGAACCGTCCCGAAGCGATGGTGTAATTGCCGAACATCGAGAGAGCCTCGGCGGTAGCAGTGTTCAGTTTAATGTTGCCCGAACCTTTGGCATCGATGGTACCAATGTTACCCGGAAGCATGATTTTCAGTGTGGCATCATCCGTGGCATCCACATCAAGGCTGATGGCGAAATTGCCCTTCTTCTTCACCTCCACCTCCACAGGAATCTCCTCTTCCTCGGTCTCAATTTCAGGCTCGATGAAGACGATGAAGTCGTTGTCCTTCACCCGAGCCGTCTTATTAAGCGGAATGGTGAGGGACGTACCCTTTCGCGTCCTAGCCCTGATGCCCAAATGAATGTCATTAACAGGACCTTTGATGTCGACCAAACCGTAAGTGACCACCGAGCCGTAGAACGAGTCGTTGTCCTTGCTGCCCGTGGCCATGGCAAGGAAGTCGCGGGGATGGAGCTTCAAGTCCAAGTAAAAGTCTTTCAGGTAATTGTGTCGTATCTCGCCTTCCACAAGGGCTATGTTACCGAGCGTGTCTGTCAGCATCATGTCCTCAAACTTGATGGATTTGTTGTCGATCAATATGGTGGGACTGAAGGTGTAGAACGTGTTGAGATAGCCGACTTTGCAGCCGCCATCGTCGATGTGGATGCGTCCGTTGATGTCAGGTTGCTTCAACGAGCCCTTGATGTCAACCGATCCATTGCCGTAGCCCTGAAGCCTTGTAATGAAACTCGCGACCAAAGGCGTGAGGACATTCAGGCGCAGCGAATCCATGGAAGCAGTGAAATCGAGGTTGTCGGTGTCGCGTGCCGTATAATAGGAACCTGTCAGGTCCAGCATACGTTTATTATCGTTGAACATTTCTACATCCACGTCAATCGACTTTTTCTCATTGTCCCACGCGCTCTCGATGACGACGTCACCCATCGGGTCGCCATTCAGCCCAAGCTTGTCGATAACAAGGTCGGCCAGCACCATAGGCGCGGTTTTCAGGTTACTCAACAAGGCATCGCCTGAGATGAAACCGTCGGCATCGAAGCTTATGCGCTCAAACATTAAATCAAAATTGGAAACATCGAAGCTGCGCAACTGAACGGAAAGAGTATCGTCGGGGTTCATAGGCAAATAACCGTCAACCCGCAGCGACTGGTTGTTGTGACTGAATTGGAGGTTGGAGAGGGTAACGCGACCCGCGTTGAAATCGACGAAATTGTTGGGCGACATGTTCCACAGCGAGTCGTTGACAACAAGGTCGAACTTGCCAACATTGATGATGCCGCCGGTTTCGTGCGGACGATAAGTGCCTTCAATCATGGCTTTGTTATGGTCTTCCTCATCCTCGTCGTCCCACGCGATGCGGGTGGCAATGGTGTCGTTGGCCATTTTTGCGGAGAGAAGGAAGTTGTTGACACCTATCCTCATCGTATCGGTCGGCGATATGCGTGTGTAGGCCACATCGTCGATCGTCAAGATGCCGAAAAGGGCGCTACGCGTATTGAAGTTCTTCATTTCAAAATTGCTGATGGTGACATCGCCAATTTGCACTTGCTTGCTTCTTGTCGTCAAGTTGAGTTGACGAGTGCGCGAAGTGAAAGTTCCGTTCAATGAAGTGTTCTTGGCAATTTTCAGCGAAGGCATGAAGAGTCGACTGAGTGTCTTGGTGTCCTTCAGGATGAGGCTGACGATGAAGTCTTGGTCGACATCGTGGTCGAGCTTATACTCTTGGAAATCATCCCTTTTGGATTGCCATTGGGGGAAATGGACGAAATAGTCGCCAAATTCATTGAAAACGGGCACCAGGCTGGCGAAATTCATCTGGCCGGCCATCTCGAAATTGAAGAAGTCACAGTCAATGTCGATGCGGCGCATCATCAAGTTATCGTTGAGGATGGAAGCATCAAATCTATCCATTTTATAGGTGCCACGGCTGTCGCGATAAACAGTGTTGTCAATATGGAGCGAACCTTCAAGGTCGTCAAGATCGAAGCCCGTCAGGTTGGCCACGATATGGGTGCCGATTTCCGAAATGCTGTCTTTCTTCATCAGTTTGAGGGCACTCAAGTTGGCATGACTGATGGCCGCCTCAAAGTCGAGTTTGGGGTATTTCTTGTCCCTAAAGTCGATGAGGCCGTTGAAGTGGAGGTCAAGGTCTTTGTCGTTAACCGTGAAGATACCGTTGAACCTATTATCTCGCATCTCGCCGTTGAGCACAATCTCGTCGATTGAGTTGCCAAAAAGTTCGGCACGATAAACGTTGCCGTCCATCGACAAGTCGATGCTGCCTTTTTGGGGGATTTTGGCCACAAAAGCGGTGTTGAGGTCGAGATGGCCTAAAATCCTCTCAGCGTGGGCGATAGCGCCAACATTTACCCCGTCGGCATTGATGTCGCCCGAAAAGATGTTGGTGCCCTTGGCATCCCGATTACGTGAAACGTTGAGGTCGACGTTACCCGCATTTGACAGCAGATGTACTCGCGACTCGAAGTCCATGTAGGAACCTCGGAAGCTAACCGTACCCCGAGCCACGCCCATAGGCTCCAGCGACTTAGGCATCGGTATAGTTTGGGTCTTCGAGGGGATATAGAAATCCACCAAGTCATCGTATGTGGTACGCAACCTCTTGATACTCAATGTATGGTATCCATCATAAAAGTTAAGCGGATGCATGGATATGCTACCCTCTATGCTCGACATCTTGCCAAACGAGGTCTTAAAGTCGTCGACACGGAAATGCTCAATCGGGCCAGAGAAACGGCCTTCAAACGTCAGGCGGTTGGGCATTTTGTACATCACGGAGGTGAAGAAACCGATGTCGGACAACATGATATCCATCGGACGAATCGTGGCGTCAAAGGTCACTTTGTTGACGAAATCCTTGAAAGCCGAAACGTCGTCATACAACATGTGCAGGTCCATGTCAAACTGGCTGTTATTGGTCTCCATTTTCATCCCGTCAAGGTAAATGCCGCTTGAACAGAAGACCACATCGGCACCAAAATGCTTCAGTTCCAATCCGCTCAGTTCCTTGGCAGAAAGCGACATAATCTGGGTATGGATGGAGTCGCCAAACATATAGAAATCCTTGATTTTCAGATTGATGGTATCCAAGGCAATGTGGGCATAGTCCATCAGATGGTTTTCCGTCTTTTCAGGCTGGTCTTTGTTTTGGTTCCAAAACACGAAATCGAGATCCTTCACGGTAATCCTGTCCACTATGATACAAATCGGGGCGCGTTCAGGTTTCTCAATGGTGTCGTTGTTGGCAAAGGCTTCGGCCAAAAAAGCGAAATTGAACTTGCTTTCGCCCTCATACATCACCAAATTAGCCTTCGTATCGCGCAGCTCCACCGATTCCAAATGGATGCAACCGTTCAGCAAATCACTGATGTTGAGCCTAGTACGTAGCGAACCAACATTAGCCAAATCGTTCTCTCGCATGTCTTTGGCAACTACATTATCCAAAAACACGGTGAAATCGGGAGTAATCAACAATCGTCCCACTTTGATGTCGCCGCCAGTTTTTTCTGACAGGAAACCACCTGCAAAACGAGCAGTAAACTTCTGGAACACAGGGTCTTGAATGGCAATAAAAAGACTTGTGATGATGCCCAGCACCACCATAATAATAACCAGAATGCTATGGATAATCTTTTTTTTAATAATTTTGACCCTCCAAATTGAGACCCATGAACGAATACATTTTAGGCATCGAATCTTCGTGCGACGACACCT
>CADCML010000018.1 GCA_902802535.1 uncultured Bacteroidia bacterium
ATTGATTTCTTTTGCTCGTTTCCAATTCTTCACCGCCACTTCCTTGCTTGCATTCGCATAGCAATACTCGCACAAATGCGGACAGGTGTTGTACTCGCCGATGTCCTTGCTCACCATGCAGCCGCAAAACTGTCGCTGGCCTTTGTCGCGGTTGTCGCGGTGCTTGATGATGGTCGGTTTGGGGTCGAAAAGGTCGCCTTCGGTAATCTCCACGCCGAGAAAGCCCATCAAAGCTTTGTCCTTGTGGGCGAATCGAATCATCAAGTCATCATCAATGCATTGGTTGTGCTGGATGCCGTACTGTTCAATGTCAATCTTCTCGCCACAGGTGGCCAATCGGTAGTGCCATTTCTGGTTGAGTTCCGAAAGCCTTTGGGCAAACTCTTCCATCTGGCCGGTCGACCATTCCGTATAGTTCACATGGCTTTTCTCAAGGTTGGCTTTCACCTTTTTATATAAGGCGATGTCGGCATAACTGAAAACGAGCTTTTCCGTGTAACCCTTCAGTTGGTCGCCGATGTTTTCCACTTTTCTCAACAGGTCATCCAAACTGATGTGGTCGGTCAAAATCAGCGGATCGAAACGCCAAATCACACGGCCTTGGCCCAATTGGTCCACAAGTCTTTTGAAGGTGTCAATCCTTTTCTCCAAAGGCGGAACGCCTTTTTCCAATCCTTCCTTTTCGTAATCGTTCAGCGTGTATTGGATATAGCAGCCGATGTTCTTTTCCTCCAGTTCGTCCAAATGCCCAAGTAACGGCTCAGGATTTTTTGACCAAAACACGATGAAACGGCATTTCTCATACGAAACGAAACTCTTCACGCCATTGAAGGGATTCGTCCAGGCAGAATAGCCCACCTTCAGCCGATGGAAAAACCAGTCGGCATAGAAAGCGGGAATGTCCGTGCTTCGGCTTGCGGAGATGATGACTGGAGCCTGCGCCTCCGCCATCATGCCGTTATCGCGCTGGATTTGTGTCTTTTGCCATTGTGCCATGTCGCGTTTTGTTATTGGTTGCCAAATGCAAAATTAGTTAAATCCACCTCATCTTGCAAACGGAAAACCAAAATAGTTTTCAACAATGCACCATTCCAAGGATTTTTAAACATCCCAAAATTACACCATTCCAAGATTTTTTGCAAGCGTTTTTCGCACCATTCCAAGATTTTTTACATACCGATTTCTACACCATTCCAAGATTTTTGGGAATTGTGAAGGTTTAACTTATTGATGGTTAAAAACTTGGTGTAACTCTCAATCAAATCGCATCCGAGATGTTGGAATTGTCCTCAATCCGCAGATTGTCGATGATGAACCGCTGGCGTTCCATGGTGTTCTTGCCCATGTAGTATTCCAGCAATGGAAATCCGTTTTCAAAATATCTTGCCATCCCAAAGCATTTTGAGAAAATCCGTCACATAAACGAGTTCCTTGTCTTCGGATATTCTTGTAATTGGGTCGAGTGAGACCAAAACCAAGCGGGCATCAGGGTGTTCCTCTTTGAAGGATTTCAGTCCAGCCTTATGTCTTGTCTTGACCTCTTCGCACGATTTGATTTCAATGGCAACTTTGGCATCACCGATAACCACATCCACCTCGATGTTGGTATAAGTGTGCCAATACGAGATGGTCTCTCTTGACCTTGAGTAGCCATGGTAAGCGATAATTTCTTGGATAACATAGTGCTCAAAGGCGTGTCCGTAATCTGTCGTTCCTCTTTTCAACGAGTTGCGCCCTAAAAGATAGTTGGTCAGACCTACGTCAAAATAATAGAATCTCGGCGCTTGCACCAAACGCCGCTTGATGACCTTCCTGTAAGCCGGGATTTCAAAACCTATCAAGGTGTCTTTCAGGATTTGGAAATAGGCTTTCACCGTCTTGGCGGCAATGCCACAGTCGGATGCGACGTTTTCGTAGTTGATCATTTCGCCGTCAGAGATGGCAGCCACTTCCATGAAACGCTCAAAGGCATCTATGTTTTGTACCAATGCCTCTTCTTGGATTTCTTCTTTCAAATACACGTCAACATAGCCTTCTATTCGGTCGGCAGCGTTGCTGGCCATGTAGTGCCTGGGTATCATGCCGTTTTGCACGGCTTTGTCAATCTCAAAATCGGTCACTTCGGGCCAAACCAAAGGGAACAGCGTTCTGGGTTGCGCCCTGCCACCTAAAGTGTTGGCGCCACTTCTTTTCAGTTTTCGGGCACTGGAACCACTAAGAATGAAACGCAGTTTCTTTTCCACCATCAACCAATGCACTTCATCAAGCAGGTCGGGAACTTTCTGGATTTCATCCACGATAACCAACGTGTTTTCAGGTTGTGATGACAAAGCCTCCCTAAAGGCCTCCGGATTTCGCTTCAATCGACGACGTAGGTCTGATTTCAGTAAATCGTAGAAAATGGCATCTGGAAAACGCTCTTTGAGCAGGGTGGATTTCCCTACTTGTCGTGCACCAAAAAGGAACATGGCTTCGTCCAATTGGTACTCTATGTCGAATATTCGCTTGTACATATTTTGATGTAAAATCAGGATAGTGAAGTCGGATTTTCAATGAAAATACGGAGCAAAGGTAGGAAAATTCTTTAATTTCTGCACAAAATAATAGAAAATTTCCAAGATCTATCCTTCGGTTTACTTGTCATTTATATCTTATCCATCTCCGAGTCATCCTCAATCCTCAGGTTGTCAATGATAAACCGCTGGCGTTCCATGGTGTTTTTGCCCATGTAGTATTCAAGCAGTTCCTTGATGCCAAAGTCGTAGCGCAAAATGACCGGCTCAAGGCGCATGTTGGGGCCGATGAAGCCACGGAACTCGTCGGGGGAGATTTCGCCCAAGCCTTTGAATCGCGTAATTTCGGCTTGCTTGCCGCATTTCTCCTTGGCGGCTGTGCGCTCCTCGTCGCTGTAGCAATAATATGTCTCCTTCTTGTTGCGCACGCGGAACAAAGGCGTCTGTAAGATATAGACGTGACCGTTGCGCACAAGGTCAGGATAGAACTGGAGGAAGAAGGTGAGCATCAGCAGGCGGATGTGCATACCGTCCACATCGGCATCGGTGGCGATGACGATGTTGTTGTAACGCAGGTTCTCAATGTCCTCGTCGATGTTCAGGGCGGCTTGCAAGAGGTTGAACTCTTCGTTCTCGTAGCACACTTTCTTGGTCATTCCCAAGCAGTTGAGTGGCTTGCCGCGCAGGCTGAACACGGCTTGGGTCTGCACGTCGCGGCTCTTGGTGATGCTTCCCGATGCGGAGTCGCCCTCGGTGATGAAGATGGTGCTTTCTAAGCGTTTCTCGTGGTTGGTGTTGAGGTGGATGCGGCAATCGCGGAGCTTGCGGTTGTTCAGGCTTACCTTCTTCGCGCTCTCGCGGGCGGCTTTCTTGATACCGGCAATCTCCTTGCGTTCCTTCTCGTTGGCTTGGATTTTGGCCTGCAAAACGCTGACGGTTTCAGGGTTCTTGTGCAGGTAGTTGTCCAAATGACGCTTCAGGATGTCGAAGACGTAAGTCTTTAAGAAAGGACTGTCGTTGGTGCCGTCAGGGTTGTTGGGCGCGAGGTGGGTGGAGCCGAGTTTAGTCTTCGTTTGTGCCTCAAAAACAGGCTCTTGTATGCGGACGCACAAGGCACAAATCAGGCCTTGGCGGATGTCGGCAGGCTCGTATTCCTTTTGGTAGAACTCGCGCACCACGCGGGCATAGCCTTCGCGGAAAGCCGACTGGTGTGTGCCGCCTTCGGTGGTGTGCTGACCATTGACAAACGAATAGAAATAGTCGCTCGATTGCCCGTTGACATGGGTGAAAGCGGCTTCAAAGTCGCCGTCCTTGATGTGGATGATGGGGTAGAGGCCTTCGCCTTCCATATTGTTTTGCAAAAGGTCTAAAAGTCCGTTCTTGGAGTAATAGCGTTTGTCGTTGTAAATCAGGCTCAAACCACGATTGAGGTAGGCATAATTCCAAACACGTTTCTCGATGTATTCATCAACATAGTGGTAGTTGCCGAACAGAGCGGAATCAGGGATGAACTCGGTCAGAGTGCCTGTATCACCATCGGAAGGGATGATGCCAGAATCACTCACCAATTTACCTTGTGAAAACTCCACAATTCTCGTCTTGCCTTCACGAATGGCCTGCACCTTGAAATAAGACGAAAGCGCGTTGACGGCCTTAGTACCGACGCCGTTCAAGCCGACCGACTTCTGGAATACCTTGCTGTCGTATTTTGCGCCCGTGTTGAGTTGCGAAACGGCTTCCTTCAGCTTGCCAAGCGGGATGCCCCGTCCATAGTCGCGGATACTGACCTTCTTTTCCACCTTGTTGACGGTCACCTCGATTTTCCTGCCGAAGCCCGAAGTGAACTCGTCGATGGAGTTGTCAATCACCTCTTTGATAAGCACATAGATGCCGTCGTCCTGCGAGGCACCGTCGCCGAGTTTGCCGATGTACATGCCCGGGCGGCGACGAATGTGCTCCATGTCCTCCAGATGTACGATGCTGTCGTCGTTATAGTTTTCGGTGGTTGGTGCTGGGTCTTCGCTCTGCGTGAAGATGTCGTCTTGCAGTTCGTCTTTGATTTCGTTGTCCATAAAAGCCTATTTGAGTGCAAAATTACGAAAAAAGTCAAATAAAACCTTTAATTTCTGTTCTAACCCACTCCCAATCTTCACGATTCGGGACCAATTGCCCCAATCGACTTCCAGTTTGCTTGTGGAACACAAACCACTGATAAACAAACAAAGCTGAATAAGTCAATGAAGTGGTGATGGCTGCGCCTCGGATGCCTAACCAAGGAATCAATACAAATGCCGCTATCAGCGTGACACTGAGGCCGATGAGTGAGGCGTAAAGGTTGTATTTCGGTCGTCCAGTGCCAGAAAAATAGTTGGCCAAAATGGTGTGTGCGGAAAAGAAAACGATACCGGGTGCCATCAGCAAAATGACGGTGCGGATGTTGCTGAACTCACCTGAGAAAACCCACTCGAAGAACGAAGTCGGCAGCAAACAAATAACCAACAAAGCACTGAAAGTCAGTAGTATGGAGAGCTTCATGAAACGCAAGGTGAGTTGTGAGGCGCGTTGCTTGTTTTCGGTGTTGCTCAAAGCAGAAAACGCCACCAAACCGATGCTTTGCCCGACGATGTTCACGCCTTCAGTGACTTGCGTTCCTGAGGCATAGACGCCAATTTGCTGCTCGGTGCAGTTTGTGCGTAACAGATAGACACTCAGTCGCTTGTTGAGCGTGCTGACCAAAGTGGAGAGTTGCAGGAAAGCCCCATAATGCAGCATTTCCTTGAGGCTGTCTTTCAGCGGCTCGCCGCCTTCACGTTTCAATGTGGGGAAGAGGAACCCCCAGCCGATGAGTGTTGCCAGACTGTAGCCGCAAAGTTGGGAATATAGCAAGGCTTTGGCGGTTCTCAAATTCAAGGCGAAAATCAAGACAGCCATCATCGTGACTTGGGTAAGTATCTGCGTGATAAACAGCCAGTTATAGGTTGCCACTTTCTCTTTCCCAAGGAAATGGTTGAGGTTGAACTCGTGCAGGCTGTAGATGAAAGTCATTAGCAGGACGAGCCAGGCATAGCCTTCGGGGACAATGTTGTGATAGAACTCAGGGAAGAAATGTAATATGTTGAACAACAGTAGATAAACCAACATTACGAAGGCAATCCAACCGTAGGAAAGTTTCATCAGTGTGGCGAGTTTCTTGCGTGGCGTGAAATACACCAATCCGCTGCCAGCAATGAGTTCTATACCTATTAATAAAAAGGTGATGTCGGTTTGTGCGATGAAGGCCTTGCCCCATTCGGCGGCACCGAGGCATTTGGTGCCCATGATGAGCGTAGCCATCTGCGTTAGCACATTGATGGCCCTTGCCGCACCCGTTCCGAGGATTTTCTTGAACACTTTTTAGCCTTCCGTTGAAAAGTTGGGCAAAAGTACAAAGAAAAGCGGTATTTTTGCAATTTCTTTGAAAGTTTTGCTTTGATATGCCTTCGAACTATGAAACGACTGGCCTTGTTATTCCTGTTTAGCATCATTGTTGCCTTTCCGATGTGTTCCTTGGAGCAGCCTCGGATTGTTGTGGAGGAAACTGAAACACCAATTGCCGATACCATCCCTCCGACCATTGATGACTATGGCTTTCCCGACACGATGTTTGCTTCGGCGGAAAAGGTGAGGTTCGTCATCGATACTTTTTGTTTGACGGTTCCATCGGAATTATCTGATTATGAGAATGTTTACGATAACTCCAAGGGGATTTTCATGTTTCGTGGCGACCCTTCCCGCAATCCAAACTTTTATGGTCGATTGCACGGTGATTCCATCAATATCAAGGTGGACTGGGTTTTTAAAACCGAAAAAGACACTTTCCATACGGCGCACGGCGTTTGGTATGGTGGTACGGGTTGGACTGGTCAGCCTGTTTATGTGCGCTGGCCCGACAGCCTTTTGCAGCGTTTTCGAAGTTCAAGTGATTCGATAACCGAGCATTTGCATGAGCAGGAAATCATCGTGGCATCCTTATGCGGAAAGCTCTATTTCATTGATTTTCAGTCTGGATTACCCAGCCGTAAATGTGTTGATGCCAAAAATGTGCTGAAGGGTACGCCCTCGCTCAATCCCTCGTTGAATGGTCAGCTGTATGTGGGTCACGGCGTGCAGAAACAGGCTCCGTTTGGCAACATGGTTTTCGACTTGTTCTCTCATGCTACGGTACATTCGTTTGGTCGCGATAGGGAAGCATGGCGTTCGTGGAATGCTTTCGATTCTTCGCCTGCCATCATGGGCGGTTTTTTGTTCCGTCCGAGCGAAAACGGTACGCTTTACAAGTATTACGTCGCCGACGGAAACTATACGTTACATTCTACATTGCGCTATTCCATGAGCAAATTCAACCGGTCGCCCGGTATTGAGTCATCGATGGCGATTTGCAAAAACTATGGCTATCTCACTGATAATGATGGCAATGTGTTGTGTGTTAATTTGAATACTTTGAAACCCGTTTGGCGTTATTGGAACCATGACGATACCGATGCCTCGCCGCTTGTCGATGTGGAAGATGGCGTTCCCTTCGTTTATACGGGTTGCGAGGTTGACCGTCAGGGCAGTTCGGGAAAGAGCTATTTCGTGAAACTGAACGGACTGACGGGAGAGCTGGTTTGGGAAGACACCATCGCCTGCAACCGACGCCAATTGGGAGAAAAGATTTTGGACGGCGGCATGTATGCCTCGCCTTTGTTGGGAGCTTTTGATTGCGAAGGATTGATTTTCAGCAATTTCTGTGTCAGCAAAGAAGATACTTTAGGCTATTTGGTTGCCTTTGACAAGAGGAATGGCCGAATCGTGTACCGCACCAAGACCAAACATTATTGCTGGTCGTCGCCCGTGGCTTTCTATAATGATGACAACGAAATGTTTGTCTTCACTGCCGACGTGGGCGGAAACGTGTATCTCATCAAAGGGAAAACGGGCGAGATTGTGGCCTCCAAGAAGGTGGGACACATCTTTGAATCGTCGCCCATCATCGTCGACGACAAGATTATTTTAGGCTCTCGAGGTAATAAAATCTATAAGATTTCGTTGCAATAAATTATGAGGAGGTTATTGTTGTTTCTGATCGGCTTGTTGCCCTTGTGTTCTTCGGCGCAAATCATAGCGTGCCGCGATTCCATCAAGGACGGCTACGATTTTTGGCTGTATTTGCCCGATGATTACAATGCCCCTGATACCAAAAAGCCTGTAGTGATGTTCCTTCACGGGCGAAGCCTTTGCGGCAACAATCTGAGCAAAGTGCGCGACTATGGCTGCATCGATGCCCTGACCAGAGGCAGAGCCATTGATGCCATTGTGGTGGCTCCGCAAGCGAACACCAAATGGAAACCCGAAAAAGTGATGGATGTATTTGATTGGGTGAAAGCGCGTTATCCCGTCGATACCAACCGATTTTATGTCTTGGGAATGAGCATGGGCGGCTATGGCACCATTGATATGGCGGCACGTTATCCCGACCGGATTGCGGCAGCCATGGCCATGTGTGGTGGTGCCTCAGTCAAGGAACTGTGCGGCCTCAACGAAGTGCCTTTGTGGATTATCCATGGCACGGCCGACAAAGCGGTGCCAGTAAGATGCTCGGAAAGGGTGGTCAATGCCATGATAGAGTGCGGCGACACCAGCCGGCTCATCTTCGACAAGATGAAAGGGGTCAACCACACGCGATTGGCTCGCGTCTTTTATCTTGGCCAGACCTACGATTGGCTGTTTGCACATTCATTAGCCGACTCCAGCAGAATGGCCAACAAGGATTTCGAAATGACAAACAAAATTTTGGCCGATGCTTATGACGACTTTGATAAATCCTTTCAGGTCAACATAGTAGAACCGAAGCCCAAACCACAACCGAACCCAGAGCACAGGGAGTATTATGTCGTCAAAAAAGGCGACACCTTGAGCAAGATTGCGGTGGAACAACACACTACGGTTAGTCTTCTTTGCAGGCTCAACAATATGAAGAAAACCGACACGCTCCGAGTGGGCAGAAAGATTCGAATCCGTTAAGTCGTCAACCATGGAAGACAAAACAACCTGCCAGAAACGCTCTGACAGGCTGTTTTCGTTAATGGAATGTCGGGCGATTATTCCACAGGGATGTCCTTGTTCACGTTCTTCGAACCCACAAGGGCGTAGAAGAGGATGTAGGCGGCGCAGAACAGCACGACGATGTAGCTGGTCATGTAGCTGCCCGTCCAGTCGGCAACAAGACCTTGCAGACCCACCATGATGGCGAAGCCGAAGACCATAGTCATAAAGGCACCAGAAGCGATAGCGGTGTACTTGCCCAAGCCTTCGGTGGCGAGGTTGAAGATGGCGCCCCACATCACGGAGGTGCAAAGACCCACTAGGATGAAAGCGAAGATGCCAACCGGCACTTCAGCCCAGATGACCTTCAGGTTGGCCCAGTCGATGCCCGGCACGTTGACCTGCCAACTTTGGGGAGCGAGCATACCGAACAGCACCAGGGCGAAAGCGGCGATTGACACCGTGGTCACCATGGCTCTCGATGACACTTTTCCGCCAATGGCACCACCGATGAAACGCCCGATGAGCATCATCAGCCAATAAACGGCCACGATAAGGCCGGCGATGGTACCGCTCATGCCGATGCCCGGCGTGGCGGCTGTGGGTTCGGAGGTCAGGTATTGCAGGATGTAGGTCGGTGTTCCCACCTCGATACCGCCATACAGGAAGATGGCCAAAATGCCGAGTTTGAAATGGCGGAACGAGAAGGCACTGTACTTGTCCTTGATGGCCGATTTGGTCACTTCGGGCTGTTGCGGCTCCTCAATCTTGGTGAAGAGGATGACGATGAAGCCGATGACGAAGATGGCCAAGGCAATCATCAGAGCAGGGGTGGCGTCGGAAATCTTGGCCTTGGTAGCCTCGCCGATGAGCGCACCCATGAGGATGTAGACTGCCACGGCAGCCGCCGAGTTGAACACGCCACCGATTTGGATGAGTTGGTTGCCCTTGTTGCCGCCACCGCCGAGGAGGTTCAGCATCGGGTTGACGACGGTGTTCAACATGCACATGCAGAAGCCGGCGATGAAGGCACCGATGAGATAGACACCGAAGCCCATTTTGCCACTGGCCCATTGCACGAGGATGCCCACGATGCCCACGGCGAGGGCCATCAGTGCAGTCTTCTTATAACCGTACTTCTTGATCAAGATACCCGAAGGGATACCCATGACGAGGTAGGCGATGAAGTTGCCGTAGTTGCCGATTTGCGACAGGAAGTTGCTGGCGCCGAATTGGTTTTTCACGATGACGGCCATCGGTGAGCAGAGGTTGGTCACGAAGGCAATCATGGCGAACAGGGCAATCATCACGATGATGGCACCCCATTGTTTAGTTTTTGTACTCATTATTTTTTAGATTTAAGGGTTTTACCATGAATTACTTAACTACGAATTTCACGAATGATACGAATTGTTTGGGATAGAATTTTGCAACTTTGTTGCGAATTGGTACGAATTCGTAAAAATTCGCAACAAAGTTACTAAATCTTAATTCCAATATTCGTTTAATTCGTATCATTCGTAGTTCCTTTTCATTACAACGTTGAGAATTTGAAGATGATGGTTTCCAAATACTCTTCGCCTGAGCGCAGCACCGTGTTCGGGAAGTTGGGCTTGTTAGGCGAGTCGGGGAGGGCTTGGCACTCCAAGGCCACGCCGGAATAGTCCTCGTAGATGTGGCCGTTCTTGCCCTTCGGACAACCCGAAAGCCAGTTGCCAGTATAGACCTGAATGCCGGGTTGTGTGGTGTAAATCTTCACCATGCGGCCCACGCCTTCATGCGACAACTCAGCGGCAAGGCAAAGTTTGTCCTTTTCAATGCCGTCGATGACCCAGCAACTGTCGTAACCTTTTCCATTAATGAGGTCGGGGAAGCGTTCCTTGATGTCGCGGCCAATCAGTTTGGCTTGGGTGAAATCCATCGGAGTATCAGCCACTTGCGCCATTTCGCCCGTGGTAATCAATTCGTTGGTGGCGGGCAAAAAACGTGAAGCGTTTAGGCGCAGTTTATGGTCGAGGATGTCGCCGTTACCTTCGCCCTTCAGATTAAAATAGGTGTGGTTGGTCAGATTGACGATGGTCGTTCCCGAAGAATAGGCGCAAAGGCGAATATTTAGCTCGTTCTCGTCGTTAAGGGTGTAATACACCTTCGACACCAACTCAGCGGGATAGCCTGCCTCGCCGTCGGCGGAAAGATAAGTAAACACCACACTCTCGCCGTTGATGCGACTCGCCCATTTCTGGTTGGCAAAACCGATGCTGCCACCGTGAAGGTGGTGCTTGCCGTCGCCCGTGTTCAGTTCAAGTTGGTATTCCTTGTCGTCAATCTTGAAGCGTCCGTTGGCAATGCGGTTGGCGAAACGTCCAGGGGTCTTGCCTGCGCAGGGACCATCGTTGTAGTAATCCCACGGATGTGGATAACCAAGGACGATGTCTTCCATGTGTCCGTAACGGTCGGGCGTAACGATGCTCACGATGCCAGCACCGATGTCGCTCAACTGCACCTTCACACCGTTGGAATTGGTCAGGGTGTAGAGTTTAATGTCTTTATTGTCAGGGGTTTTGCCCCATGTTTTTACTTCGATGTTCATTGCTTTCTTTTTTGACTTCGGGACTTCGAGACATGGGACTTCGAGACTTCTTCCCGTCCCGTAGTCCCGCAGTCTCGTAGTCTCGCGTCTATATTACCATAAATTATTCGGATAAACTCCCTTTTCAATCAATTCACGAATCTTGCGCATCACTTCAGGCTTGTCTTCCTTGTAGGTCACGCCGAACCATGAAGCGTTGCTCGACAACACCTTCAGCTTGGCCGAGCCATCATGGATGCTTTGGTTCACCATCAGCGGGATGAAAAACTCCGCCTTGATGTTGGTTTGGGCAGGGCCTTTCAGGAACTCGATGAAGCCCTTCTCCGAATATGCGAAGAAGTCGGGTGTGAAGCCAAAGAAGTTCATGGAAACAAGCGAATCCATATCTAAAGGATGGCTGCCCGTTTCATCGGTGTAGGCCGCGCCGCCGTCTTCCGTGTGACCGATGGCCGTGCGCTCGACGATGGTCTGTAAATAACCTTCATCGTTGGCAGTGCAAATGCCACGGCTCACCGTGCCGAAGTCCGACATGGTGTTGCGCAGCTTGTAGGCGACCATGCTGTAAGCACCCTTTTTGCCCTCACACTCAGTGAGATACTTGGCCAGCACCTCGTAGGCTTCCTTGCCATAGAAGTCGTCGGCATTGATGGCGGCAAAGGGTTCGTGAATCACGTCCTTGGCCATCAGCACGGCGTGGCAGGTGCCCCAAGGCTTGACGCGCCCTTCTGGAACGCTAAAGCCTTCCGGCAGTTTGTCCAATGACTGATAGACATACTCTACAGGGATGCCGAATTTCTCCGTGTTGTTGACTTTCTTGAAAGCCTCGGCGAAGTCCTCGCGGATGACGAAGACCACCTTGCCGAAACCGGCGCGCTTGGCGTCATAGATGGAATAATCGAGGATGGCTTCGTTGTTCGGCCCGACGCCGTCCATTTGCTTCAAAGCACCGTATCTGGAACCCATTCCAGCGGCTAAAACTAATAATGTTGGTTTCATTTTATGTTGAATTGTTGAATTGTTTATTGTTGAATTGTTGTTTGTCGTAGGGGCGGACCTGCGTGTCCGCCCTTTGTTTATTGATTATTGTTTTATGATTTTTCGGATTGTTGCATAACCTGTATTGTCGAAAACCTTCACCACATATAGGCCTTGCGGCAATCTGCCGAGGTCTATGGTGTTTTGTTTGCTTCGTTTCATCAACCGTCCCGTCAGGTCATAAACCTCGGCATGGCTGAAATTATCTGTCGTAATGGTCAAAAAGCCTGTAGTAGGATTAGGATAAAGGATAAGATTTTCATTTTCAATGGTTTCTTCGATGTTCCATGTATCGCAAACCTCCGCCCAGTCGATGGATGGATTTTCGGCATTGGGCGCAGGTTGAGACTCGCAAAGGTGGCCATATTCATCGCGGAATGTTATAGTGACTTTATAGTTGTAGCAGGAATAGTCCGTTTCGTCAATCGGGTCGAAATAGCGCACATGGCTCCAATAGCCCGGGAAGGGGAACTGGGCAATTTTCTCGTAACTGCCATTGTCGTGCGAACGATACAGATTATAATGCAGTTCGCCCATCGTTGGCTCTTCCAATTGCAGCAAGTCTTCACCTTCCGTTTGGTTGTCGATGTCGGCCCTGACCATAAATGAGCCATTCATTTCAGGCTTGTACCAATAGCCATCGAGACAAACCCAGCGTCCATCATCCGACGAACCATCATCGTGCGCGTAGGCGGCCGGATTCTCAATGCCTTGTTGGTGGATGATGATCCATAATGGCCATGCCATAATCTGGTATGGGTTGTCGAAGGTAAGTGTGTGCCATCGGTTAGCGCCTGTCAGTTGTACAGTCTGTTGCCAAACCAGCGTGTTGGGTGAAGTATTGCCAGAGTAGATCATGATGTCATATTCTCCATCGGCAACGCAATAAAGCGACACGCTCTTTACAAATGAACCGAATTGGCTTGGATTGTCAGTCTTAATGCCCCAAGAGAGGTTTCCATAATAGCCTACGGCATCGACGAATTCTCCGTTTTCATACTGATAATGCGCCATGTGAAGGTCCTCACCCCATTCCAACCTTACGCCGTCAGAACCTTGGTTCCAATCGGCCTCGGCTGATATGCTACCTATAATCGCACATTCGCCGTATTGTTCGGCAAAACCGCTTTGGCAAGAGCCTGTGGGGAAGACATTGTAGTCGTTCACCTTATAATAATATGTGCCTTGGGGAACGGTGTCAAGATATTCAAAGGAATCCGATGTGTTGTCCTTGGCCAAAGTGCCAATCAAAGCATATTGATCTTCCAAAATGCTTCTGCGGTAAATCTCATAGAAAGTCTTCACGTCGTCGCGCAAGGGGATGTCGTCTTCCTTGTCCCAAATCAGGTGATTGAGTTCGTCCGTTCCGTTCAAAGGCTCGGTGCTGACTTCAAGATTCTTCGGAGGATAGCAAGGCCTGACCTCAATGCTTTGCAGGCAGGCTTTGGTAGGATATTCAAAGAAAAGTGGGTCATAATAGACATTTTGGATGCTGTAGGTGTGGATGCCGTGAGGAACATTCTCATCGACATAATAGCATTGGTTCACGCCGTGGGCAATCAGTTCTCCGTCGCGGAAGATGTCACTATAGGCCACGTCAAAATAAAGTGGTATATAGCCAATGATGTCAAAAGCAATGCCTTGTTGGGTTTGTGTCCCTGGGTCAAGCATGGGCTGCCACCCCGTAGCCTCGGAATAGATGCGAGCCTCGCCCGTGGTGGTCTCGCCCAACCGAGTGACAGGAATCACATGCACATCGTCGCGCAACGACCCCTTGAACGATGCCACAAACCAATAGGTATGATTCGACTCCAATTGTATTCCCATTCCCACATGCTCCAAATGGGCAAGGGCGTAACACACGGGCCGACTGACATCCGAGAAATCGTCCTCGCCGGTGCGGTAGATATGTGCCCATTCGTAGCAATCCAACCAACCTTGATAAAGGCAGTTGATGGCCTCTGAACCGCCAATAAGGTTTCCTCCATTCAGCGGGTCGCCGTCATAAATGGTAAGGTAGGCATCCGTAATGGTTGAAGTCGGTGTCGGACCTTCATAAACATAGAAGCGAAGGCCGGCAAAACTAGTGGGAGCAGCTTCGGGAATGGTGAACTTGTCCATCACCTTGAAACCTGCTTCTTTATCGGCGTTGAAACCGTAAGCTGTTAAGCCGTCATGCAATGCACTGACATCCCAACCATCGTTGTAGCCCGCGCCCGGATGGGTGATAACATCGGGCTCACCAATGAACCACTTCTGATTTTCTCCGTCTTTGGATTTGAAAATCTCATACGGCGTATCCCAAGTCAGTTCCACATGGGTCGAGTCGATGAACTTGCCGTGAAATTCGTAAACACCGTCGAAATTGGAGCAGGAAGAATAAGTGAAAGTTAACGATGTGGTATCGGAGATGCCGTCGGTGAGGATGCTTGCCACCGAAAGGGTATAGTCGTGGCCTTCCTGCAAGGTGTCCGTGTCGATTTGGTACTCGTTTTCAATAATATCGCCAATCAGAACATCATTCAGCCACAACCTGAAACCGAGGATGTTGTTGGAAACAGGTTCTTCCGTTTCACCAATAATGCACACATTGTCGATGGCAAAATGGTCTTGGGAGTAGCGACTCTTGAAGCGGAAACGCATCTCGAAATGATGTGAAATCATCTCGGTTATTTCACCAAGGAACCTTCCTGACTGGGCGTTCCAAGGCCCGAAAAGACTATTCCATAACCAAGACACGCCATCACTTCTCATTTGACACTCGCCCTCGGTATCGCTCCAATCCTCCATATAATCATAGTCGAACATGACGAAAGCCCTTTTGTAGCCACGCAAATCGATGGCGGGTGAATGGAAACACTCTTCCATGTAATCTGTGCTGTTCAATTGGTTGGATTGGGCATAGAGGTATGTAGAACCGTCAGGCGGAAAGTTGAGTTGCGGATTGGTGGCAGGCGACTCAAAACGCCATGGCTCCACAATATTGCCTTCGCTGTAAATGGTCCAGCCTTCAGGCAGTTGGCCATCATTAAAGTCGAAAACGGTTTGTTCGAGGTAGTCCGGATTTATCCAATTGGCATACCCCGTGGCTCCGACTTGGAGCCTGAAGGGTTTCTGCGCCCAGACTCCCAAAGTTATGAGGATCAAGACCAATATGATGGAAAATCTTTTCATTGCTGTTTGTCTAATTATTTGTTCTTTTCGGGTCTTTGAATCCCCCGTCTTTCGGACACCCCCTTAAAAGGGGGACACCTGCCGGACGTATTTTCTTCCCCGCGTCGCTTTGCGCGTCCCCCTCTTGAGGGGGGCAGGGGGGAGTCAAACCCGCTTTGTGTTATTCTATTTTCCTTGCGCCATCGGATATCACCACATCATAAACCTTCGGCTCATGCCCGAATTTGGCGGCAAATTTCTCCTTTGCCGTGGCAATGAAGGCGTCATAAAGGCCTTCTTTCACTAGGTTGATGGTGCAACCGCCGAAGCCGCCGCCCATCACGCGGGAACCGGTCACGCCGCACTGCTTGGCGAGGTCATTGAGGAAATCCAATTCCTCGCAACTCACCTCGTAGAGTTTGCTCATGCCGTAGTGTGTGCCGTACATGCGGTCGCCAACGGTCTCATAGTCACCTTTTTCCAAGGCATCGCAGACATCGAGGACGCGCTGCTTTTCACCTATTACATATTCCGCGCGCATGTAATCCTCAGCAGGAATCTCCACGTCTATCTCATTCAGCATGGCCATCGTGGCATCACTCAAGTATTTCACCTCGGGATGCTTCTTTGCGATGTGGGCGCAGGCATTCTCACACGACTCGCGACGACGGTTGTAGGCCGACGAAGCCAACTCGTGTTTCACAACGGTGTCAAGCAGCACCACCTTGTAGCCCTTGGGGTTGAAGGGGAAGTACTCAAACTCCATCGTGGCGCAGTTAAGGCGCATCAGGTGGCCGGCCTTGCCGAAGAGCGAGGCGAATTGGTCCATAATGCCGCACTTCACGCCGACATAGTTGTGCTCAGTGGCCTGACCAATGCGGGCCAACTCGAACTTGTCGATGTTCAGGTTCAGCAACTCATTGAGTGCGAAGGCAATAGTGCTTTCCAAGGCTGCCGATGACGACATGCCTGCGCCAATCGGGACATTGCCATAAAACACGGTGTCGAAGCCTTCGAGTTTGTAGCCTCGCTTGATGATTTCGCGGCACACGCCAAAAATATAGTTGGCCCAGTGTACATGCGGATGGTCTTCCTCGTTCATGCCAAACTCGCGGTAATCCTCCTTGTCGATGGAGTAGGCGCGAACCTTATCAGTCCCGTTGAGGCGGATGCAGGCGTAGATGCCCTTGTCGATGGCGCCGGGGAAAACATAGCCGCCGTTGTAGTCGGTGTGTTCGCCAATCAGGTTGATGCGCCCAGGCGAAGTGTAGACAACGCCCTCATTGTCAAAGCGTTGCTTGAAAACAGATTTTAATTCTTCAGTAGTCATATACGTTGGATTAATTTGGGCGCAAGTTAGGAAAAAATACCGATACCCAACATCAATTGATGGATAATTTTGTATTTTTGCACTCTAAAGTTTTCAGATTTCTAACAAAACAAACCATTAGTGATGAAAAAAACTATCGTTTTCCTGTTTGCAATCGCGTTTTCGCTGCTTTCGAGAGGGCAAAACATCAATTTTGAGCAGTATTTCCTTGACGAGGGTTCGTTGCGCATGGATGTTTTCCAATGCGGCATGTCCGACAGCTCGCACTATGTGTTTGAGCGTTTCATCATCGAGCCGCATTTTGGTGGCTCCAAGGTCAATCTGATTGACCCTTTCAATTTCGGGACAAACCGAGTGAAAGTGATTGATGCACAAACTAATACGCTCATTTATTCCAGAGGTTACAATACTTTGTTCCGCGAATGGCAAACCACCGATGAAGCTAGAGTGATGGAACGCTGCTATGAGGAATCCGTGAGCATTCCGTTACCACGCAATGGAGCCTATATCATCCTCGAAATCAGGGATTTCGATGGCGAGTTTGAAGAAGTTTTCTCAAAACTTTACAACCCTAACGAAATGTTCAACAGCACCGAGCAACGCTATGTGTTTCCCGTTCAGGATATTATGGTCAATGGCACACCAGAAAGCAAGGTGGACGTTGTGATTTTGCCCGAAGGCTATACCGCTGATGAAATGTCGCAATTCGTGCAAGATTGCCAGAATTTGGCCAATGTGTTTGCACAAGCGGAGCCGTTTGCAAGCCATATCAATGACTTCAATTTCCGTGCCGTGCTTGCCCCTTCGGAGGAGAGCGGCGTCGACATTCCGGCCTCTCACACCTGGGTACGCACCATTCTCAATTCGCATTTCTACACCTTTCATATTGACCGCTATTGCACCACACGCAATTACTTCTCGGTGAAAGACGTGGCGGCCAACGCGCCTTACGACCAAATCTACATTTTGGTGAACAGCGATGTTTATGGCGGCGGTGGATTCTACAATTTCTATTCGATGAGCACTGCGGGCAATATGTCGGCTTCCAGTGTGATTGTGCATGAGTTTGGCCATGCTTTTGCGGGTTTGGGCGATGAGTACGAAGAGCCTGACAATTCCATGGGCTTGCTCTACAATCTGAATGTGGAGCCTTGGGAGCCCAATCTGACCACTTTGGTGGATTTTGATTCGAAATGGGCTGACCTTGTCGCACCCAATACACCCATTCCCACACCCAATACCAGTCAGTATAACAATACGGTAGGGGCGTTTGAAGGCGGAGGCTATTTGGTGGAAGGCATATACCGACCGCAACGCAATTGCATGATGCGCAACTATGCACCTTTCTGTGCCGTGTGCAACAGGACGATTGAGGCTGTGATTGAAACGCATTCCGATACTCCCGTTTCGGTGAAATCGGATTATATGCAGGCTGGACCCTCGCTTCGCGTTTGTCCCAATCCCGCCACTGACTATATCGATGTCTTTGTAAACCAAGAAGATGACCAAGCTGAAATCATCGATTTGAACGGAAAGGTGGTGATGACAGTCCAACTCAAAAACGAGGTAAACCGAATCTCTATCAGCGACCTGCCGAAGGGCGTGTATATGCTTCGTGCGAATGGCGAGGTGCGGAAGTTTTTGAAACAATAATCAGGTTGCAATCTTGTCATTCCCCAAGAAAAGTGTAAGTTTTTCGTTGGATTCCCCAAGAAAAGTGTAATTTTTTCATTGACATTCCCCAAGAAAAGTGTAATTTTGCAGTCGTAGCAACAACCATGATTATGACATTCAGACGATTACGTATTTTTTGTTGTTTTTTTGTGCTTGCCATTTTGCTTATCTCTTGCACCAAAAGACCTGAACCTAGTTATCCAATCCCAACTGCACAACAACTTGAATGGCAGCAACTTGAAACCTACGCCTTCATCCACTTCGGGCTGAACACCTTCAACGACATGGAATGGGGTTACGGCAACACGCCGTCCTACACCTTCAATCCCACCAACATTGACTGCGAGCAATGGGTCTTGACCTTGAAAGCCGCTGGCATGAAAGGCGTGATTTTCACCGCGAAGCACCACGACGGTTTCTGCCTTTGGCCGACCGAAACCACCGATTATTCCATCAAGAACACCTATTATAAAGATGGGCAAGGCGATTTGGTGCGCGAGCTTTCCGAGGCTTGCCGCAAGCACGACTTGAAGTTCGGGATTTACGTCTCGCCTTGGGACCGGCATCAGGCCGAGTATGGCTATCAAGGCTATGTGGAAATCTATCACAAACAGATTGAGGAACTTACGAGCAACTACGGCGAGTTGTTCGAGTTTTGGTTCGACGGTGCCAACGGCGGCACGGGCTGGTATGGCGGCGCCGATGAGATGCGCTCCATCGTGGCGGAGAAGTATTACGACTATGAGAAAGCCCGCGAAATCGTTTGGAGCCACAGTCCCAACGCGGCCATCTTCGGCGGCACGGTGCCCACATTGCGCTGGGTCGGCAACGAAAAAGGCTTTGCTGAGCCTACGCAATGGTGTATGTACAAAACGGATTTCCAGTCGCTTAACGATGAAAAAAGTCTTGTTAGAGGCTTCAAGGACGGCGATGCTTGGCTGCCCGCCGAGGTGGATGTCTCGATTCGTCCGGGATGGTTCTATCACGAGAGCGAGGACAATCAAGTGAGAACTGTGGAGCAATTGATGGATTTGTATTTCAACAGCGTAGGCCACAACGCCAACCTGTTGCTCAATTTCCCTGTGAATCAAGAAGGTAGGATTCCTTCGATTGATTCTGCCAATGCCGTGAATTGGTGTAAAAAGTTGCAAAAGGATTTCTCCAACAATCTGCTGAAAGACTGCAAGGTGACAGCCAGCAATACAAGAGGTTCACGCTTCAAGGCCAAATATGTACTCAGCGACGAATACACCCAATATTGGGCCACCGAGGACAATGTGAAACAAGCAGAACTCATTTTCGATTTCCCCGAAGCCACTGCTTTCAACCGATTACAGTTACAAGAATATGTTCCTTTGGGTCAGAATGTTGATGCATTCTATTTGGACTATTACTTTAATGGTAAATGGTTGCCGATTGAAGTGAACGAACCAACAACCACTATAGGTTACAAACGACTTGTCCGTTTCAAGACCGTTAAGGCCGAAAAATTGAGAATTAGGTTTAAGGTGTTCAAGGGCACTTTGTGCATTAATCATGTGGGGGCATATTTAGCTGAATAATGATCGAATACCATCCATTAAAACCTTTCTTGCCCGCCAATGCCAAAGTGTTGTTCTTGGGCAGTTTCCCACCGCCCAAGAAACGCTGGTGCATGGATTTCTTTTACCCTAATTTCATCAACGACCACTGGCGCATCGAAGGACAAATCTGGTTCGGCGAAAAAAACCATTTTGTGGACATGGAGCGCAAATGCTTCAAAATGAATGAAATCATTGCGTTTCTTAATGAAAAAGGCATTGCTTTCTTTGATACAGCTACGGCAGTCAATAGGCTGAAGGACAACGCCTCGGATGCCTTTTTGGAAATTGTTGAGCACACCGACATTAGGGCTTTGCTTGCCCAAGTGCCGCAATGTCACGCCATCGCCACCACAGGCGAGAAGGCCACCACCGAAGTGTGCAATTATTTCAATGTCGATACAATCCCTTCACCCAATACAAAAGTGGCTCTCAAAGATGGTTTAACCTTGTATCGATTACCCTCATCCTCAAGAGCCTATCCTTTGTCATTTGACAAAAAGGTTGAAGCCTATCGAAAGATGTTTGAAGCGGTGTTTGGTGCTTGATTAACGCGTCATCAAAGCATCAATCGCCGGCAGAATCTCACCCGATTTGCCTTCGAGATAAATGTCCGTGATGTAGTTTGTGTAAGTCGAAGGTTCCATGTTGATTTCGATGATCTTGGCACCATTGCGTTTGGCAATGCCAGGTATCATGTTGGCCGGACTGACCTGTCCCGAAGTGCCAATGATGACAAAAGCGTCGCAGTTCTCGGCAGCCCTTACCGAGCCGTAGTAGGCGTCCTCGGGGATGCCTTCGCCGAAGAAGATGAAGTCGGGCTTCATCAGTCCGCCGCATTGTGCGCAACGGGGCGGTTCCTCGGTGAGTGTCAGGCTCTTAGCGTCGACCTTGTGGCCGCATTTGGTGCACACGAAGCGCGACATATTGCCGTGGAACTCATACACGACCGTGTTGCCCGCCACGGTATGCAGGTCGTCAATGTTCTGCGTGATGACGCTGCTCAGGCGGCCTTCCTTCTCCCATTTGGCCAGAACAAGATGTCCGGGGTTGGGCTTGATATCCTTGTTGCTGAAGAAGTTATAAAACACCTCGCGGATAATTTTCCACGACTCCTTGGTGTGGCGGTAGTAGAAGTCGATGTCCAAGGAATTGGGGTCGTACTGGTTCCAGATGCCGCCCTCGCCACGGAAAGGCGGAATGCCGCTCTCAGCGGATGTGCCTGCGCCAGTGAAGCCCACAATGTTCTTCGCCTTTGACAGGATTTCAGCGGCTTGCTTGATTTTTTCTTCGTTGGTTTTCATGGAGTTATGGATTTAAGGATTTAAGATTCAAAATTCAAAATTTAAAATTCAAGATTTAAGATTTCGGGATTGGGGTTGTGGACTAACTGATGCCGTACTTTTCGGCGAGCAAGTCCATCAGCTCGTCGGTTTGGGTCATGAATTGCGTGGCATCGTCTTTCCAGTTCGGGTAGTCGGCTTCGGTTTCGCCTTTGCCCCGCATGGCGTTCATCTTGGCAAGGAAGGTGGTGTCACGCTCCAATTGGATGAACATGGGCAGCATCTTGTGGCAAAGGCTCTGTGCGCCAACAAAATCGGATTCCTCAATTAAAGTGTTCATTGCAACCATATCGTTGGCCGTGGATTGCACAAAGACCGTCAAAATGCTGATTATGGCATCGCTGTCGTTGCCCATCATTTCACTGAAGGCAGGAAAATCGGAGAAGACGACATCTTTTTCTTCCTCACTTGAAGCGATACTTCCAAACATGGTCTCCAACTGCTTCATGTTGAATGGTTTCTGTAAGAATCCATCGAAGCCTTCTTCCAAGGCTTTTTCGGTGGTGTATTCGATGCGGCCGGTCATCAGGATGACGGGCTTAGCGGCGTCGGCTTCCTTGATCATGAAAAGGATATCGTTGCCCGTCACGGCACCCATTTCGCGGTCGGTGAGGATATAGTCGTAGTCGTGGATGTGCTCCATCGCCTTGTCGAAATCGCTCACCGAACGACAGGCAATGGCTTGGTGGCCGAGACGGTGGAGCATGGAGCCAATGACGGACAATAAGGTGTTGTCGTCGTCGAATACCAATATATTGAGGCTCTTTTTGTTGGTATCCTCTTCCTCAACCTTTTCTTCAATAGGGTTTTGCACCATTTCCACAGGGATTCTGATTTCAAAATGAGAGCCTTTGCCCACTTCCGACTCGATGTGGATTTCGCCGCCAAGAAGGTCGACGAGGCCCTTCACCACGGTCATCCCGTAACCGCTACCCTCGGCAAACTGGTTGTAAGTCTCGATGCGGACAAAAGGCTTGAACACCTCTTCCAACTTGTCGCTCGGGATGCCCACGCCGGTGTCGATGATGTCGAAAACGGCCAGATTGCGGCCTAATCGCGCCATGAATCCGACACTGCCTTCCAAGGTGTATTTGATGCCGTTGGAAACAATGTTGGTTAGTATCTGCCTGATTTTCAGTTTGTCGGCATTGAGTAGAGTGCCAGCTTCGATGTTGTTCTCGAAGTTGAACTGAAGGTTCTTGTGCTTGGCTATGGGCGCAAACATCTCCGCGATTTCCTCGCAGAGTTGGCCGATGTCGAAGGTCTCTTTGCTCACTTGCAGCTTGCCTTGTTCGAGGCTGGAGTATTCCAATAGGTTGTTGAGCAGGTTGAGGATGTGGTCGGCGGATTGTTGTATCGAGCTGATTTCCTTTTCGTTGCCAGCTTTCTCCATGAGTTCCACATGACCCATGATGGAGCTGAGTGGTGCCTTGATGTCGTGGCTCACCGAGAGCAGCAATTTGTGGCGGCTCTCCATGATTTCCTCGGTTTTCTTTTTGGCTTCCTCGGCGGCGCGACGAGCGCGGTATCCTTTGTTTACATCGCTGATAATCAGAATGATGAATATAATGATTAATAGTAAGGTAACGGCACCGATGAGCACCGAGGTGTGCATGTTTTCCTGAATGTTGGCTTCGCTTTTTTCGATTTCGGCCACGGTGGAGTCGAGGATTTCCTGGTTGAGGCGGATGAGCATGGTGGAAATCTGTTCTGAGAGCTGGTTGTCGGCCTTCACCAATTCCTGTGTCTTCTTCTCGTAGGTCTTGATTTTGCTCCAGTATTCCTTCTTGGCCTTATCGGACAGCACGCGCAAGTCGGCGAGGATGTTCACCGTGTCGGGGCGTTGCTGTTGGATGTGTAGGGTGTCGGTGCGTTCGATGCTGATGTGGACGAGGCTGTCTTCTTCGGTGGTGGTGGGTTTGAACACCTTGCCGACGCGATGCCAGAAGCCGCTTTTGCTTTCGGTTTTCGGGACGCGGATGACGGTGTCTTTCGAGACGGTGGTGACCACAATCTCGTCTTCGGGTTGTGGCGGCACGTAGTCGTCGATGGTGCGGTCAAATTCGGCCAAGGGGTTGAAGTCGTGGAACTGGCGCGACAGCTCGTTGCTGATTCTGCCTTTGCTTTTGATGAGGTTTTCTATCTCTTTAATCATCAGCTTGTTGTCTTCGCTGATTTCAAACATCATGAGCGAGTCGGTTTGGGCGGTGATGCTGTTGCGATAGGCGTTGAATTGCCGCTTGTATTTCTTTTGTTCAGTGAAGGCGTAGAGGTTGGCTGCGTTTTGTGCGCCGTGCACGTTTTTCGTGAAACGGTTCACCCAGTTGAGCGCGGTGTGTTGCGTGGCGATGTTGGAGCGTTGGCTCTCGATGTTCTTGCGTAGGTTGAAGATATAATAGAACAGAGCGGTGCAAAGGGCCATGACGAAAAGGTAGGTGATGACCACCTTCCAGCTCGTGCGGCTCCCACTTGGGTATTCGTTTCGGCTTTTCTTCGACATGATGGCGCAAAGATAGAACTTTTTTCGTAAATTTGCAGTCATGAAAACAATCTGCCTGATAGGATTTGCCATCTTGCTGGCCCTGGCCGCCTGCGTTTAGGTTCTTGAGCTTGTCGATGGATCATGTTATATGTACAAAGCCGCCAATAATGACACAATTGTTGTCGTTAAGGATGGTTACGTGCTAAAGTTCAAGATGCCTCAGCCAGACACGGTTTCGCGAAGGATGAGGCTATTGAGGGATTGATACAGCAATTCTCCATTCCCTTCGGGAATCTCAATCAGCATCAAAGCCAATCCGCTGGAAATGGGATTCAGAAGACCCGAAACAGGAACGAAATGAGGAGAGACGTGTTGTTATTTGCGGGGAAACGCAAACTTTTCCTATTTTTGCAATTCGAAATCATCAGTGCTTTCTCGATCAGGAGCCTGTAAACAAACGAATTATGAATAAGAAAAGATTGTTGCTGCTGCTCGTCATGCTGGCGGTAGTGGCCTATATCTATCTCCGGCCCGAACAAAAGGAGCCAGTCGAGTCCACACAATCCACCGAAAAGCCTGCCTCCATGGCGGGCGATGCCGAAGTGAACATCCTGTCGGTCAACGATATGCACGCTTCCATCGACATGTTCCCGAAATTTGCTGCGCTGGTCGACAGCCTGCGTGGCGTTTATCCCGACCTGTTGGTGTTCTCGGCGGGCGACAACCGCACGGGCAACCCCGTCAACGACCAGTACGACTCCGTTAACTACCCGATGACGGCACTGATGAACAAGGTGGGCTTCGATGCGTGCACCGTCGGCAACCATGAGTGGGATGCTGGCATCGCCAACCTCAATAACGACATCAAGCGGGCCGATTTCCCCTTCCTCTGCGCCAATGTCATCATTCCCAGTACGGTCGACCTCGACATCAAGCCCTTCGTCTTCATCGAAAACCAAGGCGTGAAGCTGGCGGTGATAGGCTTGATTGAAATCCGTCACGATGGCATTCCAGGCTCGCATCCCGACAACCTCAAACAATTGAGTTTCAGAAGACCCGAAACGGTGTTGCCGCAATACAAATACCTTAAAGACCAGAATGATGCGGTGATTTTGCTTTCGCATTGCGGCTTGGAAACCGACCTCGAACTGGCCCAAACCAATCCATGGCTCGATGCCATCCTCGGTGGCCACACGCATACCTTGGTGGAAAACCCGACGGAACACAACGGCGTTTTGGTCACGCAGGCAGGCTCGCACCTGAAAAACGCCACCTTGTTGACGCTGAAGTTCAAGAACGGGAAACTGGTAGGGAAGAAGGCTACCGTGCTGGATGTCAACGCCGTAAGGAAGGAAAACGTGGAAGTGGCCCAAATGGTGAACGAGTTCAACGATGCTCCCGTCTTGAACGAGGCCATCGCTGTGGCGAAGACCACTTTCAAGAATTCCGAGGAGTTGGGCTGTATGCTCACCGATGCCATCAGGGAAATGAGCGGCGCCGATTTTGCTTTCCAAAACACGGGCGGCATTCGCATCAATACGCTCAAGAAAGGCCCCATCACGGTGAAGGATGTCTACAGTATCGACCCGTTCAACAACGAAGTGGTGGTCTATCAGATGACTGGAACACAGGTGAAGAGGTTTATTCTCAACTCGTTCCGCAAAAACGGCGGCTATCCTTCCTACGTTTCGGGCATGACCTACAAGGTGAGCGTCGACGGCAACAGCGTGTGGATTACGAAGGAGCACGGCAATTTTTCGACCCAACAATTATATAAGGTGGCGATGAACAGCTATATGGCCTCAACGGTCAACATCGAAAGTGAGGACGAAGGTCAGAGCACGTTCATGACTTCGGAGGAGATGCTGGTGGCATTTTTGCGTAAGCATAAAGAAGTTGATTATCAGGGTGTTGTTAGAACGAAATAAAAAAGGGTTTGCACGGTTGAAACCGATTTTGTAATTTTGCAGCCCAAAATTTGAAGACTTGGAATCGAAAAAGATGAAAAAAGTATTATCGATTTTTGCAATTGCCTTATTGTTAGTCAGTTGCAGTCATAAGAAAGAGGTTAAGTTGATTCCTGCCGAGAACTTCAATACCGAAGTGGACGGCAAGAAAGTGTCACTCTATACATTGCACAATGGTTTCCTTACTATGCAAGTGACCAACTATGGTGGTCGTGTGGTGGCCCTGTGGATGCCTGACAATCGCGACAGTTACGAGGACATTGTGTTGGGTTACGACCATATTGACAAGTATCTGAACAACAGTGGTGAACGCTATCTCGGTGCCGTGGTCGGCCGTTGCGCCAACCGCATCTCCAATGCTTCTTTCACCCTGAATGGCGTGGAATATCAGCTGCCTAAGAACGACGGGGAGAACACGCTTCACGGTGGCCTCATCGGTGCCGACAAGCATGTTTGGGACGTGACTTCGGTCAACGACAGCCTGATTCAGATGCACACCGTGTTTGCCGACGGCGAAGACGGTTTCCCCGGCAACCTCGATGTGACAATGAGTTACATGCTGACGCACGACAACCAGTTCCAAATCCGTTATGCCGCCACCACCGACAAGGCGACGCTGTGCAACTTCTCGCACCATTCCTTCTTTAACCTGAAGGGCGAAGGCCGCGGCACCATCCTCGACCAAGAGCTGCAAATCAATTCGCGTTACATGACCACCATTAACGACAAGTTGGTGCCCGACGGGAAATATTCGGGCGTGAAAAACACCCCCTTCGATTTCCGCGAGAAACATGCCATCGGCGACAACATCGCTGCCGACGACGAACAGCTGAGAAACGCCAAAGGCTACGACCATAACTGGATTATCGACAAGAACGACCCCAAATCCTACACTTGGGACGCCACCTTGTTCGACCCGGCCAGCGGACGTGAGATGCAGGTTTGGAGCGACCAGGTGGGAATGCAGTTCTACAGCGGCAACTTCTTCAACGGCAAGGAAAAAGGCAAATGCGGGAAACCTTTGAATTTCCGCGAAGGCCTGGCCCTCGAAACGCAATACTTCCCCGATGCCATCAACCACGAATCGCTGTCACCCATGCCGATTTTGAGGCCAGGAGAGGAGTACCATCAGCTCTGCATCTACAAGTTCGCGGTGCGGCCCAAGGAGAAGAAATAACGCTAATCGTGTAAAAATTGAAGCCTCGTGTCTGCGGATGCGGGGCTTTTTCCTATTTTTGCGGTATCAAAACTGAAAGCTATGTTGAAATTCAAATGTCCGCTGCTCGTGGTGACCGACATGGAGAAAGCCATCACTTTCTATGAAGAAGTGGTTGGCGACCGCGTTGCCATGAACTTTGGTGAGAACGTCCAATTCGAGGGCGGTTTCGCACTGCAAGAAATCAATAAATGGAAGGAAATGATTCATACGAACGTGGTTCGGAGGAAGTCGAACGACGCCGAGCTGTATTTCGAGGAGGAAGACTTCGACAATTTCCTTGAATACCTGAAGGAATTCCCCGAAATCCAGTATGTCCATCCCGTTGAGGAAGCCCCTTGGGGACAGCGTGTGGTTCGTTTCTATGACCCTGATTTCCATATTATTGAAGTCGGCGAGCCGATGGATGCCGTCATCAAGCGATTGTTTGAGTCGGGCATGACGGTCGAGCAGGTTTCGGAGAAGTCACAGTATCCCATCGAATACGTCAAGCGGTTCGCGAAATGAACTATCTGTCGGTCAATGCAATATCCAAGTCTTACGGCATCAAGACGCTGTTCGACGATGTCACCTTCGGCATCGAGAAGGGCGACAAGACCGCGCTGATTGCCACCAACGGTTCGGGCAAGTCGACGATGCTGAAAATCCTGGTGGGGCAGGAGTCGCCCGATTCGGGAACCATCACCTACGCCAACGACATCAAAATCGGCTACTTGGAGCAATTGCCCGTGTATCCCGCAGGGACGCGAGTTTCGGATTTGTTGGCCGACCTCAGCGAGGAGCAGCATCTCAAAGCGCGGCAATATCTGACACGCTTTTCGCTCAACGACTTGGAGCAATCCGTTGACGAGCTTTCGGGTGGACAGGTGAAGCGTTTGGCGTTGGCCTTGGTGCTGCTGCATGAGCCTGATTTCCTGATACTTGACGAACCTACCAACCACTTGGACGTGGAGATGGTGGAGTGGTTGGAGAAGTTCCTCACCCAGTCGAGCATGACCTTGCTCATGGTCACCCACGACCGCTATTTCCTTGATAGAGTGTGCAATAAGATTTTTGAGCTTTACCAAGGCGTGATGTACACCCACAACGGCAATTTTGACTATTACGTTCAAAAGAGCCGCGAGCGAGAAGAGGTGAAACGTGCCACAGCCGAGCGCAACAGTCAGCTGCTGAAGTACGAGCTGGAATGGATGCGCAGCACGCCGCAGGCCCGCACGAGCAAGTCGAAGAGCCGCATCGATGCATTCTACGACCTGAAGGAACGTTCAAAATACCAAGAACAGGACGAGCGTCTCGAGTTTGGCCTGCAAATGCAACGCTTGGGCGGAAAAATACTGGAACTCAGCAATGTGTCAAAGTCGTTCGGCGACTTGACCGTATTGAAGGACTTCGACTATGTCTTCAAGCGCGGCGAACGCATCGGCCTGATTGGCAAAAATGGGGTAGGAAAGTCCACCTTTTTGAACCTCATCACCGGCACAATGCAGCCCGACAGGGGAAGGGTAAAGACCGGTGAAACAGTGACATACGGCTATTACCGACAGGAAGGCATACAATTCGATGAGAGCAAGACCGTCATCAGCACCGTGCGCGACATCGCCGAGGTGGTCAACTACGGAAAGGATAAGGTCTACACCGCCGACCAGCTTTTGGCGCATTTCATGTTCCCTTACAAGATGCACCGCCAGCCCGTGGCATTGCTCAGTGGCGGTGAGAAACGGCGTTTGTATTTGTTGACCATTTTGGTGCAGAATCCCAACTTCCTCATCCTCGACGAGCCCACCAATGACCTGGACTTGTTGACTTTACAAAAGCTGGAGGACTTTCTGCAAAGCTACAAAGGCTGTCTTTTGGTGGTTTCCCACGACCGTTTTTTCATGGACCAAGTCGTCGACCAACTCTTTGTTTTCCAAGGTGATGGCATGGTGAAAGGCTTCATGGGCAACTACAGCCAGTATAAGGACTATTTGGATACCAAGCAACGGGAGGAACGGAAAGAGAAATCGGCGCAGAAAGCGACGGAAACCCGCCCGACGAAACAGCGCGAAAAGGTGAAACGCTCATTCAAGGAACAGCGTGAGTATGAGACGCTAATGCAAGAAATGGCCGACCTTGAGACTGAAAAACAAACCTTGACCGAGGGCTTGAACACCGAAACCGATTACCAAAAACTCCAACAGATGGGCAGCCGCCTGCAGGAAATCAAGGACTTATTGGACGAGAAGGAGCTTCGCTGGCTTGAACTGGACGAAATTGGAGGATAGGTTTTTCCTTTAGAGTTTGTTTTTGGGGTTGGGGTGACATGTCTGCGTGCAAATCGAGTGCAATTCTCCAGTATCGAAACGAAAATAGGAGTTACAAGATTTTGTAACTCCTTGATTTTCAAGTCGGGGCAAAAGGATTCGAACCTTCGACCCCCTGCTCCCAAAGCAAAATCGGACTCTTTTATATCCCTTTCTATTTGCGTCAAAATTTATATATCTTTTTATCTACCAAATACTTGCGTATTTGAAAAGTTTTGTGTATTTTTGCATTGTTTTATAGGATTGTGTCCTTTTTGTGTCCTACTTTTTGCGCAAATCGTGTCCTCTCCTGCTTGAAAACTAACATTTTACGCAAATAAAAAGTTTTTAATCATGTCTACTGAAAAAAGAAAAATCGAACCGATTTTTGTCGAAATTATCGACGGAATCACGGTTTCAGCCATCTGGAACCTCAAAAATCAGAGCAAAAAAGACTATCAACCCGTCTCTGTGAGGGTGAATTGCAACCGCGAACGCTGGTATTACCCCACCGGTTACCGCGTTTCCTTCGAAGATTACGAGGCAATCCGCACCGCTTCCGGCGCAAAAAACCCCAGAGCCATCGCCCGTGCCACCATCAAACAGCACTTCGATGACGTGTGTCTTACCATCCGTCGCCTCATCCGCGAGGAAGACTTCACCCTCTCCAACCTGGCCGAGGCCATGAAGCTCCCCATCAAGCGCGATGTCGGCTTCACCTTATTAGAATACTGGACCACCTTCGGCGAGGGCAAGAAGTCGCCAAAGACCCAAGAGCAATATCGTTGCGCAGCGCGCAGCTTCTATCGCGCCATGGGTTGTCACCTGGTCCCCATCAAGGACGAGTTCGGCAAAGACACCTTTAAGAAGACCATCGTGGGCAAGCCCACCAAGATGAAGCCCGCCGAAGCCACTGCCGCTGTCGTCGCAAGGTGGGAGCAGTTCATGGACGAGGAATGCCTGTCGGCATCCACCAAGAGCATCTATCTCCGTGCCTTCCGTGCCGTGATGAACAGCCTAGTCAAAGAGAAGGCCATCACCAAGCGCCCCGAGTTGACCATCAAGGCGGGTGCCCGTCGCAAGCAGGATTTCCTCACCGTCCCCGACATCATCAAAATCCGCGACTATGACGGCCCTTCCAAGCTCGCCGCTGATTGGTGGATCATCCTCTATCTCTGCAATGGCTCCAACCTGAAGGACATCGCCTCGCTGCAGTGGTCTGAAGATGCCATCTATGGCACGGAGTTCAGCTATGTCCGCGCCAAGATTGAGAACAAGGTGCCTGTCGTCGTCAACATCCCCATCACCGCCCCGCTCCGCGAGTTGCTCAACAAGTACGCATCCGCTCCCAATCTGGGCTCCCGTGTCTTCCCGCAAATCCTTTTGGATGCCGAGACACCGCAGCAGATTGACTATCGCGTCCACGACTTCAACCGCCAAATCCGACTGGGCATGCAAAACGTATGTGCTGAGCTGGGCATCCGCCCAGTCACCGCATCCACCGCGCGTAATTCCTATATTACGACGCTCACCTGGCACGGCATTTCCGATGCCTTCATCGACTCCATGGTCGGCCATGTCGACTCCAAGAATGTCCTCCGTGGCTATCAAGGCGTCATCAGTCCGAAGAAGAGGATGAAGCTCAACGATCTCCTCTTCGTCGACCCGGAGAGCGAATCCGAAGAGTAAATCTTCCAGCCAAAAAAGGGAAAGTCGCCAAGCGCGTCTTTCCCTTTTTTGTCCCCTTTCCATGCAATCATCAAAATGTCAAATCGTCAAAATAGTACCATTATGTTACGTGAAAAAATCTACTGTGACAGAAAGGAGCTTGACGACTTTCTGTTATTGTTGCCCTCGGCAACCTTAAACAAAAGCATTTACGAGACGTTGCTTGCAGTCCGTGAGCCTGACCCCAAACACGACAGGCCGCACCGCCTCAATGTCCCTGCGCTGCAGATCTTCAATGAGGCTTACTATCAATGCACCAAGCTGCACATCGACAAACACCCCGAAGAGGACATCTACACCAACTACTTCGTCGATGCCCGCGAGAACCTGGGCAGCACCATCGCCGCCGAAGTCGTCTTCTCCATCATCTTTGTCCTCTTGAAATCCATGACAAACCGCACCGTAAAATCCGAGAACTTTGCGCAGATTATCCGCGAAAAGCTCTCGTCCAAGTCACCCTATTTCGGTCCTTTTGTCCCCATCACAGAGCAATACCATTCCATGGGCGCATCCTTCCCGCTGCAGTTCATCCCGTCGCCCATCGATGTCAAAGCCCCCGACAAACTCAGCTGGGCTCAAATAACCCACAACTTCAACCCCGAGCATATCGCTGAGGCCGTGCTGTTGGCCAACAACGAGGAAGGCCAACACGCCATCCTTGATGCCATCGAAGCGCAGTTCCGACAATCCCATCCCTTCAACGAAAACGGTACTCTCGACACCGCTTTCGCTACGCTCCGCGCTGCCATCGTCACGCGGTTTCCCAAAGGCTCACACTGCTTTAAGAAAGAGGATTGTCTGGCCATCAATCATTCCCTAATCGCTCAGAATAAAGAGCTGGAAGATGCCTATGCCCAACTTTCCCAGAAGTACCGCGACACGCTCACCGAAAACCACTATCTGAAGAAAAACCAGTTCACCATCACCGCGCTCCTTCAGATAGCCCGTGAGCAAGGCATCAATGATATCTATCAGGTGCTGCGCGTCTTCGCCTCCGGCATCGACGACCTCCCTGAGCGTATCAAGGCTGAGCAGGAAATAGCCGCATCCGCTCCCGAAATCCCTGTGCCGTACACGTCTGAAATCTACCTCAATCCCCATAGAGGGTTCAAACTCAATATCGAGCGCGTCATCAACAACCTTTGGCGGCTGGGCTTTTTTATTAATAAGGTAGGCGAAAATGCTACCCAAGTACAAGTCTTTGATGCCTTTGGCCGTCTTCTGAACAACGACATGAGCAACTTCGCTGGCTCCCTGAGCGAAGGGCGCAACCGCGCCAATGCCGACTGCCGCAGCGAGTTGGCCATCTTCCATGCCATGCTCGAAATGCAAAAGGAAATCAATGGTTTATCTTCATGATTTGATAAAACCTTTGCTTACTCTATATAGAGTATAGTTTTTACCCTTTTTCGTCACCGTTACTTTGCAACCGCATTCCAACCAGGAGTGCGGTTTCTTCTTGTGGCCACGGGAAAAACCATCCACCAACGCAAATATGTAAGACTATGATCCAACCTAACGAAATCCAAACCCTCGAACAGCTACCCAAGGCCGTGTTCAAGTTGTTCCGAGAGATTGACGATGTGAAGTATCTCATCAGGAACATGATCCAACAAAACGAGCAGTCCGCCGACCGCTGGATGAATGTGGACCAGCTCATCGAGTACCTGCCTGGCAAGCCCTCAAAGCAAACTGTCTATTGTTGGGTAAACAATGCCACCATCCCGCACCACAAGCCCAGCCAAGGCCGTCTCGCTTTCCGCAAGTCGGAAATCGACAAATGGCTTGGCATTGAAACACTGGTTTACAACAGCGACCTTGATGATGAGGACAACAAGCCGCTGCTCCCCAAGTCCGCTTGTGGTACCACCATCAGCAGGAAAGGAGGCTACAAATGAAGACACAGAAGCAGAACGGCAAGCCGCTGCCTAAGCGATGCCAAAAGTTCATCCACCTGAACCATCCCAACCTCTCCGGCATCTGGCTCGACTCAGGCGATGTCATGCGCCTTCTCCATTGCAGCGAACGCACCCTTCAAACGCTCCGCAATGCTGGCCTTCCTTATTATTCCGTCCATCAACGCCTCTTCCTCTACAAGCTGGATGAGATCCAGGCCTTCGTCGAAGAACGCAAAAACCAAAGCAATGAAAGGACCAGCAATGTTTAACGACTTTTCTTATTTCCGTGCTCCCATCACCAACACGGTGCCACATTCCGCTTTCTCCCTGTTGGATGCCTACCACTACATCACAGGTGGCATTGCCAAGGAAACCACGGCTCACCTTCGCACGTTGTCAGGCAAGGCGCACTCCGTCTACAAACAAAACTCCTTCGACTACTGCACCTTCTCGGGCATCTTCTCCACGCGGCACAATGGCGATTTGCTTCGCCATTCCAGCCTGGTCTGCTTCGACTTCGACCATCTTCCCAATGTCGAAGACACCTTCAAACTGCTCCTGAAAGACAAATACTTTCCGACGCTGCTGCTCTTCCGCAGCCCGTCCGGCGACGGCCTGAAATGGGTCATCTCCATGGAGCGGCAATTTCTCTGTCGAGAGAAATTCTTCCCGCTCGAAAACCAGGTGGACTACCATCCCTCATTCTTCAAGTCGGTATCTTACTACCTCCAGAACGAATATGGCCTTACCACCGACAAATCCGGGAAGGACATCGCTCGCGCTTGTTTCCTTCCTCACGACCCCGATGCCTACATCTGTGAAAAGATCCTACAATGAGCAACCCACGCAAATCCTCCGACAGCACCAAAGATGCCGTCGAAGCCCTGACCATCCTCATCGAGTCGCAGGGCATCGACATCACGGCCAACTACTCCGACTGGCTCCGCATCGCTTTCGCTCTCGTCGATGAGTTCGGTCTCGACGGTGAATCCTATTTTCACCGCATTTCGGCCTTCTATCCCAACTACTCCCACGAAGCCGCTTCCCAGCAATACATCCATTGCCTCCAGAGTGCATATCCCCCTCTGAGAGGGGGTGGCCACAGGCCGGGGGAGTCAGGCAAGTCCCGTGTCACCATCGCCACGCTCTTCTACATCGCCAAAAACCACGGCATCAACTTGCCATGTCCCCCTTTTAAGGGGGTGCCCGAAGGGCGGGGGATTCTTCCCCCTCTGAGAGGGGGTGGCCATTTCCCCCTTCAAAGGGGGCTAGGGGGATTGCCGGGGGAGTCAGTCCCGCGTCTCGCGTCTCGAAGTCTCGCGTCCTCAACCCAACCAGTTGAGGAATTTGAGGAATATGAGGAAAACTTCTCTGGGCTCGCGGACGGCTCGTCCGCCCACAGGCTTGCGGACGGCCCGTCCGCATACAATCTTGCAGACGGCTCGTCCGCACATCTTAAATCCTTGCCAACCTTCTCCCAATCCATCCACGAAAACCTTCCGCTCATCATGCAGCGCGTCATCGCTGACTCGCATTCGGATGAGGATGCCGACATCCTCATCCTCGGCTCGCTTACGGTGATTTCCGCTTGCACTCCTAATGTCTACGGGGTCTACGACCGTCGCCCTGTCCACGCCAATCTGTTCCTCTACGTCACCGCTCCTGCATCGGCTGGCAAAGGACGGCTCTCCCTGTGCCGTCATCTCGCTGAGCCGTTGCATCAGTACCTCCGCGACAAGTACAAGCGCGACATGCAGAAGTACAACGAAGAGCTGGCCGCTTACGCGGTCAACAAAAAGACGTCTTTGGCTGTGCAGCCAAAGGAACCGCCTTTTCTCTCGTTGATCATCCCGGCCAACAGCACCGCCACAGTCGTCTATCAAACCCTCTCCGAAAACGACGGCGTAGGCCTTCTTTTCGAGACCGAGGGTGACACTCTGGCCAACGCTTTCAACTCCGACCTGGGCAACTACTCCGACGGCTTCCGCAAAGCGTTTCACCACGAAACGATTTCCTATCTCCGCAAGAAAGATCACGAGTATGTCGAAATCCTCAGGCCAAAGTTTTCCGCTGTGCTGTCAGGCACTCGTCAGCAGATTTACAGCCTCATCCCCAACGCTGAAAACGGCCTGTTCAGCCGTTTCATCTTCTATTCCATGCAAACCGAGCTGGTTTGGCGTGATATGTTTCCCACCATCGACGGTGCCACCGCCGATGAGCGTTTCCGCCAAATCGGTAAAGACTTCTACACCTTCCTGAAGGACTTCCCCAAAGATGATGTCCAATTCACCCTCAGCTACACACAAAAGCAGCGTTTCAACGACTTCTTCGCTGAAACGCAGCGCAGCTATGCCTACTCCTTCGGCGACGACATCGTGGCCTCTGTCCGTCGCCTCGGCCTCATCCTCTTCCGGATAGCGATGATCCTTTCAGTCCTTCGCCTCATGGACTCCTTTCCCGCAGCTTCAAAAACCGCTCCGCTCTCCGAAGTCAAAAAGTCGAAGCGCATTGTCTGCACCGACATCGACTTCCAGTCTGCCCTTGACATTGTCAAGGTGCTTCTCCTTCACACCGTCGAAGTGTACCAATCCCTTCCACGGCATTCTTACGAACGCCTGGCCACCATCGCGCCCAAGGGCTCGCGTCAGCTTGCCGAGGCATCGCGTTCACGCTTCCTAGAAGCACTTCCAAAGGCCTTCGACCGTCCCACCTACATCGAAGTCGCAGCATCGCTCAACATCACCGACAAAACCGCTGAGCGTTACATCCGTGAGTTCTGTACCTCTGGCCAGCTCGACCATCCTTCCAATGGCCAGTACCTCAAGACCTCATCGCGGGCTTGACCCGCGACCTCATCGCGGGCTTGATCCGCCACCTCATCGCGGGCTTGACCCGCGACCTCATCCCCAACTGAACAACTGAACAACTTAAAACTGCAAACTAAAATGATTTACACCATCTTTCTCAGCACCTTCTCGATGCCAGCCTACGCGGCCATTCATCCCATAGTGATAAAGTCCCATGTCATCAAACGCAAATTATTATTTGTCGCTTATCACTGCACCATTACAACCCGTAAAGGCCCTGAACTATACAACAAGCTGCTCTCAGCCTTCCAAGAAGCCGGCATCCCCAAAGGTGCCTATAAAATCAGAATTGAACCACCTTTAGACCCCCAAAAGGGCAGTAACGACAATCATGGGACTGCTCCCCGTGTAAAGTACAGTAGGCCACCCATATCCCCCTCTGAAATCGAAGATTCGACGTAGTCAAAGGGGGTGCCGCAAAGCGGCGGGGGAGTCAAGTTCACAATCCAATGACTCCAACCCCGAAGGGGTGACCCGACCCTAAGAACCCCGAAGGGGTGACCCGACCCTAACCAGGGGTTTCAACCCCTGGGCATCGTGCGTCAGCCCATCCCCCTCTGAGAGGGGGTGGCCGCAGGCCGGGGGAGTCTCAGTCCCATCAGTCCTATAACTCCTATAAAAACTCTCACAATGAAAGCAATCATCCTCATCGAAACCCACACCATCTCCGCCTACCGCGCCATCCGTCCCGCCGTCGTTGCCTCCAATGTCGGCACCTTCGGCGTGTCCGGCCTTACCATTTCGGCCACCATCAAACAGTCAGACTATGCCTACCTCGTCGATGTCGTCAACCATGCTGCGCAAAGCGCAGGCATCCCTCGCGACGAGTACGACATCAAGACCGTGCACGCCATTTCAAGATGACAAAAAGCCCCGCCATCCTTCCCCCTTCAAAGGAGGTCAGGATGGCGAGGCTTTCCTCATTTCCTCATTCCTCACTCACGTTTTTCGTGAGGAAATAACAACAGCAGTGGAGTCCTCCCTCCTTGAAGGGGCCAATGGGATTCCGTCGTTAGCACGTTAGTACGTCAGTACGCATAACGAGACCCCCTCATCGCGGGCTTGACCCGCGATCTCACTCCCAACTAACAACTCCCAACTCAACACTCCCCACTTCCCCCTTTGTAAAGGGGGCCTGGGGGATTAACTCTAAACTCTAAACTCTAAACACTAAACTCACTTATCGCTCTCCCACCTACTCATCCCGCCATGCAGCACCCTCCACCGCATCATCCGCTCATTGAAGGCCTCCACCGAGTCCTTTTTCAGGCTGTCGGCAGGCTCCTTACCGCTTTGGATAGCGGTT
>CADCML010000019.1 GCA_902802535.1 uncultured Bacteroidia bacterium
GGAAAACAATCAATTCACGACCCGCTTGTTGTTCCATCATTTATTGGGGAAAGACGATATCGAATGGCTTTCGTTGTTTGCTAAATATGAATTGAATAACGAACAGAAGTTGTCGTTGGTTTTCATCCGTGAATTGGGCGCTATCGATAACATTACTTATCGTCAACTAAATAGTGATATTACAACTAGAAAAGCCACATTTGACCTGCATCGCATGTGTCAAGAGGGTTTGTTTGAATTGAGAGGACAGAGGCGAAACGCCTATTATGTTGCTGGACAGGAATTTGTGCGGCTTAATAGTAGAGGTGATGACTTTAATGGTAGAGCTGACGACCTTAATAGTAGAGCCAACGGCCTTAATAGTAGAGCCAACGGCCTTAATGGTAGAGCTAACGAAGAAATAAGTAGAGCTGACGACGAAATGTATGGAGCTAATGATGAAATGTATGGAGCTAACGGAGAAATGTATGGAGCTAACGGAGAAATGTATGGAGCTAACGGAGAAATGTATGGAGCTAACGGAGAAATAAGTAGAGCTAACGGAGAAATAAGTAGAGCTGACGGAGAAATGTGTAGAGCTGACGGAGAAATAAGTAGAGCTGACGGAGAAAATGGTAGAGCTGACAGAGAAAATGGTAGAGCTGATGGAGAAATAAGTAGAGGTGACGCCCTTAATAGTAGAGGTGATGGCCTTAATAGTAGAGGTGGCGGCCTTAATAGTAGAGGTGACGGCCTTAATAGTAGAGGTGACAGTTTGCCATTGGAATTAAAAGAAAGAATAAAACAACTTGGCAAGCGTACTGATCCCAAGGAAATGGAAAAATTGATTATAGATTTGTGTAATTGGAATCCTTTATCGCTTAAGGAAATAGCAAAACTAATAAAAAGAAAAACTTCTTCCGTTAGATATTTGTATCTAAACAAGTTAATAACTCAAGGCAAACTCTTCTACACCATCCCCGAAATGCTAAACCATCCCAACCAAAAATACACCACAAAGAAAAAACAATAATCATTGCAACTATGACCCAGCAAGAATTGAAGCATATTAGAATAAAACAAGATGATGTTCTTGGGAACCCACAATGATATTTATGTGGTGCTGATTGGGTGTTTGGAAGACTAGGCTGGTAATGTTTCAACCAGTGAGTCCGAAATCTGTGGACTTCAGGAATGCAATGTTGAGATGGCGATGAACTCCAAAGACATATCAAGAGATAATGCAATAAATGATTTATATATTTGCTGAATATGGCAAACTTTTTATAAAACCCTCCATATATTTCCAATCAAGAGTTCTTGCTTCCATTTTGGATGCAAATAAAAAGGGTTGACTTTAGCCTCTGTCAGTCTTTCGTTTGCCATATCCTTAGTTTTTAATTCTTAAACAATTCCCTTTCTTCTGGCGTGATTAAGTCCCAATCCTCAAGGGCTTCCAAAGGAGTCAGATGATGGCGACGGGCAATCTTGTATTCTCGGGTCATTCCGTAGCGGTCGGCTATCCGCATGGCGATACGGTCTTGGGCAACGTATTTGTTTTTCATGGCTGCTGAAAGGGTTTTGAGCAGTTCGCCTTTCAATGCATCACAAAAAAATCCGTGAAGCATTCTTTATACGTGGAGGCTCGCCAAAGCCTGTACTACATCAAGAAAGCCCACGGAATCCGTGAGCGTTCCACTTACTCATGTAGTACAATTTTGAAATTTGGCGATTTCCACGTACTGAGAAAAGCAAAAACGCTTATTATGTAACTATTTTAGTTGTTTTATCTCTTTATTTTTTTGTTGATTTGATTCGTAATTGTTGTTAGATTTATCGCTGCAAAGATAGAATTTTTTTCATTGGATTATGACAAATCCCCATTTTCCTCTTTTTTCTATCTTTATGCCCATCTACATAATCTTATCGATATGAAAAATTCTCCTTTATCTTCTTTTGTTTTTTCATGTAGTCCTACGCACTGAGTCCGTCAAACACCAAATAATCCCTAATTATTCCTCAATCTCTTTCGTTCCTTCAGGAAGCAAATAATCACTGGCCTTTGAAGGCGATATGACACTACGCCCCAACTGGTTTTCCAATTGTGTGCGGGCGGCTTTGGCTACACTGCCTCCATCCTTGGCTACTTGCTTTTGTCCTCTGAAACCTTTGGGGTCGCGTTGTTTCGAGAGTTCCGCAGCCGAGGCTTCGGCAAGGATGTTGAGCGCGATTTCAAGGTTGGTCATGTTGTCGCGCAGGTTCTCTTTCTTTAGTCCTTTATAGTTTTTGTATTGCTTGGTAGTGAAGCCACTCCATTCGCGAGTGATGATGTCAGTGAGTGAAGCGTATTCCAAACCTTCCTGCACTCCAGTGCGTTTCCATTCATCAGTCAGTTCTTTTCTCACTTCGATAGATTTGATGCGTTGGTTAATCCATGCGTCAGAGTAACCTAAACGCTTGTAGTCCACAATAGCTTGGTCAATGCTCAGTTCTGGGTCTTGCATCTGGTCCAAGCGTTGGCTGGCCACCTGTGCCATCCATTGTTTGAAAGGCTCCGCTTTGGGTGACGGTATCGACTGGATAATGCGGAAAAGTTGTTCTGTATCAGCGACATCGGTCATGCGCATTTTTCCATCAGCTGCACGAAGTTTCAACTGGTGACAATTTGTCACCGTTTCATTTCCTTCATCTTTAAGACGTTGCTTCAGTTTGTTCCAATACTTTCTGGAAGTTAGTGCATCTTTGCTATCAGTAAGGACATCACATACATCCACTATTGAAAAATACCATTTCTCTTCCTGGTCGTCCCAAACCGTGCGAACCTTTTTTTGTTCAAATAGTTGTAATGCTTCTTTTTTAGTCATATAGCGTTAGGTGTTTTGTTCACAAATTCAAATCGAAATATGGCCTCAAAGATACAAAATTTTTCCTATCTTTGCCCCTATCATCATAAACTTATCATCATGAAAAAATTCTCCTTTATTCTCTTTTGCCTGGCTTTTGGACTTTTCATGCAGTCCTATGCCGAACCCGTCAAACTCCAAAGCCCTGACGGGCAACTTGAACTGAAATTCGAAGTCATCGGCGGCCTTCCGCAGTATTCGCTCGACCGCGCCGGAAAACCTGTGGTGCTGCCCTCCAAGATGGGCTTCACCCTCGAATGGCGCGACGACCTCGCCCATGCCTTTGTGCTGAAAGACACGAAATACAGCACCTTCGACGAGACCTGGGAACCTGTCTGGGGTGAAGAAGCGCAAATCCGAAACCATTACAACGAAATGCTCGTTACCTTGGAGCAACCCATTGGTTCTGTGGAGAGTATGGACCATTCGACGGAGAAAAAGGCCACGGTCATGCAGGTGCGTTTTCGGCTGTATGACGACGGCCTCGGCTTCCGCTATGAGTTCCCGATGGAGAACGCCTTGGTCTATTTCTGGATCAAGGAGGAACTGACCGAGTTTGCCATGACGGGCGACCATACCGCTTGGTGGATTCCGGGCGACTACGACACGCAGGAATACAACTTCACCGAGTCGCGGCTGTCGCAGATCCGTGAATTGTGGGATGCTGGTCACAAAGACGGCGGCTGGCCCTGGACGGGCTTCTCGCCCACGGGCGTACAGACTGCCCTCCAGATGAAGACCGACGACGGCCTCTACCTCAACATCCACGAGGCGGCCACCCTCGACTATCCGACCATGCACCTCGACCTTGACGACAAGAACATGGTGTTTCGCGCTTGGCTCTCACCCGATGCCACGGGCTACAAAGGCCGCTTGCAGGCACCTTGCACCTCACCTTGGCGCACGATTATGGTCTGCACTTCGGCCACCGATGCCCTCGCTTCGCGCCTGATTCTCAACCTCAACGAACCTTGCGCCTTGGAGGATGTGTCGTGGATTCACCCCGTGAAATACATGGGCGTTTGGTGGGAAATGATTTCCGGCAAGAGCACTTGGGCTTACACCAACGACTTCCCTTCGGTGAAACTTGGGGAAACAGACTACGCCCACGCCACACCTAACGGCACCCACGGCGCCAACAACGCCAACGTGCGCCGCTACATCGACTTCGCCGCCGCCAATGGTTTCGACGGGCTGCTCATCGAAGGCTGGAACATCGGCTGGGAGGACTGGTACGCCAAGCAGAAGGATTTCGTTTTCGACTTCCTCACGCCTTATCCCGACTTCGACCTGCCTGCCTTGAACAAATACGCCCATGAGAAGGGCATCCGCCTCATCATGCACCATGAGAGTTCGGCTTCCACTCAAAATTACGAACGCTGGATGGAGAAAGCCTACACCCTGATGAACCAATACGGCTACAACGCCGTGAAAGGCGGCTATGTGGGCACCATCATCCCCTTCGGCGAGGGCCACTACAGCCAGCCCATCAACAACCACTACCATTACGCCATCGTGGAGGCGGCCAAACACCACATCATGGTCAATTCGCATGAGGCGGTAAGGCCCACCGGCCTTTGCCGCACTTGGCCCAACATGATCGGCAACGAGAGCGCGATGGGCACCGAGTTCCGCGAGCGCATCAATCCCGGACATACGACCATCTTGCCGTTCACACGTTTGCAAGGCGGCCCGATGGACTACACGCCGGGCATCTTCGAGACCGACATGGGAAAAATTGTGCCGTGGGGCGGAAAGATGAAAACCACCATCTGCAACCAACTTGGCCTTTACGTGACCTTCTATTCGCCGCTGCAAATGGCCGCCGACTTCCCCGAACATTACGAGCCGTTCATGGATGCTTTCCAGTTCATCAAGGATGTGGCCGTCGACTGGGACAAGAGCCTGTATCTTATGGCCGAGCCGGGCGACTACATTGTAACGGCGCGCCACCCGAAACTTTCCACCTTGAACAAGGCCGCCGAAGGTGTCGGCACTTTGAAGGATGGCAAGAAAGGCGTGGTTTCCAACGCCACGAAGTTCGTCTATGCCTTACCTGACGATGCCACAGCTGAAGACCTTTGGCATACCGATCCGCACGATGTGTGGTATGTGGGCGGCATCACCGACGAGAACGCCCGCGAGGTGACGGTGAAACTGGATTTCCTGAAGCACGGCGTGAAATACGAGGCCACAATTTACTGTGACGCCAAAGACGCCAGCGGCATTCCCGATGAGCATTACAACGCACAAGCCTACACCATTACCAAAAAGACGGTGACGGCTAAATCGGAACTGAAATTGAGAATGGCGCCTTGTGGCGGATTCGCGGTGTCGCTGCGTTCGTTGTAATACATGTAGAGACGGTGTGCACACCGTCTCTACAACCATAATTTACAATAAATTTTTCGTTGACAGCAGCCCACAGGCAGCATCAATATCCTGTCCGCGTGAGGCGCGGATGGTGGCGATGATACCTTTTTCGTTCAAGGCATCGCGGAACCAGGTCATCGTGGCGGCATCGGGACTCTTCAGCGGAATGTTGGGCACGGCATGATACCTTATTAAATTAATGCGGCAGCGGGTGCTTCCCAAAAGTCGTGCGATTTCCTTGATGTGTTCCTTGCTGGCGTTCAGGTCTTTGAAGATAATGTACTCAAACGAAAGGCGGCGTTGTCCGTGCCAGTCGTGTTGCCTGACGGCGTGAATCACTTCCTTGATAGGATAGGTCTTTTCAATCGGCATCAGTTTGAGGCGCTCGTCGTGGAACGGGCTGTGCATACTGATGGCGAGGTTGCATTTCGATTCCTCCAAAAAGCGTTTCATGTTGGGAATCAGTCCGCAGGTCGAGACGGTGATGCGGGTCGGGCTCCAGCCTAAGGCCCATTCCTGCGTGAGGATGTCGAGGCAGCGCATCAGGTTGTCGTAGTTGGCCAAAGGCTCGCCCATGCCCATGAAGACGATGTTGGAGAGCGTGTCGAACTCGGGCAGGCTGAGGATTTGGTTCATGATTTCGGCCACGGAGAGGTTCTTCTGGAAACCCTGCTTGCCCGTGGCGCAAAAGAGGCAGTCCATCTGGCAGCCCACTTGCGTGGAAACGCACAACGTGGCGCGTTCGCGGTCGGGGATGTAGGCCGCCTCAACGAAATGTTCGCCGGCAGGGAAGAGGTATTTCTTCGTGCCGTCGGTCGAAACTTGCTCTTTGACGGGAGCCTTTAGTCCTGTTTCGTAATGTTCTGACAACAAGCTTCTTGCGCTCTTGCTGAGGTTGGTCATGTCGTCAAACGAGGCGCAACGCTTGAGGTAAAGCCAATCCACAATCTGTTTGCCCGCAAAACGAGGCAGTTCCAATTGCTCCACGACCTCCTGAATCTCGGCGGGGGTCTTTCCTAATAGTATTTGTTTTTCCATATTTCGACAAGCTCAATAACGATGCGGCAAAAATAGGGAAAAATGTTTTGTGCTTCGTTTGTTATTGTGCAAACACCAAAAAATCCGTATCTTTGCACATTCTTTTGAAACCCAATGAAAAATATGACACTGATATTAAGTTTGTTGGCGGCTCTGTTTGCCATGCCGTCGTGTGGCTCCTCGGAGCAAAAGGAGAATGTAACCGTTGAAACGGGCGTAACGGATACTATCAAAGCTGTTCCTGCCGATACGGCTACGTATTATTCCGATGTGGTGGACAAAAAGAACTGCTTTATCCTCATTTCCAAGCCTGAATACCGTCTTTATGTGTGCGAAGTGGTGGACGGCGACACGGTCAAGCGCGTGCATTATCCTGTCTGTGTGGGACTTGCGAAAGGCCAAAAACAGAAAAAAGGCGACATGAAAACGCCTGAATGTACGTCGGAAAATCCCTTCACCATCACTGAAATTGTGGATGCCTCGCAATGGACGCACGACTTCGGCGACGGTCGCGGCTCGATTTTGTCTTATGGCAACTGGTTCATGCGACTGAAAACGCCAGGCCATTCGGGCATTGGCATCCATGGCAGCACCAACAATGAAAGCTCGGTGCCAGGGCGTGGCAGTGAGGGGTGCATCCGATTGAGAGACAATGATTTGGATGTACTGAAAGCCAAATATGCCTTTGTCGGGATGCGGGTGGTTATCCTCGCCGATGAGGAATAAAGCCGTGAGAGGCTATTCTTTGGCGTCGAAAAACTCGTTGGCGGACTGATAGGTCGTGTGGTGGGTCGGTGTGCAAACGGAAAGCTTGCCGTTGCCGCCTACACGTTGCAGCCTTGAGAGCATGTCCCTCTGCCTTTCAAGATAGGTTTCAAACTTACTGTTTTCGATGACAATGTAGTCGAAGTCCCAAGTGAAAGCGGCTTCGATTAACTCTTTGTCGTCCGTCATTACCGAATAGCCCTTGCGTTTCATCTGGATGAAGGGGCCGTTTTGTGCATAGCCGAAAAGACATAGTATTTTGGCATTTTTCGGAACATTGAGCGAGTCGAGCAGTCGGTCCGCGTCTTTGAGGTTGTTATAGCTGATTTCGCCATGGTTTTCCTGCAACCTTCTCGTCGTTTGGGTTTCGACCACGTTGCGAATCATCACCACGGCTAAAATGGCCACGACAAGACATTCCGTTACAAGGATAATAGTGCGTTTGCTGGCAGGAATGGCCTTCAGCGACAATGCCAACAACAGCAACAGGGGTAGGAGGAAAGTGTCGATGAAGTAGTAGTCATGGTACTGTATTTGTTGCATCATGGCCACGGTAAACAACAGACAACCAAAAAGTTGTATGGATGGAAGCCACCAAAGCGAAAGAGGTTGTTTCGCGGAAGCTGAGTCGGTGTGTCTTTTCTTGGCGATGGCATGAAAAACAGCAAAGGCGATGGCAAAAAGGGCAAAAACGAGGAACAGCCAATAATGGAGGTGCTGAAAGTATTGGAACGCCCAATTGTTGTAGGCCTCGGTGATGAGTTCTTGGGCATCCTGCCAGCTTTCGGGTGGGAGTAGGTTGTTGAGGAAGATGGTGCCGTGGGTGAGCCTCAGGTGGCGATTCCAAAGGAACGAGGCAAGGTAAGCCGCGATAGCGAGGACGACGGAAGGCAGCTTATTGAGGAAAGAGGTTTCCTTGCGCATGACCCGCAGCATCTCGAAACAAAGCATGGCAATCAAGGCGATGGCGAAAGTGGTGCGCATCAGCAAGGCCAAGGTCAGGAAGGCGACACTGAGGTGGAAATGCTTGATTTGCTCGCCTTCGTGATACTTCAAGTAAAACCATAAACCGACGATGCTCATCGAGAGGGCGGGGATACCCGGCAAGAAACCGTTCATGTAATACGCCACGATGGGTGAGGTCATGGCGACTATGACGACGAGCATGGATTTGGGCCAGTCGCGGGTGATAAAGTAACTGATTTTGAACAAGAAAAAGAGGCCGACAAAAGCTATAAACAGAGTCCAAAGGCGGAACACCCACGGCGCATCGGTGTCGAAAAGCCGCATCAGTAGGGCGACGATGTACTCGTGAACGGGGAAGTCGGCGGAGGTGATGGTCGTTTCTGAGGCTTCCTTCCACCAGCCCGGAAACTGCTTGTTATAAATCATCGTCTCGGGATGGAAAAAGTCAAAGCCGTTATTGATGAACCCAACCGACAGGGCGTAATGGTCTTGCTCGGCCCAAGCGTGGATGTGAGAGGGATACTCGTTCATGTAGCCGCGTTGGATGAACAAACCCGCCACCACGATGAGTGCCAAGGCGATGAGATGTCCGAATGACGGTTTGTCTTTTAACGATTTGTTCATGGCTTCAGAATCCAAACGTCCTCCAAGTCGATGTCCCAGCCGGCTTTCAGGTCGAGGGCATCGTAGTATTCGATGACGGTCTCGGGCTGGATGCGGTAATGATAGTTGCCCGTGCTCCATTTGCCGTTGCCGTCGGCATCGAGGAGGGCACGGAGCTTGTATTTGGCCGGCAACAGGTGTTCAAACATCACCTCTTCTTCACCTTTAATGACTTGTTCCTCAAGCACTTTTCCGTTCTCGTTCAGGAGTTGCACCACCACTTGTTTCATGCCCGCGGGCGGTTTGACGGTGATGTAGATGTTACCGTATTCGTCGTCTTTCATGCGGTGGAATTCGGCCTTGATGGGTTCGTTGGTGCGCCCTCGAATGCCGAAAAAGACCGAGTCGGGAATCTCGAAACTATAGCTTAAATCGGCTGAGAACGGTGTGGTCAATCGGTATTGCAGGCCGTATTCGTCGGCTTTTTCGAAGGCGAGGGTGTCATAATACACTATGGTATCGCATTTGAAAACGGCCGAGTCATGCATTTGATAGCTGACGACGGGTTCGGAAAACGTCAGGATGAGATCTTGGCCCGGGATAAGCCCATCGCGACCGAGCAGGTTGTTACTGACTTTCAGCGTTTCGGGCTTCCTGTTTCGGGCGTTCTTGTCCTTGAATTTCAGGCTGTAGCGCGACGAGTCGTTGATGACGGTGTCGTGTTTCACATGCACCCATAGGCTATCCTTCATATTGGGCGTGAAATACCACCAAACCGTATCATGCTCAGCTGAATGCAGTGTGACGAGATTGAAAGTGTCGGGCAGCATTTCAGGGGTCATCACCACGGCTTCCTTGGCGGGATGGCGGAACACGAACCGCAAAAGGCCTTCCTCGACCAACTTCTTTTCCAACAATACTTGCGTGGAATCCACCTCAGTGAACATATAGAGCGTGAGGTTCAAGGCATTTTGGTCGAAAACTCTTTGAGGCAGGGTGTCTTGTGGCAAGGTTTGCAGCGTGTCGGGAATAAGGGTTAGGCTGTCATGCTCAATTTCCACTAACGAATCAGCTGGAATAAAAAGTGTTGAGTCGTTGATAATCAGTGTACTGTCGATTATTGTTGAATCCAGGACTTGTGGTTTCGGGGGTGTCCAGGGATACGAGGCTGGCACTAAAGTGTCCAGAAACGCCACTTCTTCATTGGGCAAATCGAAATAAAGATTGGCGTTAGCATCCTTTAAGGCGAAGACGAGATACTTCTTGTCGGCCAACCCATTGAGGCTGAACTTGCCTTCTTTGTCAGTCTTGGTGAGGTAGTTGGGCACCGTAGTCATCGGCAGCGAGTCCAAATTGTCGCGGTCGGCGGCATACAGAGAAACATAAACGTCTTCAACGGGTTTTTTGTCCACGGCATTGAGCACTGTGCCCGCGATGCAGAGCGTGTCGATGTGGTCGCCGGTCGAGAAGCTATACACATAATCCTTGAGTTGATTACCTTCGTGCAAGTCCTTGATGGCCGCGCCGAAGTTGATGGTGTAGGTCGTGTTAGCCGCTAAAGTTTCCTTGAATTTGATGATTACAGTTTTGTTCTTCAGCTTGATATCGGGTTTTTCGCTCAAGGGCGGCGAAATCATCACGTTCTGGTTGGCGTTTTCGAGAGTGATGTATTCGTCGAAGGTGAGTTCTATTTTCTTGCCGATGAAATTGGTGCTGCGGTTTTCGGGCACCGTTCCAACGACTTTAGGCGGCGTTTCATCCTTTGGGCCGCCCGTGGGAGCCACCGCATTGGCGCAACGCTGCGCGAGGAAGGCAGTGAGCATCACGCCAATCGCAAAAAGAATATGTTTCAACTTTCGAATCACGGCTGCAAAGGTAAGAATTTGTTTGATAGTTTGGTTTTTTAGTTGTTCGGCGATAAAATTCCCAAGATTTTCAATTGTTTTTTCCCAAGATTTTCAATTTTATTTCGGCGAGATAAGTAACGGATCACGAACTACATTTTTAAACGGGACATATCTATTATTATTGAACATCGGAAGAAACGGAAGAGACGAAAAATGTATTTCCGAGTTTTCTGGGTTTTTCGATGTTGATAATATTTAAACTCAATTTGCTCAAGTGTTTACAAAAAAACACTCCTTTACGACAATCCAAAAGGATTATCAATTTTTGCAAATCATTTCACCACCACCTTCGTTGCCATTTCGCCGACTTTCACTACATAAAGGCCTGATTTGAGGCAAAACTCGCTATGCAAAACCTGCCTCTTTTGTGCCACAGCACGACCGAGCATATCGTAGACCACAATATCAGCAGGCTCATCACATTCGACGGCCAAACCGCCTTCGATGTTGAAAACACGAGCGGGGGAACTGGATGCTTCGGGAAGGTTTTCATAATGCTTGGAATAATACAATGCCACATCTGCATTAACAGGCGAGATGATGTCGGGCAAATTGGGGTCGCTGAACCTCCAAACCCCTGATTCCCATTTGTGATGAATCGGGAAATGGTCGTTTTTCCAATAATAAGGTTCGCCGTCGAGTACCATACGGAATTCGTGGTCGGTCATAAAACCAATGAAATCGTTCCAAGCCCTTTCCAGCCCTAATATGTTGTCAGACGGTGTGTTGTAGTCAAAACCCTGTCTGAAATAGAAATCCAAATAGTTCTGAAAATAATAGTCCTGATAAACTTCCCATTCTGAAACCAAGTTTCCTTGGTCGTCAAACTCATATTCCACTCGGGAATCGCCCAACAACGCCCCATCGATCATACTGTATCTTTTGCAGCGCTTCATAGCAACGCGGCCTTGTTCGTCATAAGTGTTTTCGTACCTGAAGCGAGGCTGTTGTCCACTCGCCCAATTGTCGTAACAGGTTTCTGCAACGATGCGATCTTGCTCATCGCGCTCGTATTCGTATAGCACGGGATGGTCTATCGCCCCATTGTGATGGGTGAAGTTCTCCAATTTCCAGATGAGGCTATCGTTTTCATTATAAGCAAATTCGATGGTATCTTGCTCCCAGATGAAATCAGGAAGTGTGGTTTGGCAGAAGTAATACCAAATCGGGTTGTTACGCTCATCATAAATATACTTTGTCTCCTTTTCTATGTTGTTGCTTGAAATGTAATATTCTCTCAACAGGAAGCCGTCTTCGTTGTACTCGTATTCGGTGGTGGTACCTTCAGAATCCCATGCGCCCGTGTTGGCATTCCAAAGGAAGTATTCTTTGAAAACCAGTTGATGCAGATTGTTGTAAGTGTAAACCATTTTGCTATAAGGCTTCCATTCGTTGCCATCGGGAAGATAATCAATTTGTTGCAGGCAGTTGCCCAAATCGTCATATTCCCAAGTGAGGCGGTTGTATGGTTCCCAAAGCGTGTCGGCAGAGTGTGCGTCGTAAATCCTTCGTTCCGTGCAGTTCCCGTTTTCGTAGGTGTAATCCCTTTTTTCGTAGTTGGAAAAGTAACTGCTATATGAATAGTTCCTAAGGAAAACGCACTCTCCCATAGCATTGAAAGTGCTGTCTGTTTTTCGGTCGACAATCCATCCGTTCTCCCAAATGAAATGGGTGTATGAAAGGCAGCGTCCGTAGTCGTCATAGGTGTAGTTCTGCTTTTCGTAATAATGCAAGTTGGTGGAGTATTCATCCACTTTCGAGAAAATGACTTGGTTCAGGCGTTTGTTGCCGTCGTAACCATAGTTGAATTTGGCTCTTACAAAACCACCGTCAATATCAGTAATGACAAGGCTGTCCAAGGCTTCTGTAAGTTCGGCTGTTTGTTGCGCCATCAATGTGATTGTCGCAAAAGCCATAATGAAAACAAAGATGATTTTCTTCATAATTGATGGTTGTTTTAGGTGATTAGGCGGCAAAGATAGGTAATAAAATGTGTTCAACCGCCTGAAAATCATAAAAACCAATAATCAATTGTCCATTTTTTGCTAATTTTGCGCCGATAAACTATCGGAACTATGCCAGAGATTAGTCGTTTTTACACCGTTATGATACCGAGAATCAAACAATTTGAACTCAACGACAATTGGAAGTTGATGGTGACTTTCGATGACGGTTTCCGCGTGTGTTACGATGTGAAAGACGACATTGACACACTTGATGACTTCAAGTCTTTGACGACAGAATTTGGCCTTTGGCCGATGGCACAATTGGACACAAGTCGTACTTGCATCTTTTGGAATGACCGTATCGACTTGGCAAGCGACACAATATATGAATATGGTGTACCGCTTAGTTAGAAATCATTGTAAATCAGAAACAAATATTAAATCTTGAAATGTTAAATCTTTAAATCTCGAAAATATGTACAGAACGCATACTTGTGGCGAACTTCGTCTTGCCGATGCTGGCAAGGAAGTGACATTGGCCGGCTGGGTGCAGCGCACCCGCGACAAAGGCTCCCTCGTTTGGATTGACCTCCGCGACCGTTACGGCATCACCCAACTCTTCTTGGATGGCAGCAGCGACCCGAAACTCCTCGAACAAGCCCGCTCCTTCGGGCGCGAGTTCGTGATTCAGGCCAAAGGCACTGTCATCGAGCGCGAGTCGAAAAATCCGAACATGCCGACGGGCGACATCGAACTGAAAGTGAGTGCTTTCCAATTGCTCAACAGCAGCAAGACCCCGCCCTTCACCATTGAGGACGTCAGCGACGGCGGCGACGACCTCCGCATGAAATACCGTTATTTGGACATCCGCCGCAACCCCGTGCGCCAAAACCTTGAATTGCGCCATCGTATGGCGATGCTGGTGCGCAACTATTTGAGCAACCTCAATTTCCTTGAAATCGAGACCCCGATGCTCATCAAGAGCACGCCCGAAGGTGCCCGCGACTTCGTGGTGCCAAGCCGTATGAATCCGGGCGAGTTTTACGCCCTGCCGCAAAGCCCGCAGCAATACAAGCAACTGCTGATGGTGGCCGGTATGGATCGCTACTTCCAAATCGTGCGTTGCTTCCGCGATGAGGACCTTCGCGCCGACCGTCAGCCGGAGTTCACCCAAATCGACTGCGAGATGTCGTTTGTGGAACAAGAGGACGTTTTGAACACTTTTGAGGGCTTGGCCAAGCACCTTTTCAAGGAGATGAAAGGCCTCGAGTTCGACCAATTCCCGCGTATGACCTGGCACGACGCGATGAAATACTACGGTTCCGACAAGCCCGACATCCGTTTTGGGATGAAGTTCGTGGAACTCAACGATGTGGTGAAAGGCAAGGGCTTCGGCCTCTTCGACAATGCTGAATTGGTTGTCGGTATCAATGCCGAAGGCTGCTCGGAATACACTCGCAAGCAACTTGATGCCCTCACCGAGTTTGTGAAGCGTCCGCAAGTGGGCGCTGGCGGCATGGTGTATATCAAGTACAACACCGATGGCACGTTCAAGTCATCTGTCGATAAGTTCTACACGCCTGAAGACTTGAAGGTCATTGCCGACAAGTTCGGTGCCAAGCCCGGTGACCTGATGCTCATCCTTTGCGGCGAGGCCATGAAGACCCGTACACAACTCAACGCTTTGCGTCTCGAGATGGGCAACCAACTGGGCCTGCGCAAACCTGATGAATACGCACCCTTGTGGGTCATCGATTTCCCGTTGTTGGAATGGGACGAGGAGACGCAACGTTACTACGCCATGCACCATCCCTTCACCGCCCCGAAACCCGAAGACGAGGCCTTGTTGGACGATCCGACGAAGTGGGGCGACATCCGCGCCAATGCATACGACATTGTGATGAACGGTGTGGAGGTCGGTGGTGGTTCCATTCGTATCCACGACCGCACCTTGCAGAACAAGATGTTCCATACGCTCGGCTTCACCGACGAGAAGGCACAGGAGCAGTTCGGCTTCCTGATGGGTGCCTTCGAGTATGGTGCTCCGCCTCACGCCGGTTTGGCCTTCGGCTTCGACCGTCTCTGCTCGCTTTTCGGTGGTGCCGACAGCATCCGCGACTTCATCGCCTTCCCGAAGAACAACGCTGGCCGCGACGTGATGAGCGGCTCGCCCGCCCCGATTGCTCAGGAGCAGTTGGATGAGTTGCAGATTGCATTAAACCTTAAATAAAAGATAGTAGGGCTGTCATAATATGGCAGCCTTACTTTAGCAAAAAAAGAAAATGAAACAATTGTTTGTCATAATAATGGTGATGATTTGCCCTCTGTTCTTGTATGCACAGGAAAAGGAGGGAATATATAAATTCATTGATTATCCGATTTCCCCGATAACAGTGGAAACTTATAATAATAGGGTATTCTCTCATATGGATACTTTTGTGAGAGCGGTACTAATGAAGGATGAAGAACAGTATTATTATGTTCTAAGAGTTGTTTCAAATGATGCACAGCATTTAGTAGAATCCACTTTTGTAACTATGATTTCATACGAAAATCTTGTAAAAATCAATAAAGCATTGAAAATCTTGCTTTCTGAAGAAGAGAAAGACTGGAAATCAGGGGAAGCATTTGTGGAAAACAAGTATGTTACAGATAATGGTTTCAAAATTGGATATATTGTTGAGAATGGAAGGTTGGAATGGTTTGTTGAGTCTGAATATTATGGTACTATAAATGGCTTGACTTTAAGGGATCGTGTTGATGAAGGTAAGGCATTTATTATTAATAACGGGACCATTTTAGAAACAACTTTTGGCAAAGCTCAGGCAAAAATTGAATCACTTATGCAATCAGAGTAACGAGTCTTGGTGGATTTGAAAAACTTGTCTAGTTTTTTATGTTTGGGAAATAATTAGTACTTTTGCGAAATCAATAATAGTTATTCGATTATGGAAACAATGACCATACAATTTGATAAGCAAAACGAAGCGTTGCAGCAACTAATGCAACTATTTGTTACTTTGGGGGGACATATTCTTGAACAAAAAGCTGAAACAGAAGAATACGATCCAGAAATTGTGGCCAAGGTAAAACGAGGTCGCGAGGACTTTTTGAAAGGAAATTGCGTAACTATCAAGGCCGAGGAGATATGGAACTAAAATTCACTCCTGATGCAAAGAAAGACCTTGAATGGTGGAAGCAACATGGTGACACAGCCTCGAAACGAAAGATTCAGCAGTTGTTGACCGAAATGGAGGAACATCCGCGCACCGGTACAGGCAAGCCTGAATTATTATCAGGTGATTTGAGCGGTGTATGGTCAAGACGTATAAATCAAGAACATCGCATTCTTTATGAAATCCATGATAAGGTTCTTGTTGTGTTGGTGCTTTCAATGAAGTATCACTACAAGAAATGATAGATTATTTATAAAATGAATTGATAAACAAATAATTAAATTAAAACAATGAAAAATTTAAAAACCTACCTAATCATCCTATTGAGCATCATGACTTTAAGCTCTTGCTCAACAGACAAAACCATGATTGCCAAAGGCGTGAACCTCAACAAGTACCAGTACGCCTCATTGACCCAAACCAGGAACTCTGTCGGTACGGTGACCGACATCGAAATTGAGCCTGGTATCTACGATGCCATTGAATCCACACGCCTCTCAATGATAGGCGCACAACGTATCAACGACCTTTCCTCCGACCAAAAAGAGAAACTCGTTTTGGCAAAGTATTCCGCCACTTCTTCACAGGAAGAATCCGTCCTTATGGTCAGTTTTGAGGACTATATGACGGGCAAGACCGTGGCCTCATGCCGTTCCTCAAACAGCGCAGGATGGACTCGCCAAAGAGATGTGGATAAAGCCATCAAAAAACTGGCCAAACGAATCCGTAGTGTTTGGAATTAATAAATTGAAAATCATAAAAATATGAAAAGATTGCTCGTATTAACCGGTGGCGGCGACTGTCCAGGTCTGAATGCCGTAATCCGCGCCATCGTGAAAAGAGCCGCCCAAGAGGGAGACTGGGAGGTGATAGGCAGTATCCAAGCCTACAACGGCATCCTTTGGGAGCCAACTGAGATTGTCAGGCTGACACCTGAAATGGTACGTGGCATCCACTTCCGTGGCGGCACCATCATAGAGACTACCAACAAGGGCGGCCCGTTCAACTGGCCGATCAAAAACGCCGATGGCACTTGGTCCACCGTCGACCGCTCGGACGAAATGCTCCGCAAGCTGCAATACATGGGCATCGACGCGGTCATCAGCATTGGCGGCGACGGTTCGCAACGCATCTCGCAGAAACTTTACGAAAAGGGTCTGAACATCATCGGCGTGCCCAAGACCATCGACAACGACCTTTCGATGACCGAATGCACCTTTGGATTCCAAACGGCAGTGCAAATCGCGACTGAGGCTGTCGATAAGCTCGTCACTACGGCGGCTTCGCACAACCGCGTTTTCGTCCTCGAAGTGATGGGCCGCGATGCTGGCTGGATCGCCTTGCATTCAGCTATAGCCGGAGGTGCCGAGGTTTGCCTCTTGCCCGAATTCCCCTACGACATCAATGTGGTGAAGGCTCGTTTGGAGCAGCGTTTCAACCACGATCGTGGCTTTGCCGTGGTGGTGGCATCGGAAGGCGCTCGCCCGAAAGACGGCCAGCAGGTGTTTGAAATCAGCAAGGAGGTGGGCTACGAAAACAAGAAATTGGGTGGCATCGGTCGCCGTTTCATCGAGGAGATGAAGGCGGCGGGCTTCACCCACGACATGCGCGAAACCACCCTTGGCCACTTGCAGCGCGGCGGCGTGCCGATTGCCTACGACCGTGTGCTTTCTGCCGAATTTGGCGTGAAGGCTTTCGAGATGGTCCTTAACGGGCAGTTCGGCCAGATGGTGGCCTACCATCACCCGAATCTGTTAGCCGTGCCGCTCAAGGAGGCCGTCTCCAAGCCCAACCTGGTCACGATTGACAGCGACTTGGTTCGCACGGCTCAGGGACTGAATATCTCTTTGGGAATCTGACCTGTGGTTTGCTGCAACTATGATGGACAATATGATGAAAAAGGCAGTGGTTTTTATTGCTTTGCTTTGCTTTTTTGCCGCTTGCAGGAAAACCGAAACCCCGCAAGGTGGCGAGTCCCATGTGCCTTATCAGCCCACTTACGAGGTCGGTGATTATTACCGCAACGACACCTTGGAAGGAATTGTATTTTGGATGTATGGAGCCCATAACGGCCTGATGGTCAGTCTCGACGAGACTTGTCTACCTTGGTGTCTGCCAGGTAATATCAACTGCGAAACGGGTGCCACCAACCCTTACGAAGGCTGGAACAACACCAACATCCTGATGGACGTTTATGACATGAGCCATTACCCGGCCATCCAATGGAGTTACCTCAAAAACACTTGGAATCTTGTGAATTATCCTCATCGGAAGATTGTCAACAAGCAATGGTATGTGCCTGCCACCACGGAGTTGCGTTATCTGCTGCAAAACCAAGCGGCTGTGAACGCCACGCTCGATTCGTTGGGCTACCCGACTTTGGAAGACAAAACCTATTGGTCAAGCACGGAATTGGGTACAAGAAGTGCTGCTGCCTTGCGAATGCAAGACAGCAGCATTGTCGTTAGCGAATCCGTGAAAGACCAAGAGTTTTATGTGCGGGCGATTCGGAATTTTTGAATTCACTTTTTCGCCACAGGGTCGCAAGTGAGGCCGATGCCCAGTTTCTTGAAGATTTTTCGGTCTACTTCGCTGAGCATCACCGTGCTATGAACTTGACAATCTTTGAGTTGTGGCAGACATTCCAAGGCTTTCTTGCAGTTCTCGTCCCAAAGGCTGAGCATGGAAAGAGCCACCAAAACCTCGTCGGTGTGCAGGCGCGGATTGTTGCCGTGTAGGAAGCTGACCTTGGTTTTCTGGATGGGCTCAATCATGGCTTGCGGGATGAGTTTCACATCGTGGTCGATGCCAGCCAAATGCTTTGTGGCATTGAGCAACAGGGCTGCGCTTGGGCCGAGTAGGGCACTGGTATGTGCCGTGATGATGGTGCCATCGCCCAATTCGATTGCAGACGAGGCCACACCTTCCATTTCCTTTCTTTCTTTTGCGGCAATGGTGGTCTTGCGGTCTGCCGTGCTGATTTTGGCTTGTTTCATCAACAAGGCAATCTTATTCACCTCGTTTTCAGAGCCTTTGCCTTTTGCCAAATCGCAAAGTGCAGTGTAATAGCGTCGGATGATTTCCTGATTCGAGGCTTCGCAGCACACCTCGTCGTCGCTGAGGCAGTAGCCCACCATATTGACGCCCATGTCGGTCGGTGACTTGTAGGGGTTCTCGCCATAGATAGACTCAAAAATGGCGTTCAACACAGGGAAAATCTCAATGTCTCGGTTGTAGTTGACGGCGGTCTTGCCGTAGGCTTCCAAATGGAAGGGATCAATCATGTTGACGTCGCTGAGGTCGGCGGTGGCGGCTTCGTAGGCCACGTTGACGGGGTGCTTCAGCGGCAGGTTCCAAACGGGGAAAGTCTCAAACTTGGCATAGCCGGCCTTGACGCCACGCTTGTTCTCGTGATAGAGTTGGCTCAGGCAGACGGCCATCTTGCCGCTTCCGGGACCAGGAGCTGTGACCACCACTAATGGACGTGAGGTCTTGACATAGTCGTTGCGGCCAAAGCCTTCATCGGAATCGATGAGGGCGACGTTGTTCGGATAGCCTTCAATGATGCGGTGGTAATACACTTTGATGCCCATGCGCTCCAAACGCTGGCGGTAAGCATCGGTGCTGGCCTGACCGTTGTAATGGGTAACCACTACGGCACTCACCAAAAAGCCGCGATTCATGAACTCTTCGCGAAGACGCAACACGTCCACATCGTAGGTGATGCCCAAGTCGCCACGCACCTTGTTCTTCTCAATGTCGACCGCGCTGATGACAATGATGATTTCGGCCACGTCGATGAGTTGGGAAAGCATTTTCAGCTTACTGTCGGGTTGGAAACCTGGCAACACACGGCTGGCGTGGAAGTCATCGAAGAGTTTGCCGCCGAATTCGAGGTAAAGTTTGTCGCCAAACTGTGCGATGCGGTCTTTGATGTGTTCCGACTGTATCTTGAGGTATTTTTCGTTGTCAAACCCGTATTTTTTGGTGGTTTTCATAGTGATTGGAATTAAAAATACGGGATGCAAAAGTACGGTTTTTCAGCATACGAAACCAAATTTTTCAAAATCGGAAAAAAAAATGGTTGCCCCAACGCGGAGCAACCATTCATAATTAAAGTGTTTGAAATTTACCAAGCAAACAGCGGATAGTCCTTCATCATCTTGTTCACCTCGGCGCGGACGGCGGCAATCTTGGCCTCCGAAGCGGTCTTGGTCTCGGGATTGATGTCGGCAATGACGTTGTCAATCATGTCGACGATGATGGGCATCTTGTCTTCCTTCAGGCCACGGGTGGTGATAGCGGGAGTGCCGACACGCAGACCAGAGGTCAAGAACGGTGAGCGGCTGTCGAAGGGCACCATGTTCTTGTTGACGGTGATGTCGGCAAGGACGAGGGTGTTTTCCACCATCTTACCAGTGATTTCCGGGAACTTGCCGCGGAGGTCGATCAGCATCGAGTGGTTGTCGGTGCCGCCGCTGATGACTTGGTAACCTTTGTTGACAAAGGCATCAGCCATCACGCTGGCGTTCTTCTTCACTTGGAGGATGTATTCCTTGTACTCGTCGCTGAGGGCTTCGCCGAAAGCAACGGCCTTGGATGCGATGACATGCTCCAACGGACCACCTTGGATGCCCGGGAACACGGCGCTGTTGATGAGAGCTGACATCATCTTCACTTCTCCCTTCGGGGTCTTGCGGCCACGCGGGTCTTCGAAGTCATGACGGATGAGGATCATGCCGCCACGGGGACCACGGAGGGTCTTGTGAGTCGTGGTGGTGATGATGTGGCAATACTCCAACGGGTCGTTCAACAGGCCCTTGGCGATGAGACCAGCGGGGTGGCTGACGTCGGCCATGAGGACAGCACCCACTTGGTCGGCGATGGCACGCATACGCTTGTAGTCCCAGTCACGGCTGTAGGCCGAGGCACCAGCGATGATGAGTTTGGGCTTGCACTCGAGGGCAATCTTCTCCATTTCGTCGTAGTCGACGCGACCGGTTTCCTTGGCTACATGGTAAGCGACGGGCTTGTAGAGCATACCCGAAGCATTGACCGGGCTGCCGTGTGAAAGGTGACCACCGTGCGAAAGGTCGAGACCCATGAAGGTGTCGCCAGGTTCAAGCAGGGCTTGCATCACAGCCATGTTGGCCTGTGCACCCGAGTGGGGCTGCACGTTGGCGAAGGTGGCATTGAACAGTTGGCAGGCGCGGTCAATGGCGATTTGCTCGCTTTGGTCGACGATTTGGCAGCCGCCGTAGTAACGCTTGCCGGGATAACCCTCGGCGTATTTGTTGGTCATGACAGAACCCATGGCCTCCAGAACTTGCTCACTGACAAAGTTTTCCGAAGCGATGAGCTCGATTCCGTGCATCTGACGCTCTTTCTCTTGGCGAATCAGATCAAAGATTTTTTCGTCTCTTTTCATGTTTCGAATATTGATTAATAATGACTTGAATTCAATTTTGCTGCAAAGGTGCAAAATTTTTGTGAGTTGTCGAAAAAATATGCGGTTTATTTTTGTCGGAAGGGGTTTTCCAACAAATGGAGTCTACATCAGTTTCTGATAAAATTGCCACCACTTATCGGGCAGCTCGTTGCGCATGGCTTGGTCGTAGTCTTCTTTCGCGCAGGGGATGAAGTGGTGACGCTCGATGCGCTGGTCGGCCGTTTGTAGGAACGACAAGTCCATCCACCATTTGCCTGTGATTTTGTGGCAAAGGAAAACCACATCCTGCCCGTCGCCGATTTGCACGTTGTAGCGCGTGAAATCAGTGCTTTCCAAAGTCGGGATGTCGTCTTGGCGGTTGGAGAAGCCTTCGATGAAGTACCAAATCATCTCGGCGATGAGGTTGGCCGTGCGCGAGTTGATGTCGTAGTGCGGGTTGTACTCGAAGAAACCGATGGATGAGAGCTTGTAGCTTAGGCCGGCGTAGCGCGTCATGCGGCAGGCCTCCTCACCATTGAAACCATTGGGCGAAGCATTACGAACGCCTGGCGCATCGGCGGCACGGATAGCCGATACATCGAAACTCAAAAGATTGGCGTTGCGGATGAGCGGCTCGGCCAGTTCGATGTTTTGCTTGATATTGCCCAAGCGATAGGCATCGAAGAGCAACTGTTTCATCAACTCAATATTCTCTGTGTCAACATAATACGACTGGTAACCGATATTGGTGAAATTGAACAGGAAATTGGGCTGGTGCAAAATGATATGGCTCAGATAGGAGTGCGAGTTGAGGGCTTCTTGGTCATTGCCGATGTCGAACATAGGGTCGACGGCGGCAATGTTGATGAGCTTGCCCGTAGGCTCATACACTTGATACATCGTGTAGGTCAAGTCTTGTCCCGCCCCGATGACGATGGGCACGATTTTGTTCTTCAACAGTTCTGTAAGCACTTGGTTTACGGCAAAATAGGTGTCGTTGGTTTCCTTCCCGATTTTCACGTTGCCGAGGTCGACGATGTTGAGCTGTGGCCAATGGTTGAAAAGGGAATACAGTGCTTTGCGGATGTAATCGACGCCATCGGCACAACCTTTGTTGTCGACTGCACCGCGTTCTTCCTTGATGCCTACAAGAGCCAAGTCTACGCCCTCGAGGTCGGGAAAAGCGTCCTCGCTGCGGAAAATGCCAAGGGTTTCGCCCAAAGTTTTCTTACCGGGACGAAACACCACGCTGAAACATTTTTCAGAAATAGGGTCAAGGAATGTGCTGATGTCCATATTGGAAGTTGTTCAGAAGACGCGAAATATACAGCCGATAGGGACAAGGGGTCATGACCCCTTGTTGGCGTTATTCGCCTTTCCCTACCGGACGTATCATTATTTCACATCAATTAATGGTAAAGTTTCTGCCAGTTCTTGTACTCGCGGTCTTTCCACGGTGCATTGTGGTAGGCGTAGCTGACGATGGCGGGGATGACAGTGGTGCCTTCGGCATAGACCATCTGCTGCAACTCCTCGCTCACCTTGCCCCATGAACCAGCTTCGAGCAACGTCGACGACGAGCAGGCACCATCGCGCACATCGGCCACGGTGATTTGGATGGCGTATTTGTGCATAGGCACCTCAACGCCAAGGATTTCGGCACAAACCACGGTGTCTTGGGCGAAGTTCTTGGGTGTGCCGCCACCGACCATAAACAGGCCACTTTCGGGGCTGTTCATCTTGATTTCGGTGAGTTCGAGGAAGTCGGCCACTGAGTCGATGCTGACGTAGGGCTTGCCGGCCTTCTTGCGGAGCCATTGGTGTTTGCCGATACCGAAACCGGCGGACGAGTCACTGAAGGCAGGGCAGAAAATCGGCACGCCGCACTCGTAGCAGGTCTGGATGAGGCTCTCTTTCTTCACGCCGTGACCGTTGGCCAACCATTTGCCGACTTCGTAGAGGAACTCGCGGCTGCTGTAGGGACGGCACTCCAAGGTGTCGGCCACGTCGCAGGTGGCTTGGTCGCAGGCCTGCAGTTCTTCCTCGTCGATGAAGGTATCGTAGATGCGGTCGATATAGAGCTCGCGCAGTTTGGTGTCGGGGATGACGTTCTCTTTCGTGCCGATGTAGTGCTTGTAGCCAAGGGCTTCGAAGAGGTCCATGTCGATGATGCTGGCACCCGTGGCGACCACAGCGTCAACCATCTTGTTCCTGACCATCTCCACATACACCTGCATACAGCCGGCAGCCGAGGTGGAACCGGCGATGGTAAGGATGTTGGTGCAGTCCTTTTCGGCAATCATCTGGCAGAGGATGTCGGCGGCGCGGGCGGTGTCGCGCGAAGTGAACGACATCTTGCGCATGGCATTAATCAATTCAGTCGAGTCGTACTTCTTGATGTCGATATGTTCGACAACGTCTTTCAGTAAGTCTTTTTTCTCCATTGTATTTCAGATTTAAGATTTAAAATTCAAGATTTAAGATTTCTTCCTTACTACTTTCTTCTTAGGTGCATTCTTCGGGTCTTCTATGATGGCCATGCAGTCTTCATAGCTCAGCGTGGACGGCTCGGTACCTTTCGGAATCTTGTAGTTGGTCTTCTTGTAGGCGATGTATGGTCCGAAGCGGCCGTTCAAGACGCGCAGGTCGGGGTCTTGGTCGAAGGTGAGGATGATGTTGTCCAAGTCCTTCTGCCGTTTCTCGTTGATGATTTCTACAGCGCGGTCATATTCCACCAAAGCGGGATTGTCGGTCTTGGCGAGGCTGTAGAACTTGTTGTCGTGGCGGATGTACGGCCCGAAACGACCCACGGCCACTGTGATTTCCTTGCCTTCATAATCACCGAGGATGCGCGGGAAGTCGAAGAGTTTCAGGACCTCTTCCAAAGTGACGCTCTCGATGCTCATGTCTTTCTTCAAGCCGGCGAAACGGGGTTTTTCGTCCGATTCGGTGTCGCCAATTTGGGCCACCGGACCGAAACGACCGACCTTCACATACACCTTCTTGCCCGTGGCAGGGTCGATGCCGAGAAGTTTCTCGCCGCTGAACTTGCCGGAGTTTTCGGTGGTGGAGATGACTTGGTTGTGGAAACCAGTGTAGAAGTCGCGGATCATGGCGTTCCACTCGCGTTGGCCTTCCTCAATCTGGTCGAATTCCTTTTCCACATTGGCGGTGAAGTTGTAGTCGATGATGCTCTCAAAGTATTGCAACAGGAACTTATTGACCAAGATACCAATGTCGGTGGGCAGCAGCTTGCCTTTCTCAGTGCCGATGTTCTCTTTGCCTTTCTTTTCTGTTATCTTATTGTTTTTCAGTGTGATAATCTGAAATTCCTGTGAGGTGCCTTTTACGTCGCCTTTGGTGACATATTCGCGCTTCTGGATGGTGGAGATGGTGGGCGCGTAGGTCGAAGGTCGGCCGATGCCCAATTCTTCCATCTTCTTCACGAGGCTGGCCTCGTTGTAGCGGAACGGCGGGCGCGTGTAGCGTTGCTGGGCTTCCATCTTGTCCATGTCGAGCAGCGTGCCCACTTCAATGGGCGGCAGGATGGCGGCATCTTCTTCCGTCGTGTCGTCGTAGCTTTCGCGATACACCTTGAGGAAACCATCGAAGAGGATGGCTTCGCCCGTGGCCACAAACTGCTTGTCGTTGGTCGAAACGCTGATGTTTACGTTGGTGCGTTCCATCTGAGCATCAGCCATTTGTGAGGCGATGGTGCGTTTCCAAATGAGTTCGTAAAGACGACGTTCATCAGCGGTGCCTTTGATGGTATGCTGGTTAAGATAAGTCGGGCGGATGGCTTCGTGTGCCTCTTGTGCGCCTTTCGACTTGGTGTGGTATTGGCGCGTCTTGACGTATTCGGCACCGTAGTTTTGCTCGATTTCCTTCTTGGCCATACCGAGGGCGAGGCTCGACAGATTGACCGAGTCGGTACGCATATAAGTAATCTTACCAGATTCGTATAGCTGCTGGGCGATGCGCATGGTGTTGGCGACCGAGAAACCCAACTTGCGGGCGGCTTCCTGTTGCAACGTCGAGGTGGTGAACGGCGGAGCGGGATAGCGCACGGTAGGCTTCTTTTCGATGCTGTCGACCTTATAGGCGGCGTTTATGCACGATTCCAAGAATTTCCGTGTTTCCTGCTCGTTTTCAAAGCGATGCGGGAGCTCGGCGGAGAGGTTATACTCCTGTCCATCTTTGGTGAAGGTGAACTGTGCCGTTATGCGGAAAGCACTGCTCTGCACAAAGTTCTTGATTTCCTCCTCGCGTTCGACGATGAGGCGCACGGCCACCGACTGCACACGGCCGGCCGACAAAGAGGGCTTCACCTTCTTCCAAAGCAGGGGCGACAGCTCGTAACCTACCAAACGGTCGAGCACGCGGCGGGCCTGCTGCGCGTTGACGAGGCCCATGTTGATGTCGCGCGGATTCTCGATGGCATTGGTGATGGCCGATTTAGTGATTTCGTGGAAAACAATGCGCTTGGTGTCCTTTTTCTTCAGGTCGAGCACCTCATAAAGATGCCACGAGATGGATTCTCCCTCGCGGTCTTCATCGGATGCCAACCACACCGTATCGGCGGCTTTCGACAGTTTGCGCAACTCGGCCACAAGGTTTTTCTTGTCGTCGGGGATTTCGTATTCGGGTTCAAAATTGTTGTCGATGTCGACACTCAAGGTGTTCTTGTTCAGGTCGCGCACATGGCCCTGACTTGCTTTCACCGTATATTCTTTTCCCAAAAAGCCCTCGATGGTCTTGGCCTTGGTCGGTGATTCCACGATAACTAAATTCTTTGCCATAGTTCCAATTTTATGTTCAGAATGCGCTTGCAATTCCCCCATTGACTTCGTTGAAATCTTTGATTCAAGGTTAGTCAATGCTTTGCATTTGCGCGTGCAAAATTAGTGGAATAAAAGCGGACAAAACACACTTTTTTGAAAAAAATTTTTTATTTTATTGATTCATAGGTAGATAATTTTGTACTTTTGTCCCATGAAAACATTGCTTCAATACGCCATAAACGCCGCCATAGAAGCTGGCAAAGCCATCATGGAGGTCTATACGCAGCCTTTCGAGGTCTATACCAAGGACGACGACTCGCCCGTCACACAGGCCGACCTCCGCGCCAGCAACATCATCAAGGAAATGCTGAAACCCACGGGATTGCCTTTCGTCAGCGAGGAAGATTTGCCTCCCGACCGTTCTCAATTCAATCGTTATTGGCTCGTCGACCCGTTGGATGGTACCGCAGAATTCGTGAACCGCAACGGCGAATTCACAGTCAACATTGCCCTGATTGACGACAAACAACCCATTTTGGGCGTGATTTATGCGCCCGTGATGGATACGATTTGGTATGCAGACGGAGGACGTTGGACGGAGGACGTTGGACATAGGACGGAGGACAGAGGACATAAGACAAAGGACAAAAAGTCTTCAGTCCTTAGTCCTCAGTCCCTCGTCCTCAGTCCCTCGTCCTCAGTCCCTCGTCCGTTCACAGTCCTGGTCAGTCGCTCGCACCGCACGCCCGAGGTGGACGCATATATTAATAAGGTATTGCGCCCCGCCCATCCCGACCTCGTCATCGATACCCAAGGCAGCAGCCTGAAGTTCGCCCGCCTTGCTGAAGGCAGTGCCGATGTTTACGTTTGCTACAGCAAGACCAAGGAATGGGACACCGCCGCCGCCGATGCCATTCTCCGCGCCGCTGGTGGCAAGGTGCTCCGCATCAGCGACGGACAGCCTTTGGAATACAGCAAAAAAGAATATCCCAATCCTCCATTTGTGGCTTGGGCAAAATAATTGTATTTTTGGACCCCAAAATCTGTAAAATATCCGAAAAACATGAAAATAGAGTTGCCGCAAAATATTGAATTAAAGAAACATACCGGTTTTTGGAAACAGATAGGTATGATTATCATCGGTACCACCATCTCTTTGGTACTTACCATTGGTGCGAGTATGGCACTTGAGCTCAGAGAGCGAGCCAACGACCGCAGGCTGTCGGCACTTATGGTGATGGGTACCATAGAGGACTTTGCCAACGGCATCGACGAGATTGTTAAACAACAACAGCGTTGCGACTCGCTTTGCGTATGGCTCCTCAGTGTGCCTGTCGATGAACTGGAACTAATGCCAAAAGCAACATTGGAAGAATTGATATATGATGCCGTGAGCAACAGCTTCGTCTCGTTCGACAAAGCCGCTGAAAACATTTTTTCCAACAATCTTGAAACATGGAAAAACTTGGGTAATTTCCAGTTTATAAATAATGTTGGTGACTGTTTTACAAGAATGCACAGCATTGAGGATTACTGGAACGACAGGGTGAAAGAGGAGGAGAAAACCTTCGATGATATCAGCGGAAACCCCGAGCAATATCCTGGAAAATATACTTGCACAAAATGGTTGCGAAACACTAATATACGCCAAGCGATGGCAATGAAGCACAATTGGATCTGCTGGTTGCATTATCAGGCTGAATACATGCGCTATGTCAACAAGCAGAATATGAGCGTGATAGGTATTTCCAGGAAAGAATTGGAGGAGTTTATGGAGGAATATCATAAGGAAATCGTCATCGAAGAGCAAGCGCCTGTCAGTGACGATTTCTACACTCCGTATCCTAAGCCGGAAAGCCTTAATACTTTAGAGGTCTATAAAAAACAGCTTGATAGCGTAAAAGCGCTTCAAGAATGATAAGAGATTACGGCTGTAGTTGTCTTCCAATCTCTTCCATCAGTTCTTCACCTTCCAAATTGCGGGCGACGATCATGCCGTCCTTAATCAAGGCGTTCTGCGGGATGAAAGCGATAGCATATAGAGCTCCAGCAGCATTGCCCCAGCCTTGCAGGTCGGAAACGTGGGTCCAGGTCAAGCCGTCCTTTTCGATGGCAGTGAGCCAAGCTTCCTTGTTGGTGTCAAACGAAACGCCCAGAACATCAAAGCCTTGGTCGTGGTATTTTTGATAAGTTGCCACCACATCAGGATTGGCCTTGCGGCAGTCGGGGCACCATGAGGCCCAGAAATCGACCAAAAGGAGTTTGCCTTGGGCGAGTTCGCTGAGGGTCACAGGGTTGCCATCAGAGTCGTTTTGGGTAAAGTCGATGATGGGCTGGCCGGCTTGCACGCGCTCTTGCTTCTCCACATATTCTTCAGCCAAGGTTAAGTTTTTGGTGGTCAAAGTGCTGTCGGCATGGTGGATGTTGTCAATCATCGTACGCAATTCGCAGGGACCGAAAGCCCATTTGTAACGGTACATCACATAATGTGCCACGGGGTCGGTAGGGTTGTCCCAAACGTAGTCGAAGCAATGCATCTTCAGGATTTCGTCTTTGTCGGTTTGGGCCATCGTACTGTCGGCTTCAAGTTTGGCCTCAAGGTCGTTATAGCTTTGCGTAAAGGCATTAAGACGGTCTTGAGAGGTCGAGCCTTTCACCACAATGGCGTTGGGGTTTTGGGCATCGCCTTCGAGGGTCACTTCAGTGTTGTCGGTGAAGAAGGGGAAGGGACGACGCCAGCCTTGCAGCATGATGCCGTACATCTCATTGTCGTCGCGAACGGGCGTGTTGAACACGGCATCCCAGTTCTCGATGACAGCGGAGTCGAGCACTTGGCCGTCTTTTTGCAGGTAGACGGTCTGCCCATCAGCGTTGGCGAGGTTCACGTTGACCTTAAAGGTCTCGGTCTTTGGTTTAGAAGTGCAGGCAGCCAATAGGATAGCCATTGCAGCAAAAACTAAATATCTTGTTTTCATAACGTAATTATTTAGGTACGGGCGTTTCGACAGGCTCAACGACCTTTAGGCATTAATAAGTTAAGGTCCCTGAGCTTGTCGAAGGGCCGACAATTATTGTAACAGTTCTCCTAATTTCGCCGTCAAGTCCTCGCCACGCAGCCCTTTGGCCACCATCGTGCCGTTTTGGTCGAAGAGGAAATTGGACGGAATGTAATAAATCAGATAGTTTTCGCTGACGGTGTTGTCGACATCGCGCACCTGAGTCCATGGCAGTTGGTCTTCTTCGACAGCTTTCAGCCAAGCAGCTTCGTCATTGTCGACACTGATGCCGATGACGTCAAAGCCAAGTTCGTGGAATTGTTCGTAGGCGGCCTTCACCACGGGGTTCTCCTTGCGGCATGGACCGCACCACGAAGCCCAAAAATCAACCAATGTAAGTTTGTTTTGGCCGATTCTTTCGGAAAGCGTAACATTTTCGCCATCAATGGTTTGCAGGGTGAAATCAATGAAAGGCTGACCCACTTCGAGGCGTTCCTGCTTGGCAACATAGTCGTTGAGGTGGTCGCGATAGATGGATTCTGTGGTGAAACCGGCCATCAAGTCTTTCAGTTGGTCGAGGGGATAGTCTTGCTTCACGCCGTCGAGAATGTAATGGGTGACAAAGCTCTCGGGATGGGCCTTGATGTAGTCGTCGCGGAAGCTGTCCTGTTCCTCCATCAGCGCGGTTCCGACCTTGTTGAGCGAGTCCATCAGGATGGTGTCGTTGTCGGCGAAAGCTTGCTGCATGACGGCATACAAGTCGCGGATTTGAAGGTCAAATTGGTCGAGTTGTTCATTGTAGGCGTCCAACTCGGCTTGTGATTCCGAGGCCATGATGGCAACGGCTTGCGGATTGTTGATGTCGCCCACGAAGGTCACGTCTTTATTGTCGGCGAAGAAAGGCATAGAACCACGCATTCCCTTCACTTTCAATGCGTAAAGGAGTTGCGGGTTGTCGTTAGGAGCGGTCAGGGTTGCGGTTTCGTTGGCGATGACGGCCGAATCGATGATGATAGGCTCGTTGTCGACATACTTCTGCAAATAAACGGTCTTGTTGTTGCCGTTAGTCATGCTGACATTGACTTTGAAACTTTTTGCGTCCTCTTTGCAGGCAGTTAGTCCGAGTGCAAGAGCCAATAGGAATAAGATGTTTTTTTTCATTGTAAATCAGTTATTTATATTGATACTAATCTCTTCTCTTTTCCGATTTGAATATGTACAGAATCATCATAATCAAGAAGATGGACACAGGAACGCTGAGCAGGATGCGCAGCAGCGTTTGTCCGATGAGCTTGAAGCTGAACGACTCAAGGAAAAACAGGGCAAAATGGTGGATAAGCACCAAACAGAGCACATAGCGGAAGAACCATAGCCCTCCCAGCTGGCTCATATTGGGCTCCGGGATGTTCTCAAATTTTTGGTTGCCCGAAATGAGGCTGATGATGGCCGGTCGGCAGAAGGCCATCAAGGTGGTGGCTCCGGCATGAAGTCCGGGTGTGCCCGTAAACAAGTCGACGGTCAAACCCAAGGCAAAGCCCAAAACCAACAGTTGCCATTTGGGAGTGCTGAACGGCAACAACATGATGAAAATCATGTAGATATAGGGATGCACATACCCTCCGAGGCGGATGTGGTTGATGACCAGCACCTGAAGGAGTACGAGCACGATGTAACGGATGATTTGTAACGCGGTCTTGTTCATGTCATTTGAGTCTGGCTTTGAGCGAATCAAGCTCGGGTTTGTGCAAATCTTTGATCACATAGACATGCCTCAACGTGGCGAAATCGGTGGCAAACCGAATCTTGGCTTTGTTCAAGGCATCGACGGCGGTAGGATAGAACTCTTCCACCGTGCCCACCATGAGGTCTTCGGGGAAGATATAGGAATGTGAACTTGTCAGGATAGTGTCGCCTTTCTGCAAAAGGATGTGGGTAGGAATATCTTCCACCATGCCGTAGCGGTAGTTGTTGGTTTCCCACTTCACGCTGGCCAATTCTTGGCTTTCCTTGATGCGCACGCCGACCACCGACTTGCTGTGCAGCAGGCTCATGATGGAGGCATAATGGCGGCTGACATCCGTGACCACACCCACGATGCCATCGGTGGAGATGACGCTCATGTCGCGTTCGATGCCGTCAACCGCACCTTTATTAATAATAATGTAGTTGTTGACTTGGTTGGTGCTGTTGTTGACGACCTGGGCGGGGATGTATTTGTAAAGCGTATCACCTTCTCTGATGTCGTAGGTGCAGGTGGTGGTGTCGTGCACGACCGACAACCTCTGCCTGAGCATGGCGTTCTCTTCAGCCAGTTGTTTGTTGGAACTGTTGAGGCGGAAATAATTGCCTATTTCGCTACCCCATTCGCAGATTTTGCCCACGACATCGTTGGTGGTGTTCACCATGCGGTTGCGGTGGAAGCGTTGGCTGTTGGCGAGCAGCAAAATGGAAATCACCTCGAGCAGGATGAACAAGATGACGAAGTGATGCTTGATGATGAAACGCCGCAGGTTGTACATGTCCTTATTGTTGGGCTTCGGGCCCTTCGACAGGCTCAGAGACTTTTATAGCGACTGAAAAAGCAAAGGTCGTTGAGCTTGTCGAAACGCCGACTTGCGTCTTTTATTTGATCAAGAAGGTGAATCTGTCGAAGTTCTTCAGGGCGATACCGGTGCCACGGGCGACAGCACGCAACGGGTCTTCCGCCACATGGATGGGCAGTTTGGTTTTGCCATTGAGACGTTTGTCGAGGCCGCGCAGCAAGGCACCACCACCAGTGAGGTAGATACCCGTGCGGTAGATGTCGGCCGACAGCTCAGGCGGCGTTTGCTCCAAGGCGTTCAACACGGCAGTCTCGATTTTCATGATGCTCTTGTCGAGGCAGTGGGCGATTTCGGCGTAGTTCACCTTGATTTCCTTCGGGATACCGGTCAGCATGTCGCGGCCTTGCACGGCATAGTCATCGGGCGGGTTGTCCAACTGCGGGATAGCAGAACCCACCTCGATTTTGATGCGTTCGGCCGTGCGCTCACCCACGATGATGTTGTGCTGCTTGCGCATGTATTCCTCGATGTCGGCGGTGAAGTCGTCACCTGCAATACGGATGGACTTATTATTGACGATACCACCCAAAGCGATGACCGCGATTTCGGAGGTACCACCACCGATGTCGATAATCATGTTGCCCGTTGGCTCAAGCACGTCGATGCCGATACCGATGGCGGCAGCCATAGGCTCGTGAATCAGACGCACCTCCTTGGCGCCGGCCTGCTCAGCTGAGTCTTTCACGGCGCGCTCCTCCACCTCGGTGATGCCCGAAGGGATGCAGATGACCATTTTCAGGCTGGGCGGAAACAAAGTGTTCTTGAAATTGATCATCTTGATCATCTCGCGCATCATGTATTCGGCGGCCTGGAAGTCGGCGATGACACCGTCGCGCAATGGGCGGATGGTCTTGATGTTTTCGTGGGTCTTGCCGTGCATCATCATGGCGCGTTTGCCGACGGCGATGATTTTCTTCGTGTCGCGCTGCAAGGCCACGATGGAAGGTTCGTCGACGACGACCTTGTCGTTGTATATGATAATCGTATTGGCCGTACCGAGGTCAATGGCGATTTCTTTGTTTAAAAATGAAAATGCTCCCATGTTTGTGTTGTTTTTGTTGTTGTTCTTTTATCTTCTCTTTTATCGGGCGGACACGAGGATCCGCCCATACAATTTTTATTGGTATTGGACGGACACGAGGGTCCGTCCCTACATTAATGTCTAAAATGTCTGAATCCTGTAAATACCATGCTGATACCGTGTTCGTTGCAGCAGTCGATGGACTCTTGGTCGCGGACCGAGCCGCCAGGTTGCACAATGGCCGTGATACCCGCTTCGTGGGCCAACTCGACACAATCCTTGAAAGGGAAGAAGGCATCGGAGGCCAACACTGCACCTTTCAAGTCGAAGTTGAACGACTTCGCTTTCTCGATGGCTTGGCGCAGGGCATCCACGCGCGAGGTCTGTCCAATGCCGGAGGCGTAGAGTTGCTTGCCCTTGGCGAGGACGATGGCGTTGCTACGGCTATGCTTCACAATCTTGTTGGCGAAAACCATGTCTTCAACTTCTGAAGCTGTGGGTGCCTTCTCGGTGATGACCTTGAAATCGTCGGCGGTTTCTGTATGGAGGTCGCGGTCTTGCACAAGGTAGCCGTTCAAGGCGGTCTTCACAGTCTGAGGCTTGTATTGGTCGGCCTTCAGGCGCAACACGACGCGGTTCTTCTTCGAGAAAAGCAGGTCGAGCACGCCGTCTTCATACTCAGGTGCTACGATGACTTCAATGAAAAGCTTGTTGATTTCCTCGGCGGCGGCCAAATCAATGGGACGGTTGCAGACCAACACGCCACCAAAAGCCGAAACGGGGTCGCCCGCCAAAGCATCAACGTAAGCATCCTTGACGGTTTTGCGGCAGGCGAGGCCACAAGGATTGTTGTGCTTGAGGATGGCGAAGGTAGGCTCGCTGAATTCACGGATAAGGTTGAGGCCCGCGTCAAGGTCGAGCAAGTTGTTGTACGACAACTCTTTGCCGTGTAGTTTCTCGAACATCGCGTCAAGGTTGCCATAGAAAGTACCTTTTTGGTGCGGGTTTTCTCCGTAGCGCAGGGTTGAACCTTCGTCTTCGCTGACTCTCAGCGGTTTGCTTTCGTTGTCCTTGGCAAACCAGTTCATAATGGCACTGTCGTAGTGCGAACTCACGCCGAAAGCGTATGTGGCAAAACGGCGGCGGTCGTCAAGGGAAGTCTCACCTTTCTGGTTTTCAAGCAGTTGAATGAGTTCTCCGTAATATTTTTGCGAAGGCACGATAAGCACGTCGTTGAAGTTCTTGGCTCCGGCGCGGATGAGCGAAATGCCGCCAATGTCGATTTTTTCGATGATTTGCGAAGCGTCTTCGGTCTTGGCCACGGTTTCCTCGAAAGGATAGAGGTCGACGATGACGAGGTCGAAGGGCGGGATGTCGTATTCCTGCATCTCCTTTTGGTCGGAGGCTAAGTTGGTGCGACCCAAAATGCCGCCGAATACTTTAGGATGCAAGGTCTTCACGCGACCGCCCAAGATGGACGGATAGCCCGTGAGCGATTCGACAGTTTTCACCGAAGGGTCGAGGGGTTTGATGAAGTCGTATGTTCCCCCCGTGGAGTAAATCTGCACTCCATTTTGCTTCAACAAGCCGACAATGGTGTCGATGCCCGTTTTATAAAATACTGATATTAAAGCAGTTTTAATCTTTTTCAAGGTTGTAAAGTATTGGAAATTTAAAGCTGCAAGATTACGAAAATTCTGAAAACCGTGCAAGCCTAAAAACCATTTTTTTGAAGAAAGATTTCAACAATTTTTCTGTCTTTACAGGTCAGGCGGACGTTAAAATCCGTACTTTTGCAGAATTATTGGCAAAATAATAATCAACTCTTTTTAATAATCAATCCCTTAAAAAAATGAAAAAGCTTTTTTTGGCATTTATGCTCGTAACAGCAGTAGCAACAAGTTTCGTGAGTTGCAAAAAAACCACCAATGATTCTGACACTCACACACAAAAATTCACTTTAGGCGCAACTGAGTTCGACATCAACAATGCCTTTGCTATCGAAAATATTCAAGACAGCGGGTTGATTTACAACGCTATAGTGTTGTCTCAAGCTGATTATGTTGGTAGCTTGGGCAGTAGAGCCAAAGGGGCCATCATCGTTTTCAGAGGCGACTACACCTCTGGCACACCGACAATGCACTATGTTGGAAACATGCCTGACTTTGATTTCCCTTTCCCTGATGAATAATCGATAATTGCCTTTGTGGAGTTTGGCGTCTATCCTATGCTGTTTAGGCTTGAAAACATCATTCAACGACATGACTGAAAACAACTCTGTGAAGACCACCGAAATGATACGCACCAGCAAGAGCTGGGACGGAGCCGAGTTGCCCGACTACCTGCAGGGACGCCCGGAAGTGGTGGCCGTGAAATATGAGATACCTGCCGGACAGAAGTTGGGCTGGCACCACCATCCCGTGATGAACCACGGCATATTGGTGCAGGGCGAACTGACCATCATCGACCAGTATGGCAATGAGAAAATAGTGCATGAGGGCGAGGCCGTCGTGGAGATGGTAGGCACCATCCACCATGGCGAGAACCGAGGCAACAAGCCCGTTGTCCTCTATATGTTCTACCTATCGCAGGAGGGCCTGCCGCTGTCGGTGCAGCATCCCGAGATGCCATTGGACTAATTCTACAATATTCAGGGCTGTGTTATTGGGAATTTCCATATCTTCGCAGCGGATTTCATGCGATAATGAAAGGCGAATAACACAATGAATGACCATAAAGATTCTATACAGTTATGCGAATAATATTCATGAAAAAGAGAAAAGTCTTCTGTTTTCTTGTGGCACTGTTGGCCATTGCAGTGCCAGCCTTGGCCGTTTTTACGGGAATGGATTTGGATGCCACATTAGCCAACCTGCGGCGGGAACTGAGCTATGATTACCAGCAAATTGCCCAGACG
>CADCML010000020.1 GCA_902802535.1 uncultured Bacteroidia bacterium
GTGTTGTTCCGCGCTTTCGACAAGACGCAAGACCCGATAGAGTTGACCCGTTTCCAAGTGCCGAATGTGGATTCTTTGATGGTTCCGATGCCCGAAATCAAGGCGGCGATGGCAGGCAACGAGGATTTCCGAATGTTCAACCGCCCTCTGACCATTTCAATGACTTGCGCCGATTCCGATGCCGAAATCCGTTACACCACCGATGGCAGCGAACCTACGATGAAGTCCTCACTTTACAAGTCGTCGTTCGTCATCACCAAAACCTGTACCATCAAGGCGAAGGCCTTCAAGAAGGGGAAGTCATCGTCGTTTGTCACCCTGCGTCAGTTCAACCGACTGAATATCAAGAACACGACCTTCGTCAATCCGCCCGTTGAACGCTATGGCAAGGATGCCGACATCGCCCTGATGGACGGCAAGAAAGGTGTTGCTGGCGATTATTACAACGACTGGCTCGGTTTTGAGGGCGTTGATATGGACGCCACCATCGAATTGGCCGTCCCGACGGAGATTAAGGTGGTGAAGATAGGACTTTGCCACGAGCCGCAGTCATGGGTGATGTGGCCCAAAGGCGTGTGGGTTTGCTTCTCGAAGGATGGAGAGGAGTTCACCGACTGGCAGATGGCCGAGTTGCCCGTCTTCGACCGCTCTGACAGAATGAAAGGCTTCGGTCGTATCGAGGCCCGCGCCCGTGTCGACGGCAAGAAATGGAAATATGTCCGCGTGAAAGTCGAGAACCAAGGCGTTTTGCCCGAATGGCATCCCTACGCCGGCCAGAAGGCCTGGATTATGGTTGATGAGGTGGTGGTGGAGTAATCGGTTTTCGTATAATTGTAAAGAGTGAATAAAACAAAGAAATAGGTATGATCACGAAACAAGCCTTGGGAAATATGCTTTTCGGTATGGCCGACATCCTTCGCGATAAGGTTGAGGATTACAAGTCGTATATCCTTTCCTTGTTGTTTTTCAAGCGATTGTCCGACAATTACCAATGGGAAATTGAAGATGCGACAAAGCAATTCTTGGTAAAAGAGGCTCGCGAGCCTTCTCCTAAGGAATTAGCGGTAATCACCAGCAAGAAACATGATTTCCAAATTCCAGACGGCTGTTTTTGGGAAGATGTACGGAAAGCTCCCATCGACAAAAAGAATGCGATATTGGATGCTTCGGTGAATGCCATCGCTGACCAGAATGTGGATCAAAACGGTAAATACATTTTGAAAGGTATCATCAATACCGTGCGATGGAACGAGCCTGCTCCGGATGGTTCTGGCGGCAAGAAACTGGATCCCGAAGTGTTGACCAATCTTATCAACTACCTGAGTGCGGTCGATTTGAGCAACAAGAACGTTACCGTTGATGTGTTGGGCGATGCCTACGAATACCTGATCAAGCGTTTCGCTGATGAAAACAAAGGTGGCACAATGGCGGGACAGTTCTACACGCCTCAGGAGGTGGTGGATATTATTGTGCGTTACCTGAAACCACAGAAAGGTGAAACCATATATGACCCCACATGCGGCTCTGGCGGTTTCCTGTTGAATGCGGCCAAATATGCACGTGCCAGTTACGACACGCAAAAGAGCGTCCGTCTGTTTGGGCAGGAATTGGTGTGGAACACATGGGCCATCTGCAACATCAACATGATTTTGCATGGCTTGGATGCCCGCATCGAGCAGGGCGACACCATCCGTGACCCGAAATTCAAGGACGAGGTGAATGAACTGGAGTTGCGTACCTTCGACAAGGTGATGGCCAATTTCCCCTTTTCGATGGAAAACTGGGCGCAAAACGGCGAACCGAAGAAAGACAAGAAAGGTAATACGGTCAATAAGAAGGATGGTACCCCACAGATTGAATACAAGAAGGAGTTTACTGACCCATACAACCGTCTTGTTTACGGTGTTCCACCCTATAGCAACGGCGATTTTGCTTTCTTGCAGCACATCATCGCTTCGTTGGATGAGAAGGGCAAGGCTGGCGTGGTGTGTCCGCAGGGCGTTTTGTTCCGTGGCCAGCCGGAGAAGACCGAGGAGGAAGACGGACAGAACCGCAAAGCCGATGTGGAATATCTGATAAGGCGAGGGTTCCTACAAGGTGTTGATTTTGCGCAGCATATCAATATCATTGATGCCATTGTGGTGTTGCCGGGCAATCTGTTTTATGGCACAACCATCCCTGGTGCCATCATTTTCTTCGACAAGAACAAGCCCGAAGAACGCAAAAACAAGGTGCTGATGGTGTATGCCGCCAAGAAGGGTTGGTATCGTGAGGATGCCAACATGAGCGTGTTGGAGCCTCAGGATGTGCTGCGTATTTCCACCATGCTGGAAAGTTGGGGCGACATCGACAAAGCCAAAGATTGGATTGCAGTACAGAAGAACAGGCTTTATAACCAGATAGATGAGGACCTCGATTTTCAAATGTCTGAAATTGACAACGATACGGCAGAGGAGTTGACCCAGGCAAGACGCCGGTTGGCTAAAGCCGAGAAAACCGTCAATGATAAGTTGACCGACAACAAAAAGCCGACGGCGGGAGAAAAGAAAGCAGTGGAAACAGCGCAAAAGGCTTTGGACAAGTTGACTGCCGATAGGACTGCCCGTGAAAAAGCCGCCCATGAAAAAGCCGAGAAACAATGTCAAGCCATTGCTGAAGTGGAAAAAGAACTCATGCAGATGTTTGGCGACCCCGAACTGCGCAAGCGTTATTTCTCCATCGTGGATATGGATGAGATTGAGGAGAACGAATTTAACCTCAACATTCCGCGTTATGTGGATACCTTTGAGCCGGAAGAGCAGATTGACCTCAAGCAAGCCATTGCCGATTTCAAGAAGGCGATGCAAACGGAGACAAAGGTAGAAAAGGAGTTAGAGGAGTTGCTGAAAACAATTGACAATGAACAATGATGGAGAAGCAAACTAAAATAGGAACTGTTTGCAACGATTTCGATACATTTCAGTTGAAATCTGTGCTTGTGAAAAATGACGCTGGCGATTGGGGCAGCGAACCTGACGATCGTGCCATTGGTGTCATTCGAAGTACAAATTTCAATAATAATGGGAAGTTGGATTTGTCTGATATTGCCCATCGCACATTGTCTGAAAAGAAGTTCAAGGAAAAGAAGTTGTTTGCCGATGACATTTTGATTGAACGCAGTGGTGGAAGTGAGACTCAGCCTGTTGGACGTGTCGGTTTTGTTACTGAAGAGATGGCGAATACGGATTATGCTTTTGCCAATTTCATACAACGGATAAGCCTGAATGATGAGATTAATCCCAAGTTCGTTTATTTCTGCCTTCAACAAATGTACGAAATGGGTGTGACGGCTGGAATGCAATCGCAGACAACAGGAATTAGGAATCTGGATTGGAAGCAATATGTAAAAGTGTCTCTTCCCCAACCTTCTCCTGACGAGCAAACCGCCATAGCTAATATCCTCTCAAAGGTGGACGAGGCGATAGCCTCGGTGCAGGGCAGCATTGCCGCCGCCGAGCGTCTGAAAAAGAGCCTGATGCAGAACCTCCTCACCGGCCGCATGAAACCCGATGGCACCCTGCGCAAAGAGGATGAGTTTTATTTGGATGAGAAGTTTGGGAGAGTGCCGTTGGGGTGGGAAGTGAAAACAATTGGGGATAAAGATGTGTGCAAAATCAATCCTGTGTATAAGTATAAGAAAAAAGAGGTGTATGATTTTATTCCAATGGAAGCCATCAAGGAAAACTTTGAAGGGGTTGATTATGTGGAGAAACAGATTATTGACAATGGTAGTTATACGAGGTTTAAGGCAGGTGACATTTTATTCGCAAAGATAACGCCATGCAGTGAAAATGGCAAGGTGGCGTACATTGATCACATTGATTCTGAAGTTGGCTTTGCTTCAACAGAGTTCATCGTGTTTCATCCGACTGAAAATGTTGATGGAAGGTTTGTATATTTGTTGTTGTCAAGTGGAAATGTTCATAAACTGGCCATTTCATTAATGGAAGGAACAACGGGCAGGCAAAGAATCCCTTGGAAGATATTCCGAAATAGGATTTTTGTCCCTATGCCAGATAAAGTAGAACAAACGAAAATTGTAGACAAAATACTTGCTTTTGATAAGCAAATCAAAGAGAATAATAACAAAATCGCCGTCCTTGAAAGGCTGAAGAAGTCATTGATGCAGAATTTGTTAACAGGAAAAGTAAGAGTAAATAATAAAATATAGGAGGATTGCAAAATGAATATAGGAACATTTATCAAAGCAACAGGTATTTGGTACAGAAATGAAATAAATACCATCAAGAAAAAGACAGATGTGCCGTTACAACCCATATTTGAGGCATTTATGAATGCTTGGGAAGCTATTCTTGACAGATTTTCAAAAGAGCATTTTAAGAATGGGTCAATAAAAATAAAGGTGTATTATTTGCAAAACCTATTCTCGAAAGAAAACGGAGGTCATGATTTTGAAAAAATAGTTGTTTCCGACAATGGTGTTGGTCTTGATTATAACAGTTATCAAAGGCTAATCAATTTGCGCGATGACACAAAAAGACATTCTAATTTAGGCACAGGTAGAATTCAATATCTTCATTTCTTTGACCACACTACAATTGACAGCATTTATAAGGAGGATGATCAGTACAAGAAAAGAAAAGTCACACTTTCTAAAAATGAGTCATTTTTAAGAGAGAATGCCATTATGCGGTTGGATGAAGATGATAATTCAGCCGAAGCCGAATTACAGACAGAAGTCACTTTCGAAATACCGTTAGAAGATAAGGATAAGGACTTTTATTCCTTATTAACTGTAAAGGAATTAAAGGAGGAAATCATAAAACACTTTTTGTCTCTTTTTTGTGAGTACAGAGCACAACTGCCTAAAATTCATATTTCTATCTTTGAAGACAAAGAATTGAAGGAAGAAGATGATATAATTTCAACAGACATCCCTAATCCTGATAAGGAAGAAGAATTGTCAATAGATTATAGCACGCTTAATGAGAAGAACAAAATAGTTTCTGCTGGTCATCAGGAGAAGTTTCAATTGACTGCATTTAAACGCCCGAGTTCGGAAATCAAACAGAATGCAATATACCTGGTCAGTAAAGGCGCAACTGGTGTTGCCATAGACGTTGATTCTTTGCAGAAAAAAGACGAAATAGATGGTAATAGGTATATGTTTTTGCTTTCTGGAGATTATTTGGATGCCAGTGATAGAGATGATAGAGGAAATATCCGATTAGTTAGTCGCCAGGAATTTAAACATCAGAATGAGGATAGTTTGTTCAAAGAGGAAGTTGTCCTATTTGATGATATTGTAGATGAAACAAATAAAAACATCAATAGGTTATATACAGAGTTGGATAGTAAAAACCAAGAAAAGAACAAAACAATTGATGAATTACAGCAGATGTTCTTGTTGAATCCAGTTACTGTAAATAAGGTTCGCAAAAGAATCAAGAATACGGATTCCGAAGAAACCATTCTAAAAGCAATTTATCAGGCTGATAGTGAGATTGAAGCAAAGAAAGACGACGCTATTAGACAACAGATGGAAGAACTTAAATCCATAACACCCGATAAAACCGAAGATTATCAAACAAGGTTGAAAGAAAAAGTCGATGAGTTAATTACGGCCATTCCGTTGCAGAATAGGACGGTGTTAAGTAAATACGTGGCGCGGAGAAAACTTGTATTGGATTTGTTCGATGAAATACTGAATAAAGAGCTGGAGTCATTGGAAGGTGGGAAACGGATAGATGAGAAGTTGTTACATAATTTGTTGTTCCAACAAAGTTCAACATCTCAAACTCCAGAAGATAGCGATTTATGGATAATCAATGAAGAGTTTATCTATTTTAAAGGTGTTTCAGAAGCGAAATTTGAGAATGTTGAGTATAATGGAAAAAAGATATTTGACAAAGAGTTTTCAGAAGAGGAAAAACGTTATTTGAACTCGTTAGGAGAAAAACGGTTGACCAAACGGCCAGATGTATTATTGTTTCCTGAAGAAAACAAGGCTATTATTATTGAGTTTAAAGCACCTGACGTAAATGTCGCTGAACATTTGACACAGATTGATTTTTATGCTAGTATTCTTCTGAATTATACTATTGACGATTTGCAACTCACAACTTTTTATGGTTACTTAATTGGTGAAGAAATAGAAGATAGGGATGTGCGTGGACGTGTTAGCAGATTTGAGTATTCACCAAAATTCAGATATTGGTTCAGGCCATCAGAAAAGGTCATTAATTTTAATAATGGTCCAGAAGGGAATCTTTATACCGAAGTGATAAAGTATTCCACGCTATTAGAAAGAGCAAAGTTAAGGAATCAGATATTCATTAACAAGTTGATGGATGGCGAAGTAAAACAATAATTCAACGGATTGATTATTTTTGCAGAATAAACAAGCCTATGACCATCGAAGATATAAGGAACAAATTTGAAGAACTCCGTTCGACTTCTGAAAATGAAACAGTTGAGTTCAAGGAGGCAAAGGAAAGCTTTGACTTCCATACTCTTGGCAAGTATTTCTCCGCCTTGAGTAACGAAGCCAATCTGCAAGGTGTGCGTTGCGCTTGGCTTGTGTTCGGGGTTCACGACAAGACGAGGAAGGTAGTCGGAACATCCTACAGAGATGATCCAAAGAAACTGCAATCATTGAAACACGAACTTGCCCAAAAGACAACAGCAAACCTCACATTTTCAAACATATTTGAATTGTCTGTTGAAAGCAAACGAGTTCTGTTGTTCGAAATCCCTGCAGCACCGCAAGGCGTTCCGATTGCCTTTGACGGACATTTCTATGGGCGTGATGGGGAGAGTTTGGTAGCCCTTAACCTGCAAGAAATAGAAACCATACGGAACCAAAGATCGTTCGACTGGTCGGCTCAAGTTGCAGAAGGTGCAACCATGGATGATTTGGATAGCGAGGCATTGAACAAGGCGCGGTTTGAGTTCAAAAAGAAGAACCCAGATATTGCCGAGGAGATCAATCAATGGAGCGATGCAACTTTTTTGAACAAAGCAAGACTGACGGTAAACGGCAAGATTACCAATGCGGCTCTCATCCTTTTAGGAACACCTGAATCGGCAAGTCGCCTTATGCCCGCAATAGCGCAAATGACTTGGATTTTGAAAGATGAGAATGGCATAGAAGTGGACTACAAGCATTTTTATCCGCCTTTCCTGATGTCGGTGGACAGATTGCTCTCCCAAATCAGGAACATTACTTTCCGCTATCTTCCTGATAACACTTTGTTTCCGGATGAAGTGATGAAATACGACAATTATGTCATTCGAGAGGCTTTGCACAATTGCATAGCGCATCAGGATTATTCACTGCGTGAACGAATAAATGTTGTGGAAACCCCTGATTCATTGCTGTTTTCGAATGGCGGCGCATTCATTCCGCAAACCATTGAAAATGTGATAGAAAATGATGCTCCGCAACGGTATTATCGCAATACTTTCTTATGTACCACAATGGTCAATTTGAATATGATCGACACCATAGGAAGTGGCATCAAAAGGATGTTTGTCTGTCAAAGGAAGCGCCTTTTCCCGTTGCCGGATTATACTATAACAGAGAAAGAGGTTTCCGTAATTATTTATGGCAAAGTTATTAACGAAAAGTATGTTAGATTGTTGAGGGAAGACGAAAATTTAACGCTTGCCCATATCATGGCTTTGGATAAGGTGCAGAAACATCAGCCGATAGATGTTAAAATGGCAAAATTGTTGAAGTCGAGAAAGTTGATTGATGGAAGGAAGGGAAATTACTTTTTGTCGGAAATGGCATCAGCACAAGTGGGAGAAATGGTGGAATATGTTCAGAACAAGGCGTTCAACAAGAAATATTACATTGATTTGTCATACGAACTCATTAAGAAACAAAATGCAAAAGGAACAACCAGAAGCGAGATAGATTCTCTTATAATTCCAAAATTGTCTAAGATCTTGAGTGATGACCAAAAACGAAATTTCATCAGAAATATGCTTCATCAAATGGTTGTAGATGAGTTAGTTATATCAAAAGGAAGAAGATATTATCTGAAAGACAATTAGATTTCAATTAGATTTCAATTAGACGATTTTTAGACGATTTTTAGACGATTTTTAGACGATTTTTGATGTTATAAATTGATTTTCAGAAAAATACGATAAGACAAATTGTTTTGAATATGTCACAACTACACGAAAACAAGCCCGTAGAATCCAAAGTCACCGAATGGCTCAGCCAATTAGGCTGGGAATACTGTTCGGCAGAGGATTTGAAGCAATATAAACGCTTGCAGACCAATGCGGTCATTGAAGCGATATTGGTGGAAAAGGTGATGACGTTGAACGGCATCAGCCAGCAGGCGGCCAAGTCGGCAGTGGAAACGCTGCTCAACAACTTGCGCAACCCCATTCCCATTGAAGGCAATGAAAACTTTCTCAACCAACTCTGCGATGGCGTGACCATCACCATCGACCGAAAAGACCGTACCATCCGTTTCATCGATTTTGACGATATTTGGAATAATAGTCTCATCGTCACCAACCAATACGCTGTGCAGCAGGTGCGTGTGGATATTTGCCTGTTGGTGAACGGCATTCCGCTGGTGCCCATCGAGGCCAAGCAATGTGCAAGGCGTGGCACCAACTGGCTCGAAGGCGTGAGGCAGTTCCAAACATACGACCGGCGCAGCGACAAGCTGTTCATCAGCCATTTGTTTGGCGTGGCCTGCAACGGACGACTGAGCAAATATGGCATTCCGGGCGCGTCGTCGTCCTACTTCAATGAGTGGAAAGATTCGGTCATCGCGAACAAGTACGACAATCCGCTGCTGCATCCCGAAAACGACCTTTGCCGTGTTTACCAAGACGAAACCGACGGACTGGTGCACTTCGATGTGGAGCGGTTGCCCAATGGTCAGTTGTTGGAGCAGATGAAGTTCGGCACCATTGGTTTGTTGCAACCCGAGCGAGTGTTTGACATTTTGCAGCATTTCATTGTCTTTGAGCGCGACAATGGCAAGATTGTCAAGAAGGTGGCGCGTTACCAGCAACTCCGTGCCGCCAACAAGATTGTGGATAGGGTGGTGCAGTCCGACAAGGCACAAGGCGTGATTTGGCACACCCAAGGTTCGGGCAAGTCGCTTACCATGCTTTACACTGCCTACAAGTTGCGCAAAACGGAAGCCCTCGATGACCCGACCATTTTCATCGTGGTGGACCGCAAGGATTTGAAAGACCAAATGGGCGACACTTTCTTCGATTGTGAGTTTCCCAATGCTCGCATCGTTATGAGCGTGGGCGATCTGATTTCCATTATTAAGAATAAACCTGCTGGTGTGTACATCACCACCATACAGAAATTCAGGGAGTTGGGAGAAATCAAGGACGAACGTGGCAATGTGGTTGTGCTTATTGATGAAGCCCACCGCACAGAATACGGCGACTATCAGATGGAACTGCGTGCCGTGCTACCCAATGCCAAACGTTTTGCCTTCACGGGCACGCCGATTCCGAAAACGCATCAAGAGTTTGGCACGAAGGATGAAAGCGGTAAAGTGGAGTATTATTTGGACAAATACAGCGTCATCGATGCTATCAACGATGGCGCTACCAAGCCCATCCGTTACACTTTGGGACTTTCACAATGGTTCCTCGACAAGGAAAACCTGAAGAAAGGTTATGATGAAATCACTGCCGATTTGGAGGAAGATCAAAAACGTTTGGTGGAGCAGCGCGTGCAGCCTTGGAAGACTTTGATGAAGAAGTCGGAACGCATCAAGACTATCGTTGCCGACATTGCCAAAGATTTTCGCGAGCGTTTGGATCCGCAGGGTTTCAAGGCGCAGGTAGTCGCTATCGATAAAGAGGCCTGTGTGTTGTATTACAACGAATTGCTCAACTATTTTGATCCGTCGGAAATCCGTATCATCTTTTCCACGGGACAATACGAAACCAAAGAGCATTACGACCTTTTCTCGCCGTTTTACATAGACGACAAGGAGCGCAAACGCCTGATTGATAATTTCAGGAAACGCATCACCGACGAAGAGATAGCCAAAGGCAACAACCTGAAAATCTTCATTGTATGCAACATGTTGCTTACGGGATTCGATGCTCCGATTGAGCAGACCATGTACTTGGACAGCCCATTACGCGATCATAATTTGTTGCAGGCGGTGGCACGCACCAACCGCCCGTATGACTATGGTGAGGGTGAAACCAAACTCTCGAAGGAATTTGGCCGCATTGTCGATTATGTGGGCGTGTTCCAAAACTATAAGGAAGCCTTAAACTACGACCCAGCCGACATTGGCGAGTTTGAGGATGTGGATGCGTTGTTGGAAACTTTCCCAACGGAATTGGATGCTGCCTTTGAGCCATTCAAGGACATAGAATTGGAGGATAGCTACGAATGCGAGATGGCCATTATCCGCAAACTGAGTGAAATCGACCAGGGCCAGTTCGAAAATCGTTTCCACCGTGTGGTGCAATTGTGGGAAGCCATCAGCCCCAATCCGGGTTTGCGCCCTTTCCGCAATAAATACCTTTGGCTGGTTACCATTTACGAGTTGTACATGGAGGAATTCCGCCGCGTGGATTTCGATGCGGAGTTTTATGCCGCCCAAACCCGCAAGTTGTTGGAAGAGAGTGCCACCTTGCTTGATTTTCGTGGACATTTGCCCGAAATTGCCATTGATGCGGATTATCTCACCAAGTTGCAGGAAACCAAACTTTCGCCATCCGACAAGGCAGAGAAAATCATACGCGACATTGAAACGATGATTCGTACCAACCAAAACAACAGCGCCATTTACATCGAATTCCAAGAGCGTTTGAATGCGCTGATTCAGATGAAAAACGCCAATACTCTTGAAATCGAAGGACTTCTGAAGAAACTCAGTGGGCTTTATACTGAAGTGGATGAGGCGATTGAGATTCCCAAGAAGATGGGCTTTGCCGACAAGGGAACTTTTGAGATATATCAGATTATCAAGAACGAAATCCCCAACTTCGATGAACAGATAGTTAGAGAGTTTGCCAACGAACAAGCCCAACGTATCTTATCCAAGATTTATATTGGCTGGCAAGAGGTGCCGCAAGAATACAACCGTTTCAAGGCTGATATGGAGCTTTTGTCGGTCAATCCCAAATATGAGTCTTTGAACCTCGACATTGACGGGCCATTGGGCGATGCCTTGATGAACTCCATCTTACAAAACTTCAGCTTGAACTGATATGTTGCCAGAAAATTATTCGGTCGTTCGAAGAGATGTGAAACATGCCCGTTTACGTGTGCATGAAGACGGCTCTGTGCAAATGTTCGTGCCGCTTTCGTTTTCTGATGAAGAGATCGATAGACTTTTTGAGGCAAAAAAACAGTGGATTGCCTCCAAACAACGCTTTTTTGCACAAAAGGAGAAAATCAAATTGCGCCGAAACGAAATTCTGCTTTTTGGCAACCGCTATGCCTATTATTATTCGGCAAAATACAAGAACAAGATTGAAATCAACCACGAAAGCAAGACCATTCAAGCCAATCGTGACTTATTGGATTCGATAATTCAGGAAAAATGGCTGAAATCGGTGGCAAAGAAACATATCACGAAAAGGGTAGAGGCACTGTCGGAAGCGTTGTTGTTGCCTTATCATAGGCTTTACATCAGAAGTCCAAAGAAAAAATGGGGCAATTGCTCCAAGGAAAAGAACATTTCCATCAACTGGAGAGTCATCAAAGCTCCGCAGTTCGTGATCGACTATGTCATCATTCACGAATTATGTCATACGGTCATAATGAAGCATACAGTAAGGTTCCAGACCTTGCTTCGTTCCCATTGCCCCGATTGTGAGGCAGCACAAGCTTGGTTGGATAGATATGGCAATAGTCTCTGACAATAAGAAGTAAGGTGTCTACTTTCGACTTATTCCATCTTCCCCGAGCGTTTAAGGCGATACTCAAGCGGAGTTTCCGTCGCGGAAATGTCGGCGGTGCGAACTTCGGTTTGTTGGCCTTCGATGTCGAACTGGAGCGTAGCGCCGTCGGCACGTACATCCATGGTGACTGGAGCACCCATCACGAGGGGAAGGTTGATGTCATCGTGTCCGGCAGGGAAGCCGCACATGACGGGAATGTTGTAAGCCGTAAGGTAGGAGCGAAGCATCGCTTCAATGCTTTCGTATTCGAACTCGCTGCCACAGCTGACGAACGACCCAAGGATGACTCCTTTGCAACGGTCGAGTACGCCGTTCATGACAAGAATGTTGAATTGACGGTCGATGTTGTGCATGGATTCTCCCACCTCCTCGATGAACAGAATGATGTCCTCAGCTTTGGTGGCGTCGGCTTGAGTGCCGAGGTTAGGAGTGAAGGTACAGATGTTGCCCCCAACTAACACGCCTTGAGCCTGTCCCATGATGTTCTGCGGGTGTGCTGGTAGCTCATAGCGAGGCACCTGACCCTTCAGCAAATCGCGCATTAGGATGCTGGTAGCGTCCGTGCCTCCAGCAGCAAGGAACGAGCTCATCGTTCCATGTATGCTCATCACACCAGCGCGGCTTTCTAAGCCGTGCAGCGTGGTGATGTCGCTGAAGCCCACAAGCCATTTCGGATTTGCCTTGAAATCATTGTAGGACAGCTTGTTGATGAGTTGAATGGTGCCATATCCGCCACGATTGCAAATGATGGCTTTGACGCCGGAGCGGTTGAGAGCCCAACGCAGGTCGCTGACACGTTCCTCGACGGTACCGGCATACTTTCCTTGGTATATCTTGTCCACATTGGGACCAAAGATGGGTGTCAGTCCCCAACCACGTAACACTTCGGCGGTGCGTTCTATGTTCTCCATTGGCGTATAGTATGATGGAGAGATGAGTGCAACCGTGTCGCCTTCAACTAAATAGTTGGGCTTCTCACATTGGAGCTTCACTGTCCCATTCTCAGGGTCGGTCGTTTCTTTTTTGCATGAAGCCATAACGCCGCAGAGGATAAGGATAGCGGCGAGCATCAAGCGTGTAGTCTGTTTCTTCATAAATGTTTCTTTTACCAATCCACTGCCATGCGCTGCACTGGCATAGTCATGCATCGGGCACCGCCGCCGCCGCGAGAGAGCTCGTTGCCCTCAAAGGCTACGATGCATTTCTTCACGTTGTTCAGGTTGACCTTGTTGTTGGCCACATCGGCAGCCGTGATGATGTTGAAGCCTGCGTTGTTGAGGGCTTCCAAGGTGTGCTGGTTGCGGCCGTAGCCGATGAATTTGCCCGGCTCGAGGCAGAAGAAGTTGCAGCCGCTATGCCATTGTTCGCGGGCAGCCCAGTCTTTGTTGCGGTTGCCGCAGTAGACAGGCTCCAGGTCGATGCCGATACCTTTCAGGCCGGCAAGCAGGTCGGGGACTTCCTTGCCCACGGCTTTCTGGCCGTCGACGGTGATGTGGAAGGTCTTGTAGACGTTGTTCATGATGACGGGCTCGTAAATCATGCACTTGTCCACGTCAAGCATGGTGAACACCATGTCGAGGTGGATGAACGATTCAGGCGTCAAGGGGAGCTCTTGGAAGATGATGTGCTTTACGCCGGATTTTGTCTTCAGGTGCTCGACCAAAGCTTCCACACCGTGCATGTTGGTGCGCGAGCCCAAACCGCAAATCACCACGTCGTCGCGGATGATTTGCACATCGCCGCCTTCCACCGTGCCGATGCCATGGGTGTCGTAGTTCAACACGGGGTTGATGACCTTGGTTTCAAACAAGGGGTGGAGGTTGTAGATACTGTTCAAAATCAAACACTCACGGGCGCGTACCGTTGTGGCCATGTTGCTGATCATGATGTTGTCGAACATGGTGAACGACGCGTCGCGCATGAAGAAGAGGTTAGGAATCGGCAGCAGGGCGTATGGGTCTTTGTTAATATAGGTAATGTCATCCAAACGGACACCCTCGATGAGCTGGCGCGAAAGCTCTGCGGCCGAAAGCGACTTCAGGTAAGGGGCAAGATAGCCTCTGTCTTCGGCTTTGCACACGCGGTCGACCATGGTGTTCTTGACGTTTTCTATCTGCAAGATGTCGGTCAACAAATCGCCAATCTCATGCACTTGCGCCGCTTTTTGCAGCACCTTCTTGAAATAGCCGTATTCCTTTTGTGCCACCTGCATGTTCAAGATGTCGCTGAACAGGAAGGTGTGGGCGTTTTCCGGGGTTACTTTTTCCAGCTCCGGACCTGGAGTATGTACCAGAACGTGTTGGAGTTTTCCAATTTCTGAGTTGACATTGACTTTGATTCCTTCTTGTGAATCCATAAAAACCGTTTTGGTGAAACAATAAGAGCAGAGCTAAACCGCTCGCTCCAAATGATGGCTGCAAAATTAGGAAAAATCTCGGAAAGGCCAAAGAAAAAAGTGGAAAAATCAGGTCGGATTTCTGTTTTGTGGCTTGCAATCCGCTGTCAATCATCGGATAAGGCGACATCTTCGTCCATATTGTAGGCTCTGAAATGCAGCCTCTCAGGTTGCTGGATGCTGAGGTACAGCTCCTCGTAGTTTCCGATGCCCCAATTGCCGACCAAGGAGGGCTCAACGGTCAGTGTTTTGAGCTCGTCGAGGAAGTCCTTTCGCGAAACGGCATAGGCGCCAAGACTTTTCAGATGCTCCGTTTCTTGTTGGCAGTCAATGAGTTTGAAGCCATGTTCTTGCAAAAACTGATGCAGATGGTAAAAAGCCACCTTCGAGGCGTCGGCCACGGTGTGGAACATCGACTCGCCGAAAAACGCCTTGCCGATGGAAACGCCATACAGTCCCCCGACCAACTCGCCGTCCTGATAGCTTTCAAAGGAGTGGGCGATGCCTAATTTGTGCAGCTCGCAATAGGCATCCACCATCTCGTCCTGAATCCAAGTGCCTTCTTGTTCCTTGCGCGGTGTTTCGGCGCAATGCAACATTATTTCGCGGAAATTCGTGTCGATCCTGACCTCAAACTTTCCTGATTTTATGGTGCGTTTCAGCGACTTGCTCACTCTCATCTCTCCTGGACGGATGACCAAGCGCGGGTCGAGCGACCACCAAAGCAATGGCTCGTCTTCGTTGTACCAAGGGAAGATACCGTTGGTGTAAGCCACAATCAGGCGTTGGGGCGAGAGGTCGCCGCCAAAGGCCAACAGCCCCTCGTCGCTGGCACGGTCGGCGGGCGGAAAGAAGCAGTCGTCGTCGTTGAGTTGGTACAAAATGTTCATGACCTTGCAAATGGAGCGCAAAATTACATATTTTTGCCGCACAAAACTTCATGATGCCACGATATTTCATCCACATGGCCTACAATGGTAGCCGTTATCACGGTTATCAGATTCAGCCGCACTCCGAGAGCGTGCAGGAAACGGTGGAAAAATGCCTAAGTCTCAAATTAGGACAAACGGTTTCCATCACGGGTTGTGGCCGTACCGATACGGGTGTCCATGCGCGCAACTATTACGCCCATTTCGACATGGAAACAGAAATAGCTGATACGAAAGCCCTTGCCCATCAGATGAATGCGTTTCTGCCAGAGGATATCGTGATTTATCGCATTTGGCAGGTTGCGCCCGAGATGCACGCCCGTTTCGATGCGGTGTCGCGCACCTATCATTATTACATCACGCGCACGAAGAATCCTTTCCACATCAACGATGCCTATTTCTTGTATGGAGATTTGGACGTCGTCAAGATGCAGGAAGCCGCCAACGTCCTCTTTGAGTATGAGGACTTTACGAGCTTTTCAAAGGTGCACACTCAAGTCGTTACCAACAATTGCAAAATCATGGAAGCGCGCTGGTTTGAGCAGGATGGCTTGTTGGTTTTCCGCATCAAGGCCGACCGTTTCCTGCGCAATATGGTGCGGGCCATCGTCGGTACCTTGCTGGAAGTGGGGAAGGGGCGCATGACTTTGGAGGAGTTTCGTGCTGTCATCGAAAGAAAAGACCGCTGCGAGGCCGGGACCTCCGTGCCGGCTCATGCGTTGTTTTTGGAAGAAGTCGAGTATGATACCGGCCCTTCGACAAGCTCAGGGACCTAAGGCCGTTGAGCCCGTCAAAACGCCAACCAATCTTAAATCTTAAATTTTAAATCTTTAAATCTTAAATCTTGAATTTTAAATTTTTAAATCTTTGAATTTTAAATCTTAAATCTTGAATTTTAAATCCTTAAATCCCCCCAAACATGTTCCAGAAAATCATCCGTTTTTGCGTAAAACTCGTTCAGAAATACCTTCCTGAGCCTTTCATTTTTGCCGTTGTGCTCACTATGTTGGCTTTCGTCATCGCCATGCCCGTATGCAGGCAAACGCCACTTGAAGTGGTGGAGCACTGGGGCGACGGTGTGTGGTCGCTGTTGGCTTTCGCCATGCAGATGGCCCTTGTGCTGGTGACGGGCTCGGCGTTGGCGGCGGCACCTGTCGTCAAGAAAGGCATCAGTGCTTTGGCGGGTTTGCCCAAGACACCTGCTGGAGCCATCGCCTTGGTGACGGGCATTTCGGCCTTGGCCTGTTGGCTCAACTGGGGCTTTGGCCTCATCGTTGGCGTCATCTTTGCCAAGGAAATCGCCAAGAAACTGCGTGGCGTGGATTATCGTCTGCTCATCGCATCGGCCTACAGCGGTTTCGTGGTGTGGCACGCCGGACTTTCGGGCTCCATTCCGCTGACCATGGCCACGTCGACCTCAAACCTTGAGAAGGTTACGCAAGGCGCATTGACGCAGCCCGTTCCCATCAGCCAGACCATCCTCGCGCCTCAAAACCTCATCATGGTGGCGGTGGTCATGGTGGCCATTGTGGTGGTCAACGCGCTGATGCATCCCAAAGGGAATCAGGTGATTGCAATCGAGCCTTCACTGTTGTTCGACGAAGCGCCGAAACCTGAACCCAAGCCTACGACACCCTCTGAGAAGCTGGAAAACAGCCGTGTGCTTTCGTGGATTATCGCCTTGTTGGGACTGTCGTATTTGGTCATCAAACTGTTTTTCAAAGGCGGCACTTTCGACCTTGGTGCGGTTATCATGCTGTTCCTGTTTTTGGGGGTCATTCTGCACGGCACGCCTTTGGCCTACGTCAAGGCTTTCGGCAAGTCGGTGGGTGGTGCAGCGGGCATCTTGCTCCAGTTTCCGTTTTATGCGGGCATCATGGGCATCATCACGGGTGTGGGCGCTTCGGGCATTTGTTTGGGAGAAGTCATCAGCAATGCTTGTGTATCCATTTCAACGCCAAAGACTTATCCCTTGTTTACCTTCTTCTGCGCGGCCATCTTGAACATGTTCGTGCCTTCGGGCGGCGGTCACTGGGCCATTCAAGCGCCGATTATGTTCACGGCGGGCGCGGCCTTGGGTGTGGCTCCTGGCCTGACGGGCATGGCCATCTCCTGGGGCGATGCCTGGACCAACCTCATCCAGCCGTTTTGGGCTTTGCCAGCCTTGGCCATCGCCAAACTCAACGCCAAGGACATCATGGGTTTCTGTATCATCGACCTGTTCGTGACGGGCTTGATCATCTGTGGCGGATTGTTGCTTTGGGCTTAACAGCGAGTCTTCCGTGTCATTCCTTACTATGAAGAGGAATGAACGAGAGGAATCCGTATTAGAAAATTTTTTCAAGGAAATTCGGTGTGTATCAATTCTTTTTGTATTTTTGTGCCCAAATCAGCCAGCCATGAAAATCATTACATTAGGCAAAACCAACTTGAAGGTTAATAAGAATGGCTTTGGAGCCCTTCCAATCCAGAGAATTAGTGAAAAAGAAGCCGTGTACTTGTTGCACAAGGCATTTGACAATGGCATCAATTTTTATGACACCGCCCGTTTTTACACCGACAGCGAGGAAAAGATTGGTGCCGCCTTTGGCGACCGGCGCAATAAAGTGATCATTGCTTCCAAGACGGCAGCCAACAATGTGGAAGACTTTTGGAAAGAATTGCATACCACTTTGAGGAACCTGCGTACAGATTATCTGGATGTGTACCAATTCCACAATCCCGACTATTGTCCGCGTCCGGGCGACAAACAAGGCTTGTACGATGCCATGAAGGTGGCCAAACGCCAAGGCAAGATACGTTTCATCGGCATTAGCAACCACCGCCAGAGCGTGGCCATGGAAGCCATCGAGCGCGATTGCTACGATACGCTGCAATATCCGTTTTCTTATCTTTCCTCCGAGGAAGACCAGAGGATTGTGGAGGCTTGCTTCAAGCACAACATGGGCTTCATTTGCATGAAAGCCATGGCGGGCGGCCTCATTACCGACTCTGCTTTGGCCTACGCCTTCCTCAACCAGTTTGACCACGCCCTCCCCATTTGGGGCATCCAACGCGAGAGCGAGTTGGACGAGTTCCTGTCGTATCAGGATCATGAGCCGGAGCTGTCGTCCACGTCATGGCGCAAGATTGAGAAGGAACGCCAGGAGTTGTCGGGCGATTTCTGCCGTGGCTGCGGTTATTGCCAGCCCTGTGCGGTTGGAATCGAGATTGAGAACTGCGCCCGCATGGGCTTGTTCTTGCGCCGCGCTCCGCTGAGTGTCTACCTCACCGAGGAATGGGCTGAAAAGATGAAACTCATCGAGAAGTGCAAGCACTGCAACGCCTGCCGCGAGCGGTGCCCGTATGGCTTGGATACCCCGGCCTTGCTTCAGAAGCACTACGCTGAGTTCAAGGAGTTTTGGGCCAAAAAACAGGCTGGAGAGTTATAGAATTCCAACACGAATTATCATAGAATAGACCACAAAATAAATGTAAAAAAGAAGGGTGTGTCATTTGTTTTGACACACCCAAATTTTTTTGTGTTGCCAGCTGACATTACTTCAACGGGCTTGGCGTATGGTATTGGCGTGCGCCGAGCTCCTTGTCGAGCATTATCATGCCACCCATGTGGCCGTCAATCATCTTGCACTGGGCGATGAGGTCGCGGGCGTTCTCTTCTTCTTCCACCTGCTCGTCGATGAACCAGGCGAGGAAGTTGGCCGCAGCACGGTCTTTGTCTTCGTCGGCAATGTCGCAGAGGTTGTTGATCATGGCGGTCACCTTCTTTTCGTGCTCGAGGGTATCTTCGAAAGCGTCCAACACGGTCTTCCATTCGGTCTGCACCTTGGCGATGGGGGCGAGGACGACCCTGGCGTCTTGCGAATGCAGGTAGTTGATCATGATGGCAGCGTGGGCCTGTTCCTCAAGGAACTGCACCTTGTACCAATGGGCGATGCCTTTGAAGCCCTTGGCGTAGATGTCTTGCGACATGCTCAGATAAAGATAAGCCGACCACATTTCAGCATTGATTTGGTCGTTGATGGCTTTTGCTAATTTCTTGCTAATCATAGTATTTTGATTTAAGATTTAAAATTCAAGATTCAAGAATTAAGTTAACCAAAGTAACGTTTGTAAAGTCCTTCAAAGCCTTTGCCGTGGCGGGCTTCATCCTTAGCCATTTCGTGGACGGTGTCGTGAATGGCATCGAGGTTGCGTTCCTTGGCCACGCGGGCAATGCGCATCTTGTCTTCGCAGGCGCCACATTCGGCAATCATGCGCTTGTAAAGGTTGGTCTTGGTGTCCCAAACCACGTCGCCAAGCAATTCGGCAAAGCGGGCGCAATGTTCGGCCTCTTCAAAAGCATAGCGCTTGAAGGCCTCGGCGATTTCGGGATAGCCTTCGCGGTCGGCTTGGCGGCTCATGGCCAAGTACATGCCGACCTCGGTAGCTTCACCCATGAAGTGCGCGTTCAGGTCCTTGATCATGTCCTCGCCGGTGCCTTTGGCGATGCCGAGGACATGCTCGGTGACGAAATTCAGGGCAGCCGACTCGTCAACGACCTTCCATTCAACGATTTGCTTGCATTGAGGGCAGCGCTCGGGGGCTTCCTCTCCTTCGTGTACGTACCCGCAGATGGGGCAGATGAATTTTTTCTTCATTGTTGTTCTTATTTAATGAGTTAGTTTTGCGAAAAAATGCAAATGCAAAGATATACATTTTCTTTCATATTGCCATTGTTGACGAAAAATAATCTTTGTGTGGACTTGCAAGATTTTTTTTCCTACTTTTGCACTTCGTTTCCAAGCCAAACAACCCAACCTTATGTTGAATAGAAGATTTTTGAGAATCAAGGCGTTACAGTCGATTTACGCCTACCGCCAAACGGAAAGTTCAAACTTGCCCCAAGCCGAACGTCATCTGCTGGAAGAGGTCGACGGCCTCTATAAGCTTTTCGTCTACCTCCTTTCTTTCTGGGTCGAGGTGAAGCAATTTGCCGAACGCCGCATCGAGGAGAACAAGCTGAAGCATTTCCCGACAGAGGAAGACCTGAATCCCAATTTGAAATTTGTCAACAATAGGATTCTCAAGGCTTTGGATGATAATCAGCATCTAATGAAGCTTGAGGGTCAATACAAAATCAACTGGGCCGACTCGCGTGAGGACTTCATCCGCAATATGTTCGTGAAACTGATGGAAACGCCTGAGTATCAGGAATACATGAACAATGGGAAAGACTCTTTCAACGATGACAAGAGATTCTTGGTCACGGTGATTGACACCTACATGCCGGAGAACGGCTTGCTTTACGACTACTTTTCCGACCGCGACCTCACCTACAACAGCGACTATCAGATGGCAGTCTACCTGCTTTGGAAGTTCGTCAGCGAGATGCCGGCCAACTTCAACGCTTCAAGCCCGTTGCCGCCCGTGTATAAGAACGAGGTCGAAGACAAGGAGTTTGTGGTGAAGCTGTTTGAGAAGACCATCCTCCATGCGGACGAATACATGGAATTGGTGAAGGCCAACATCTCCAACTGGGATTACGACCGTTTGGCCTTGATGGACAAGATTCTCATTTTCATGGCTTTGACTGAGTTTACGGAGTTCCATTCCATCCCCGTGAAGGTAACCATCAACGAGTATATCGAAATCTCGAAGTTCTACAGCACGCCCGAAAGCCGTCGTTTCATTAACGGAGTGCTCGACAAACTGGCCTCGGAACTGAAGGAAGAAGGCAAACTGGTGAAGACGGGCTTGGGATTGGTTGGCAATTAAAATGGCTGTAGCACAATATTATACTAAAGAGTCCGTTATCTAATAAATCCTGAAAAAATGAAGCGATACGCATATTGTTTTCTGACCATATTGTTGGGCTTTGGTGTTTTGCGCACTGAGGCTCAAGTGACCAATGGCACCTATCGCGCCTTGACCGATGCCAATTCGGCTCGCGTGGTGGCTTTGGGCGGACTGCCATTGCCCGTGCATGACGGCGACTTGCAGACGGCGGTGTTCAACCCTTCGACCATTTCGCCTGAGATGCACAACCAGTTGACGCTCTCGTATGTCGGCGATTTCAGTATGCAGACGCATTTCGCCACGGCGCAATACAGCCGCACCTTCGAGAATGTGGGCAGCTTTGCCGCTTCGGTGCAGTATTACAACTACGGCAATATGCTGTACGCCTCCGAAAGTGGCCAAACCGATGGCAGCACCTTCAACGTGTCCGACTATGCCATCACCATAGGCTGGGGCCGCGAACTGACCGACAAATGGAGCATCGGAGCCAACCTGAAATATGCTGGATTGCAATATGAAAGCGGTCGCGCCGGTGCCTTGGGCGTGGATGTGGCCACTACCTATTGGTCCTATACCAATTGGGCATTTACTTTGGCCGCCCGAAACATCGGTAGGCAATTGTTTTCCAAGGAGATGTATTTGGAAAACAAATGGTTGCCTTTCTCGTTGGATTTCATGGCTTCCAAGAAACTCAACTATTTGCCGTTGACAATCATTGTAGGCTACAAGGACATCCAGCATTGGAACAAGATTTATTCCGACCCGTTAGATTTGGCTGGGTATTATGACCCCATCACAGGTGAGTACAATGAGCCCGGCAAGGTGGCCAAATTCTTTACCAATCTGGCTTGCCATTTGGTCGTGGGCGGCGAGTTGGCCATCGGCAAGAGCCTGTTTTTGAGGATGTCTTACAATTATGAGACGGTACGCAACATGGGCGTGCCTAAGAAACGTAGTTTGGTCGGATTCTCGGCTGGTTTTGGCGTGAGAATCAAGGCGTTCGAGATTGATTATGCCCGTTCAAGGAACAATATCGTGGGTTCGCCCAATTTCCTGACGATCCGTGTGGATTTGAGCAAGTTTTAACCATGTATCTCCACGAACTCAAACTGACGAACTTCAAGAATTGCGAATCGGCTGACCTGCTGCTTTCGGAGAACGTCAATTGTTTCGTGGGCCTCAACGGGGCAGGGAAGACCAACATCCTTGACTCGATTTATTACCTTTCGTTTTGCAAGAGCTTTTTCGGCGCGACCGACAAGCAAAATATCCGTCACGAGCAGGACTTTTTTGCCATCCACGGGGTGTATTCGCATGACGGGAAGGACGACGAGCTGGTGTCGTGCGTGCAGAAACGCGACTCCAAAAAATCGTTCCGCTTCAACAAGAAGGAATACGACCGTCTCAGCGACCATATCGGGAGGTTTCCCTTGGTGATGATTTCGCCATACGACCGCGACCTCATCAACGAGGGCAGTGACCTTCGCCGCAAGTTCATTGACGGCGTGATTTCACAATTTGATCCGCTGTATCTCAACGCTTTGCTGAAATACAACCGCGCTTTGCTGCAACGCAACATGCAGTTGAAGCAATTTGCCGAAAGCCGCACCTTCGATCGCGACTTGCTCCGACTTTGGGAAGACCAACTGGCGCAACATGCCGACGATATTCATGGCAAACGCAAGCAATTTTTGGAGGACTTTCTGCCGATTTTCCAGCATTATTACGAGATTGTTTCGGGCGGCACGGAGAAGGTGAGTGTCATCTATCAATCGCGCTTGGATGAGAAGCCTTTGCATGAGTTGTTGGAAGAAAGCCTGATGCAGGACCGTTATTCGGGCTACACCAACGTGGGCATCCATAAGGATGATTTGGAGTTTGCCCTCGATGGGCATCCGTTGAAACGTTTCGGCTCGCAAGGACAGCAGAAGTCGTTTGTGGTCTCGATTCGTTTGGCACAGTTTGAGTTCAATTACCAGAAGATTGGCTACAAGCCCATTTTGCTGTTGGACGACATCTTCGACAAACTTGACGACCAGCGCGTGATGAAACTTGTACGTTTGGTCGGTGACGAGCATTTTGGTCAAGTGTTCATTACTGACACACAGCAGAATAGGGTGGAAAAGTTGTTTGAAAACACCAACATCGACCACAAGATTTTCGAGGTGGTGAAAGGTCAAGTCAAGGAGACAGGAGGCGGCGATGGTATACTATGACGTGAAACCGCTCGGTGACCTTATCAAAGAGTTCTACGAACAACACCGAGGCTCGGACTATTTGGACGAAATCAAGGCCATCAATTCCTGGCCCATGGTGGTCGGGCCGTTCATTGCCTCGCACACCATAGACCTTTCCATCAAGGATGGTAGACTGTTTGTTCGCGTTGACAGCGATGCTTTGCGCAGCGAATTAAGCTACTCAAAATCCTTGTTGATGAAGAATTTGAATGAGATGGTGGGGAAGGAGATGATACACGAAATCGTGCTGAATTGAAACCTACCGTTTGCAAATTAGCTTAAACTCACAATACCTGCATTTTTTGTCGTCTTTGGCCTGGGTAAAGGGAATACGTGGGTCGAGCATTTCTGAAACCACGGCTTCGAGCATGGCTTCCATGTCGTTGATGAAAGTGTTGTCTTCCAAAAAGTTGTTGTCGGCATCAGCGTCGTCTTTTTTAGGAGAAGCCTTGGAGAGTCCGAATTCTATGTCGTGTGCGTATTTCAAGCCGTGGATGGCACCGGTTACCTGCTCGGGCGAAAGCTTAGGGTTCTCTTTGATATACAGGTATTTGTAAAGAAGTAACTGCAAAGCCTTGTCAGGGATTTGTTTCAGATAGTCGAGGTCACTCTCACTATGATGGCGAATGGGGACTTTGAGGTCGGAACTGTCGACGTGGCCAGTCTTGTAGTCAATGACGCGAACGAGGCCGTTGGATTGGTCGATGCGGTCGGTGCGGCCTTTGAACAGACAGGTACCGAACGGTGCGGACAAAGTGGCTTTCAGTTCGCCTTCAGTTTCAAGGATAATCAAGTCGCTGTGTTCCAGTTGCTTGGAAGTGTAGTTTAGGTAATTCTTCAGTTGTTGTTCGATGGTGACGCGGTTCAAGTAGTTGAAACCCACGTCAGGAAGTCCGTTGGGCAGGTTTTTCGTTATGGATTGGGTCAGTTTCTGCTCCCATTGCGGTTTGATAACCTTGTCAAACAGTTCTTTGTCAATGATTTGCATTTTTCCTTCTTTCGGAAGATAATCGGCAAACAGAAATTCCAAAGTGTCGTGGATGATGGTGCCGATGACATTGACACCTGTGTCTTCTTCAACGCTATTGTCCTCAATTTGAGCGATATAACGCAGGTAATACTTCAGCGGACAATTAATATAGGTGGACAAGGACGAAGGTGAGATGCCTTTCATCTCAATGAGATAATGAAGCCTATCTAAAACGTTGGTTTTCTGAGCACTAAGAGCCTTTGCCTCAATGGAGGTGTGGGCTTCGCTGCTGAACGATTCCTCCGTGACGGTGATGTTGGCGTTTTTGGCCAATTCGTGCTTGATTTGCAGGATGAAACGGCTGGCTTCGCCGCCTGAAGTCTCGCCCAAGTTATTGTAATACAGATAAATGTTTTCTCCGTTTTGCAACAATCGGTAAAAATGGTAAGCGACGACGGCCTGACTCTCGGCATAGCTCGGGAGCCCACAAGCATAACGGATAAACTGCGGGATGAAACTGCCCTGCGACTTGTCGGGTGGCAGTATGCCCTCGTTGACGCTGAGCAGATGCAACCGCTTGAAATCGAGGTTGCGGGTTTCCAGCAAGCCCATGATTTGCAAGCCGTTGGCATCGCTACTGTTCAGTTTCAGCCTTGCGCCTGACGATAGCAAACGATAAAGCGTTTCAATACTCTGCAAGTCGTTGATGTACTTTGAATTACGCTCAATAATCTGCTTCAATCTGCTGACGGTTTTCCCAATTTCGCTCACTTGGTTGAGAAGGAAAACAGTCTCGTTTGCGTCGTTTCTCACTTGGATCAGGTCTGACAGGAAAGCCAAAATCAGCTTGACGGATTCCAGCGTGGCAGAAGGAGAATTGTCGCTACGTTTTGAAAGGATAATCCGTAGAAACGATTGAATGTTAGGCATTTGCTGTAACGCCTCAATGTCGCTGTCCTCGAAAATGAACATCCCGTCGTTCACCACTTTGTGTTTCCAACGGCTGAAAGCCTCAAGCTCGCTTTTTGGGAAGATGATTTTCACGATTTCGAGGTCCATCAAGTGAAGGACAGGCCAAATGTACCAACCATCAGCCATGCGCTCCGTGCCGTTGTTGGTGATTTTGCGGATGATGCGATTGCGTCGGCAAAGGGAAAAGTATTCCTTAACCAATTGGTTCACAGGAGTTTTTGATAACGGATAACCCATGGAAACATGGAAAGCCGAATATGTGTCGGGAATACCGTTCAGCACGGGAATGAGAAGACCTTCATCGGCGAGGATGATGGCTTGACTTTCATTGTGATTTTTTTGAAGTTTGGCTTGCAAGGCTTTGGTTTGCAATGCGTTGCCGCTGACACTGACGATATGTATGATCTTGGTCTGGGTAGTCAGTGCATTGGAGATACCATTTTCCAACCATTTTGGGTGGCTCTGCCTAAACTTGCGGGCGAAAAGTCCGGCTTCGTTGTTCCCGTCGTCAACATAATAAGTGTCGTAGTCGAAAAGGATTTCGGCCTTGCTATTTTTAATTAAGGTATCGATGATGCGTTCCTCGGTGGTAGTCAGGGCATTAAAACCGGCAAAAACGATGCTTCTTTCCCCCGTCTTTTCCAACAACTCTGACTCAGACAATTCCGATAAATGTCTGGTAATCATGCCGTAATAGCCTTTACCTTGTTTGGACAACCTGTCGCGGAGTCTGAGGTAATACTCGTAAAGCGACTGGAAAAAAAGGAGGTATTTCATCTCCTTTTCCTTGCTTTTTTCCTCATCGAAGTTCCAGATTTCCAGCTTTTTATTGTCCAAAATATAGTTGAACACATGCTTTGCATCGATGCCGTATTGGTCGATTTCGTCGAAGTCCTTGGCCATTTGCGCCGCCTGACTACCAAAAACGCTGAGGTCGCTGTTTTGTTCCATGTGAAGTTCCGCGTCAATGTCAATCAGCTCGAAAAGCAGGTCGGTAGTGTCAGCGAGGGCGATGCCGCTCCATTGTGTGACGGCCTCTTCGATGGAGAGGATTTGCGGCAGCCAAATGGTCTGTATGCAGTTCTCTTTGAATGCGTTGCGCAAGTAGAAAGCCGCCCTTTTGTTCGGAAAGACCACGGTCAGTTCCTGTTGGGTGAGGTCGTAGTGGCTCTGGATATGCTTCGCCAGTTTGGATATGAAGGTGTCTTGGCTCATCTTGCTTGGGTAATTAAGTATTTTTCAGCAGTTTCCAGTTGCTCAGGCTTGCCCAAATCGAACCAATAGTCAGGCTGGATGGGCTTGGAAATGATACGGTTGGTTTTGGCTAATTTGAGGTATAAATCTATGACACTCTGTGGCTTACATTCAAACTCGGCGAACAAATCGCTGCGGAAGAAATGCAATCCGCTGAAAGCCATTTCTTTATAGTCATAAAACTGAGGTCCCTGAGCCTGCGGTCCCTGAGGCCCATCGAAGGGTCGAAGGGCCGTGATAGAATCATGGACCCATTTATATTGTTGCTCTGCCTTATTCAACCATCCCACAAGCTGATTGTCATTGTCAAACAATAATTTGCGATTAGACTCGCGGTCTTGCGTCAGCAACCAAGCATCATCTCCAGATGCCAGAAATTGTCGGCTCAACTCGCCTAGGTTCACGTCGCTGATGATATCTACATTATGCACCAAAACGGATTTGGAATCTTTGAAAATTGGGGTGGCTTGGATGATGCCGCCCCCCGTGTCCATCAATTGGTTGCGTTCGTCCGAAATCTGGATAACGGCATCGAACTTGTTATGTGTTACAAAATCAATGATTTGTTCGCCAAAATGATGCACGTTGATGACAATGTGATAAAAGCCGTTGGCAATCAGGTTCTCGATGCAATGCTGCAACAAAGGCTTGCCATTGAGGGCGACCAATGCTTTGGGTTTGTCTTGGGTGAGTGCTTTGAGGCGCGTACCGAGGCCTGCGGCCAAAATCATTGCGGTAGTGTCGATTCTTGGACTCATAAGCCAGTCTCCTCAATGATTTTGCGTTCGATGTGATTCAGTTTCAGGTGGATGTCGGGATAGGTCTTTTTCAGCCATTCGTAAATCGTTTGGGCGAAAAATACAGAACGATGCTGTCCGCCCGTGCAGCCGAAGGAAACCATTAGGTAGCTGAAATGGCGCTCACGGTAGTTGTCGATGCTTTGTCCGACGATGGCTTTCACGTGGTCGAGGAAGACATGGACGGGCGGCTTGGCCATCAGGTAATCAATGACTTCCCAATCGCGGCCGGTCTTGGTCTTGAACTCAGGTTCGCGGCCCGGATTGGGCAGGGCGCGACAGTCGAAGACGAAACCGCCGCCGTTGCCGCTGAAGTCGTTGGGATAGCCTTTTCGGAACGAAAAACTGTTCACGGTGACGGTCAATTTGCCCGTTGGTGGCTGAATAATGATTTGGTAGCGTTGTTCTATCTTGCTGAATTGTTGGATGATATGCTGTAACTCGGGATAATCGTTCAATGGCTGGGTTTGTGCCAAGGCTTGGATTTCCTTCAATGCGTAAGGAATGCTTTCGATAAAGTGCGACTTTTTCTGAATCAAGCCCCGAAATCCGTAGGCACCAAGGACTTGCAGCAAGCGCAAGTACACAAAATAAGGTTGGTAAGTGTCAAATTTGACTTCCTCGGGATTAACGAATTGCTTTAACTCCTCTTTGTAATATTGGATGAGTTCCTCGCGGACGGCTTGTGGAATCTGTGCTTTCACCTGATAAAGCAGTGAAACCACATCGTAGTTCAAAGGCCCTTTCCGTCCGCCTTGGAAGTCAATGAAATACAGCTCGTTGTCCTTGACCATGATGTTGCGCGACTGGAAGTCGCGGTACATGAAGAAGTCGCAAGGCGTTTGGCTAACGAAATCGGCGAAGGCCTCAAAATCCTTGCCCAACCGCGTCTCGTTGAAGTCGATTTCCTCGTGCGGCTTGACGAAATAGTATTTGAAGTAGTTCAAATCATCAATGATGGCTTGGCGGTCGAAACGCTCGGTAGGGTAGGCCTTGGAATAGTCAAGCCCTTGATGACCAACGCATTGGAATTTGACCAAATGTTTCAAGGCCTGTTTGTAAAGTTGGATGACATTTTCGCCAAAACCGCCTGCCATCAAGGCCTTCTGCACATGGGCAAAAAGATTGTCATCTCCAAAGTCGCTTTGCAAATAGCAAGTCTTTTCCCCATTGACGGTAAAGACCTCCGGCACATTCAGCCCCAAATCATGGAAATGCTTGCTGAACGTCAAAAAAGCCTCGTTTTCCTCAACGTTATCGCTGTAGGTGCCTATCAGTGTGCGCTTTTCGGTGACGATTCTATAATACTTCCTCGCCGAGCCTGAGGCTGCGATGGGCAGAATTTCAATGGGCGTTTCGCCTATGGAACGGGTGAGTTCTGCTAATATGTTTTGAATGTCAGGGGTTTGCATGGAATCCAATTATTTTTGTATGTTGCAAAGTTACAAAGAAAAATGGATGTTTGGTGATATCGGTCAAATTGTTTATTTTTGCAAAGCAGATTCGAATATGGTAAAAGAGATAGATATTTGGAATGGAGACATCGTTTTGTCGACGGTGGTGGAGATGCTGCATAAGCGTGTGCGGAATCTATCGAAGTTGCAATATTCATTCTGTTGCAGCCCTTCAGGCTGCTTGCCTTCCCGCGAGGCTGTCGATTCCCAAGGCGCTGCCATTGGGGAAAATCTGTTGCGGCACTTTGTGCCTTCCTCTTTTGCGGAATCATTCAGCGGAGGGCAGGGCTTGCAAGGCTCTGGCAGAAATTTTCTGTTGCAATATTCATTCTGTTGCAGCCCTTCAGGCTGCTTGCCTTCCCGCGAGGCCGTCAATTCCCAAGGCGCTGCCATTGGGGAAAATCTGTTGCGGCACTTCGTGCCTTCCTCCGTTGCGGGATTATTCAGCGGAGGGCAGAGCCTGCAAGATTCTGGCAGATATTTCCTGTTGCAGTATTCATTTTGTTGCAGCCCTTCAGGCTGCTTGCCTTCCCGCTTGGCCGTCAATTCCCAAGGCGCTGCCATTGGGGAAAATCTGTTGCGGCACTTCGTGCCTTCCTCCTTTGCGGAATCATTCAGCGGAAGGCAGAGCCTGAAAGGCTCGTACAGATATTTCCTGCGGCAGAGCCGTAGGATTGTTCCCGCCGCCATCCCATCCATGAGCCTGAAAGGCTCAGACAGATATTCCCTGCGGCATAGCCGTAGGCTTGCTCCCACCGACACCCCATCCATGAGCCTGAAAGGCTCATACAGAAATTCCCCAGCGGCATAGCCCTGGGATAAAATCCTCTAACCATGGCACAATCACTCGCACAAGTCTATATCCATCTGGTCTTCCACACCAAATACAGCTCCGTCACCATACGCGAAGAAGACCTCCCCAAGCTGTTCGCCTACATCGACGGCATCATCGTCAACAAGAACGCAATGGTCATTCAGATAGGCGGCGTCCCCAACCATATCCACATCCTCTGCACTCTTCCACGGACAATCTCCATGGCCGACTTCGTGGAGGACATCAAGAAATGCAGCAGCAAATGGATCAAGACCATTGCCCCATATTATTCGCAATTTGCATGGCAAGGTGGCTATGCTGTGTTCTCTGTCAGTGCGTCTGGTGTGGAAAAGGTGAAAGCCTATGTGCAGAATCAAAAAGAGCATCATCGCAAAAAGACATTCGAAGAGGAGTATGTGGCTTTCCTAAAGGCCTACAATATTGATTACAACCCCGAATATGTGTTTAAGGACTGAAAGTTATGTCCTGGCTTCATGAATCATCAGTGATTCTTCCCTCGATTCTCCACCCACACCCATAACCGCCACATTAGCCAGCCCCAGGCAAAGAAAAAGACGTAGAAAATCCATTTTGGAATAGTATTCTGATATGCGCCTTCGCGGTCGATTTCCGAGTATTGCTCAGTGGGAATGTCGGCATAGAAATAGGCACCCGCGCCGAAGTCGTAGCCTTCGACGAGGCCGAGTTTGTTGGCCATAATCCAGCCGGCCAAAAACAAAGTGATTACCACCACGACGATGGTAATCACTTTGAATATTTTGTGGTTTTTGCTCATTATTTGAACATGTCGAGGTTCGGGATCTCGAAGAATTTTCCGGAGAGGAGGAACCACACGGCAAACAGCGTGAGGAGGATGTTAAAGACCTGACCCACAATGTAAAGCCAGAGCACCTTGCCGCCTTGCATCTGCTTGAAGAGGCTCTTGAAGTTGGTGTCTAAGCCGATGCTGGTGAAGGCTAAAACGAAAGCCCAATTCTTGTATTGGTCGAGGACGCCGTTGATGGCCTTCACGGTAGCGCCGTCGGTGAGGGGCAGGACGATGAAGGAGGCGACCAACGAGGCCACGAAGAAACCGATGATGAACTTCGGGAAACGGTTCCAGATTTCGCCGGCACCGACCTTTTGGTTCGGGTCCTTGTCGACCTTGGTGGCAAAGAAGATGGCCACGAAGAAGGCGATGAAACCGATAAGAATGTTCTGGATGGACTTCACGAGGACGGCAGCTTGTTCGGCTTCCTCGCCGAGGGCGTTACCGGCCAGCACTACAGCACCCGTCGAATCAACGGTGCCGCCGATGAGGGCACCACCCATGAGTTGGCTCATGCCGCAAGCACGGATGATCATTGGCTCGAACACCATCATTAAAATGGTGAAGATGATGGAGATGGAGATGGCTAAGGAGAGGTCTTCCTTTTTGGCTTTGGCGGCTGCACCCGTGGCGATGGCCGCGCTGGTACCGCACACCGAAGTGGCGGCGGACAGGGTCATGACCAACGGCTTGTTGTCGATTTTCAAAACCTTGGTGCCGAACCACCACATGAAGATGATGACGATAGGGGTGACGATCCAAGCGATGCCAAGACCGTAAGGGCCGAATTTGGCGATGTTGGAGAACAGCACCGAGAAGCCCATGATGACCAAGCCGGTCTTGATGTAGAACTCCGTGCGGATGGCGGGTTTCAGCCATTCGGGAGTGCCGACGGTGTTGGAAATCAGCAGGCCGATGAGCAAGGCCCAGAAAGCCCATTCGAGGTACATCTTGAGGGTGAACTCGGCACTAATCATTCTGACTACGACACAGATGAGGAACAGCACGACGAAGGCAGGGATGAACTTGCCGATTTTCTCGCCTTGGAGCTTGATGCCGATGCCGAACAGGATGCCTGTCACCAAGAAGGTGCGGAGCAGTTTGACCCAAAACTCGCCGTTGAATTGTGCGGCCAAGGATTTCTTTGTTTCCACGTTCTCCCACCAGTGCCAGGTGCCGAACTTGGCGGCGTCGAAGTCAAAACCTTTAGTGAGGACGGAGATGCAGCCGATGGCGATGACGATGAAGCCAATCCACACGGCGAGCCAGTCTTCTTTTTTCCAGAGGTTGGATGTTTTATTGTTTGACATAGTGATTCAAATTTAAGATTTAAGATTTAAAATTTGAAGCTCAGGATGGCCACCACGCGGTGGGAATAGTTTTTGTTGTAGTAACCGTCAACTTTTTTGAAGCCATCAACTAAAGAATAGTCAAGCTTGAAATTCACGCTTTTGATGGGCCAATAGTTGATGCCGACAGTGTAATAACTCGTTGGGGCAGAAACATTTGGAAGATAATAAACAACGTGATCTGTAGTGTGAGCTCCCCAAACGCCAGTTTGCTGTTCGAAATGCTCAAACCTAAGCACAGGCATCAGTTTGTGTTCCTTGCCTTCCTTGCCGAATTGGAAATTGTAGCCGGCCTCGGCATAGTAACCCAAGCTGTTGAATTTTTTCGGTGCTCCTTCGCCTTCAAAACCTTGATAGCCCGTCGTGCCGCTTAGGTATTCGCCACGAATCACAAGTTTACCGTCGTTGTATTGCAAACCAGCGGCCCAACGATTGCGAATGCCGTTGTAATCCTCGTCTTTGTAATACTTGCCGTAGTAGTACGAACCGCTCAAAGTCAGGGCTTTCAGGCCGGGATGGATGTCCAAGCGGCCCACAAGGTCCTTGCGGTTGTTGTTGTCGAGTTGGTTGGCACCGTTACCGTTGAACAGACCGATGCTGTAGTCGACGATGCTGAATTTCTGTCCGTTTTGCATTTCAACGGGGAAGAGGCTACCAGTGGCCATGATACCGAGGTCACGACCCAAGGAACCCACGCCACAGACATCGCTATAGCCGACGAGTTTCTGGATGCTTTCACCGTAGTCGAAAATCTCAAGGTTGAGAGGGTTGATGGGGTTTTCGATGGAGAACGGGGTCTTGAACTGGCCGATTTGGATGGCAAACTCATTGCAAACCTTGTACTTCAAGAAAGCGTCAACGAGCATGGGGCTGCGGCTGAAATCGCCTTGAATCTTGTAAGTCAATCCTTTGAAGAGGTTTCCTTCGACCGAAAGACGCACGCGGCGCATCCTGAAGGTGTTGTCCTTCAATTCGCCTTTGTCGTCAAGGTTGGCTTGGTACAAGCCTTGCACGAAACCGGAGATTTTGGGCATACGGTCCACCTTGCCTTCAAGGTTGTTCACTTGTTGTTGCAAATTGTCTTGTGCATTGACGCACAATGGAATAGCTATTGCCAGCATTCCGATGAAATAACGAAAAATGCGTTTCATTTTAGTAAAATTTAATTCGTTTTCAATTCAAATTAACTTCGTTGAATCTTACGATTTCGGCTGCAAAAATAGTAAAAATACTTATAGTAAGTATATTTACTAATTATTTTCGATGAAAAAATGTAAATAGGGTAGTCTTTAAATCCCTAAAAGTTCCGCATGTCGCGTCATTTCCTCAAAAGTAATCTTGAACCACTCCGTGTAAAGCTCGGGATGGAGTAGGAGGTCCTCTTTCAAGTCTTTGAGGCTCATGTATTTCCAAGATTCCACTTCATCGTGGTTAATGTTGGGTGTTTCATCGCTTTGGCCAATCCAAACGTGGTCGAATTCGTGTTCGGTGAGGCCTTGTCCGACGGGAGCCTTATATATAAAGGTGTACACCTCGTGCATCTTACAAGTCATGCCCATCTCTTCCATCAGGCGGCGTGAAGTAGCTTCGGCCAACGTCTCGCCAGCGCGGGGATGGCTGCAGCAAGTATTGGTCCAAAGGCCGGGGGAGTGGTATTTTGATAATGCACGCTGTTGCATGAGCAGTTCGCCCTTCGAATTGAAGATAAAGACAGAGAAAGCCCTATGCAAATGCGGTGTCACGTGCGCGGCTTGCTTCTCCATCAGACCGATTTGGCGGTCGTTCTCGTCGACTAAGACTACATATTCCATTTTTTTTGTTTTTTAACTACGGATTACACGGATTTTTACGGATAGTTTGGGTCGGAAATTTTGCAGCTAAAGCTGCGGATTTGTACAGATGGGCTTTGGCGTGATGTTGGGAAATCGTTTATAGTAAAGACTTTCGCTCCCAAAATTCAATAACATGCCTAACTTCATACCTGTTGCGTGAATGTAATTGATAACTTGGGCTTCGTGTTCAGGAAGAATAGTTGATACCGCTTTCAATTCGACTATGATTTTGCCATAACAGAAAAGATCTGCGATATAATACTGATTCAGCAGAACATCTTTGTATTTGATTTGTATCTTGTGTTGAGGAATAAAAGGGATGTTACGTTTTGTCATTTCCACCTCTAAAGCTTCTTGATATACGGACTCAAGAAATCCCATGCCGAGCGTTCTATGGACCTCCATGGCTGCACCAATAATGCTATATGTTTCTTTTCCATATATAAACTGATTCGTTTCCATCTATTATCTAGCCATCTGTACCAATCGGACGCTTGCGTCCCAAAAATTTCTGTCAAAAATCAGTAAAATCTGTGTAATCTGTAGTTTAATAAAACTATACATTGAATCTAATATTCAGAATATCCCCATCCTGCACAACGTATGTCTTCCCCTCCACACGGAACTTGCCCGCTTCCTTCACAGCAGCCTCCGAACCATATTGCAAGAAGTCCTCAGTGCTCATCACCTCGGCACGGATGAAGCCACGTTGCAAGTCGCTGTGGATGGCTCCGGCAGCGATGGGGGCGGTGTCGCCCACGTGGATAGTCCAAGCGCGGGTTTCGTCGGGACCGGTGGTGAAGAACGAATGTAGGTTCAAGGTGTGGTAGGCGGTGCGGACGAGCTTGTTCACGCCGGGTTCGGTCAGGCCGGCATCTTCCATGAAGAGTTGGCGGTCGTCGGCATCGAGTTCGGCGATTTCGGCCTCTAATTTGCCAGCGATAATGAGCATATCCTGTCCTTCCTTTAAGGCGGCTTTCACGGCATCGGAGTATTTGTTGCCCGTGGTGGCGGATTCGTCATCCACGTTGCAGACATAAATCATGGGCTTGGCCGTAAGCAACTGAATATCTTGCACATATTTCTTGTCTTCCTCGGCCACCTTGGCGTCGCGGGCGTTGCCGAAGTTCTCCAAGGTTTCCTTGTAGACTGTAAGCACATCGAAGGCTTTCTTGAAGTCTTTCTCGCCGTTTTTGAGCATTTTCTGGGTGCGTTCCAATTTTCGGGTCACCAAATCCAAGTCGCGGACTTGCAGCTCAAAGTCAACGAGTTCCATGTCGCGAACAGGGTCGATGCTGCCCTCGCTGTGGGGGATGTTGGGGTCGTCGAAGCAACGCAGCACGTGGATGAGGGCATCCATCGTCTGCACCTCGGCGAGGAGCTTGTTGCCCACGCCCTGACCGCCTTTGCTCAGTCCGGGCAGGTCGACGATTTCGACCGTGGCGGGCACGATACGCTTCGAGTGGGAGATGTTGTCGATGAGTTTCAGCCGCTCATCCACTACCTCGCACATGCCGATGTTCGATTTCGAGGCAAAACCGATTTCTGCCTTAGTGTTTGATATACAATTGAATATAGTCGTCTTTCCAACGCTTGAAAGACCGATGATTCCGCAATTGAGTGCCATAGCGCAAAGATACAAAAAAGAAGTTGTTTTTGAATTGCCTGCAACAATTTCAAAAACAACTTCGAAAAAATCGGTCGTACAACCGTTAATTTCTGAAATTCACAAAATTGGCATTGTCAACGCCGAGGTCGAAGCGGCCACCGGTCACGTCGATGCGGGTGCCGTCGGGCGTGAAGGCACGGAATTGGAACTTGCCTGAGACCACCACTTCCGCATCGGTCTTGTCAACTATGACTTGTTGCACCTTCTCGAATTTGATGTAGCCACTGTATATGCTATCAATTTCGGGCGGATAATAGCCTTCAAATTCCACATTGCAACTCGTTGGGGTTGTGCCGATTTCGAAGGTCTTTCCATTGAGGGCGAGGAGGCTGTGATAGTCTTCCAGATGATAGGTGGTGTCAATCGGAAGGTTGAAAACCATGTTGAAGTTGCTGCCGTCTTTCCATCCGTAGAGGGTCATTGTCAGGTTGTCGCGGTCGGCAACGAGGTAGAAAGGACGGTCATATTGGTTGCAGAAAAACACATCTTGGTTGATATAGGCACCGAAAGTGTTGTAGCCCATTTCGGAATAGATGGGCAGACCCGGAAAGTCGGGGTCGCTGATGTATTGCGTTTCCTTAAAGTCTGATTTTGAGCAGGCTGTCATGGCGAGGAGTGCCGCTGCAATGATAAGGTATTTTTTCATGGCTGGTTATTTTAAAGGGATGAGTAATTCGACTTGCAATTTGCTTCCGGCAAACTTGGGTTTGGTGGGCAACATGCCGGTGGAGCCGCTGATTTCAAAAAGGTGGACGAGCCAGTTGAAGCCCACGCCGATGCCGCTTCTGTCGCCCACTTGGAAACCGGCACCGAAATAAGTGGAGGCGTTCATCGGGTCAGGATTGGCGTAGTGTGAGGTGACTTGCGCGGTGTAGGGTGCCATGCCGTCCTTATTGAGGAAATTCACCTTGTTGCGGTTACCGACGAGGAAATCGAGGTCGGCTTCGGCGGCAAGGTACATCCTGAAGGTTTCAAGGCCCGACTTGAAGTAATAGCGCAGTTCAATCGGGATGCCGAGGTAGTGGGAGTGCTGCTCGATGCCTTTCACGCGGAGGTATTCCAACTGTTGGTCGTTGTCGACTTGGAAGTAGTACCATTCTTTGTCAACGTAGTCTGCAGGGTGGAATTTCTCTTCGGCTTGCTTGTAGCCGATGCGCTTGTAGTTGAAGCCGTATTGCAGGCCCGTGCGCAATGACCAATGGTAATCGGGACTGACGATTTCGTAGCGGAACGAGCCTTGCCAGGTCCTCATTCGGCTATTGACATTGATGTAAGCGCCCCAGCCACCCGTTGGCCTGAAGGGTTCGAGGTTGGGCGAGAGGTGTGCGGTGAATTTCGGCCCCACTTCCACATAAAGGTTGTGGTGCCATCCGTTTTTCGGCTCCGTTTCTTGAGCCGTTGCTGCCGTGGCTGTCAGTAGGAGCAGGCACGACCAAAGGAAAATCTTTTTTCGCATGGTAAAAACATTTTGGTTTGACAAGGCAAAATTACGACTTCTGCACATCGTCCCGACGGCTTGTCAAGGCCTTACAAACTTTTTCGGAAAGTTAGTGTTGAAAATCAAGGAGTTGTTGGTTTGGATTACAAACTTTTTCGGTCGGATTACAAACGGAAACCTACCATTTGTTGCCCGCATTCCAATCAATCCGTTTGTATTCTGAGTCGAAATCCGTGTCGCGGTGTTCGAATATTGAGCCGTGGCTGAAGGCGCTGGCTTCGGCTTGCCTCCGCGAGTTTTCCTGTTGCTTGTTGATATACCTCAGGCCGAGTTTCCACAGTTTGATGTCGCCCCAAAGGAAAACGATGTAGATGATGCCGCCGACAATAGGCAAGACGCTGGCCACCATCAGCAGCCAGTCGAACAGGCCGTGGGCAAGCATCGACAACAGCAGTCCCGACAAGAGGAGTCTGCTGCGTTTTTCGGGATGGAATTTGGCCAACGAGAGGAAATAGCCCATCACCACGCCGAAGAGGAAATGGCCTGGCACCGATAGCAAGGCACGAACTACGCCTGTTTGGAAACCGTATTCGAAAACGTATCCGATGTTCTCCACGCAGGCGAAACCAAGACCGATGAAGGAGGCATAGACGATGCCGTCGAAGTATTCGTCGAAGTTCTTGTCGCGCCAAATGAAAATCATGAAAATGAGAAACTTGGAAAACTCTTCGGGTATTCCAGCCTCCAAAAAGGCAGTGAAAAACACGGTGTTGGCGATGAACGTGTCGCCCAGCACACCATCGATGCCCGTGACGATGAGGATGTCCAAAGGAATGGCCATCATGCCGCCGATGAAGGCTTTCGCAAGCGTTTTGATGGGTTCTTTTTGGTATTTGTCCTGACGGTAGATGTAAATCATTAGAACGATGACAGGCAGGACGGCGATGCCGAAGAGGATGAGATAATTGATCATACTGTGATTCTTTTCCGCAAAAATACGGTTTATCCGTGAAAAAAGACTATTTTTGCGCAAAATTTTCTTTTATGCAAGAAATGATTCTCATTCTCGACTTTGGCTCGCAGGTCACACAGCTCATCGGACGCCGCCTTCGCGAGCTGAATGTGTATTGCGAAATCCATCCGTTCAATAAGATTCCGACGCTGGGCGACCATGTCAAAGGCGTGATTCTCAGTGGTAGTCCGTTCTCGGTGCGCGACGCAAATGCTCCCATCGTCGATTTGTCTGACATCAAGGGCAAACTTCCGTTATTGGGCATTTGCTATGGTGCGCAGTTCATCTCGCAGCATTTCGGTGGCGAGGTCAACGGCTCGATTGCCCGCGAATATGGCCGCGCCATGCTGACTGTCGTCGACGAGCAATGCCCGTTGTTTGAAGGCGTGAGCAAGACGAGCCAAGTGTGGATGAGCCACGGCGACACAATTGCAAAATTGCCTGAAGGAGCGCGAATTATCGCCTCGACTGAAGATGTGGAGAACGCCGCTTACAAGATAGAAGGGGAGGAGACCTACGCCGTGCAGTTCCATCCCGAGGTATTCCACACCAAGGAAGGCTCTCGGATGCTGGCCAATTTTGCGCTGGGCATTTGCGGCTGCAAGGGCGACTGGACACCGGATTCGTTCATCGATAATACGGTGGCGAGCCTGAAACAGCAGCTGGGCGACGACAAGGTCATCCTCGGGCTTTCGGGCGGCGTGGACAGTACCGTGGCTGCCGTGTTGCTCAACAAGGCAATAGGGAAGAACCTGACTTGTATCTTCGTCGATAACGGATTGCTTCGCAAGAACGAGTTTGAGGAAGTCCTCGATTCCTATAAGGAGATGGGCCTCAACGTGATAGGTGTCCATTCTGGGCATTTGTTCCTCGAAAAACTGAAAGGTGTCACCGACCCCGAGGCCAAGCGCAAGGCCATCGGATCCACTTTCATCGACGTGTTCGATGCTGAGGCACAGAAGATTAAAGGGGCACGTTGGCTCGCCCAAGGCACCATCTATCCCGATGTCATCGAGAGCGTGAGCGTCAACGGGCCGAGTTGCAAAATCAAGTCGCACCACAACGTAGGCGGACTGCCCGAGAAGATGAACCTGAAGATTGTGGAGCCATTACGTTCCCTCTTCAAGGATGAGGTGCGCCGCGTGGGTCGAGCCTTGGGCATCAAGCGCGAACTGATTGGCCGTCATCCTTTCCCCGGACCGAGCCTCGGCATCCGAATTTTGGGCGAAGTGACGGAAGAGAAGCTCCACATCCTCCGCGAGGCCGACGACATCTTCATCAAGGGCTTGCGCAATTGGCCTTGCGAGTTGCCAAGCGCTTCGTATCCCAATGAAATGGCCGACAACCTATACGACAGCATCTGGCAGGCAGGCACGATTCTGTTGCCGGTGAAGTCGGTCGGCGTGATGGGCGACGAACGCAGCTATGAATACACCATCGCCCTCCGTGCAGTCATCTCCACCGATGGCATGACCGCCGACTGGGTGCATCTGCCCTACGAGTTCATGGCCAAAGTGTCGAATGACATTATTAATAAGGTAAAGGGCGTGAACCGCGTGTGCTACGACATCTCGTCGAAACCGCCGGCGACGATTGAATGGGAATAATATTGTAAATGAGCAAGATAATGAAAAGCAGGCTTTTTTTCTTTCTCTTTTTCCTGTTGGGGATGCTGCTTTCGGGCAACGTGAAGGCCCAAGATGTGGCTGGGCGTTCGTCCGAAAAGGCCATCATCGGCGGCAGGGAATACTATATGCACCATGTCAAGCAGGGGCAGACGCTTTACGGATTGTCAAAGCTTTACAATGTTTCCGTGAGTGAAATTGAAAGGCTGAATCCTGAGGTCAAGAATGGACTGAAAGCGGGTCATGTGTTAGGTATTCCTGTTCGTTCCGAAAAGGCGTCTCCCAAGAATGAGCCTCAACCCGCAGCGGCTGAATCCAAACCTGTTGTGGAAACTTCCAAGCCTGTTGAGGTCAAGCCCGAACCAGTTGTGGAACAGCCCCAAAGGAAAAAGGATACCGTGGTCGTGGAGCATCTCAATGTGCGAATGCCTTATTTCGACGGCAAGGCCTACATTGTGCAGCCAGGCGAGGATTTGTATGACATTGCCAAGAAGGTCGGCATCGACTTGTCGGAATTCAAGGCTGCCAATCCGGGACTTTCCAATGAGCCTGCTGCCGGAATGCGCATCGTGATTCCCAATGTGACCAACGAAAACGACTATATCGTGCATTTTTGCGAGAGGAACGAGCGCGTTTCTTCGCTGTTGAGCCGTTGGAAGGTGAATGAAAAAGCCTTCAGGACCAACAATATTTCTCTTGGAACGCATGTGTTTGAGGGTCAGGTGGTGCTGATTCCCATACAGCGCGTTACGGATTTCTATTGGATTAGGGAAGAGGACCATTATTGGGAAGAAATCGCGGAGTTGATTAACGAGGAGCCTGCTAAAGAGCCCGTTGTCGAAGTGCCCGTTGTCGTGGAACCTAAACCTGTTATCATCGAGGAGCCGGTTATTGAGGAGCCCGTTGTCGAAGAGCCTAAACCTGTTATCATCGAAGAGCCGGTTATTGAGGAGCCCGTCGTCGAAGTGCCCGTAATAGTGGAACCTGTTGTGGAGGAGCCTGTTGTAGTAGAGCCCGTTGTCGAGGAACCTAAACCTGTTATCATCGAAGAGCCGGTTATCGAGGAGCCCGTTGTCGAAGTGCCCGTGATAGTGGAGCCTGTTGTGGAAGAACCAGTTGTTGTAGAACCAGTTGTCGAGGAACCTAAACCTGTTATCATCGAGGAGCCAGTCATCGAGGAGCCCGTTGTCGAAGTGCCTGTAATAGTGGAGCCAGTTGTGGAGGAACCCGTTGTAGTAGAGCCCGTTGTCGAAGAGCCTAAACCTGTTATCATCGAAGAGCCGGTTATTGAGGAGCCCGTCGTAGAGGAACCAGTATTAATCGAAGAACCCGTAGTTGTAGAGGAACCAGTTATAATTGAAGAACCCGTCGTAGAGGAACCAGTTATAATCGAAGAGCCCGTAGTTGTAGAGGAACCCGTAATAATCGAAGAGCCAGTTGTCATAGAAGAGCCTATCGAACCCTTAGAGATTCCTGCGCCACAGCCGTTAGGCTTCGATTTTGAGATGGGCGACATCCCCGAATGTGTGGCCTCGCCCGCGAATGCCTTGAAACGCTACCAGGTGGCCTTGATGGTGCCTTTGTATCTTTACGACATCGACAACATCGAGGTCTCGAAGGAAAGTGCGGCAAAGTCGAAAAAGTCGCGCTCCATGTCGTTCCTGCAGTTTTACGAAGGCTTCATGATGGCCGCCGAAACCCTTGAAAAACAAGGGATGAAGTTGGATTTGACGGTGTTTGACGTGACGGAGAACGTGTCGTCGGCAGAAAGGGCATTGTCGCAAATCCGGAACAAGGACCTGGATTTGATTGTGGGACCTTTCTTCGGCAAGTCGTTCGCAGTGGTCGAGGAATACGCCAAAAACCACGGCATCGTGGTGGTCAACCCGCTGTCAACACGCAAGTCGGTGATTGAGGACAGCCCCAACGTAATGAAGATGAAAGCGGGCGACATGGGCATGATCTTGACCATCTCGAACTTGGTGAAAAACCAGTATTCCGATGCCAACGTGTTCATAGTGAGTCGCGAAAAATCTGCCGACACCACTTTCCTGAGCCAAATGGAACACCATCTGAACCTTGCAATCAATGAAGAGGTTACGGTTTCTGGTGACGAATTCCTCCACTTTGCCCGCAATGAAAGCGAACGCTTGGAGATGGGCAGCCGTTTGGTGCCGACCATCAACGTGGAAGGCCAGGTGTATTCTACCCGCGATTTCCAAAAAGGAAACACGCATGAGGTGGTGCTGACCAATACGGTGAGGCGTTATTCCTACAACGACATCGGCAAGATGAAATCGCACCTTTCGGGCGTGCGCGACAACGTCATCATTGCCTACGGCGACGACAACGTCTTTGCTACCCAAATACTCAACAGCCTGACCCAGGAAGCCGACCGTTTCCCCATCACGCTCGTCTGCGCCCCCGATTGGCAGAAACACGAAAAGCTTTTGGTCGACAACCTGCTGAAAATGAATGCCATCTATATCAGCGATTTCTTCGTCGACTATAACAGCGAGGCCGCCAAGCGCTTTGTGCTTCGTTTCAGGCAAAAGTATGTCGAAGAGCCTCAGCAGTACGCTTTCGAGGGCTACGATGTGGGCTGCTACGTCCTCAATGCCCTCATGCAATACGGCAGCGACGACCTAATCAATTGTCTGCATTGCTACCAGGCTTCGATGCTGCACACGGGTTACCGTTTCTATTACAGGAACTATCTGAACGTGGAAGGCAACGATGGCAAGGAAAACTTGCTTTGGAGCATCTATCAATACGATAAGGACAATATCAAGCTTGTCCCGATCGACCCGTTCAAGAAAGCAGGAAGCTATGAATAAGTCGGCCAGTTTGTTGCTCATGCTCGCCTTGTTGACCTTCGTCGCCTGCAATCATGGCGTCAGGAAGGAATATTGGGAGAATGGCAAACTGAAGTCGGAGCTGCGCTATGAGGGCGACAAGCTGAACGGCGAAAGTGTGTGGTATTCCAAGCAGGGTAGGGTGATGACCCGAGCCTTCTACAGGAACGACACACTTGAAGGTCGCTACCAGCGGTTCCATCCCAACGGCGAGCTTGAGCTGGAGTGCTGGTACAAGCATGGCGAGCGCGACAGCATCTGCCGTTCCTATTCGGAAAACGGCCATCTGCAGTCGGAAGACCATTATGTCGATGGCAAAGTCAACGGCGAGTCGAAGAAGTGGTACGACAACGGTCAGGTCTTCCAGGAAGGCCAGTACGTTGACGGCATGATGGACGGCTCGTGGTTCATCTTCTATCCGAGCGGTGCTTTGGCGTCGAAGGCGGAGTATGCGATGGGCACGGGCAAGCAGACCTGCTACGAGGAATCGGGCTACAAATGCCTCGAAGTGCCATACGTCGACAACCTGAAGCACGGCAGGGAAATCTATTACAATCCCGACGGTACCGTGACGAGAATCGTTGAGTATGAGCGTGGTGAGGTGGTTTTTGAGGACAACGACCCGCAAAAATGAAAATATTTCAACCAATTTGAAAATCTTTCAAATAAAAACCATATCTTTGCACCGCTTAATACAAGCAGCAAACTTTCAAACACAACAAATAAACCTTTAATTAAAGTCAAAAAAAATGAAAGTCAATGAAATTATGACCGCTCTGGAAGCCAAGCATCCGGGCGAAAATGAGTACTTACAGGCCGTTCGCGAAGTCCTGGAAACCATCG
>CADCML010000021.1 GCA_902802535.1 uncultured Bacteroidia bacterium
GGACTGGAACATGCCCTAAAACAGGGCGAATGCTCGGTACAATACGCGCTATGTAGCTTATAATGAGTCATATAATTAAAAAATAACTAAGTATTGATACGGGAAACAGAAGTGTTTATTGTTCTGTTATGGAACAACAGAATGGATGACAAGACGTTGAAAAAAATCCTTGCCAAAAGAGAATAATACAATCGCCCGCCAGAAGTTTTCCAGCGGGCGATTTTTCTATTCAATAATGAATGTGCTTCCGTGTTGGTACAACCTTAGCAAATCACCGTCTCTGCTGCTGCAGCTTGGCCTGTTGTTTCTGGGCCTCTTCGAGACGTTTTTGGAAGTTCGACTTTTTCTGTGGCTTCTTCTTGTTGGCCTCGATAGTGGCTCTCACCTTGTTCTCATCAATCATCTTGCGGAAGACAAACATCTGGATGAAAGTGATGATGTTGACGAGCATGTAATAGTAGCTCAAACCCGCAGAATAGTTGTTGAAGATGCCGAAGAACATGATGGGCATCAAGTACATCATCCACATCATGGGCTTCATCTGGGGATTGCTCGAAACGTCCATCTGCTTATTGTTCACGTATGTGTAGATGAAGGTCGTGATGGTCATCAGCAGGGTGAACAAGCTGAGGTGGTCCATGCCGAGGAACTTGGGGAACTCAAGGATACTATCATAGGTTGAGAGGTCGTCGGCCCATAGGAAAGGCTGCTGACGCAACTCGATACTGGCCGGGAAGAAACGGAAAATGGCGATAAGGATGGGGAACTGCAGCAAGGCGGGCAAGCATCCCGAAGCAGGACTTACTCCAGCTTGACGTTGCAGGTTCATCACGGCCTGTTGTTTCTTCATCGCATCCTCTTCTTTTGGGTATTTCGCGTTGATGGCCTCCATCTCAGGCTTCAGCACACGAGTAATGGCCGACGACTTGTATGATTTGAACGCCAGCGGGAAGAGCAAGGTCTTGATGAGGATGGTCAAGATGAGGATGACGATGCCGTAGTTCCAGCCGTAGCTGCTCAGCCAGTTGAACACAGCAATGACACCATAATTAATCCAACGGATGAGGAAAAAGTTGCCCAAATTGATTTGATCCTGCAAACCCAATCCGTAGCTCCGCAATGTCTTGAAGTGATTGGGGCCGAAATAGAGCTGCATCGGAATGGTATTGGTCTCGGCGGTGATGTTGTAAGGCACCGAAATGTTGGTCGACATCGACTTGAGGTAGCGCGGATTGCCCGACTTGTGGGTTTGGACGGTCATCTTGGCGTTCAGGAACTCGTCTTTGGCCACAATGACGTTGCAGAAAAAACGCTGCTTGAACGAAATCCATTTCAGCTTGTTGTTGATGGTCTCAACATCGTCCTTGTTCGCATCGAGGTGTTCCACCTTATTGTCGGAGAGCGAGCGATAGTACACCGACTCGTCGGCGAAGCGGTCGTTGCTCTTTTCCTGTTTCATCAAGTCGACAGCCCAGTCCAGACTCAAGTAATCGGCGTTGTTGGCAATCACATCCTTCAACCCGACCGTACGGATATCGAAGTCGAGCATATAGTTGTCGTCATGAATGGTGTAGACGTATTCTATGTACTTTGTCGGGTCTTGGGTGAGCAGGCGCATGGCGAAAACGAGGCTGTCGCCCTCGGCCACAGTGATGTCGCCGCCCGTGTAAGGCCGACCATTCTTATAAGGTTGGAAATAGAAATTGGAAGTGTTAATAACACGGTTTTGAGCCAAAAATGAAAGGTCGAACTTGGAAGTGGCCGTATCGAACGAAATCAGCGGCAACGAGTCGTAGGTCTTGTAGTTTTTCAGCTCCACCTGTTTTAAAAAGCCGCCCTTGCTGCTAAAAGTCAGCTTATGCAGCTGGCTCTCAACCGTCCAAGTCCGTTCCTCACCTTGCGCCGAAGCCGCAAAGATACCAAATTGGTCTGTCAAGGCATTGGCCTTGTGTTGGGCGAGTGTGGCCGAGTCCATTTCGGCCATCGCCGTCGAATCAGCCATTTGGGCCAAGGCTGCAGCCTGTTGTTGTTCGGCCAATCGGAGCGAATCCAAGGCCATCTGTTCCCGTCTCACCTGTCGGAGCGAGTCCTGAATGTGCTGTTGCTTAGCCAGTTCCTCTTTAGAAGGGCTCATAAAATACATCCAGCCGAAGAGGATAGCCGCGATAAGAATGAAACCAATTAACGTGTTTTTATTGTTCATGGGAATGATTTTTCAAAATGAGCGGCAAAAATACAAAAAAAAGTGTCCCGAAGGACACTTTTTCGTTTAGTAGTTCCACTTTTTCAGTGAAAGTACGGCATCAATGATACTTGTTGGTCTTCACCTGGCCGATGTGGCAGGGGTAAGGACTAATTCCTTCTCTGCCGTATACTTCTCAATGTACTCATTCTTAATGGGCGATTTTTTTGGTTGATGAGGTCGACCCTTTCGGGAACAACAGCAATAACATGGTTGTGTTGTGCCAACACCGTGGCAATGCTCAAATCCAGGTAGCCTGTGCCTGCTACTGCGATATTCATTAGTTATTGGTATTGGGTTATTGTGGTTATTTGATAATTGAGTTGCTTCTCTTCAATTTTTCAATAGGCGTTTTCATCGTGAATGAAAATCGTAGTGAAAGTCTTCCAAATGATTCTAATGTCTAACCAGATGCTCCAATGTTGGATATACCAGATGTCGCGTTCCACACGCCCCTCCATTTGCCACAGTTCTTTTGTTTCACCCCGAAACCCCGTCACTTGTGCCCAACCAGTCACTCCGGGTTTCACAAAATGGCGAACCATATACTTGTCTATGAGGAGTGAATACTGCTCGGTATGGGCCAACATGTGAGGTCTCGGCCCCACTATGCTCATATCCCCGCGAAACACATTCCAGAACTGAGGAAGCTCATCAATATTCGTTTTGCGCATGAAATTGCCAAAAGGGTATTTGCGAGGGTCATCCTCGGTGGCCTGAAGGCGGTCGGCATCAGCGTTGACATGCATCGAGCGAAACTTATACATCCAAAACTCATGACCGTCAAGGCCCGTGCGCCTTTGGCGGAAGAAGATGGGCCCTGGGCTTTGCAGTTTGATTATCAATGCAATGAAAGGAAACAGCAAGGCGGTAAGCACAAGGCAAAAAGAAGAAGCCACCAAATCAAAAAGACGCTTCACGGCCCTGTTCATCGGATCCTCCAAAGGGCTAATATAGGTAGTAAATAGTTCCAAATCGTCAAGCATCACGGGTTGCAGATTGATGGCCTCTTCCTGCAACGGAACATAATAGAATTTTACCATTTTCCTGTCACACAACGACTCTGTATCTTTGATAATGGAGCGTTCGCTGCGTGGAATGCACATGTATAATTCGTCACCTAAAACCAACTGATCCGGTGCATTTAAAAGCCGGACAAAGTCATCCAAACCACCTGTTTGCGGCAGGTAGTCCAAAGAGCCATAATAACTGATGACCTTATAGCCCAGGGTTGGGTCTTGCTTGAGTTTATCGTGAAGTTTGCGCAGTTCCTCACAAGAACCAACCAAAGTGATGGTTCGAGTATTGAAGCCTTTCAGACGCATCAGTTTTAGCAGCCAGCGTTCCAGATAACGCATAGGCAGGAACACGGCTAACATTAACACACCTGTAATCAACAGTGGGATACCAACGCGTGCATCAAACTGCATGGCACGCAGCAGAATATATGCAACCAATACTTGAATTAGCACCAGCATTGAAACACGTTTAAGAATACTGTCGACACCCACAAGCCTCTCGTGAATAACAGTGGAAAACCTGGATTCACTGATGACCATGGCCACATTGCAAATCAACATGAAAACGCGTTTCTCTTCATCACTACCGCTAAAGAAATTGAACCGCGAGTACAACACCAATACCAGCAACACATTGAGCATTATAAAATCCCCAACAATAATACACCATTTAATAAGAGAATTTGTACGTGTATTGTTTCTCATGACATTCTATTTTTTTGTCCGTTCTTTAATGATATAACAGATGAATTTCGCATTGCCCACAACATAGCGCCGCCACATGCGACGAGGCTCCATGAGGAAGCGGAAGAGCCACTCTAACGAGTGTTGCTGCCACCATAAAGGAGCTCTTTTAGCTGTTCCCGCATAAAAATCAAACACTGCTCCAATAGTTCCGCAGTGACAGTGGATATTTAATTCATTCCAGTGTTTGTAGGCCCATTTCTCTTGTTTAGGTGCCGTCATGCCAATCCACAGCAAATCAGGATTAGCTGTGTTGATTGCATGCACCATCGCTTGATTATCCTCATCAGAGAATTCCGGCTTATATGGCGGAGAATAAGTGACAACCTCAAAATCCGGATAATCAACAGCAACTTGTTTGCGAATCAACGACAGCACCTTCTCGCTTGAACCGAAAAACATCACTTTTGAGTGCGGTTGCGTTTTCAATCTGTCCATCTCAAGCACGAACAAATCCCATCCAGCAATTCTTTCTATTGGCTGTGAAGAAGCTTTCAGCCACTGGCAGGCTTTTACAATGGATGCACCATCGGGAATCAAATAGTCTCCTCCACGTAAAGCCTCAGCAAACTCCATGTCCTTTTGAGCTGTGTTGTAAGAGTGCGCGTTAATGGTGTTGATGAGCATCTTGCCTTGGGGAAGACGCTCCAACTGCTCTCGGGATTCAACTATGAATAAGGTTTTCAGGGTTAGCATAATCACGCAATTTCTTCGTATATTCTTGCCACTTGTTGAGTGACGGTTTCGAGGCTGAATTTTTCTGTAGCCATTTTTTGGGATGCTTTGGCCAGTTTGTTTCGCAAATCCTCGTCCGAAATCATCATTTCCAACTTCTCCGCCAACGCATCCTCATCACCGGGGTTGAACAAAAGCATGTTTTTGCCGTCGATAGCCACATCAGGTATGCCGCCTACAGGCGTAGTGATGACCGGAAGGCCGTATGCCCATGCATCCAAAACAGCCATCGGGAAGCCTTCAGCATAGCTGGGGAGACATAGGGCTTTGGACTCGCAAAAAACCCGATGTTTGGCTTCGCCACTCACCCAGCCAAGAAGTTCCACTTGTTTCTCTATCCCCAGCTTACAAGCTGTGGCACGAGCCTGTTCCACCTCGCCATTGCCAGCAAGGACAATTTTCCAGTCGGGGTGTTGGGGAGCAATCTTGGCGAAGGCATTGATTAGGTCCATGTACCCCTTGCCCTCATAGAGAGTACCAGAGAACAAAATTTGGTTTTGCTTTCTGTAAGTTGTTGTGTCGGTAATGATTGGGCAAGGATTATAGACTACTTGCAGTTTGCTTGAATTGCCAATATGATCCTGAACTATTGACTTTAGCCCTTCCGAAAGCAATATTCCGCAATCGGATTTCTCAAACATGTTCTGATAGTTAGCGTTCCAGACCTCATCTATCTGAGTACCCAAATGCAGGTGAACAACCGTTTTTTTGCCGAACAATTTGGCAAGTTTAAAAAAGAGGTATTTCCGCATGGCTGAAGGCCTCATGCCCAAATGGAAGTGTACAATGTCATAGAAAGGAAGCAACACCATATATTGCGTGAGCCCTTTGACAAGGTAACAGAATTTGCGCACCATACCTCCATCACGATGGGTACCAATCCACTGGCATTGGTATTGCCGCCACATCTGGCTTTGCTCATAAAGTTTGAGCACAGCTGTGATGCCGCCACGGGTCTTCCTGCTTGTTGCTACTACAAGGACTTTTGTCATTGATTAACCTTTGTCTTTATTTCGGCAACTATTTTTTCCCAATCGTTCTCTTGAAAAACGATCCTCTTCTGGATAAAGAAATGATTCGTGTTCCAATATCTGTACAATCGTCCATTTGAATTTGATTACTTCAAATAAGTTTCCAACAAATGCGTCCTTCTTTTGTCTTCGGGAGGAAGTTCCATATAGTTACCGTACAATTCCTTTAAATATTCATCATACTTAACTGCACCATATAACAACTTGTCTTCAAATTTATATCTGGTCGATAGTTCAAACCAATGGATATGAAAATACCTGTTGGAATAATTTGGATCCATCGGAATAACATAATACTTCCCTGGTATTATAGAATCCGTTAGATGCATAATTTTATCATTGATTTTATTGACAGATACTGGGAATAATAATTTGACACTTCTTTTTACAATGTCCTTTATACTGTATTTTTGTCGGGACTGTGAATAAATAAAAATACTTGTTCTCATCCAAAATTGTATTTTTCGGACAATATGATAGCATGTTTCTTTATCACAACTAACAAGTGGAAAGATATCAATTGTCAATCCCGGCATCTTATCTTCGTTAACATATAATGTATTGTCTATAACCTTTGTTTTAACATCTTCCACTTTTATCCACGGGATTTTATAGGTTTCCGAACTATCGTATGTCAAACAACGCAATTCTAAAGGAAGTTCTTTTTTTAATATTGATATCAATTCTGAATAACGCTGATATGGCACTGCAAAATCCATATCGTCATCCCAAGGAATAAAGCCTTTATGCCGAACAGCGCCAAGCATAGTGCCAGCTATCATAAACATGGGAATATTATGCTTCTGGCATATCTCATCAACAATGATCGCAATACCTAATAGCCTTTTTTGAACTTGACACAATTCCAATTGTCTCATAATGTTTATTTATAACAATAACCACCATTTACTTCGATTAAGCTGCCGTTGACAAACTGATTGTCAATACAGAAGCGGAACGCATCCACAATCTCGTCTATTTGTGCAAAACGATGTATGGCGGTTTTCTTATAAATGTTCTGTTTGATTTCTTCAGGCTTGTCGGCCTGCCAAGGCGTGTCCACAAAACCCGGAACAATGGCGTTCACAGTGGTGCCCGTACCTTCAAACTCTTTTACGAGGTTCTTTACCAAGGCATGCACGGCCGATTTGGTTACACCGTAGGCCAGTACCGTCGCGTGCGGATGCAAGCCCATTTGTGAACCCGTGAATAATATTCGTGAACCATTGGGAATCATAGGGAAAAACTCGCGGCACATGATATAGTGCGAATTGACAGCCACCTCCATCATGGCATCCCACTCGCTATCCCTCATTTCAGTAAAACTTCTGCGAATGCTTACACCAGCATTACACACCAGGCAATCCAAGTTATCGGTCTTAGATTTCACATAGTTTATGAAACGATATACTTCGTCTCGTTTGGTTTGGTCTATCTTGTGCGCTTCGAAATTCTCTATTCTTTCCTCAAAATCTGGCCCAACGTATGTCGCAAACACATAATAGCCTTTGTCTATCAGCATTTTGGCCACACCCAGTCCCATACCTGATGTGCCACCTGTTACTACAGCATGTTTCATATTTCAGTAACGTTATCGTGGTTCTTAAACTTCTCAATGACTTCAGCAATGGCCACACTCTCTTGTGGACGCAGTTTATAACAGATTTTGCGCTCATTGACTATCATCGAGAGCCATTCCTGTATTTCATAACGCAAACCCTCGCCATCATAACTATAGAAGTATTTCTTGTTCTTGGTCTGATCCTCATAACGCACCTCGAAGAAGTCCGTCAGCCACCACGGAGCTGGCACATAGATATAGCCTTTCGTACCCGACACCACCAAATTGCCTTCTGTCTTCACACCGATACCCAACGTAAAGGAAGCCGTAGCATGAGGATAGTTAATCACACCCTTGGTGTAAATATCCACTCCATTCTCCATACGGCTATGGAAATTCATGTCGTGCCAGTCGAGTCCCAGCAACTTCATTATTGCCAACAGACATAGCGGTGCGTGTTCGTTCATGGCACCCCCAGCCTGAGTAGAGTCAAGTTCGCGTGTCGGTGGTAGAACTTGTTTGGATAACGATGCCTTCACATCAACCACATCGCCAATAATACCGCTCTTCACCAATGTGACAATATGTCCAAAAGCTGGACAGAAGGCGGTTTTGCTTGCTTCCAGCAGCACTAAATTGCGTTCTTCCGCCAAGGTAAATAACTCAAGTGCTTGCTCTTTTGAAAGGACAAAAGGTATTTCACAAAGCACATGTTTATCAGCTAGTAGTGCATTCTTCACATAGTCATAATGTGTCAAATGTGGGGATGCCACATACACCAAATCCACGTTCTGCAAGAACTGGTCATAGTCGTTGTAGGCCTTTAGTCCATGCATTTGTGCGAAAGCCTCCGTTTTATTCGCATCTGGATTCATCACAGCCGTCACCTCTGCCCCGTTCACCACTTTGCTCTCTGGCACAAAACGGTTGGCGATGCGTCCACTACCAACTATTCCAACTCGATAATTGACTTGGCTTTCTTCACGCAGCATTGTTGAAGAGATTCCTTCGGTACGAGACAGGTACACCACCTTGCAATACTCGTTCAAATAGTCAAACTTTCCTTCCCAGTCACTGCCGATAGCGAAAATATCCACATCGTACTTTTGGATGTCGTCAATCTTTTGGCCGAGATAGTCCTCGATGATGACCTCGTCAGCATAGCCAGTGGCTTTCACGGCCTCAACCCGCTCAAGCACATTGTTGCGCACATTGAGTTTGCCTCGACCTCGGTCGAAACTGTCGCTGGTTACGCCCACTATCAAGTAGTCGCCCAGTTCTTTTGCCCGGCGAAGAAGATTGATGTGACCTTGATGGAGAAGGTCATAGGTTCCGTAGGTGATAACTTTTACCATAAGGATTTATAATTAACATAACGACATTATCGGCCAAAAAACTCCAGGTATTTTTCTGCACATGTCGCAATTGTGTAGGGATTGCCGTCCTTTTTGCCCATGGCTTCTTTTTTTAGGTTTTGCATGTGTGAATACGAGTATTCAAGTGCAACCAAATAGTCATCGAGTGAAAGGCTTTCGCTCAATATACCATTCTTTTTATTCTCGACCACATCAACTGCTCCGCAAACCGGAGTCGAAACAATGGGAATGCCCGCAAGGCAGGCTTCTAAGATCGTAATGGGCATGCCCTCATACTTTGAGGAAAGACAAAAAGCATCTGCGTTCATCAGATAGTCTCCCACGTTCTTGCGCGTTCCGATAAAGTGAATTCTATCCCCAGCCTTTGATTTGATGGATTCTCCCAACTCGCTGTCAAACCCGTCGCCAATGATAATCAAATCTGCATCATGACCAGCCTCAACGAATTTAGAAAAAGCTTCCACCAACATTACCTGGTTTTTAACGGGGTTGCATCGTGCCACATGGATATAAACGAGGCTGTTTGACCTGTTTTTATAAGATGAAATCTCTGTCTTCACCTCTTCAAAATGCGCGGTGGAAACAATGGGTGCCCTGCCGTTGAGAATACACGCGCCTTTGATTTTGGGATAAGCTTTTATCATGTCGCGATAGTTGGTCTCGCTCAGCGCCACAAATCCCATTTTATTGCCATATCCAAGCGTCTTTATTAGGAAACGATAGAAAAATGAAGTGTATCCATTGTTGATATCGCTATGGAAGGTTTGAAAGAACTTTGTTCTTCTGTTGAGTAGGAACAAGGCCATAATGCAAAACATGGGCATTCCATGCCCATGCAAGTGGGCAACGTCGGCTTTTTCTTTCTTTATCGCTTTGTAAACCCGCCAAACCGATTTAGGAATAAAACCTTTGCGCAGCCCGAGATTCTTGTAGGTAACCCTATCCGATACGTCAAACTTGTAAAACTGGGCTTGCTCTGGCTCCACGGAATCGTCCTTGATGGCCAACAGCGTTACATCATGAGATTTAGAGAGTTCGTTGGACAAGTCCACAGCGAACCTTTCTGCGCCGCCTGGGCGCAAATCAAAAACAACCTCAAGAATCTTCATTTCAAAATCACGTCTTTAAGTGCGTCAAGATAACCATGCCCGAATTTCAAATCAGGTTCCATGTAATTGCCTTCTGCCCATTCATTCCAACTTCGCAGAAAAATAATTTTATGTTGATCTGCTTTTTTACTTACGAGCTGTACAGCTTCTTGGACATGCTTCTTAAACAATTCAGGAGTGCTATTGTGATATATTGTCGCTCTTCTGCCAGCCCGCGATGTACGGTCATAATTGGGAACTATTTGTGGATAAGCATCTTCCCGTTCATCAAACTTGGTATAGAAATGCCTAATGATATCAGCATAATTGTATTTATTTAATGGCGTTATTCCAGGAAAGAATTTTCGGATTAGAGATAATGCCATTTTCTTATACTTATTGACAACAATAGCCTCTGCCGCCCAATAATTATCCGGAGAAACAGCGTCACATCCTAATTCCAGCACTTTAGGAAAGTTCTCTCTCCATCCTCCTCCAATACCAACAAAGTGTATTCCATTGGATAACCCATTTTTTTCTGCCAATGTATTCCATGTATTGATAAATGCTTTGATATCAGGCATATCAAAAGGCGACCATATTAAAAACAAAGGCTTCCCATCAACAGTAATGTAGCGTTTATCCCTAAAAGCAGGCAAAACATAATCAAAATGAGCAATCATATCCTGTTCTCCAGGATACTCCTGCAACAACAAATCCATGTCTTTATGCGTAGCTGCATCACTATTCCAAGTGCGTCGAGTCCAACTATGATTAGCCCACCCGAGACAGAACGGGAAATCAGGCTTACCTGATTTCAGGACATCGTCAAAAATCTCGCTCAACAACATTCTACCGTTTCCAAACCAATAATGCCAATACATGAAACCTTCCACACCAGCCTCTCGTGCCATTTCGGCCTGTTGTTCCCGAATGATTGGCAATCGAAGGTCATAATAGCCTAAATCGGCTGGAACTCGTGGTTGATAATGTCCACGGAACAAGGGCTTAGCTTTACCCACATTCGTCCACTCCGTAAATCCTTTTCCCCACCATTCATCATTTTCAGGTATAGGATGGTATTGAGGAAGATAAAATGCAATGACTCGTGCTTTTTTATTCATATAAAAATATTCTAATTATTCTTCTTGATTTAGTGATACCAGTATTATATCTTCGGAATCAGCATCTCCTTCTGTTTCTTCTTGTACATCTTCGTCTTGATAACCCATTTCGTTGGCGATAATGAGGGCATAAAAGATTATCATAGCATTAAAAGTATCATAATCACCAGTAAAAAATGTATAACTAAAATAAGCAACAAGTAAAATTGATATTGTTCTTTTTAGTTCTGTATTATCTTCAAAATGCTTTGAGACAATTTTGAATACAAGCACAACCATTATTCCCCAAACGAGCAAACCCATAATGCCATTGTTGCACAAAATCTGTATCAAACAACTTTCAAATGAAAGCATGGTGGGATGACGGCCTATGGTTGAACGATACCATCCCGTCCAACCATAACCAAAGCCAAAAACAGGGTGGTCTTTCAAAGCATTAAAACAACCCTGAAACTGCCCCATGCGCATTCCAACGCTAGAACCTAAAACAATCGACTCATCGCCAATAGAATTGAGAAACAATAAATATTCTGGCATAAAATGTTTTATAAATAACCATAAGACAACCACTAAAACAGCAGCTGTGATAAGCACCCGAAACTGGCGATTATAACACAAATAAACAAATAGGACAATACCTTCGGCCATCAAAACACTGCGAGAACCACAAACAACCACATTAATCAACACAAGTCCAAACAACACTTTAGGAATAATGGACGTGTCTCGTTTGAACTGGTAGAGCAAAAACACCGATGAAAAAACCAAAAAATAACCATATTCTGTCACATGTGGATACACAGAAGATATATAACCAAACACTCTAATGCCTTCCTCCAACACTTTTTCTTGATCCCTGATGTCATATTCCAAAACAGGATTGATAGCATCAATATACGGGTTTTGACCAGGTATCAATATTAGAAAAATACCATACAATGATGCAATCGCTATAGCCAAATACATGGAATAGGTGAAGATTGAAGCATTGCGTTTATCATAATCAACAATACTAATAATAGCAAAAGGCAAAAACAATCTCATAATGTCAATCCTAAACACTTTAAACTGCTCAGAAAGTGGCATTTCAGTGATATGAAAGGGGATAAAAAGTGCTTGGATGAAAAACAAGAACAAAAATGGTGTTAACAAAGAAAAACCTGTCGAACTTATACCTTCCCTATTTAAAGCCCAAACAAACAACAATAATAATAGAATCAGCGATAGAAGGTTCTCACCAATTTTGAATCCTCCTAAATACAGATAATAGAATGGGACCAGAAAAAAGATCAATATGTAAATGCCTACTCCCCATTCATATTTCACGAATAATAAGAAAAGACAAAAAAAGGATATAATTGAAATGGCTGTAATCATAACTTTGTAGTGATAAAATTGATAATGCTAGATATATCTCCTGGACAATCGTAATATTTATTTGTAGAAATAAGCTTGATAGAAATGTCGGGAGCGCGCATAAGAGTTGTAAGTTCTTGATAATTCTTTGCTTCAGAAAGCGATTTTAATAGTTCTATGAAACCCTTGAAAATATAGCGAGACTTGGCGGTATATTCTTCTATATCAAAATCATAGATAATGACAGGCTTATGCATTAAGGCAAAATCAAACATGATGCTCGAATAATCTGTAATTAATCTATCAAACAAAGGCAACAAAGGATAAATATCCAAGCTGTTATCCAAAACTTGAATGTTAGAATAACCAAACCCTGTAGGTAATGGAGTAATTCGATGAAGTTTCAAATACAATACGATATTAGTTGCTTTCAAAAAACTATTAAACTCGTCCCAATCAGGTATAGCCCTATAGATATAATTCGGGTCGGCATCTCGGAAAGTAGGCATATAAATAATTTTTTGCCTTGATTCCGCTTTTAACTCGTTATACATGCGTACACCCTCAGGAACTTCATACTTCACAACAAAATCATCTAATTCTGTATTTGTCATATACAAGGTATGACATCTCGGTTGGTCTGATATTATGATGTTCTCAATAGGCACTTGGAAAGCAGCTGACATCACATTAGATAAATTTCTACTTGTAGCAAGCACATAATCTCCATAAACATGACTATGAACATACTTATAATGAAAAGTTGAAGATATAATGTAAGGTTCCGGAGGATCATTCCGTATCTGACCAATTCTTTTTGCTACTGTTACACCATGCCACAGCTCAAATCTAACTGCTCCTTCTGAAAGCTCATGTGAAGCAAATTCATCAATGCGGTTATCATAAATTACCATACCAGCTCGATATAACAACCTGCGACCTTCAACCGAATTTGATTTTGCACACTCAAAACCCAAACTCCGAACCCTTTGCAGCACTTCATCATTGCGTGAAAGCCACACGTGACGATAATTTGGCAATGCTTTATTATTATAAATAAACAAATGTTTAGCGTTATCAATAAAGAGGTCTAAAGCACCACCATACACTATCAAATTATTGTCACGCTTATGCAAAGACACAATTGCCCGCAATAGATTACTTTTTATATTAAGTATTTTTCTTTTAACTCGAAAGGATAGCTTTTCTTTTCTTATCATCTTTGCCTTTTAACTCGATTTTGAAAAATCTTTATTACGGACATTTTTTCATTTTTAGACAACCCAATGGTCATAATAGACATTACCAAAATTGTAGTCGTCAGTATCACAAATAAAATAAGCCCAAGAAACGAATCTGGAATTGCATTATTTAGAAGGATGCTAATCCCTGTGGTGATTATCATTACTATTACAACTGGCAACATTGTCTTTTTTAAGTAGTTTTTCACATCGAAATCCGCAATTCTTTTCAGAAAAACCATTTGTAATATCCAACGTATTATATGAGATACAAATAGAATATAATAAGCAATTTCTGGACTCATTCCAAGTTTTAAGGCTATCCATACAAAAGGAAATACAAGTAAGGCCAATGAACCAGCTACCAACTGATAATCTCGTATTTCACCTGTAGCTAACATTAGGTAATACAATGGCGTTGAAAGCGCATTCATAGTAATAATAAGGAAAGAAAGACGCGTAAACAAAACTGCATAGTCTGGAACCGTTTTCAACCATATCATCAATACAAATTCGGTTCGTAGAGACAATGGTATTACAAAGAGCATCGTTAGATACATGACCAACTTTGTACCTTGATTGACAAGGTTGAAGCATTCCTCATATTCTTGAGCTGCGTATGTTTTGGTGATTTGAGGACGAATAGCAGTTGTAAAACTATTAACAAATTGATTGACCGCATTGTCAACTTGCGATGCCACTCCTCGGCCTGCATTCACAAGTACACCACAAAAGATATTCAACAAAACATTAACGCCTTGATTTGATAACACTGTAGCTGTACTACCAATAAAATTCCACCCTACAAAACCTCCCATTTGTTTATAGGCTGAAAATCGGGTTTCCAACTTGAAACGGCACTTGTCAATGAACTTATGACGGCAATAAATGAAATTTAACGAGAATACCGCAAAAGCGACAATGCCCATACTTACTGAATAATAAATCAATTTATCGGAGAAAGCTACAAGGAGAAGGAGGGCAAAACCAAGTTTCAAAAGCACCTCTACTATGCTGATAACTGCAAACACTCCCATTCGTTCCTCCGCAATGATTAGAGCATTGTAAGGTATGGTTATCAGTTGCAATATGAACGCTAATGTGGAAAACTGAAAAACCCAATTTGCCGCCGCCATACGACCTTCCGGCAAGTTCATATAATTATTTAAAAACCAAACACCTATTATTTCCGCAATAAATAATATGACTATACCGATAAGGAGATGTATACCAAGAGAAAGCGAAAATATGTATGAAGGGTTTCCGTCTTTTTTTCCCAATTCAAATGATATATAACGTTGAGTGGCAGCCACAAGACTACCACTTACCAACGCAAACATCCCTACCATTCCACCAACAGCATTATATACACCATAATCACTTACACCAAGAATATTCAGAATTAGACGAGATACATAGAGTGAAACGAACATAACTATAATAGTACGTCCGTACAACAAGACAGTGTTTTTGGCTAGTCTTTTTTTATCACTATTGTTTTGGCTCATTATACAAAAAACAGATACATTTAGTCATCTAATACTACTTAGTTTATAATCATAACTATGAGCCCCCTCTTTGCGAAAGTCGTTGTGATATCTTTGCAATACTTCCTTGAAAACTTCATCATATTTTGGGATGAAAACATCGTCTTTATTCTCCATGTGTTGTATAATTTCACATGACAAATCATGAAGAATAGCAAGGTCGTTTTGTCCTGCATAAAAGTTTGTTCCTTTTATATTGCCTGGAGATACATTTAATATCACATTTTTTGAGCCAGCTTTTCGTAACTCTACATTTACACTCTCGATAAAGATTTTCAATGCCGCCTTAGTTGCTCCATAAACCGCAAAAAAAGGTGAAGACATCCAACCAGAAATGCTGTCCATTACACCACAATAAAAATCATCTTTTCCATCCAACTTCCCATAGAAGCGTTTGATGAGCCGTAATACTGGGATTGTGTTAACATTAAACGAATCTATAATATGTTGTTCTGAAACATTTTTGAATAAAGCTAATTTGCCAAAACCTGCTGTAATCATTAATGCATCAATATCAGAGAAACGATCAAAGAAGGAATAGTCTTCTGTTCTAAGGTCGAAAAGGAAACCTTCAATTTTTGGATGATTATATTCCTCAGCCATTGCAGCTTTGTCAACGATATAGACTTTTTCCGTTGAATCGCGAACAGCCAATTCAGTTGCTATGGCTAATCCAATACCGTTGGAACCTCCAACTATCAATATTCGCTTTATCATATCTCAGTCACATTTTCTCCATTATTATATTTTCCAATAATCTCAGCAATTGCCTCACTCTCCCTGCGACATAGTTTATAACAACTGCGACGATTATTCACTATCATTGAGAGAAACTCCTGTATTTCATAACGCAGTCCCTCGCCATCGTAGCTGTAAAAGAATTTCTTGTTCTTGGTCTGATCCTCATAGCGCACTTCGAAGAAGTCGGTGAGCCACCATGGGGCAGGCACATATACATAGCCCTTGGTACCAGATATCACAAGATTCCCCTCCGTCTTCACACCAATTCCTAATGTAAACGAAGAAGTGGCGTGTGGATAGTTAATAACGCCTTGAGTATAAATATCGACACCATTCTCTTTCTTGGTGTGAAAACTCACATCATGCCAATCAACACCTAACAGCCTCACAATAGCCATCAGGCAGAGTGGAGCATGCTCGTTCATCGCACCTCCAGCTTGAATAGGATCAAGTTCGCGAGTCGGTGGTAATACTTGTTTGGACAGCGAAGCCTTCACATCGACAACGTCACCAATGATTCCACTCTTCACCAATGTAACGATATGTCCGAATGCCGGACAATAGGCCGTCTTGCTAGCTTCCATCAGAACCAAATTGCGCTCCTCGGCCAAACGGTAAAGTTCCAAAGCCTGCTCTTTACATAGCACAAAAGGTATTTCGCAAAGCACATGTTTGTTGGCCAAAAGGCAACATTTCACATAGTCGTAATGTGTCATATGTGGTGAAGCGACATAGACAATATCAACCTGATGAATGAAGGAATCGAAATCAGAATATGCTTCTATACCATGTTTTATCGCAAAACATTTAGACTCTTTGGCATCAGGATTGAACACGGCTTTCACCTCCACGCCGTTCACCACTTTGGTTTCTGGTACAAAGCGGTGAGCAATACGTCCACTGCCAATGATTCCTAATCTGTATACTTCTTGACTTTCCTCACGTAGCATAGTGCTACTAATGCCTTCTGTGCGTGGCAAATAAACCACCTTGCAATACTCGTTCAGATAGTCAAACTTACCCTCCCAATCGTTGCCAATGGCAAAGATGTCAACATCATATTTCTGAATGTCATCGATTTTTTGTCCAATATAATCTTCAATGATCACTTCATCGGCATAACCGGTGGCTTTCACAGCTTCCACTCGCTCCAACACATTGTTTCTGACATTCAGTTTGCCACGTCCACGGTCAAAACTGTCACTAGTGACCCCCACTATCAAATAGTCGCCCAGACTCTTTGCTCTCCTCAAAAGGTTAATATGACCTTGATGCAGTAAGTCGTAGGTGCCGTATGTGATGACTTTTATCATAAGTAATTGTTCAAAAATAGAAGCGAGTTAAGAAGCTGTTTAAAAATGAAAAAAAAGTATTCTATGAGGAATAAAAAAGTTAAATAAATAATTGATTTTTCAGTTGGTTAATTGTATATTTACTCGTAACTTTTTGGTTCTCAATTATTTAGTTATGAACAAGAGATATCCTACCAACCTAACTGAAAACAGTGTCAAATAATGCAAAAAATTCTGGAACCAACGACAAGAAAGAGAAAATATTCACTCAAGGACATCATGAACCGCATCCTGTATGTCAACAAGACTGGGAACCAATAAAGCCGGCCGAACCGGTGATCAATATGCTTTGCATGGTGTTTTTGTCTACTCTTTATATCCTATAGCTCCGCCTTCTAAGTCCCAAAACAATCAATTAAGGAACTGAAAACCAATGTGTTATAGTTTTCTCGATAAAACAAACAAAATTTTTGCAAAGGTAAGAAAAAAATGGATTTGTTGTTTTGTGTTTCTCAACATTTTTTCGTGCTTTTTGCTGAGAAAACCGTACAGCATAATGGGACGGATAACAAAAAAAGTGTCCCGCGGGACACTTTTTCGTTGAAACCTTCACCATTTTTGGTGAAAGCATAAATTAATAATAACGATAGCTCTTCACCTGACCAATATGGCGGGCGAGGCGGACCACCTGATTGCTGTAGCCGAACTCGTTGTCGTACCACAGATAGAGGATGACCGTCTTGCCATCGGCACTGACCTTAGTGGCCGGTGCGTCGAAGATGCAGGCGCAGCTGTCGCCGATGCCGTCGCTGCTGACGAACTCGGTGTTGTTGCTGAAACGGATTTGCTCAATGAGGTTACCCTCCAAGCAAGCGATGCGGAAGGCCTCGTTCACTTCCTCAACGGTGGTTTCGCGCTCAAGGTCGAGGGCGAGGACGGCCAAGGAAACATCAGGCGTAGGCACGCGCACGGCGTTGCTGGTCAGCTTGCCTTTCAGTTCGGGGATAGCCTTGGCAGCAGCCTTGCCAGCACCCGTCTCGGTAATAACCATGTTCAACGGGGCCGAACGACCACGACGCTCTTTCTTGTGGTAGTTGTCCAACAGGTTCTGGTCGTTGGTGTAGCTGTGGATGGTCTCGATGTGACCCTTGGAGATACCGAAGTTCTTCAACATGACTTGCAGGCCAGGCACGATGGCGTTGGTGGTGCAAGAAGCAGCCGAGAAGATGGTCTCGTTGTCAAGGTCAAGCGTGTCTTGGTTGACACCGTAAACAACATTCGGGATGTCGCCCTTGCCGGGAGCGGTGAGCAACACCTTGGCAACGCCCTTGGCTTGGAGGTGACGAGCTAACGACTCTCTGTCACGGAAAGCACCCGTGTTGTCAATGAGCAATGCATCGTTGATGCCATATTGCGTGTAGTCGAGGTCCTCGGGGTTCTTGGCTTCGAGGAAGAGAATCTTCTGTCCGTTGACCATCATGGCGTTTTCGCCTTCAATAGGAGTGCAAACACCGTGGAAATAGCGGTGTACCGAGTCGGTGCGGAACAGGTTGATACGCTTGAGGATGTCCTCGGGTGAGTTTTTGCGGGTGACAATGGCGCGCACACGGAGGGCATCGCCACGGCCAGCCATTTCCGTCATCTCACGACAAAGGATTCGACCGATACGGCCAAAACCGTAAAGGATGACATCCTGGACCTTGTTGCTACGAGGATTGGCATCGATGATGTAGTTGAGTTTGTCGCGGACGAAAGCAGTCACATTGTTGTTGTACTTGTCTTTCTCATCCGTCCACTCCGAGTTGAGGCGACCGAGGTCAATACGGGCGGGAGCCAGATTTTCGGCCAACAATGCCTTGGCGATAAGCAGAGAATCTTGCACGCGGACGGGCTTGCCCAAAACAGCCTCAGCGCGGAGGTGCTTGTTCAAAATCTTACCCGAACCACGATTGACCAACAAAGAACGCAACATAATCAGTTCCACTGACTTGTCGTACCATAACCTACCAACGATGTTAATCAGTTCATTGGCAGCTTTTTCGTTTTCATTCCATGCCTTCAAAGAGGTTTCGAAAGTGTCATTTTTCATACTTGTAATTTTTATTCTACATTAGGTTTAGTGTTCATATTTTGGGCAAAGTTAGGGATTATTTTAATCCACGCAAACGAAAAGGAGTTTTTTTTGTATTTTTGCCGAAAAATTAAAAAACGATGGAGAAAAGCGACTGTCTATACGATGCCTATCTGAGCATCCTCAAAGAAGAACTCGTGCCCGCCATGGGCTGCACTGAACCGATTTGCTTGGCATACGCTGCTGCCAAAGCGCATGAAATCTTAGGTACCATGCCTAAGCGCGTCGAAATCAAGGCCAGCGGCAACATCATCAAAAACGTGAAGAGCGTCATCGTGCCCAACACCAAGGGCATGAAGGGCTTGAAAGCCTCCGTGGCGGCAGGCATTGTGGCCGGCAATCCCAAAAAGGCTTTGGAGGTTATCGCCGAGGTGACACCTGAGCAGAAAAAGGAGATTGCCGAGTTTTTGGACAACACTCTGATGACCATCGTCCCTTTGAACGTCATCGCCCAATTGGATGTGACGGTCACCTTATATAATAAGGAGCACTCTGCCAGTGTGCGCATTGCGGGCTTCCACACCAACATCGTCCGCATGGAAAAAGACGACCAAGTGCTGTTCGACTCGGGCTATGCCGACACGGGTGCCACCAAGCTCACCGACCGCAGTTGCCTCTGCATGAAAAACATCTACGACTTCGCCAACACCGTTGACATTGAAGACCTTAAGCCCATCATCCAACCGCAAATCGAGTGCAATAAGGCCATCGCCATGGAAGGCCTCAACAACAACTGGGGCGCCAATATCGGCAGCACAATCCTCAGCCGTGGCAGCGATGTGCGCATCAAAGCAAGAGCTTGGGCAGCGGCGGGCAGCGACGCCCGCATGAGCGGATGCGAAATGCCTGTCATCATCAATTCGGGCAGCGGCAACCAAGGCATGACGGTCAGCCTGCCTGTTTTGGCCTACGCTGAAGAATATGGCATCGACGAGGAACGTACCCTGCGTGCTGTGGCTCTTTCCAATCTTGTCGCCATTCACCAAAAGACTGGAATTGGCAGACTTTCAGCCTATTGCGGTGCCGTCAGTGCAGGTTGCGCTTCGGGATGCGGCATTGCCTACCTCATGGGCGAACCGCTCAACATCATCGAACACACCCTTGAAAACGCCTTGGGCATGGCCGCCGGCATCGTTTGCGACGGCGCTAAACCTTCTTGCGCTGGCAAAATCGCCCTCTCCGTTGAGGCGGGCATCCTTGGCTACGAGATGAGCAAGCAAGGCGGCAACCTCCTCGGTGGCGACGGAATCATCGGCAAGGACGTCGAAGAAACCATCGACCACATCGGCTGCCTCGGTCGCCTCGGCATGAAGGAAACCGATGTTGAGATTTTGAAGATTATGGTGGAGTAAGGTTACTTACCCATCAGTTCCCTGAGTTTACCGGCAAACGTCCGAATATCCTCTTCGGTGGTGTCGAACGCGCACATCCAACGGACTACATCGGCGTCTTCATCCCAATCGTAGAAGAAACAATGGTTTTGCAGTTCCTTCCAAACCTTGCGAGGCAACTGCGCGAACACGCCGTTGGCCTGCACGGGATAAACTACCTTCACGCCAGGAATGTCCTTCACTGCTTGATATAGTAGCTGCGCCATCTTGTTGGAATGCTCGGCATTACGCTTCCAAAGGTCGTTCTCGAAATAGGCATCGAACTGAGCCGCAATGAAACGCATCTTCGAGCAGAGCTGCATGGACTGCTTGCGACGGTATTTGAAATCGGGACATAAATTAGGATTCAGCAGGACGACCGCCTCCCCCATCATCAGGCCATTTTTGGTGCCACCAAAAGAAACGGCATCCACGCCAAGGTCGGTGGTCATCTGCTTGAAGGTGCAGTCCAAAGCCACGGCGGCATTGCCCAAACGGGCGCCGTCGATATGAACGTACATGTCGTATTCCCTCGCCAAGCCTACTATGGCTTTGATTTCGTCCAAGCTGTACAAGGTGCCAAATTCTGTCGGCTGGGTGATGGAAATCAGCTTGGGCTGTGAATGGTGCTCGAAACCGAAACCGTGCAAACGGGTTTTAATTAACTCCGGGGTCAGTTTGCCGTCGGGAGTGTTCACCGTAAGCAACCGACAGCCCACAATGCGCTGCGGCGCGCCGCATTCGTCCACGTTGATGTGAGCACTTTCGGCACACACCACGGCTTCATGGGAGTTGACCATGGCATCAATGCACAGCGTGTTGCAGCCCGTTCCGTTGAAGGCAAAGAAAACCCTCGCCTGCTCGCCGAACTGTTCACGGAACTTCGCCTCAGTGGCGGCACAATATTCATCATCGCCGTATGCCAAGGCATGGTCTTGGTTCACACGGGCGATGGCTTCCAAAACCTCAGGGCAAATGCCCGAATGGTTATCACTTCCGAATCCTCTTTTCATAATTATTTTGACTACGGGACTACGAGATTGCGAGACTATGGGACAAACCAAAGTCTCGAAGTCCCGTAGTCTCGCAGTCTCGTGTCAAATTATACCATTTTCTTTGCTTCTTCCAGTATCATGTTGGCAAAACGATCGGCCTCTGCTTCGGTCTTGCCCTCGGAATAAATACGAATGATAGGCTCAGTGTTCGACTTGCGTAGATGCACCCAACCCTCCTCAAAGTCAATCTTCACACCATCGATGGTGGTCACCTTCTCGTTCTTGAACTTCTCGGCGAACTTGGCCAAAATGCCGTCCACATCAGTTGAAGGCGTGAGTTGAATCTTGTTCTTCGACATCACATAAAGCGGATATTCCTTCTTCAACTCAGAGCATTTCACCTTCTTTTCGGCTAATTGCGTCAGGAACAAGGCGGTTCCGACGAGCGCATCGCGGCCATAGTGCAATTCGGGATAAATCACGCCTCCGTTGCCTTCGCCGCCGATGACGGCACCCACTTCCTTCATCTTTTCCACCACATTCACCTCGCCCACGGCAGCGGCAAAGTATTGCTGGCCACGTTTTTGCGTCACATCTCTTAAAGCGCGGGTTGAAGACAGATTGCTCACCGTCGGACCAGGCGTGTGCTTCAAAATGAAGTCGGCAACCGAAACCAAAGTGTATTCCTCGCCGAACAATTCGCCGTCCTCCTTGACGAAAACAAGGCGGTCCACATCGGGGTCGACGACCACGCCGAAATCGCAGCCCTGTTCTTTAACATAACGGCAGATGTCGGTCAGGTTTTGAGCCAAAGGCTCTGGCGTATGGGCGAACTTGCCCGTAGGTTCGCAATTGAGTTCCAACACCTCTTTCACGCCGAGGGCTCGCAGCATCTTCGGGATGGCAATGCCGCCCGTCGAGTTGACCGCATCCACAGCCACTTTGAAGTTGGCTTTGGCAATCACCTCCTTGTTGACCAATGGCAGTTGGCAAACCATGTCGACATGCTTGTCCATCCAGCCGTCAACTTGCTGATAACTACCGATTTCCTCAATCGGAACAAAATCGAAATCGTCCTTTGCGGCCACATCAAGCAGCCATGCGCCTTCGGCGGCAGAGATGAACTCACCCTTTTCGTTGAGAAGTTTCAAAGCATTCCATTGAGCAGGGTTATGGCTGGCTGTCAAAATGATGCCAGCGTCAGCTTTCAAACCTGTGACGGCAATTTCCGTAGTAGGCGTAGTGCTCAAACCAATGTCAAGCACATCAGCGCCCATGGCCTGCAATGTGCCGCAAACCACCTGATTCACAAGGAAGCCCGAAAGACGAGTGTCGCGTCCGACAACGATTCTCGGACGTTTGACGCCACGGTGTTGGACAAATTTGACAAAAGCTGCGGTGAATTTCACCATATCTATTGGCGTAAGGTTGTCGCCCGGCTGGCCGCCGATGGTACCACGAATGCCGGAAATGGATTTGATCAATGTCATATTTATTCAGTTTTTAATTATTAGTTTTCAGTCATCAGTTGTTCGCTTGTAGGGTTGTCACACTATGGCAGCCGATGGATTATTGTATCGAAAAATCGAGCATCACCGGATAATGGTCTGAGCCCTTATAGCGTAAACGGTTGAAATCAAAAGGAGTTACACCGTTGTTGGCCCAGACATAATCAATGCGCAGCAACGGTAGTTTGCCCGCGTAAGTCGGCTTGATGCCGCGTCCCACCTTGGTAAAGGTGTCTGTAAAGCCAGCTTTTTGCATCTGCCGATAGTTGTAGGAAAGCGGCGTTTCGTTGAAATCGCCACAGATAATGATTGGTCCGTCAACAGGTGGCATCTCGTCCAACACACTTTGAAGTTCGTCGCTGCGCCGCTGAAAAGAACTGCCTAACTTGTGAAGCACCGACCTACTTATCGTATCAAGATTGTTTTGCCGATCGGGTGTGCTAGTCAAGACATCAAGCTCATTGTCAGTAATGTTATAAGAAAGCAGATGCATATTGGCCACATGGAACTTACCTTTTTCGCCAGCATCCACTGAGACCATCACACCGTAAGTGTTTTCCTTGCCAAAGCCAGATTCCTCATCAACCTTGGCTATGGGAAATTTCGAAAAAATCACATTGCCTGCGTAATTGTCTTTTCGATTGAAATAAACGTATTGGAAACCTGTAGTTTTAGCAAATTCTTCAATGCATTTCGTTCGGGAAATCTTTTTACTGTAACCATGAAACTCCTGACAGCATAAAATGTCTGGTGATTGCTCCTTTACCATATTCATCACTTGATAGGCAAACTGTTCCTTATCCACTTCTTCTATCCCGACAGGCCTAAACATGTGTACATTATAACTCATAATCCTGATGCCGTTGTCGCCTGTGGCCTTGGTTCCAAAAGAATAAGACTTGTTGAGTCCAGGGATAGCGACCAACAATGCCAACACCGCTATCCACGCTTTTCTCGACCAAAGCAGCATCAAAAACAACAAAATCACGACATTGTAAGCAAGAATCACCCAAAACGACAACCCAAAAAACGATGTCCAGACGAAATGCTTCGGGTTGATGTAAGGGCTTATTACACTCAATATCATGGCAATCAATCCGATAACTGCCATGATCGACAAAATGAAAACCAATACCTTTCCGAAGAATCCTCTTTCTCTTCTTTCCATTTTATTTGCTGTTTTTAAACAAAAACTCCTTTTCTTCCTGCGTCAGGCTTCCATAGCCATTCTTGGCAATTTTGTCCAAAAGGGCATCCACATTTCGCTCTTTTTCAGCCCGTTGACGGTTATACTCTCCATCATTGCGCGGCACTTCATCCTTGACCTCTTCATAGCGGGTGTATTTCATTTTCTTCTTGCCCATCTTGTCCTTCCTACTCCAGAACCATCCCTTCCATTTCTTCAAATCAAAGTTGGGTCCGCTCAAGCCATTCTTCTTCCAGTACAGAATCAGTATCAAGCCAAAGAGCATACCTCCAAGGTGGGCAAAATGAGCTACGTTGCTTCCACCCGACAAGCCGCTGACAAGTTCAATGACTGCATACCCAATGACGAACCACTTCGCCTTGATGGGAAACAGGAAATACAAGTAAATCATGGAGTTGGGGAACATCATGCCAAAGGCCAAAAGCAGACCATAGATGGCTCCCGACGCGCCTACGGTGTTCATCATGTTGAGGTAACTCGACATCGGGATGATTTGACCACCAGTGTTCACCGTAGCATAATCGGCCAAAACAGTGGTGTATTGGATGTATTGCACCAGTTCCTGACACAAACCAGCACCGATTCCGCACACCATGTAAAACAACAGGAAACGCTGCGAACCCCAAATGTTTTCAAGCGTGTTGCCGAACATCCACAAGGCAAACATGTTGAAAAACAGGTGCCCGAAATTGGCGTGCATGAACATGTAGGTAATCAGTTGATACACCCTGAAATCGGTAGCTTTGAAGAAATGAAGACCCAAAATGTCGGTCAAATCGATGTTGAAACGTTCCAAAGTAAAGGTAGCCAAAAACATCAACACATTGATAATCAACAAATGCTTTACCACAGTAGGTAACACTCTAAATCCAGTAGGGCTGTATTGTTCGTTCATTTGAATAAATCCTCCATATTAATAATGACAAATATTTTTTTTCCGTTGGGTGCGATTTCCGCAACATTGCAGGCAAACAACTCATCCACAAGGTTTTGCATCTCTTTCTCATCGAGCCTCGTCTGTGCCTTGATGGCAAGCTGTTTCGCCATAGTTTTAGCTAAACTCAGTTTCCTATCTATCTGCAAATCCGTGCGGTTGAGTTTGTAATTGTCCAAAATCTGTTCCAGCAAGGCCACGGCATCACAACCTGCAGCGTCGGACGGTGTTCCATTAATCATAAAGGTGGTTGGATTGGCCTGCTCCAACACGAAGCCAAGGGCTCCGAGCTCCGGAAGCATCTCCTTCAGCAACGAAGCATCGTTCACATTGAGTGACAACGCCTGCGGAAACAGTTCCTGCTGCGACACGCCACCTTGGTTTTCCAACTCCTTCAGGTATTTCTCGAAAAGTATCCTGGAATGGGCCAGATTCTGGTCAATGACCATCAATCCCGACTTAACAGCTGTGACGATATATGATTGATTTACTTGCACATACTGGCTATTCAGTTTGGTTTCCTCTTGCTGTCCAAAGGTCTCGGAAGGTAAGTCGGTACGTTCACCATAAAGCAGGCGCCAGTCGCCCGCAGATTCTTTTTTCTGGGGCTGATATGAGCCTTCCCAATGCGACTCACGCGGCGCGGATTCTTTTCTGAAAGGGTTGAAATTCGGGTCGATGGGGATTTGGGGAATGGCCAAGGGATTCGACATGCGCATAGCCGCACTGAAATCGTTGTTCAAATCCGACGATTCATCGAAATCAATCATCGGAGAGAGGTTGTGCTGACCTATGGCTTTGCGCACTGCAGCGTGAAGGATGGCATACACCAGCTTGACATCCAAGAAGTTGACCTCGGTTTTGGTCGGGTGGATGTTGATGTCGATGTCGGATGGGTCGACCTCAATGTTGATAAAATACCCCGGGAAGCTGTCTTTGGGAATCATCTCCATGAAAGCGTTCTCGATAGCATGATGCAGATAGGCGTGCTTGATAAAGCGCTTATTCACAAAGAAATACTGCTCGCCACGAGTCTTTTTGGCATATTCCGCCTTGACAATATAGCCATCAATGCGCACACGCTCGGCCTCTTGGCGAACGGGCAACAATTTTTCTTCGTAATTGCTCCCAAACAGCCCCATGATGCGCTGCTTGAGGTTACCTGAATACAAGTGATAGATTTCCTTGCCGTCGCTGGTCAGGGTGAAACCAATTTCGGGGTTCATCAGCGAAACTCGGGTGAACTCTTCCACAATATGCCGCATTTCGGCTTGCAGCGACTTGAGGAAGTTACGCCGAGCTGGCACGTTGAAAAACAAGTTCTTAACTGTAAAAGTCGTACCAGGCTGCATCGGAACAAGGCTTTGCTCCTTGACGACTGAGCCTTCGTTGACAATCTTCACCCCCACTTCGTCTTCCTTGCGCCTCGTTTTCAGCTCCACTTGCGCAATGGCGGCTATGCTGGCCAAAGCCTCGCCACGGAAGCCCATCGTGCGGATGGCAAACAAGTCTTCCGCCTTGCTGATTTTTGACGTGGCGTGCCGCTCGAAGCACAGACGCGCGTCGGTTTCCGACATGCCACAACCGTTGTCGACGACCATAATCATCGACTTGCCAGCATCTTTCACCACCAAGTCAATTTGGGTAGCACCAGCATCCAAAGCGTTCTCCATCAGCTCTTTGACAGCCGATGCAGGACGTTGAATCACCTCGCCTGCCGCAATTTGGTTGGCGACACTATCGGGCAGCAACTTGATGACATCCAACATACCTTATTTCCCCATCAGTCCGCTGACAATGGTCTGCATCAGCGGTGTACAGAAGATGAAATAAAACAGAAACAGCACGAACACGCCCAACACGATTCTCCGAATCAGCTTGGCCCGTTGTTCTTCCTTGCTCTCTTCGTTTTTGGTGGCACTCCATCTCTGCCGCATCTTGATGCGAAGCTGCTCCTCATGAGTAAGCTTGTTATCGAGACCGGCAGCGGCCTTTTTTTCCTCCCATGCCTGTTCATCAGGGTTGTAATAGCGAGGTATGTAATTGAATTTCTTTGGATTATGTCGAAAAAAGAAAGCCATAGTATAGAATTAGGATTTGCAAAGATAGAAAAAAATTACAACTCACACGACATGTTATTAGAAGTCGCCGATTTCCTCGCCTGAAGTGTCGAGAACATCATTGGGAATACTCTCTTCGCAGTTGAGCGAAGCCCATTTGCCGTTCCAAGTGGCTTCGAGCTTGTCAATCATGTCGTCCAACTTCCCAATTTCAGCATCGGTCATTTCCGATTCCTGGCGGTAGTTGTCCATATCGGAGCGCAGGCCAAGAATGGCGAAGTTCATCATCTGGAGCTCGTCGCAATCAGCGATGGTATTTATCTGGTTTTCAATGGATGAGATTTCCCCTTCCATGTCCTTGAACTGCTTCGAAACCGAATCACCGCAAGCAGCGACAAAGAGCAACATGGCGGCCAACATGGCAAATTTTGCAAACCTTCTCATGATAGTTTTGTTTTGGGCCTCAAAAATAGGGAAAAAATTTGAAACCGCGCAAAAGTCGGCCAATTATTATATATTATAAGGTGTAGGGACGTTTCCCAAAGACACTTTCGGCCAGCCTTCAACCCAATCTAAACCAAAGCTTTATAGATAATGAACAAAAGCTGTTGATTTTTTTTCGAAAAAAACGGAAAATGTTTGGTAAAGAATGGCTTGGCAATTCAAAGGAATGCCTTATATTTGCACGGTCTTATATGCCAAATTGGAAATACAACTAAATGAGAATCAACACAATCAACCAAATTATTAACATTAAATTATTATCTATGAAAAAGTTATTTACTTTTTTCGTGGCTATGATTGCCTCCATTAGCTTGATGGCCCAGGTGACCACTTCGAGCATCAGTGGAAAAATCACGGACAGCAACAAGGCCACCCTTCCGGGTGCCACTATTGTTGCCACACACACGCCTTCGGGCTCACAGTATTATGCTGTGGCCGATGCCAACGGTACCTACCGTTTGCTCAACATCCGTCCCGGCGGCCCTTACACCATCGAAGTGCGCATGGTGGGTTTCCAGACGGTAAAGCAAGAAGGTATCACCGCCACCTTGGGTGAGACCAAGATCCTCAACCTCCGCCTGAAGGAAGAGGCTGTCGGTTTGAACGAAGTTGCAGTGGTGGCCGAAGCCATCAGTAACGGCATGGACAGTGACCGTGCTGGCGCCACAACGGCAATCAACAACGAGCAAATTACTACCCTGCCCACCATCAGCCGTAGCTTGAACGATGTGCTGTCATTGACCCCGCAGGCTTCGGTGCTTGGCGGCCAGCTTTCCATTGGCGGCGGCAACTATCGTTCGTCCTACGTCACCGTTGACGGTGCTGCATTCAACAACGCCTTCGGTATTGGCGGCAACCTGCCTGCCGGTGGTAGCCCCATTTCCTTAGACGCTCTTGAAACCATGACCATCAGCATCACTCCTTTCGATGTACGTCACAGTGGCTTCACTGGCGGTGCCATCAACGCCGTCACCAAGAGCGGAACCAACAACTGGCACGTGAGTGTTTATGACTATTTCACCAACGATGGACTCATCGGTAGCAAGTACGGCAAGAAAGACGAACTCGGCAACTTCCCCGATCGTCTGAAACTCAACAGCTCGTTGGACAACACCGTTGGCATCAGCGTAGGTGGCCCCATCGTGAAAGACAAGTTGTTCTTCTTCGTGAACTTCGAATACCAAAGCGACGTTGACCCCGGCCAAACCCAATTCGCCCGCGAAAACGAGCAAGCTGATTGGGGTGGCGGTACCCAATACAACCGTCCTACCATCGAAAAGATGGATGAAATCAAAGATTACTTGATGACCAAGTACAACTACAATCCAGGCCGTTACCAAAACTACAGTGCCAGCACACCCGACTTCAAGTTGCTTGCCCGTTTAGACTGGAACGCCGGTGCCAATGACAAGATCAACATCCGTTACAGCTTGGTGAAGAACAAATATTCAACTTCTCCTTCAAGTTCCATCAACCCCTTGAGCAGCAGCGTGTACAACCGTAACACCTACGGCCGTACCTCCGAATATGCCATGTATTTCGAGAGCAGCCGTTACTTCCAAGAGCAGAACTTCAGCTCCATTGCTGCCGAATGGAACCACAGCTTCCTGAGCGGCCGCGCCAACAATATGTTGCGTGCCACCTATTCGAACCAGAACGAGCCTCGCAGCTTCGTGGGCAAACTCTTCCCCACCGTTGATATTCTTGAGTTCCTCGAAGATGGCACTCCAGCCGTTTATACTTCCTTCGGTCCCGACCCGTTCACCTACGGCAACCTCCGCAAAGTGCAAACCGCTGTCGTCACTGATGAAGTGAGCTTACTCACCGGTGTCCACAACTTCACCTTTGGTGCCCAGTATGAGTTCGACAACACCAAGAATGGCTTCATGCAAGGTGGTGCCGGCTACTATGTTTACAACTCATGGGAAGACTTCGTCAACAACGCCAATCCGCGTGCTTTTGCCATCACATACGGCAACAATGAGAAACACGAGCAAGTGTATCCTTTCTTCAACTACATGCAAGGTTCGCTCTACGCACAAGACGAAATGACCCTCAGCGAGCGCTTCAAGCTCTCTGCTGGCCTGCGCCTCGAAATGCCTTGGTATCCTTCCATCAAAGCCTACAACTACAACAAGGAATTTGCTGAAGGTTGGACCGATGACGATGGTGTCCACCACTCCATTGCCGACGGCGAAGGCAATAGCATGTACGGTATGTCGACCGCCGACATGCCCAAAGCTCGCGTGAACTTCTCGCCCCGTTTGGGCTTCAACTGGGATCTCTCTGGCGACCGCAAGTACATCCTCCGTGGTGGTACGGGCCTCTACACTGGCCGTCTGCCTTTCGTGTGGATTGTTTCGACCGTGGGTAACTCCAACTGCCTCCAGAACCAGTACATCAACAGCAACGAAGAAGAACAAATCAAGTTCTACACCAGCCCAAGCGAAATCATCAACAACAATTCAAGTCTCCTAAAGACTGGCGACCTGCCGGCTCCTCAGTCGACCACCATCATGGACAAGAACCTCCGTATGCCTCAAAGTTGGAAGAGCAGCTTGGCCTTCGATGCCGAGCTTCCTGGCGGCATCAAAGCCACCGTGGAAGGCATCTACAACAAGGACATCACCTCTGTTGCCGTCACCAAACTCGGCATCGTTGAGGACGGAACCATCCAGCTGCCCGGCGAGCCTGACAAGAGATTGAAGTGGAAGAGCGAAGGCATCAAGAACTCCCTCGGCAGAGACGTCACTCCTTATCTCATCACCAACACCGACAAGAACGGTTACTACTATTCTGTTACCGGTCAGTTGGTCAAAGACTTCAATTTCGGTCTCCACTTGATGGGTGCCTACACCTATTCGGAAGGCAAGAATGTCTCCGATGCTATCGGCGACCAAATCACCTCTGCTTACAACACCAATGCATTCGGCATCCATGGTTCTAACGTTCACGAGATGGGCTACAGCTCCTACGTGTCGCCCCACCGTCTGCTCCTCAACATCGGCTGGAATTGGTCCGTTGGCAAGCACACCCATGAAACCATTGGCCTCTACTATGAAGGTCTCAATCTCGCCTATATTGGCAGCTACAGCTACACCCGCTACAGCTATACCATGACGAGCAACGTGAACGGTGATGGTGGTTCCAACAGCTTGGCCTACATCCCGACCGAGGGTCAACTCATGGCTGAGAACAGCCCATACACCAACCCTGAAGAATTCAACGAGTTCATCAAGGCCGACAAGTATTTGAGCAAGCATCGTGGTCAATATGCCGAGCGTGGCGGTGCCATCGCTCCTTGGAGACACACCTTCAACTTCAAGTATGAGAGAACCTACAAGTTCGACTGCGGCGCAAGCATCAGTGCTGGCATCGATGTGAACAACATTGCCAACCTGTTCTGGAGAGGCTGGGGCAACATACAGCGCCTGAGCAGCAGCGACATTCTGAAGCTCACTGGCAACGGTACAGAAGAGAGCCCTTACCAGTACACCTTCACCAACCCCACTTGGAACATTTACGCCAACGCACTCTCCACTTGGTCAGCTGCGCTGAACCTGCGTTTCAACTTCTAATTGGAAGGTTTACCAAAAAAAGCACCTCGTTTCGGGGTGCTTTTTTGTTACCCATCGGGCATAAGAAAAGCGGGACGAATCTCCTCGTCCCGCTTTTCGGTTAAGTAGCATTGCTTTATTCCTCAGCAATCTTCAGTTTCTCTTCGAGAACCTTCAAGTCTTCCTTGGCCTTGTTGATCTTCTTCTCATACTCGGCGCGCATCAACTCTGAGTTCTTGCTGTTGGAGAAGAAACCGATGTTGTTTTCCATTGCAGCGATTTCCTCACGCAGCTTTTGGATGCGGATTTGCAGCTTGCCGCCTTCCTTGCGCACGCGATCGCTGGCATTCGGGTCGCCCTTCCAAGTTTCCATCATTTCGCGGAAATCGTTGGTCGAGGCCTCATTCTGGTTCTTCCTCATTGTGTCGAAGAGACCGTCAATGAGCTCGCGATACTCCTTATTAATAGTATCCTTGTGCTTCATCGGCACATAGCCTATTTCAATCCAACGCTTCTGGAACGCCTTGATGGCATCCATGTTCTCGTTGCGGTTAGAGCCCAGTTCAAACGCCTTGATTTCATCAAGCAGGGCTTTCTTGGCGGCCAAATTGGATTCCTCTTCGGTGCGGCGACCGCTGAAATGCTCGTTCTTGCGGTTGAAGAAGGTGTCGCAGGCAGCACGGAAACGCTTCCAAATCTTGTCAGCATGGCGTTTCGGCACCGGGCCGATGGTTTTCCATTCCTCCTGAAGCTTCTTCATCTGTTCGGTGGCGTTTTTCCACTCGGTGGACTCCATCAAGCCTTCAGCCTCGATGCAAAGTTGGGTCTTGCGTTCAAGATTTTCGGTCTGACGGTCTTTCAGCGTGGAGAAGAACTCCTTTTTCTTGGCGAAGAAAGCATCCATGCTGGCGCGGAAACGCTGCCAAATCTCTTCATTATCCTTCTTGTTGGCAAGGCCTATGGTCTTCCAAACATTGAAAATCTCTGAAAGCTCGGTCGACTTTTTCTGCCAAGCGTTCACGCTCGAGTAGTCCTCGGCAACCAATTCCTCAGCCTTGACGCACAAAGCCTTCTTTGCCTCCAAGTTAGCGGTTTGTTTTTCCTCAAGCTTGGCGTAATACTCGCGGCGGATTTGGTTGATTTTGTCCGTAGCGGCCTTGAAACGCTCCCAAATCTCGTCCTTTTTGTCCTGCGGCACGGGACCGACTTCTTTCCAATCCTCGTGCAGCTTCTGCAAAGCCTTGAAAGCCTTTGTTACCGACTTCTCGTCCAAAAGCTCCTCGGCTTTCTCGCAAAGCTCAATCTTGGAATCGAGGTTTTTCTTCATGTCGAGGTCGCGAAGCTCACGTCCGATACGCACCTTGTCGAAGAACTTCTCAACGAGGAAATGGTAGTTGTTCCACAGGTTGGAATTTTCAGCAGCCGGCACTGACCCGATTTCCTTCCAGCGGTCTTGCAGGGCGCGGAAGTCGTCGTAAGTCTTTTTCAAGGTGTCGTCGGAAGCGATGATTTCCTTCAGTTCGTCCAAGATGGCTTGTTTCTTGGCCAAGTTCTCCACCTTTTGCTTTTCAAGGTCCTCATTTTGCTTGGCGCGGTTGGCCTTGAAGATGCCAAAAGCCGCGTTGAAACGTTGTTCGATGGGGTCTTCCACATGCTGGAAGCTCTCTGCCTCACCGCCGGCTTGCAAGAAATGGTCAAGCTCGTTGTCCATGTCTTCTTTGTTCAACTTATTGAAATGGAGACGAATAGCCGCAACCTTATCCTTGATGCTTTGGACATCGGCATCCTGCACAATTTCTTCGAGCATTTCGACGAGTTGCAGTTTGTTGAGGCCATCCAAGTCGGTATTGTCTTCCACCAGTTCTTCATCGTCGGGTTCGGGGATGTCCACCAACTCGGGCATCACCTCGTCGTTCATGGGAACTGTCTCGGTTTGTGACTCTGCCGTGAGTGTGTTCACATCGATTCTCACCTTGCCCGGCAAGATGTTTGGTTGAATCAATTTGGCAATCTTCTTTTTCTCGTTCGCGTCCAAGGTCTTCTTCGAAGCGTTTGACGCAATCTGTTCATTCTCAACCCCTTCAGTGGCAACGGGATTTTGATTCTGTAGTTCGTTGTTTTCCATTTCAATAAGTTTTTAGAATAATCAGGGCATTTCGCCCGATTCAGGTTGTACAATTAAGTCTGCAAATATATGAAATCTTTTGATTCAACATCACAAAGTAAGTCAATTATTTGTAAACCAAGAAGATTTTTTGCACAAAATTGGTTTTTCTGCATTAAACGACAGAAGTCCCAACAAATCGTGATATGCGAAAAATTGAGAAAATATCTTACTGAAATTCAGTCGATAATAAAAAGTATTTGAAAAAAAGTGACAAAAACGCTTGCAGGTTTCGAGAAAATGCCTACTTTTGCACCGCAATTCGCACCTGGAGAGGTGGGTGAGTGGCTGAAACCAACAGTTTGCTAAACTGTCGTATCCTGCAAAGGGTACCGGGGGTTCGAATCCCCCCTTCTCCGCGAAAGAAAGAAGACGATGTTGCATCGTCTTTTTTTTCGGGGTATGGCGCAGTCCGGCTAGCGCACCTGCTTTGGGAGCAGGGGGTCGAAGGTTCGAATCCTTTTGCCCCGACTTGAAAATCAAGGAGTTACAAGGGTTTGTGACTCCTTTTTTTTGGCCTTTTCAGAAATCAGGACACAAAAAGGACACGCTTTTTCGAAACATCTCCTATCGCTTTCCTATACTTTTTAGTAACTCCCCTGCCAAAAAGGACACACTTTTTGGACTATTTCAAAAAATGCCGCCCCCGAAGGGACGGCATCACGCAAATAAGTTGCTCATGTCTACTGAGCGGTGCAAATATACAACTTTTTCGATTTTCACAACCTTACTATAATTAAGGTGCGCTTTGTTGCTTCTCTTCTCCCCTCCCTTGGACAGACTGGAGCCTGACTGGATGGCAAAGGCTGCGGCCATGAAGCTTCCCCACAAGGGACAAGCGACCTCCGCAGCCTTTGACAGCCAGGCAGCACACCGAATCGATTAAACTGCTGGAGTGGATTTGCGGATGAACGACCGAGGATGAGAAACGAGAGCGGGAAAACGCAAACCCACTATTAACCGAAGGCGGACAAAGGATGCGGCCAAGGAGCTTCCTAAAAGATGCGACACCTACCCCCGCATCCTTTGGCCGACTGAGGTAAAATTAAAACCACCTACCAAGCCGGATGAGGTGACAAAAAAAAAAGGAGAAGGTCTCCATCAGGAAACCTTCACCATTTTGATCACAATCGTTATTGCAGTGATGATGACAGCCAGCAACACCACCACCATACCGA
>CADCML010000022.1 GCA_902802535.1 uncultured Bacteroidia bacterium
CAGCGGCGCGGTCGACGGTGCGGCCCTTGGTGAACAGCTTGAAGAAGTCGATGAGCACATCCATCAGCGGCCACTTCGTGCCCGGGAAACGCACCAAGCGCAAGAAGTTGTCGTCGCGGTTGTACCACTCCTTCACCGTCTGCATTTTGGCTTCCAGCCAGATTGCCAGTTTTCCGTCTTTCTTTTCTTTGTTGGGCATAAACGGAGTTTTATGGCGCAAAAATACGGGTTTTGTTGCAATGAGCCGATAAAAATCCTATTTTTGCGGCATTATGACCAACGAAAACAACACCATATCCCACGAAGGCTTCGTCACTAAAATCACCGACGACGAATTGGAAATCAAGATATTGGCGCAGAGTGCGTGTGCAGCTTGCCATGCCAAGAGTGCCTGCGGCATGGGCGAACAGGCAGAGAAAATCCTCACCGTGCCACGCCCCAAGGGCCAGGACTTCGCGCTGAACCAAAAAGTGAACGTTAAAATGGCCATTGGGCAGGGCAACAAGGCGGCGGTTTTGGCCTATCTCATCCCGATTCTTCTGCTTTTGGCCGTGCTTTTCGTATGCCTCGGATTTGGACTGAACGAAGGCTTGTCGGCACTCATCGCCATCGTCGCGCTGATACCTTATTATATTATACTCTATTTGCGCCGCGACAAACTCAAGAATAAGTTTTTATATATTATTGAGTAACAATTAGTTACTTTAATTATTGAAATTTTATATGATTCGTATAATGCAAATTGTATAGTTTTGTAATGTGATTTGAATAATTTTTCCTTTGCCAAAAAAACGATATTCCGTATTTTTGCGGGTTCAAATCGAAAACAAACTCAAAATTCTTTATTAAATGAGTAACACTTTATTTATTTCCCTTGCGGTTCTCGGAATCTTGGGCGGTGTGCTTGCCGTGGTTCTGTACTTCGTGGCACAGAAGTTCAAGGTCGAGGAGAACCCGCTGATTGACGAAGCGGAGGCTTGTCTGCCCGGCGCCAACTGCGGCGGCTGCGGCTTCGCGGGCTGTCGTGCCTTGGCCGAGGCCTGCGTGAAGCAAGCCGCCGAAAAAGGCAACATCGACCGCCGCCGCCTTCGAGCCGAAGGTTGCGGTAGTGCGCTGCAACGGCAGTTGCCAGAACTCACCCTCCAAGGTGCATTATGAAGGCGCCGACATCTGCGCTTTCGCCAATACATTGTATGCTGGCGAAGGTGGCTGCTCGAAAGGCTGCCTCGGCCTCGGCGACTGCGTGAAAAAGTGCAACTTTGATGCAATCCACATCGACAAGGAAACGGGCCTGCCCGTCGTCGATCCCGACAAGTGCGTGGGCTGCGGCGTGTGCGCCAAGACCTGCCCGCGTGGCATCATCGAAGTGCGTCCACGTGGCAAGAAAGACCGCCGCGTCTACGTTTGCTGCTCCAACACCGACAAGGGCGCTTTGGTCGTCAAGAACTGCTCGGTGGGCTGCATCGGTTGCCAGAAGTGCTTGAAAGAGTGCCCGTTTGAGGCCATCGAAATGCGCGGTAACCTGGCCTATATCGACCCTGCCAAGTGCAAGGCCTGCGGCAAGTGCGCCAAAGTGTGCCCGAGAGGCAGCATCCACGCTATCAACTTCCCTGCACCCAAGCCGGAGACTCCTGCCCTTCAAGGCGCAGAACCCGTCGTGAAGCCACAGCCGAAACCTGAAGCACAGCCTGTGGAGGCCAAAACTGAAGTCAAACCTGAAAAAACCGTCACAGCATGAATCCGTTAAAGACTTTCCCAAGAGGCGGCGTGCATCCTGAAGAGAACAAACTCTCGGCACACCAGCCTATACAAGACTTTCCGATGCCCAAACAAATCATCGTCCCGCTCGGACAATGCCTTGGCGCACCGGCCGACTGCATCGTCAAGAAAGGCGACCGCGTGCTAACGGGTCAACTTATCGGCACGGCCAAAGGATTCGTCTCGGCCAATGTCCACTCGCCCGCCACGGGCACCGTCGCCAAAGTCGATGTCGTGATGGACCACACAGGCTACTACAAGCCCGCCGTTTTCATCGACCGCGAAGACCAAGACGAATGGATCGAGGGCTACATTGACACCGATGAACTGATTACCGACATCAAATTGGATTCCAAGCAAATCATCGACAAGGTGAAAGAATGTGGCATCGTCGGAATGGGCGGCGCCACCTTCCCCACTCATGTCAAACTGATGGTTCCCGAAGGCAAGAAAGCCGAATACATTATTATTAATGCCGCCGAGTGCGAACCCTACCTCACTTGCGACTTCCGCCTCCTGTTGGAGAAAACGCAAGAATTCCTTGTCGGCGTGAAAATCCTGATGAAGGCCGTCAACACCGACAAGGGCATCATCGGCATCGAGGAAAACAAGATGGAAGCCTTCGAACTGCTCGAAAAGACCATCAACGAGCACCGCGACCTTTACAAAGGCATTGAGGTGCAACCCTTGAAGACCAAATATCCGCAAGGCGGTGAAAAGCAAATCATCAAGGCAATTACGGGACGCGAGGTGCCGTCGGGCAAACTGCCCATTGAGACGGGTTGCGTCGTGGTCAATGTGGCATCAACTTATGCCATTTACGAGGCCGTCCAGAAGAACAAGCCCTTGATTGAGCGTATTGTCACCGTCACGGGCAAGTCGGTCAAAAAGCCAGGGAACTTCCGTGTGCGTTTTGGCACGCCTGCCGACCTCCTCATCGAGGCTGCTGGCGGTCTGCCCGAAGGCATCACCGATGTCATCAACGGTGGCCCAATGATGGGCAAGTCGGTGTCAGTCACCAACTTCCCGTGCATCAAAGGCACCTCGGGCATCCTCTTGATGACCCTCAACGAGGCCCAAGACCGTCGCCAGACCAACTGCATCCGCTGCGGTCGCTGCGCCATGGCCTGCCCGATGGGTTTGCAGCCATTCTTGCTCCACAAGTTGGCCAAGCAGAACAACTTCGACGAGACCGAAACCAACCACGTCATGGATTGCATCGAATGCGGCTCTTGCGAGTTCACCTGTCCCGCCAACATCCCGCTGCTCGACTACATCAGATACGGCAAGGCCAAGACCGGTGCGATAATTAGGGCGAGAAACCAAAAATAATCGGACTATGGCTTATGGCCTATGACTATGGCCGCTTTATCCAAAGCAAAAACTTCCAACCCTTGGTTTAAGCAGCCATAGTCATCAGCCATCGGCCATCAGCCTAACAACAATTAAACGATTAAACAACCAACATTTAAACAATGAACAAATACACAATATCCGGTTCGCCGCATGTACACTCGACGGAAAACACGCAGAAAATCATGTATCGCGTGATTCTCGCGTTGGTTCCCGCCTTGCTTGTGGCTTTGTACTATTTCGGCTGGTATGCGCTCAGGCTGACCATCGTTTCGATAGCCGCCTGTATGCTGACCGAATGGCTCATCCAGAAATTCCTCATCAAGGGGCCTTTGACCATCAATGACGGCTCAGCCGCGCTGACGGGTCTGCTCCTTGCCTTCAACGTGCCCGCCAACCTTCCCATTTGGATGGTCATCGTGGGCAGCGTGGTCGCCATTGGCATCGGCAAGATGGCTTTCGGCGGCTTGGGCAAGAACCCCTTCAACCCCGCCTTGGTAGGCCGTGTATTCATGCTCGTGTCGTTCCCGACCGCGATGACCACTTGGCCGCAAGCCCAGCCCATTTTTGAGAAAGGCTTTTTCGCCGATGCCGTCACGGGTCCCACCCCGCTCGGCATCCTGAAGGAATCCGGCGTGGGTTCGTTGGCCGAAACAGGCGACATGCAGTTTATCGACATGGTTCTCGGCAACCGTGGCGGTGCCTTCGGCGAGGTTTGCGCCATCGCCCTGCTGCTTGGTGCGATTTACCTTTTAGCCCGTCGCGTCATCGAATTTGTGACACCTCTGACCATCCTGCTCACCGTGTTCGTGTTCACGGGCATTTGCCACCTCATCAGCCCGGCCAACTTCATTGCGCCGTGGTACCATATCGTGTATGGCGGTCTCATTCTTGGCGCCTTCTTCATGGCTACTGACATGGTGACCTCACCCATGACCATCCGAGGCAAAATCTTATTCGGCTTCGGTATCGGTGTCATTACAGTGGTGATACGTTTGTGGGGTGCCTATCCGGAAGGTGTGTCGTTCGCCATCCTGATTATGAACGCCCTCACGCCGCTCATCAACAAGGCCTTCAAGCCACAAGTTTTCGGTGTTAGCAAACAATCTAAATAATTAAAAGGTGATGATATGAAAACACGTTATATATTTATTACGCTCATTGTTTGCCTTCTTTTCGGTAACGTCGTCTTTGGTCAAGATAATACAATTGACTCTTTAGAAAGAAGAATAACAGCATTGGAACACAAAGTGGCTTTCAATCAAGTTAGTAATGATTTTACTCATCTTAGCCTTAGAATAGAAAACCGCTATAATGAATGGAGGGTTATGGTTCTTTCTAATGACCGTAAAGGATTAAATGCCTTTTATTCTTCGTCATCTAGATACAATGAGTCATTAGAAAACAATTATGCATCTTTAAAGCAATTATATCGTATACTTGATTCAGACTACAATTTCACTTATGAAGAAAACGATGTAATCAATTCTGCAATAGAAATCATCGATATTGGTATCGACCAATTGAAATCTATAGATAAAGAGCATTCAAAAAGATGGTAATTATAGTATAAACATTTCAAAAACAGATTTTTAACAACTATGGCAAAGAAACCATCCACTTTAATTAATATGGTCGTTGCGCTGCTCGTCATCACGGCGGTATCGGGCGGCGTGCTCGGTCTGGTGTACGGCATGACCAAAGACGCCATCGCCAAGGTCGACCAAAAGAAGAACGAAGCAGCCATCCAGGCCGTGTTGCCTTTGGAAGGCGAGATTACCTATAAGGCAGACACGCTGAAATACAATTATGAAGGTGTCGAAATGACATTCCCCTGCAACCTCGCCTACGATGCCAATGGCAACTTCAAAGGCGCGGCTGTCAAGACGAACGAAGGCGGCTTCGGCGGCAAAATCGACATGATGGTCGGTTTCCTCGCCGATGGCACCATTAAAGGTACTTCGGTGCTGTCGCACGCTGAAACTCCTGGCCTCGGTGCCAACATGACCGGCAAATTCAAGGACCAGTTCGTCGACAAGAACCCCGCCAATTTCAAGCTGATTGTCAAGAAAGACGGCGGCGACGTCGACGCCATCACTGCAGCCACCATCACCTCGAGAGCCTTCTCGAAGGCGGTGGATAAGGCATACAAGGCTTTTGAAGCCAACAAGGCACAATTCATGAACAACGCTCCCGTCGAGAAAGTTACGCCTGATGCGGATGTAGCACCCGTTACGGAGAACAATGAAGGAGGACAAGACAATGAGTAACAATCTGCAAACCTTTACCAAAGGCCTCATCAAAGAGAACCCCATCTTAGTGCTGCTGTTGGGCTGCTGCCCGACCTTGGCCACTACCACCAGTGCCATCAACGGCATGTCGATGGGTTTGGCCACCACCTTCGTGCTGGTGTTATCGAACATCTTCATCTCCCTGCTGAAGGGCTTCATCCCCGACAAGGTGCGTATCCCATGCTTCATCGTGGTCATCGCCTCATTCGTGACTTTGGTGCAACTGTTGATGCAGGCCTACGTGCCCGACATTTATGAGACCCTCGGCCTGTTCATCCCTCTTATCGTGGTGAACTGCATCGTGTTAGGTCGTGCTGAGGCTTTTGCCTCGAAGAACCCGGTGCTTCCGTCCTTGTTAGACGGCCTCGGCATGGGCTTGGGCTTCACCCTCGCCCTGACGCTGTTGGGTTGCATCCGTGAGTTCCTCGGCAGCGGCTCCATCTTCGGTTTCGGCATCCTGCCCGAGACGGCGAACATTTTGGTGTTCATCCTGCCTCCCGGCGCTTTCATCTGCCTCGGCTTCGTTATCGCTATCGTCAACAAACTCAAAAAAGAAAGTCACTAAGCCATGAAATACCTTATCATTATCTTATCGACCATTTTGGTCAACAATGTGATCTTCAGCCAATTCTTGGGCATTTGCCCGTTCCTTGGCACCTCTAAGAAGACCTCAACCGCAGTGGGTATGAGTGCAGCCGTCATCTTCGTGTTGACCTTAGCCACCTTGGTGACTTGGCTGACGAACCGCTACATCCTGATACCATTGAACCTGACCTTCTTGCAGACCATCGCATTCATCCTCATCATCGCTGCATTGGTGCAGATGGTGGAGATTATCCTGAAAAAAATCAGTCCGGCATTGTACACAGCCTTGGGCGTGTTCCTGCCGCTGATTACGACCAACTGCGCCGTCTTGGGCGTGTCGTTAACCGTGGTCACCAAGGAGTTCAACTATGGTGGCGTGGCTCACATGCTGAGCCTCGGCGAGTCCATCGTCTATGCCGTCGGCATCGCCCTCGGCTTCTCCATGGCCTTGATCATCTTCGCCGGCATCCGCGAGCACATCGACCTGATGGAGCCTCCCAAGGGCATGAAGGGTACCCCTATCGCCCTGATTACCGCTGGCATTTTGGCTTTGGCGTTTATGGGATTTACGGGGATTGTGTGATAGATGCTGTGTATGAGCGCAGGGACTTACGTCGCCTGCTACTGATATGCCGTCCCTACGGGACTGGCTTTGACAAGAAGAGCTGCCGTTTTGGTGGCTCTTTTTGTGTTAAAAGGCAAAAATAATGAAAACAATGTTGCAGATAACACTAAAAACACTATTTTTGCCATTCGAAACAGAATAAATCCATCTAAAACAGATGAAAAAGCTTCTCGTCATAGCATTGCTCGTTTTCACTGCCCGACTCCAAGCGCAAGTAAGGATTGGAGAAAACGAGGCTTATTCAACAGCAGAGCAGTTTCTACAGCAAAACACTAAGTATCAAAACGTTGTCCTTTCCTTGAACGAAGTGGTTCACAGCAAACGGTCGGGAGAGCCCAACCTGTTTGTGTTTGCGATGGAGCCTCATGGGTTTGTCATCGTTTCGGCCACGGGCGAGGTGCTGGCCTATTCACTCAATTCCGGTTTTCCGTCGACAAATGAACTGCCCGCCCACATCGCCTATTGGATTGACCTTTACAACACCACCACGGATTACATCATTGAGCATCACCTTCCAAACCTACAACGCAAGGCCAGCCAGCAAGAAGTTATGCCATTGGTGACTTCCGCATGGGGACAAGGTTGTTTCCACAATGAATTGTGTCCGGCAGCAGAGTCAGGGCCGTGCCATCACGTTTCGGCTGGCTGTACAGCCATCGCCATGGCGCAAATCATGTATTACCACAAGCAGCCTTTGACTGGCAACGGAGAAGTGTCATATAAGAGTCCTCCTTACGGAACCCTTTCTGCCAACTTTGGGCAAACCACCTACCCATGGGGAGAAATGGCCGACACCCTTCACGAAAGCAATCTGGCCACCGCTTTGCTCGTATCCCATTGTGGCATCAGCGCAAGGATGAATTACGGGCCTCAATTGAGCTTAAGCAGCACCCAAAACGCCCTCAAGGCGTTCCAAAACCATTTCTTCTACCCTTCCTCAACGCTTTTGCTCAGGTCTGATTCCAACGATGAAGAATGGACAAACTTAATAAAAGACAATCTTGACAGGCATCTTCCCGTGTATTATTCGGGAATCTCACCTCTTGGCGGTCATGCTTTCGTTTGCGACGGATACGACAGCAACGGAATGTTCCATTTCAACTTTGGCTGGGACGGAGTAGCCGACGGCTATTATACCCTTGAAAGTCCATCAGGTTTCACCGACGACCAAAAAATCATCCACAACATCCTGCCTGCCAGCCAAATCGCCATCAGCGGTGACAGTCATGGCATCATCTACGTCTCACCCGATGGCACCGGCGACGGCTCCTCTTGGGCACAGGCCACCTCTGAGTTGCAGTCGGCCATCTACAAGGCACCTACTGAGCATCTTACCATCTGGGCCAAAGAGGGTACTTATTTGGGAACAGGCCATGAGGGCTACTGCTTCAACGTGTTCGGCAACTGCCAAATCTTCGGAGGCTTCCAAGGCAATGAACCCTACGATTACGACCTGTCGCTCAGGGATTTCGAAGCTCATCCCAGCATCTTGGACGGCAACCTGACACAAGGCTTGTTTAACGTAAGTTATTGCGACTCCATCCTCATTGACGGTTTCACCCTACAAAACGGCTTCGCTTCTTCTGGCGGCGGTATCTTGACCTCATGCAGCACTCGCATCAGAAACTGCAAAATCTGTCACAACCAAGCCCAATCCAGCGGAGGCGGCATTGCCATGTCACCCACGGATGAGACTGTGAAGATGGTCATCGAAGACTGCGAATTTTTCGGGAACGAGGCGAAATACGGCGGTGCCATCTACGACGGGGGCAATGCCACCTACCAACACTGTAAGATTCACGACAATACGGTCGCTGAGAACGGTGGCGGCATCCACCGCACTCCCAATTATCTGCCAAGCCTTTTCATGTATTGTCAAATCAGCAACAACACCGCCCGTGCCGGAGGTGGAGTCTATTCCGGTTCGCGGGCTTTGTTTTGGAGTTGTTTGGTCAACAACAACACGGCAGAAACAGGAGGCGGATGCTACATCGGTGGCGAGACGAAACTTTACAATTGCACCGTTGTCAAGAACGAAGGACTTGTGGAATACGGAGGTGTGTACAGTTCAAAGCTCAATAATCAGTGCGAAATCAAAAATTGTATCCTTTGGGGTAACCTCAGTCCTGAAGGGAACCAACAAATCGGTCCAGCTGAAAAGCACACCTGTTGTGCCATTGAAGGCTATCCGATGAGTTCATCGCTTAATTTCCGTGCCGATTCTGAAAACGATGGCGAATCGCCTAACTTTTATGTCAGGTTTGTTGATGCCGATGTCGCTGCGGGAAGTGCCGGACATGGCGGCGATTGGCACCTTCAATCCAACAGTCTCTGCATCGACAGAGTTGACAGCATCGCCACTCAACCCGCCACCGACTTGGACGGCCATCCCCGCCATAGACACAACAAGGTGGATCTGGGAGCCTACGAATCTGATGTAGTCGCGTTTGTCATCAAAAGATTTTTCTGCGACGGCGATTATTACCACAACGACACGCTCCTCCCCGCCCCCGGAACCTATTCCTTCTTGTATCCCGATGCCACCTACGACAGCCTCGTCATCGTCCAATTGGAAAGAGAAGTCGTCATCATGCAAAGAACCATTTGCGAAGGCGAGACATTCGATTTCCTCAGTCAGACGCTTCACGAAGCAGGGCATTACACTTTCATGTCGAACTGCAAAATCTATGAATTAGACCTGTTTGTAACGCCAATGCCTACCGTGACCATGGAAGCGGAGATTTGCGAAGGCGAAACCTACAACTTCTATGGCGAGACACTCAACGAAGAAGGGCATTACTCCACAACCCACGATTGCAAAAAATACGAACTCGACTTGACGGTGAACCCGTTACCCATCATCACCTTGGAGAAAGAAATCTGCGCCAACGAAAGTTACAATTTCTTCGGTCAAATGCTCAACAAAGCAGGTCATTATTCAACCGTGAAAGATTGCCAGGCCTTTGAGCTTGACTTGTCCGTAAAGCCCTCGCCTGCACTCCGTTGCAGCAACGACACCCTCATCGAATACGGCAATTCCGTGCAGCTTTCGGCCGCTGGAGCCGATTCCTATCTTTGGTCGACAGGCGAAACCACGGAAAGCATCACCGTAGCACCAACAGCAAACAAGACTTATTCAGTGACAGGATTTTACGAAAACGGTTGTGAAACGATGACCACCGTCAACGTGACGGTAAAAGACCAGAGAAACGACGACATTATTCTCTTCCCCAATCCAGCCTGTGACAAAGTCAAAATCTACCTGCCTTTCATCGACGAAGTGGACATTTTCGATTTGTTTGGCGAACACATCTGCCACATTGAAGCCAATCGTGAGGCTGTTGAGTTGGATGTAAGTCAATTCACTGACGGTGTTTACGTTATACAAGTGAAACAATTGAAAAATCTATACCACAAAAAGCTCATTATTCGACACTAAACAATTTTGCTAAACACTTCAAACTCCCATTCCAACGGTAATTTTCACGTTTCAAGAAAAATATTTTGCTGTTTTCAAAAAAAAGTGCGTATCTTTACGCGCTTTTTTAATTAAAAAAGGTTGTATTCACTTAAATAACAAAACTAATGAAATTCAAGTTCACCGCATTATCTCTCATCCTGCTTTCCGCCATGGCATTGCAAGCCCAGACGCGCGAATTCACTTTCAACAACACCAATCGGAATGAAGGTCTCTCCATTGAGCAAAGCACCCGCTCTAACCTTAGTATGCGCCACACGCTCAATCAGTTACAGATTCTTAACATCACCGACAACGGCTATACAGGCGACATCCTGCAAGGCGGTTCCGGCATCGCTTTGCCTGCCAATCCTGGCGAACCCAACCTGCCCGTTTTCAGTCGTTTCGTGGCCGTCCCCAACGGTGCTACAGCCCATATCGAGATGGGTTATCGCAGCATGACCACCATTCAGAATGTGGACTTGCTGCCAGCTGCACCCATCAAGTTCGATACCGACGACAGCCCCAACACCTACGAGAAGAACACGAGCATCTACAACAGGAACGCCTTCTTCCCCGAGCAGCCTGTTTCGGTTTCCGAAACTTTCAGCCTACGTGGTGTGCAAACTGTTGCCATCAGCGTGACGCCTTACCAATACAACCCCGTCACCAAAGAGTTGCGCGTCTATGACGACCTTCAATTCGACGTGCGCTTCGACGGCGGCAACGGCGAGTTTGGCGACAACCGTCTGCGTTCGCCCTACTGGGACCCCATCCTCATGCAGAATTTAGCCAACTACAACCAACTTCCCGAAATCGATTATGAAGCCCGTATGCAGGAATGGGTGAACAACCGTCCCACGGGCTGCGAATACCTCATTGTCATCCCCAACAACGAGAGCTTCCGCCAATATGCCAACCAGCTGAGAGACTACCGCATCCAGCAAGGTATCCTCACCGAAGTGAAGAGCCTCAGCGACATGGGCTGCACCTCCACCGACCAGATGAAGTCCTACTTCCATAATGCCTACAACACTTGGGACATCCCGCCCGTTGCGGTACTTCTTTTGGGCGACCACAACGCCAACATGGCGAACGGCATCCCCGCCGAATACACCTACCACTCGGCAAGCTACGGCAACTGCATCACCGACAATGGTTACGCTGACGTCACGGGCGACAACCTGCCCGAGATGACTTTCTGCCGCCTCGTGGCAGCCAACGCCAACGAAGCCCAAATGATGGTGAGCAAGCAGCTCGAATATGAATACACCAACCCGAACATGAACGCCTCCACCTACGACCAACCCATCACGGCCTTAGGCTGGCAAACCGAACGTTGGTTCCAGATTTGCTCTGAAGTCGTGGGCGGTTACTGGCGCGACCACGGCAAGAACCCCGTGCGTATCAACGCCATTTATTCGGGCACTCCTGGCAACAGTTGGTCGAGCAACCAAAACACCTATATGGTCGTCAACTACTTTGGTCCCAACGGAATGGATTACATTCCTGCCACCCCTTCGGAGCTTGGCGGCTGGACGGGCGGCACTGCTTCACAAGTCGTGAATGCCGTCAACAGCGGTTGCATGTTGCTCCAGCACCGCGACCACGGCTACTACCAAGGTTGGGGCGAGCCTGACTTCAGCACCAGCCACGTAACACAGATGAACAACGTCGGCAAAATGACCTTCGTCAACACCATCAACTGCCAAACCGGCACCTTCGACCATACCCCTGAATGTCTCATCGAGGCCTTCATGCGCCGCACTTCAAACGGCCAAAACGCTGGTGCGGTGGGCTGCATCGGACCTACGCAGACCTCGTATTCTTTCGTCAATGACGCTTATGCATGGGGCTTGTACGACCAATACGATCCGCAGTTCATGCCCGACTATGGCCCTTTCGCCAACTACGAAGGCAACTGGAGACCCGCTTTCGGCAACGTGGCCGGCAAATATTTCCTGCAACAGAGCTCATGGCCCTACAACCCTGACAAAAAGGCCATCACCTACAAGATGTTCACCGCCCACTGCGACGCTTTCCTGACGCTGTACACACAGGTGCCCACCTCCATGACCGTCAACCATCCGACGCAAATCACGGCGACCACCACCAGCATCAACGTGACCGCCCCGCAAGGTGCCATCATCGCCTTGACTCGCGACAACAACATCCTTGCCGTAGCCACCGCCACCGGCAACTCACAAAGCATCACTTTCCAGGCACAACCTTCCAATACCAACATCACCATTGTGGCCACCAAGCAAGACAAGCTCCGCTACGTGGGCACCATCCACGTCATCAGCGAACCTTCGCTCACCTTGACCCAAGTGACACCTCGTGATGCCAACGGCAACCAACAACTCGAATACGGCGAGCAGTCGTCGTTCGACATGACCATCAAGAACGTTGGCGACCAAGCTTCGACGCTGGCCAACGCCACCCTCAGCACCCATACGCAAGAGTACGTCACCATCAATCAGAACACAACCACCATTCCGTCGTTGAATCCCAACCAAGCCACTGACTTGACGGAGGTCTTCGACATCACCGTGGCCGACAACGTGCCCAATGACACCCGCCTCGAATTCACCCTCACGATGGTCGGCGGCAACCACACTTGGACACAAGACTTCCATTTCAATGCCTTCGCACCCAACCTGAAGGTTTCCGATAAGATGACTGTCAACGACAACGGCCCCGAAAAAGGCAACGGCAACGGTCGCCTCGACCCAGGTGAAAACGCTGAAATCATCTTCTCCTATGCCAACAATGGCGGTTCGGGAGTCAACAATGTGACGGCCACCTTGACCACGGCCACACAACAGTACATCACCATCGGCAGTCCCGCTGTCACTACAGATGTTGTCGGTGCGGGCGAAAACGTCGAAGTGACCTTCAACGTAAGCGTAGCATCGACCATGCCAAGAGGAGAGGAAGCCCAGTTTACGCTTCATGTCGCAGCAAGCCACTATGCCGACGAATGTAGCTTTGCCCATCGCGTGGGTCTTGACTATGTCAACTTCGAGAATGGCATGGGCGAACTCGAATGGATAAACGACCCAGAGCATCCTTGGACCATCACCACTACCGACCCCCATTCTGGCCAATACTGCCTGCAATCGGGTGCCATCGGTGCCAACGACGTCTCGACGCTGAGCCTGCCTTTCGTCGTGGAAAACGAAACCGACGAAATCCGCTTCTTTAGGAAAACCGACTGCCACACCAGCGACTATCTCAAGTTCTACATCGACGGCGATGAAATACAGCAATGGAACGGCAGCGTCAACTGGCGCGAGATGGTTTTCCCCGTCACCCAAGGCGAACATGTGTTCACCTGGACTTACGAGAAAGACGGCAGCAACACCTCCGGTACCGATTGCGTTTGGATTGACGACATCCTCTTCCCCGTGCGCTTCATCCCCTTCTCCTGCAATGCGGGTGACGACCAGAACATCTGTCAAGTGGCGGCACAAATGAATGCCATCGTCATCGGTTATGAGAGCCTCCTTTGGACAACCAACGGCGACGGCACTTTCGACCAAAACGACATCCTCAATCCCATCTACACCCCTGGCGAGCAAGACTTGGCCAACAAGACCGCCACGCTGACGCTCACTGCCACTAACGAGGCTGGAGAAATCCTCAGCGACAACGTCATCATCATTTTCCATGAAGCTGCCAGCATCATCATGGACGATGAAGCCGAGATTTGCGAAGGCGAGTCCTTCCAAGCCAACGCTTTGGTGAGCGAGACCGGAAGCGTCGTTTGGACGACCGACGGCGACGGCAACTTCGACCGACCCGACAACATCCACGCCAACTACATCCCGGGCGAGCTAGACAAAGCCAACGGACAAGTCACGCTCACCTTGAAAGCCATTTCGGAATATGGCTGCGGCGATGCGGACCACAGTCTGGTGCTGACTATTCATCCGTTACAAAACACAGAGTTTGACATGGTTTCATGCGGTTCCTACGCTTGGAACGGCATCGAATACAGCGAGGCCGGCGACTACGAGCAAACATTGCAAAGCATTTACGGCTGCGACTCGACCGTGGTGATGCACCTCACCATGATTGACGCCTATTATACAGAAACAGAGCAAACCGCTTGTGACGAATTCATCTGGGCCGAGCTTCTCATCACAGAAAGCGGCGACTATGAGCAGACCTTCACTTCCCTGTATGGCTGCGACTCCACCGTGATGATGCACATGACCATCAACTATTCGGCACAACACGAATTTGAGGCCAATTCCTGCGACAGCTACGAATGGGATGGCACCACCTATACGGAAAGCGGCGACTACATGCAGCAATACCTCACTGAAATGGGTTGCGACAGCATCGTCACCATGCACCTCACCATCAACCATGCCCCTGAAGACATCGAAATCGAAGGCGACAGCGAAGTTGACGTGCTCTATACAGATTCCAACACCTTTGACGTGAAAGCTACGCCCAATGCCGAGTATGCTTGGGAAATCGAACCTGCTGACGCTGGTGTGCTAACCCCCACAGATACCCTTGTCACTGTCACTTGGAGCCAAACCTACAAAGGCCAAGCCCAGATAAAAGTCAAGGTCAGCAACGAATGTGGCGAAACACAAGTCACCCACAATATCAATGTGAAGAACTCGACTAGCGTCGACGAATACGGCATCGAAGCCAAGGTTTACCCCAATCCGACCAACGGCATCCTCAACATTGAAGCCGATGGCCTGCAACGCATCACCGTGAGCAACGTTTTCGGACAAATCGTTTATGACACCGAGATTGAAGCTGACATGGCCCAAGTCAATATGAACCCCTTCGGTCAAGGCGTGTATGTGATTCGCCTTTACACGACCAACGGCATCGGCACAAGACGTGTCAGCGTAACGAAATAATTGAAAACTACAACGAAATTATACATAATATTGAAAACCAACAAAATAAAACAAGATGAATAAATTAGCCAAGACAATTGCGTTTGCCCTATTATTGTCGGTAATCCCTACAAGAATTTGGGCTCAAGACTACATGTCGAACCAAGCACAAGCGGTCATTAAGTCCCTTGAGGCCAACATGACCCAAAATGCCCAAATCAGGGATCATGAAAACGGATTCCTTTTCAACGTTTTTGAAATTGAGAATGTGGAGGAACGCATTCAGTTAGCGTCAGCACTTGCCACGAGCGACATCTGGCTATGTAACCCGACTGAAAATCCTGGTGAATTGTTCATCAGACCCAACGGCTACCACGAAGACATCCCGATTTATGCCGAGTTCGACTATCTGAGAATGACGCTTAGGGAAGAATACCAAGCAGCGTCGATGTTGCCCAAAGAGGAGTTCCGCGAAATCCTCAACTCATGGGCAAACAATATCAGCAACGACTACTACAACTTCCTGATTGCCGACTACCTTGACCGTGCCAACCATTGCATGGATGCAGAACCTTTCTGCACCTCAGATGTTTATACTTTCCCATCAAATAACAGTGGTTATTCATGGTCAGGGCCAAACTACGGATGCTTGGGCAGCTCACCCACGAACAAACATTCATTCTGGTATTACATGAGAATCGGTGTTGCGGGCAACATCACCATCAAGATTGAAGCTCCTTTCGATGTTGACTTCGCCCTTTGGGGACCTTTCACCGACCAGATTACCCCATGTCCTACCGCAGCAGGACAAACAGGTTTATTGACAGCAGCTTGTTCCAGTTGCCCCAACAACACGTCAAGCCCGAACTTCTATCCTTCCGGCAACCTTCACGATTGCAGTTTCAGTGCACAATCATACGAATATGCCCATGTTGTAAACGGACAAGTAGGTCAATACTTTATACTCCTTATTACCAACTACAACGGAGGCAGCGGCAACATCACTTTCCAGAAATACGCTGGTGATGGCGAAACCGACTGTGGCATCCTGCCTCCTTTGGTGGACAACGACGGCCCTTATTGCGTAGGTCAGACCATTCACTTGACTGCACAAGGACAAGCGGGTGCCACCTATAGCTGGACGGGTCCCGCCGGATTCACCTCAAACCAACAGAACCCCACCCGTCCGAACTGCACCATGAACATGGCTGGCACCTACACCTGCACCATCACCGTTGGCAGCTCGAGCAACAGCGCTGACACTCAGGTAGTCATCTATCCACAACCTACGGCTAACTTCAACTATACCACTGTCTGTCAAGGCAACGCCACACAGTTCACCAGTACCTCAACCACCAATCCGGCAGGACAACAGATGACCTACCAATGGAACTTTGGCGACGGACAAACCTCGACGCTACAGAATCCCACGCACACATACCCCAATGCCGGCACTTACCAAGTGACCCTCACTGTGAGTTGCGGCAACGGCCTCTGCACCAATTCAAGAACCCAAGCCGTCACCGTGTATGCCGAACCTGCGGCCAATGCCGGCCCTGACCAAACCATCCCCTACGGCAGCACAGCCCAACTGAGCGGCTCAGGCGGTGCAGGAACCTTCAACTACCACTGGGAACCCGCCAACATGGTGACCAATCCCAACAACCAAAACACGCAAACTGTGGCCTTGACCCAAGACCAGACCTATACCCTCACCGTCACCAACCCGCAAGGCGACTGCTCCAGCTCCGACCAAGTGACCATCCACATCAGCGGCAACGCCATGACCGTGAATGCCACGGCTACCCCCAACAGCATCTGCGATGGCAGCACCACCCAACTGCAAGCCAACGCCGGCGGTGGCACAGGCAACTTCACTTATTCGTGGACACCGACCACAGGTCTTAGCAATCCCAACATCTACAACCCCATAGCCACCCCGACGCAAACCACCACCTACACCTGCCACGTCAGCGACGGGCAGACTTCACAGGATGTCAGCGTGACCGTCACCGTCCACTATGCCGGCTACAGCGAGGAGACCCATTACATCTGCCCCGATGGTAGCTACGAATGGCACGGCCAAACCTACAGCGATGAAGGCGACTACGAATTCCCGACCACGACCCAATACGGCTGCGATAGCATCATCACCCTGCACCTGCGTTATTACGAAACTTACGACGAAACCACCATTGAGGCGGCCATTTGTGAAGGCGAAAGCTACTATTTCTACGGCATCAATTACACCAACTCCGTCCAAACCTCACACACCCTGCAAACCATCCATGGCTGCGACAGCATCATAAGATTAGACCTTAAGGTTTGGCCTGAAAACCAAATCACTGAGCTTCCGGTCAGCCTTTGCCCTGAGCAGCTGCCATACTACTATGAAGGAGATCCCTTCGAAATCCCGCTCTATGCAGGGCTTCACATCTTCCTTCTGGAAGACATTCACGGCTGCGACAGCACCGTTTGGGTGGATATTGATGTCAGTGACTACTACATTCCGCCCGTCCAGACTGAATATGTGTGCTATACCGCAGGCGAAACCCCAACTTACATTTGGAATCCCATAGGTGCATTTGAATTCGAACTCCACGAAACAGGTCTCTACACCGACACGCTGCCCACCTCAGCCTGCGACGGCATCTTCCGCCTCGACCTGAACTTCCTGGAGAAGCCTGAACCCGTACACATCTACGACACCGTTTGCAACACCTACAGCTGGTATGTCGAAGGCCAACTCATCGGAACCTACGATGACGACAAGGAAGCCGAATACCACATTCCGCTGACCCCCTATCCTTGCTCCAAAGACTATTATCTCCACCTCAAGGTGAACCACGAAAGCGTCAACAACACCATCGTCATCGACGGTAACGACCCCTATTCGCTGCCACCCGACATGACCCAACTTTGTGACCAATACGACTGGCAATTCGGATGGGATGGCGAGACATACACCTTCACGGGCAACACCGGCCCCGAAGGCGTCACCAAAACCATCCTAACGCAACAAGGCTGCGATAGTATTGCTACTTTGATTATCAAGAATATGAAATATACGCCTGTTCCCGAGCCCATCAAGCCAAACGAGTCTTCGACCATTGTTTTTGGCTTGCCCGAGACCGACTCCAGTGTAACTGATACCGCCTTTGCTGCTGCAGTAGTGACCAGCACCGAGTTCTTCTCCTTCCAATACACCTTCTTTATTGAAGAAAGCAATCCTGAATGTGTTTGGAATGATTGCAAGTGGACCATCAGCGAGCCTTCATGGGCCATCGAGCCGAGCCTAACGCCGACGCTCTCCCTCAACGGTAGGTATTACAGCGAATGTACGGTACATGTGGCCGACCGCCAAGAAGACTTTGTGGTGCTCACCGCCACCATCGACAACGGATGCGGCAGCGAAGAACGCAGGTTCTACCTCAAGTCGTCGTTCCTCGATGTTGACGAGAACAGCAACGACCCGATCAATGTCAACATCGTGCCCAACCCCAACAACGGCCAGATGCGCCTCGACTTCGAGAACATGGAAGGCCGCACCGCCGTCAAGGTGTTCGACATGACTGGCAACCAGATTGACGCCTTCGAAACCAACGTCAGCTCAAGCCGATACAACTATGACTACACTATGAAACACTATGCCGAAGGCATCTACTTCTTCGTCATTTCCAACAACAACCGCGTGTTGACCAAGAAAGTCGTCATCATCCGATAATTTGGGCGACACAATAATATTCGTTTGCATTGAGTTATACAAAACAACACATAAACTGAGATGAACAGATTCATAAAAGCCATATTCGCTATTCTGCTGTTGACGGCCATTCCCCTGAAACAGTGGGCACAAACTCCTTACAGGTCATACGCAGACGAGGGCATCGTCTTGAACTTCTTTGAAATCGACAACTACGATTTCAGATTATACCTATTATATAATATACATCAAGACGAGCGATTCGTCCTCATGCCCGAAGACGAGAATGGCTTGTTCATCCTCACGCCTGAAAGCGACGGACAAGAAGAGGATTTTCTTGAAACGTTTGAGGCTTTCTACAATAATGTCTCCAACGAGTTCAGGCTCATCGACAAGGTTTTCCTGCAAGACCTTGTCACACGATGGAAAGCGAGCGTTCCGCCCACATATTTCACCTCCATCACGATGGACCTTGCCCTCAACAGGGCCATTACCCTCAACAACCATTGTGTGGACTCCGACCCCTTCTGCACCTCCGACGTCATCCAGTTTGTGGCTGCCAACACTTCGCAAACAGCCGACCAGCTTGAAGGTCAAGATTTTGACGACGGCTGCATCGGCAGTTCCTACAATCCGTCATGGTATCACATGAGAATCAACACGCCCGGACAGTTCATCATCCACATGGAAGGCCGCGACCCAGATGTTTCCTCCATCGAAAGAGACATCGACTTTTGCATGTGGGGGCCCTACCTCGACCCGACAGTACCCTGCGTGAGCCAGTTGACCACAAACAAAATCATCGACTGCAACTATTCCTCCCATTTTTCTGAGGACATATTCTTGGGTTTCCCAGAGAATGAGCACTATCACCAAGCCGACCATGGAACCGTCAATTACCACATGCCGGAAACAGGTGAATATTACATCCTGATGATTACCAATTTCTCGCGCCAGCCTTGTGTCATCACCTTCACCAAGACTGAAGGCTCGGGGCCTGGCACCACTGACTGTGGTATTCTGCCTGGCATTGCCGCCAATGACGGCCCTTATTGCGTTGGCGAAACCATCCATCTGACCGTCACCACACAAGCGGGTGCCACTTATACCTGGACTGGTCCCAACGGATTCACCTCCAACGTGCAGAACCCTGTCATTCCCAACTGCACCTATGAAATGGGCGGCACCTACACCTGCGTGACCGCTGTGGATGGACAAACGACCACCGGATCTACTGAGGTCGTCATTTACCCCCAACCCGTGGCTGACTTCAATTTCACCAGTGTTTGCGAAGGCGAAATCACACAGTTGACCAGCACAGCCGATACGGATCCTTCGGGCCTCGAAATCACCAACTATTATTGGGACTTCGGCGACGGCCAAACCGCCGAAGGGGCCACTGCGGCCCACACCTACGCCAGTGCAGGCGAATATCAAGTGACCCATACTGTAGCGACTGGTAATGGCAGATGCGTTGATGAAGTCACGAAGACCGTAAGCGTTTACGCCATCCCCGTGGCCACTGTGTCGGTCAGTCCCAGTTCGGTCATCTATGGCGGCGTTGCCACCCTCACTGCCATTGTGGACACACCCGGCAACTTCACCTTCCACTGGGAGCCTGCCAACATGGTCACCAACCCCAACAGTCAGACCACGCAGACTGTCCCCATCCAAGAAACACAAGTTTTCACCGTCACCATAACCAACACCCAAGGCGGCTGCACCAGCACGATACAAGGCGTGGTCAGCATGGCTGGTTCCAACCTGACCGCCACTGCCACCGCCGACCAATATGAAATCTGCGAAGACGCATCGACGACACTCCATGCCCTACCCCAAAACGGCACGGGTTACTACACCTATAGTTGGACTCCCGCCGAATGGCTCAGCAGTACCACCGTGCAGCATCCTGTGGCCACCCCGCCCGTCGGAACGACCACGTTCACCTGCACCGTCGGCGACGGCCTCACCACCCAAATCGTCAATGTGAGCATTGTCGTGCTTCCCAAAGACGAAAATGAAATTGATGAAACCGTTTGCAACCAATTCATTTGGAATCCCGAAGGGCATACCATCGTCGAAACCGACCACCCCGGCAACAGTTACGACGCTTCGGGCAGCTACTACAGAATATACGCCAACCAATACGGCTGCGACAGTTTGGTCAAGCTGGACCTTACCGTGAACTACGACCACACCAATGCCACCCAATCCTACACCAGCGAATGTGATGTCATCCATTTTGACTGGTTTGGCACCATCACCGACTTGGAGGAAAACGGCGTTTACACCTTCAACGGCGAAACCGTTAACGGCTGCGACAGCATCATGACTGTGACCGTCGGGAACATGGCCTACTCGCCCCAACCCAGCACCATCCAAGCTGAGGAGGACGCAATTGTTTTTGCCTTGCCCGAAAATCCCAATTTACCAGACACCGCCCTTGCAGCCGCAGTGGTGACCAGCACTGAGTTCTTCTCGTTCCAATACCAGTTCAAAGTGGTGGAAACCACGCATAGCCAAAGCGAGTGGAACACATGCATTTGGACCATCAGCAAGCCATCGTGGGAAATCGAGTTCGACCCCATTCCCGTCAAGAACGCCGATGGCATGTTTGAGAGCCAGTGCACCGTTTATGTGGCCGACCGCGACGAGGATTATGTCGTTCTTTCGGCTACGGTGAAAAACGACTGCGACAGCCTGACACGGCGGTTCTACCTTAAGTCGTCGTTCCTTGGCGTTGACGAGCACAGCAGCATGGAATCAGCCGTGAGCATCGTGCCCAACCCCAACAACGGCCAGATGCGCATCAACTTTGAGGATATGGAAGGCCGTACTGCCATCCGCGTGTTCGATATGACTGGCAACCAAATCGACGCCTTCGAAACCAACATCAGCGCAAGCCGCCAAAGCATCGACTACACCATGAAACCCTATACCGAAGGCATCTATCTCTTTGTCTTCGCCAACCATAACCGAGTGTTCACCAAGAAAGTCGTCATCATTCAATAACTTTAAAATAAAATCTTCAAACGATGAATAAAAAACTGCGTATTTTGTTACTAACCGGCCTTGCGGCCCTCTTCTGCTCCTCGTGCAGCAAAATGGAAGAGATTTTACCAGAGTCTTACAAACGTAATGACTTACCGTTTTCCGTTGAGAAAGTCCCTGTTGAGGGAGGCACTATCACGCTTCAGAAAGTGGTAGGAGAAAGTGTCGTCAATATCGACCCGGCCTCGGCTACACAGACATTTAGTGTAGGAGACACGCTTATCCTTACCGCGACAGCCAAGAACGGCTACACCTTTATTAATTGGAAACGCGACGGTGTGGAAAAATCTCTCCAGCCCGAATACAAATTCTGCTTGGAGGGAAAAGATGTAGATGAAAACGGACGCGTCAAGTACCATTATGAGGCCCGCTTCGGCTTGGATTATGCCTTGCAAGTGATTCCGCCCATTGATAAAGTGATACCCCACGAGTTGATTGTCGCCATGGGGTCTTATCTACACTTCGGCGACAACCCGCGCAAAATCGACTCCTCTTTCATTGTCGACCATGTCCGTTTGGCACGGTTCATCCAGCACGACCCGACAACCACCTATTTCAAACAAGACTCGACCTATACCAACGACCAACATCTGACCTTCAAGTTGAGCGGACAACATAGGTGCATGGCCGAGTCGGCCTTGTTCGTCCACCACTGGGGCGAGATTTACGAAGGTTCGGGCATTTTCTTCTATGAAGATTCCAAGGCTAACGACAGCATCTTCATCATGGGCGACGGCGATTGGTTCACCGTTTACTATCACCACTTGGCCAAGAAACGCATGGAGCCCGATGAGCAGTATGCCCACATGATTTCCGACTTCCAAGTGGAACGCAAAGAGAGCTTCATCCTTTCGGGCCGACTGACCAGCCAAGGCATCGCCGAATGCAGGATAGGCACTTGCGTAGAAAGCTATAGCGAGGCATCGCCGAGAATTGGCTTGTATAACGGCCTTCCTGGCATCCACGACATCATCATATACGATTTCCCAAATGAAATTTTGCGATATGCCACAACAGACTAATTAACCATTTTCATCAATCCTTTCAACCTCTATTCTAAGCCAATGAGACACCATTCAACCATAGCAGTACGAATCTTGTTCGTTTCAGTTTTTGCTTTATTGACCTTAACCGCCACGGCGCAAAAAAACAAGCAGTTCAGGAAAGCCATTTCCTCTCCGCGCGACCATATCGAGTCGAGCGACGCCAAATGGAACGTCGGCATCCTTGGAGGCGGCAACCTCACCACATGGCTGCATTTCCACAGCTATGCAGCCTCCGACTGGTACCTGAAAAACTACAAAATATTCGACGGCTTCACCAACAGTTTGGGCTACTTCGGCGGCATCGGCGTGGAGCGTATGCTCAGAAAAGACCTGTCCGTCGGACTCAACGCCATCTATGCGAAGCACAACATACAGTTGGCCTTCGTGGACGACCAGTTCCCCTATCAGTGGGATCCCGTCACACAGCAAGTCGTTTACGGTCAAATAATGAAAGGCTTCAAGGCTTCCTACAGCACCGTCGAGGTCTATTTGCCCGTCACCTATTACATAGGGTTGGCTTCCAAGAGCAGCATTGTTCCTTATGCCTACGTTGCGCCTCGGTTTTCGCATATCCTGCCCCTGTCAAGCAACTATATGCGATATGCCGCCACCTACACCGACAGCCAAAACAAGCCTCTCCCTGGCTATGAAACAAGATACGATACCGTGGATTTCAACCGTTCGACCTATCGGATGTTCAATGTGGGCGCCACGCTCGGCATCGGCTCGCTTTTCAGACTCAATACAAACAATTATTATTTTCTTTTCAAGCTCGACATTTCGGCCAACTTCAACGCCATCCCGACCTTCAAGAAAGGAGAAGTCGTGAACAACGAGTTCAACCACCTGCGCTACAGCACCGATGCCCACGCCACACTGACCATCATGCTTCCGCTCAAGAAACAACTTAAGGGTGCTTGCATGGACTGGGGCGAGTATGATTGAGTTTGAAGTTTAGAGTTTATAGATAGGAGTTGGAGGGTGGGAAAAACAAAAAAATTAGTTATCATGAAGAAAAAACTACTATTTTCGATTTTATTAGCTTGCCTTGCATTGCCGATGGTGGCCCAAAACACCTCGACGCAAGGCAAGGAGTTTTGGCTCTCTTTCATGCACAACGGCTTCAAGGACCACTCCTTGGGCGGTTGGGTCATCAACCAGGTGCTCATCAGCGCCAAGCGCGACTGCACGGGAACGGTTTCGAACCCTTTGACCGGCTGGTCGCGGGAATTCAGCGTCAACGCCAACAACATCACGACCATCGAGATTCCTGAAGCGCAAGGCTACCACAACGGCAACGAGCACGAAGTCATCTTAGAAAAAGGCATCAAAGTGTCGGCTACCGACACCATTTCGGTGTATTGCACCAACATTGCATACGTGTCGTTCGACGCCTCCTTCGTGCTGCCCGTCGAGAGCTTGGGCGATGAATATATCGTCCAAAGCGCCAACCAGTCAGTGTTCGGCTCCAACTCGTATGTTTCGAACAACGAAACCACCGCTTTCCTCATCGTGGCCACGGAAGACAACACGGAGGTTGACATCACCCCTACGGTGAACACCTTGGGCGGACATCCGGCCAACCAGACCTTTACCATCACGATGAACGCGGGCGAAACCTATCACGTCAGGTCGACACGATCGGGTGCCAGCGATGCCCGCGACCTGAGCGGGACCCATATTCTTGCCGCCGACTGCAAGCGCATTGCCGTCTTCAACGGCAACACCGTAACTTGCATTCCCATCGACCAAGGCAACGGCTACGACCATGTGTTTGAGCAAGCCATGCCCTTGCGCTCGTGGGGCAAGAACTTCGTGGTAACCAGCTCCAAAAACCGCAACCGCGACTTCATTAAGATTACATCGAGCGCAAACGACAACACCGTCACCATGAACGGCGAGCCCTTGGTCACGCTGCAGGCCATGGAGTCGTACACTTTCTCCATGTGGGAATCGTCAGGTTCTTGCTACCTCCAAACCACCCAACCCAGCGCCGTCTACCTGTACAACAATTCCAGCTACGACCGCTATTTGGGCGACCCGTCGATGGTGTGGATTGCCCCCGTGGAGCAGCGCATCAACGATGTGACCTTCTCTACTTTCGACCATCCCAACATTGAGATTGAGACCCATAGTGTCAACATCATTGTCTACTCGGAAGACATCGCCAATGTGTTTTTCGACGGCCAACAGGTTTCACCTTTAATGTTCCATCACGTCAATGGCAACGACGATTATAGTTACGCCAGGATGGACATCAGCCACGGCGTACACCGCATCACCTGCGAAAACGGATTCAACGCCCATGTTTACGGCTTCGGCGATGCCAAGGGATATGCCTATTTGGTGGGCTCCAACGCCAAAAACCTCAGCACCAGCCTGACCATCAACGACGAACTTGTACTTCCCGAAGGAACTTACCGTTTTTGCGCCAACCATGAGATCACCTTCTATGCCGAGGTCAACTTTAACGATTACGAACTCGTTTGGGACTTCGGCGACGGCACCACCAGCACCGAAAACCCCGCGACACACACCTACCTCGAGCCGCGCATCTACAACGCTTCCCTATCCATCACCACCAACGAGGGAGGTTGCACAGGCTCAGCCAGCAACATCACCTATTTCAACATCGATGCCTCGCAAGATTACCATATCTACAACGATGAGGTGTGCGAGGGTGAGCTTTATTCTGGTTTCGGATTCAATAACGTACACATCCTCAACGACACCATTCTGGCCCGCTTGCAAGACAACCCGATACACAGCGAATGTCAAGACTCTGTGCTGGTTTACATCACCGCCCACCCCAACTACCACATTCCCATCAGCGACAGCCGCTGCTGGACGGGACAGCCGGGCGTATATGACGACCATGGATTCAGTTTCATCTACGACCATCCTGACGTTTACGAACGCCAATTGGCACTGCAATCGGTCAACGGTTGCGACAGCATCCTCACGCTGACCTTGACCGTGGGCGACTTTGAGGTGCTCGAAACCGAAACCCAATACAAATGCTATGAGGACACTCCTTCCTTCCTCTGGTTAGCCAACAACCAGACCTACTACGAGGACGGATACTACACAGACACCTTGCCCTCAGGCGAGTGTTACGCCATCTACAGCCTTGACCTGCACTTCATGCAAATTCCTGAAGAGACCCACCTGTACGATACGACATGCACGCCCTACGACTGGGAAATTTCGGGCCATACCTATCATTTTGAAGTTTCTGGCGACTATTATCACGATGACAACCTGGCGCCTTTCCCCTGCTCAAAGAGGACTTGGCTGCACCTCGTCGTCGACAAAGCCATAGATAATCCGATACCCGAGGTCGTCGAGAGCTGCAACGAATACACTTGGAACAACGTAACCTACACCGAACCAGGATATTATTCCGCCACTTTGGAGGCTGGCTATTGCGACAGCATCGTACATCTCAACCTGACCCTTAAATATACACCCAAGCCTGTGATTGCCTACGCTGAGGACGACTACTACAAAGACGGCGACACCCTCGCCGTCATTACCAACACCGAGTTCTTCTCGTTCCAGTACGACTTTTTCATTGAAGACTCGATTGGCCACTTCAACGATTGGGACTCCTGCGTGTGGCGCATCAGCAAGGACACTTGGATGTTAGAGCCGAATCCCTCTGAATACCAGAGCGAAACCAAAAAAAGTTATTGCAGGGTTTATGTCGGCGAGCGCGACGATGCCCCTGTGGAATTGAGTTGCACCGTTTACAACCACCACTGCGAGCCTTACAGCATCAAGAAAAGATTCTACCTCAAATCGTCGTTCTTCGGCATTGACGAACAGGATGCCTTCCGCTCCGACTTCAACATCGTGCCCAACCCCAACAACGGCGAAATGGAGTTCTACTTCGAACAACTGACCGGCAAAGTGACCATCAAGGTGTATGACATGCGGGGTTCCGTCATCGACAACATCGAAACGTACAATTACTTAAACTCCAACACTTTACATTACAACCTAAATCACGTTTCCCCTGGTATCTATTTCTTTGTCGCCACGGCCAAGGAAGGCACCATCGCGAAAAAAGTCATCATCGAATAACGACACCGACAATCATTAATACTTCATACTATGAGAACATCATTACCTAAAATGCTTGCCATTGCAGCATTGGCATTCATTGCCAACCTGGCTATGGCACAAACCTTTGATTACCCCGTCAAAGGGAAACAAGGCTTCAACCTGACGGAAAAAACCCGCGGCGGGCTGCACATCAGCTACAACTTGGGCCATATGTCGTTGAGCCAAATCGACTACCGTGGCGAAGTGATGTCGGAAATCAGCATCGCGTCCATCACCATCCCGGCTGATGCCGGTAGCCCGAACCTCCCGACGGACAGCCGCATGATGGCCATCCCACAAGGCGCTACGGCCAGTTTGCGCGTGGTCAGCGTTGAGAAAGAAACGCTCCACAACGTCAACATCGCCCCTGCCCTTCGCATCCAAGCGGAGAGCGAGGAACCCGACATGAACTATGTGAAAGACATGGCCATTTACGGCAAGAACGCCTTCTATCCCGCCGAGCCTTTCACCATGGGCAACTCCTACATCCGTGGTGTCGATGCCGTCACCGTGGCCATCACACCTTTCCAGTACAACCCTGTCACAAAGGACTTGATTGTCTACACCAACATCGAGCTAGCCGTCGAGTTTGAAGGCGGCACAGACCATTTCGGTGAAGACCGCCTGCGTTCGCCCTACTGGGACCCCATCCTCGCCGCCGAGCTGCTGAACTACGACCAGCTGCCCGTCATCGACTATGAGGCACGTATGCAAGAATGGCTGCGCGACGACAAGGATGGTGCCGAGTACCTCATCATCACGCCTAACAACGACGCTTGGGCCGAATACGCCAACCAACTGAAAGACTACCGCATCCGCCAGGGCATCATCACCAAAGTCTACCGCTTAGACCAAATGCCCGCCAACAACACCGCCCAAATGAAGAGTTGGTTCCACAATGCCTATCACACTTGGGACATCGCCCCCGTGGCCATCTGTCTGCTTGGCGACCATGGCACCGACATGGGCCAATACATTCCCGCAGAGACCACCTATCACGCTTACAGCGGCAGCTGCATCACCGACAACTTTTATGCCGATGCCCAAGGTAATGACAACTTGCCCGACATGGTCTTTTCGCGTCTTGTCGCGCAAAATGCCAGCGAATTACCCATTTTTGTGAGCAAACAACTCGAATACGAATACATCAATCCCAACATGGACCCTGACTTCTACACCCGCCCCATCACTGCATTGGGCTGGCAGACAGAACGTTGGTTCCAACTTTGCTCTGAAGTGTTTGGCGGCTACATGCGCAACCATGGCTACGACACCAACCGCATCAACTGCATCTACAGCGGCACACCCGGCAGCCAATGGTCAAGTGCCCAAAACACCAATCAGGTGGTCAACTATTTCGGTCCCAACGGATTAGGTTACATTCCTGCCACGCCGTCAGAACTCGGAGATTGGAACAACGGCTCGCCGCAATTGGTGGTGCAAGCCATCAACGACGGCGCATTCTGGCTGCAGCACCGCGACCACGGCTTGGAAGAAGGCTGGGGAGAACCGGCTGTGCGCAACAATCATATCAACCAGATGAACAACGTGGGCAAGCTGCCCTTTGTGATGTCCATCAACTGCCAAACCGGCATGTTCAACTACTCAGGCTCAGGAGGCAACTGCTTCACGGAGAAATGGATGCGTCGCACCTATGACGGTCAGAATGCCGGTGCCGTAGGTGTGCTCAGTCCCACTGAGGTTTCCTACTCCTTCGTCAACGATGCTTTCGTTTGGGGCGTTTACGACCTCTTCGACGGCGACTTCATGCCTACCTACGGTCCCTACGCCGAAAACACCGGCAACTGGATGCCCGCTTTCGGCAACGTGGCTGGCAAGTATTTCTTGGCCCAAAGCTCTTGGCCTTACAACACTGACGACAAGGACATCACTTACACCATGTTCACCGCCCACTGCGACGCTTTCCTGCGTATTTACACGCAAGTGCCGCAAACGATGGAAGTCGTTCATCCCGAAGTGGTGTTGGCGGGTATTGGTGAGGTCAGCATCACGGCACCTGAAGGTTGCGTAATCAGCCTTGTCATACCGAATGACGAAGGCAGTTGGGACATCCTCGCTGTAGCTGAAGCCACCGGAGAACCACAAACCATCGAGTTTGAACCTCAGTACCCCCCGACCGAAATCAACCTTGTCATCACGGGCCAAAACTACTTGCGTTATGAGGCCATCATGAGCGTCATTCCCGCCAATGGTCCTTATATCGTTTACGACAGCAAGGTCATCCACGACAGCAACGGCAACGGCAATCTTGACTTCGGCGAAACCATCAGCCTCGACGTCACCTTGAGGAATGTCGGCAGCGACGCGATGGAAGCTTTCGAGGCCGTGTTTGAGACTGATTCGGAATACATCACCATCACCAATGGCACTGCTTCATTTGAGGGAATGAGCCCCAACGCCTTGCAGACCGTTGAGGACGCCTTCACGCTCACCGTGGCCGGCAACGTGCCCGACAACACGACCAACCGTTTCACCATCACCGTGACCAACGGCGACGATACCTATATCAGCAACCTCACCATGAAAGCCTACGCCCCCGTCTTCGAGCTTGGTGGCATGAGCATCACTGAAATCGAAGGCAATGGCAACGGCCGCCTCGAAGCAGGCGAGACCGCCACGCTCAGCTTCCCCATTGGGAACACGGGCCATGCCGATGCTGCCGCCACTTTGGTCACACTCAACCTGCTTTCGCCTTACATCACCCTTGAGGAAAACACCGTCAGCAGCGACTTCCTGAACATCGGCGAAACCATGACAGCTACCTACAACATCAGCGTGAGCGAAACGACACCAATGGGCTACATCTGCCCCTTGACGTTAGAAGTCATTTCGGGACAATACCTCACCCAACAAGACTATGAAGCCAAGGTCGGACTCGTCATCGAGGACTTTGAAACGGGCGAATTTGGTGAAGGCTGGAACAACGATGCCACTCGTCCGTGGCGTTTCGTCACCGAAGACCCGTACGAAGGCCAGTATTGCCTGAGGTCGGGCTCCATCGGCAACAATGCCACCACCACCCTGACCCTAACCCATGAAGCCAGCTCAGCCGACACCATTTCCTTCTATTATAAGGTGTCGTCGGAAAACGGCTACGACAAGCTCCATTTCTACATCGACAACCAAGAGAAAGAGAACTGGTCGGGGTCTGTCAACTGGACCAAAGCTGCTTACCGCGTCAATCCAGGCCGACACACCTACAAGTGGACTTACACCAAAGACGCTTACCAAACCGGAGGCAGCGACTGCGCTTGGATTGACTTCGTAGGCCTGCCCGCCGACCGCATCATGGCTGGTACTGCCGGCAACGATGTGAGCGTTTGCGAAGGCACTGAAGCCCAAATTGTGGGTTATGCCATGCACTATGACAACCTGCTGTGGACCACCTCAGGCGACGGCACCTTCGACGATGCCACCAGCTACATGCCGATTTACTCGCCTGGTGCTCAAGATATTGCCAATGGTTCAGCCACATTGACCATTACCATCAACGGCGAAGGTGAAACCATCACCGATGAGATGACGGTGTTTATCATTCAAAATGTCGTGATTGAAAACGCTCTCGTGGACGTGAATTATTGCGCCACCGATGCACCGCAACCTATTGCTGTGAGAGTTACGGGCGACTATGTCTCCTTCCAATGGCTGACCGATGGCGATGGTGAGTTTGCCGATGCCACCGCCTTGGAAACCACCTACACGCCTGGCCTTGGCGACATTGCCAATGGCGTTACCCTTACTGCGTTTGCTGTTTCGCCTGGATGCGGTTCATTCACCTACGAGTATCCGTTTGAGATGAACCCGATGCCTGAAATGACCTTGGCTACCGATGCCATCCAACTCTGCGATGGTGAGAATGTTTACATGAACTTCAATCTATATGGTATCGAAGACTATGGCTATGTCATCATCAACGGTGCAGAATACGGCCTGGATAGCAACAGCACTTCCATTGACCTTGGACATCTTCCAGTTGGCGAACATGTCTTTAACATTACTGAAATCACCAGTAAGTGCAGCACCACATTCGAAGAAGGTGAGTTCACTTTCACCGTCAACATGAATGCAGCACCAACTTACACCGTCAGCGAAACAAATGTAATTTTCTGCGAAGGCGAAAGCATTGACATTGCGTTCAGCTTTAACGGCACGGCTCCCTTCACGGTAGAGGCTTACGGCATCGACGGGTTTATCTCTGAAAGCGAAAGCTTCACCATGACGTTTGACGCCCCTGCATCTTTCATCGTTACCAATGTGACCGATGCAAATGGTTGCAGCACGATTACACCTGCGCACTCTGTAAACATAGAGATGGTACCTACCGTCGCCCAGCCAGAAATCAGTGGCGACACCGAACTGGATGTGCGCCTCGTGCCCACCAGCACCTATACTATCGACAATGATGTGATAGTCAGCTACACCCTCGAACCCGAAGAGGCCGGAACGCTGACGCCTGCCAACGACGGCAAGTCGGCAATGATCACCTGGAGCGACACCTACAAGGGCGAAGTCGTGCTGACTGCCACACCGTCCGCCGAATGTAACAACGGAGGCAACTCACTGACCATCAGCGTAAAGAACTCCACCGACATCGACGAGTTTGGCGTGAAGGCCAGCCTCTACCCCAACCCGACCAATGGCAACGTCACCATCGAAGCTGACGGTATGCAACGCCTCACCGTGGTGAACGAACTCGGTCAGGTGGTGTATGATGCCGAGGTGCGCAGCGACATCGTAACGCTTAACATGGGCCAGTTTGGTGCGGGCGTGTTCATGGTACGTATCTACTCCAACGAAGGTGTCAGTGTGAAGCGCGTCAGCGTTGTCAGATAGCCTGTTCAAGGTTCATAATAGAAAACGGCTGGCTCTATGGAGTCAGCCGTTTTTCATTACAAGGATATGAAAAAGAAATTACTACTGTTGGTGTCAATCGCCGAGGCGGGTCACGCTGCCGCTACCCAACTTTTCGCCTTCCAAGGTGGGATTGCCGTAGTAGCCGATGTCGCCTGAGCCGATGATGCCGTACTTGAGCTTGCCGCTGACTCGCGCCGCGATATCGCCCGAACCGGCTATGTTGGCTTCAAGGTTCTCAATGTCGCAGTAAAGGTTGAAATCGCCGGAACCTGCCACGCTGGCAGTGGCCTCACCCACCGTGCCGCTGACAATCTTCATGTCGCCTGAGCCAGCCACATTGCCATCCAATTTGTCGGCAACCAATGCGTTACATTCCACATTGCCCGAGCCAGCCACGTTCATTTCAATTTTCTTAACGGTGATCGTCTTGTTGAAAAAGATGTCGCCAGAGCCGGCCACATTGACTTCCATTTCCTCGGCTTCCAATGGGCTGTGCACGTTGAACGTGCCACTGCCCGCAAGGTTGATGTTCTCCAAGCTCGGAGCCGTCACATCAATGACAAACTCAGTGGCTTTCAAGCTGATGTTCTTGTGTTCCTGACGTTTGCCCATCTGTAGTTCATGGTTTTTCACCTTGATATCAAGGTATTCAATGAGGTTCTCGTCCACGCGGACGGTGCAGGTGTAATCGTTTGACACTGTGAAGTTTACCGTTGCGGGAAGCGAGATGGAGATTTTAGTGAACGCGGTCATGTCGTATTTCTGCGTCACAATCTGACCGTTGCCTTTGATGGATTTGCCGCTGAAGGATTCACCATCCACATTGATGTTGCAGGCATTGAGCGTCATGCTGATGATGACTGCTGCGATGATTAAGATGTTTCTTTTCATTGTATTAGATTTTTGTTGGTTTCTTATATGACGGAATTGAGGTGAAAAAGTTACAGTTCATTCAAACTTTTTATGTCATCGAGGCCGATGCCCAGAAGTTTCATCTTCTTGACCACTTCGGGCAACTCCTTGGTAATGAACTCCTCGCGCATTTGCTTGAGGACGATGTCCTTGGCTTCGGCGGAGATGAAATAGCCGATGCCGCGCTTGTTGTAGATGATGCCCGCCGCCGTCATGGTCTCGTAGGAGCGCATGATGGTGTTGGGGTTCACTCCGAGTTGTATGCCGTAGTCGCGCACCGACAGGATACGGTCGTCGGCCTTCAGTTCGCCGCGCAGGATTTGCTCATAGAGTTGCGAACAAATCTGCAAGTATATGGGTTTGTGTGCGTTAAATTCCATGGCTTAGTATTTTTGTGTCTTGATTTTACGATAGGTAAAGAACAGTAGCACGATAGTGACGATGATGGAGAAAACCAGGCTCCAGACCATGCAATTATGAAACACCATAATCTGTTGTTCAGTGGCCAAATCGCTGAAATTATTAATCCATTTCTCAATGATGTTTCTATTGAAAAACACCATACCCATGATCATGGAAATCAGATAAGAAATGCCGAGATAGCAGGCAAAGGTCTTGCCGGCCTTGTGCTTCTTGAAGAGCATGTTGCCGAGCATGAAGATGGCGGCCCATTGGATGATGCCGACATAGATGCCCGTGCGAATCACGCCGATGGGAAACACGTCTTTAACGGAAAACTCCGTTTCTCCACCAGCCCGAATCACGCCATCCGTATCATTCATCATGTTGACGAGTTCATTGAGGCTGTATAGGTGTATCGGCTTCTCGAAACCTCCAAACGGGAAGATCGACAGGAAGGCGTCAACCAGATAGCCGCCGAAGAAGGCGATGACGGGCGTGACGATAGCGCAGTAGATGAACATGCTGACGAACTTCTCCAAGGAGGAAGTCGGCATCATGGCAAAACCCACGCCTTCGCGCGAGAGGTTGGCCTTGCCATAGACCTTGGATGGCACTAGCATCATGGCCAACGCTGCAGAGGCAACAATGATAGCGAAACGACTAGCTCCATCGGCTGATTTGCCAAACAAGAGCGTAAAAATCCATAATATGGCGGTCATGCAACATAGCACGATAAGTGTGGAGCCAAAGTTGCGAATGTACATCTTGCCGTCGTTGAGCAAGAGGTTCTTGAAACGGTTGAATGCAAATGTGTTATTCATGACTTGTCCTCCTATTAGCTAAAGATTTGTTTAATGGTTTCCTTGTTTTTCATGACGGTGTTGAACAGCACCTCGATGCTGACTTTGCTGTCGAGGCCTTCGGGGTTGCGGGTCACGTTGACGTAGCCGCCAGGAATCATCTCGCTGTAAAGCGCAGTGTCGTCTTTCTCCGTGCCGTAGTCGAAATAGAGCTTGTCGGTGATTTCGCGGAACGAGGCCTTCAGCAGCACTTCGTCGTGGTCGAGGATGATGATGGGGTCGATGAGGTTTTCCACGTCCTTCACCTGATGGGTAGAGATGATGATGGTGCGGTTGTCGTTGGCGTGCTTTGCGATGACCTGACGGAAGAGGGTCTTCGAGGGAATGTCCAAGCCGTTAGTAGGTTCGTCGAGGAGCAAGTAGTCCGTGTTGAGGGCCAAGGCAGTGGAAATGAGGCATTTCTTCTGTTGACCGAAGGACATTTCGGCGTATTTGCGGGTCGGGTCAACGTCCAACTCCTTGCAAAGTTCGAAGAAGAGGCTTTCGTCGTAGTTGGGGTAGAACACGCCCAACTCGCGTACATTATTAATAGGTGTGCCTTCCGGAATGGCGAAGTCTTCCGAAATGAAGAAAATCTTCTGCAAGGTTTCCGGCCAGCGGTTGAATGCGGCGATGCCGTCCACGTCGCAATTGCCGACGGTGGGCTTTTGCAGGCCACTGATGAGTTTCAGCAGGGAGGTCTTCCCCACTCCGTTTTCGCCTAACAGTCCGTAGATGTTGCCCTTCTCGAAGCTGAGGCTGATGTTTCTGAAGACTGGTTGCGCTTTGTAACCGAAGTCTAAATTCTTGATTTCAATCATTTTATTATATTTTGTGTTAGTGTATTAGTTGAATAGAACACTGCAAAAGTACAACAAAAATCTTTACTGTCAAGAAAAAAATGAAAATTTTTGTGTTTTTTTTCATTTTTATGAAAAAATCATATTCTCTTATTGCATAGTTTTTCGCAAATCCCTATTTTTGCGCCTTAATTTTCAACTCAAGAAGTATCAGTTAAATCACTAATAATCAATAGAAAATGACAAAGTACGTTTACACCTTTGGCGGAAAGACCGCTGAAGGAAATGCTTCGATGAAGAACGAGCTGGGCGGAAAAGGTGCTAACCTTGCTGAAATGTGCCTGCTCAAGCTCCCCGTACCCGCTGGTTTGACCATCACCACCGAGTGCTGCACCGCTTATTACCAGAACAACTGCCAACTTCCTGCCGGCTTGATGGACGAGGTCCATGCGGGCATGAAGAACATGGAGAACATCATGGGCATGACATATGGCGACCCCGAGAACCCGCTGCTCGTCAGCTGCCGTTCGGGCGCGCGCAAATCGATGCCCGGCATGATGGACACCGTTTTGAACATCGGTCTTTGCTCCAAGACCATCCCTGGCCTGATCAAGAAGACCAACAACCCCCGTTTCGTGTATGACTCCTACCGCCGCCTCATCATGATGTACGCCGACGTCGTCAAGGCCGAAGAACTGAAGCAGTTGGCTGAGGATTTCAAGGTCCGCATCAAGGAAGTGCTCGGCACCGAGTTCCCCGATGACGCTGAGGCTCAACTCGAAGGCGGCATCAAGGCCGTGTTCAAAAGCTGGAACGGCAAGAAGGCCATCTCCTACCGTCGCATCGAAGGTATTCCGGACGACTGGGGCACTGCCGTCAACGTGCAGACCATGGTGTTCGGCAACATGGGCGAAGGCTCCGCTACCGGCGTGGCATTCACCCGCAACCCTGCCACCGGCGACAACCAATTCTACGGTGAATGGCTCATCAACGCCCAAGGTGAGGACGTCGTTGCTGGTATCCGTACCCCCAACCCGCTGAACGACGACACCAAGAACGAGCAGAACAAGCACATGCACTCCATGCAGGAGCTGATGCCCGAAACTTATAAGGAACTCTGCGAGGTGCGCCGCATCCTTGAAGAGAACTACCACGATATGCTCGACATCGAGTTCACCATCCAAGACGGCAAGCTCTATATGCTGCAGTGCCGCGTTGGCAAACGCACCGGCGTGGCCGCTCTCACGATGGCCCTTGATATGCTGAAGGAAGGCCTCATCGACGAGAAGGAAGTCGTGATGCGCCTCACTCCCGAGCAACTCGACGAGCTGCTCCACCCGATTCTCGACGCTGCCGACGAGAAGAAGCACACCGTCATCGCAAAGGGTCTGCCTGCAGGTCCTGGCGGTGCTGTGGGTAAAATCGCCCTCACTAGCGAGAAGGCAAAGGAATATCGTGCTGCTAAGGTGGCCAACGTCTTGGTTCGTGAGGAAACCAACCCCGAAGATGTCGAAGGTATGCGTGCCGCTGACGGTATTTTGACCGCTCGTGGTGGTATGACCTCTCACGCCGCTCTCGTGGCTCGTGGCTGGGGTAAGTGCTGTATCGTCGGTTGCGACGCTGTGAAGATCGACCTCGAAAATGGCACTGTGAAGATCGGCGACCAACAGTTCAAGGAAGGCGACACCATCAGCTTGAACGGTTCCAAGGGTTGGGTTTATGCTGAACCCGTAGGCATGATCAATGCTACTGAAAATCCGCTCTTCCAGCAATTCATGGCGCTGGTTGACAAATATCGCAAGATGGGTGTCCGCACCAATGCCGACAACCCCGAAGATGCTCAGAACGCCGTCAATTTCGGTGCAGAAGGTATCGGACTGTTCCGTATCGAACACATGTTCTATGGCAAGAACAGCGAAGAACCTCTCGCCAAGTTGCGCAACATGATTCTCGCCAGCACCACCGAAGAGCGTGTGGCTGCCCTCAACGAGCTGGAACCTTACATCAAGAATGCTGCAAAGGGCACTTTGAAGGTGATGGATGGCAAACCGCTGACCTTCCGTTTGATGGATCCCCCGTTGCATGAATTCGTTCCTCATACCGAAGACAAGCAAAGAGCCCTCGCCCAGGAGCGTGGCATTAGCTTCGAAGAAATCAAGAAACGTATCGATGCTCTCAACGAAGTGAACCCGATGATGGGCTTGCGTGGCGTGCGTCTTGGTATCGTTTATCCGGAAATCACGGAGACTCAGTTCCGCGCCCTGTTCCAGGCTACTGCTGAACTGATGAACGAAGGTCACGATCCGCACCTCGAAATCATGGTTCCGCTTACCATCAATGTGAAAGAGCTTGAGCACCAGAAAGCCATCGCTAACCGTGTGAAAGCTGAAGTGGAAGGCAAGTTCGGTGTGAAAATCAACTACATGTACGGTACGATGATCGAGATTCCTCGCGCTACCTTAGTGGCCGACCAGATTGCCAACGTAGCCGAGTTCTTCAGCTTCGGTACCAACGACCTCACTCAGATGACCTTCGGTTTCAGCCGCGACGACGTCAACGCTATCGTGAAGGATTACATCGAGGAGAAGATCATCCCGGCTGACCCGTTCAACACCCTCGACCAAGAAGGTGTCGGTCAACTGGTGAAGTTAGGTGTGGAACGTGGTCGCAGCACCCGCAACAACCTCAAATGCGGTGTTTGCGGTGAGCACGGTGGTGATCCCGCTTCTGTGGAATTCTTCTACAAAGCCGGCATGACCTACGTTTCCTGCTCTCCGTTCCGCGTGCCCGTGGCTCGTTTGGCAGCAGCGCAAGCCGCTATCAAAAACGCCTAATCGCGAAATCCCTAACCTTTTATAATGAAAAGCAGCGGTGTGTTTCACGCCGCTGTTTTTTTTGTGCATGTGTCGTAGGGAATAGGGTTTACGGTTTACAGTT
>CADCML010000023.1 GCA_902802535.1 uncultured Bacteroidia bacterium
GGTGTGGATGATGCCACCGACGCGGCCAAAGTGTTCGGCCTTGGCGCGACCGTTGCAGGCCAGCAGCACGTCTTCGATCATCTGACCACAGCTCAATTCCACTGAGAGGAATCCCTTGACACCCTTGTCGATGAGGTTGCGGATGGCTTGGGTGGGGTAGGGCCACAGGGTGATGGGACGGAGCAGACCGACCTTCAATCCGGCGGCGCGACCGAGTTGCACCGACTTCTGGGCGATACGGGCGCTGGAGCCGTAGGCGACAAATACGTATTCGGCATCGTCGCAGTCGATCATTTCGTAGCGGACTTCATTCTTGGTCACTTCGGCATACTTGCGCTGGAGGGCGCGGTTGTGCTCTTCCATGCGGGCCGAGTCGAGGTCCAAGGAGGTGATGACGCGGTGTTGCGTGCCGCGCTTGCGGCCTGTCAAAGCCCAAGGATATTTGGCCTTGATTTCCTCTTCGGTCATGCGAGGCTTTTGCTCAGGCAACACGACCTTTTCCATCATCTGGCCGATGGCACCGTCGGAGAGGATGCACACTGCCATTCTGTACTTGAAGGCCATTTCGAAGCCCAGCGGCACGAAGTCAGCCATTTCCTGGACGGAGGCAGGAGCGAGGACGATGTTACGATAGTCGCCATTGCCACCACCCTTGGTGTTCTGGAAATAGTCGGCTTGCGAAGGTTGGATGGTGCCCAGACCCGGGCCGCCACGCACCACGTCAGCAAAGACGCAAGGCACTTCGGCGCCGGCGATGTAGGCCAAACCTTCCTGCTTCAGGCACACGCCTGGGCTGGAGGAAGAGGTCATGACGCGCTTTCCGGCTGCACCGGCGGCGTACACCATGTTGATGGCTGCCAATTCACTTTCTGCTTGAAGAACGACCATTCCGGTGCGTTCGTAAGGGTTCTGTTCCGACAGATACTCAATCACTTCCGACTGGGGAGTGATAGGATATCCGAAATAAGCATCGGCGCCGCAGCGGATGGCGGCCTCGGCCAATGCCTCGTTACCCTTCATCAGTTTTAATTCTCCCATTATGTAAGATTTTTTGATTTGTTAGACAATTGGTTGGATTACAAGGCCTTCTTGTAGACTTTGATGACGCCGTCGGGGCATGTGATGCCGCAGCTGGCGCAGCCAATGCACGCTTCGGGATTGGCCATGAATGCGTAATTGTAACCTTTTCCGTTTACTTCTTTTGCCAATTCGATGACACCGCAGGGGCAGGCCGTGATGCAAACACCACAACCTTTGCAACGCTCGATGTCAACCACGATGGCTCCTCTGAATTTTGCCATATTGATTAGTTTTTAGAATTTGTTGTGTTCTTTTTTTAATGAGCCACGAAATTAGGGAATTTTGGGGAAACGGTGAGCGACTTTTTGTTTTATTTCGCCGAATCGGGTTAATTTAGATTGATTTTAAATTAAAACGGTGAGGAATCAAACTGTTGTTCTCAAACCTTAGTATCATTAAAGTACTGCAACTTTCCCAACCTTCTTGTGCAACGACAAAGCCCGCCATCCCATTCTGCTGACGAGGGTTGAGAAAGTCATGCGGTCGTGAACCGGAACTTCCAACTGGTAGGTGTCGGAAATAGGTTCAGCCTCGTCCGAAAGGTCAGATGTATCGAAGAAATAGCCTGCTTCGGGTAGCATGTCTTCAGTGATGTCCTGTTGAGAAAGTGGGGTGATGGCAGTTAGGACTTCCTTTTGTGCTGTAACTGAATAGACAGCGTTTTCAACTTCGGGATGCAGGTAGGCATCGCGCAAGTCCAATTGGCCACCGATGAAAGCCATCAAACGCGGCTCAGAAATTTGTACTCCTATATATTTATAGCCTTCGGTTTCCGATTGGCTATACAAAGTGCAGAGGTATCGCGTCCCCGTTGCATCAGTGGCCACAAGAATTTGCGGCACATCATAATATTCAAGTATTTGGTTCAAAGCGAGTTGTCTCATAATTCCAGCATTTTGAGGTCGGACAAATCAAAAGCCTTGGTTCTCCACCAAGTGTAATGTGAAGTGTGTATGCCAGTCTGTTTCACAACGCCTTCTTTTGGATTTAAAGATAAGGCTATAATGCCTTTGAAATGTTTGAACAGAGGCAGTTTCAAGTTCTTACGTGCCTTGTTTTCGTTATCGATGAGCGATAGGCCTACCGCCAAAGGCAGTTGTTCACCCCAATTCCGATTCGGGTCTTTCTCGGCATAGGTGGCAAAGTCGTCAGCGTCATAAGAAGTTGCTTTTTTTGATAAGCGAAAAAATGGATGTTCGTAAGGCACCATTATGTCTTCTGGCGGACAACCTTCCGGCATTTCGCAAGCCCATTTTGGGCTGAACTCTGCTTGGTATTGCTCTATTTTGTACGGTTTTAACACGGTCTTGATGGACTTTACGAGGCAAAATTACACATTTTTTCTATTATAGTTGCTTTTGGCAAAAAAATAGGGACGCAAACCAAGTCACGTCCCTAACTCATAACTCCACACTCCTAACTTCTCACTTCACTGGATGGTCTTCGGCAAACGCCTTCAACCGCTCCGCCAAAATCGGAATCTCTTCCCTTTGGATGAGCGAGGTGCAGGCGCGGATGCCTTGCTTGGTGCTGCCGCAGGTGTCCAACGAGATGCCGGAAACGCCGTAGTAGAGCATCTCTTCCACGAGGTCGGCACCAGTGAAGCCCGGATAGCAGAACGTGAAGTAGAAACCATCAGCGATGGGCTCGCCGCAGTCTTCGTCGTAGGTGATGTAGAAGCCGTTGTCGGTGAAGGCTTTCTTCATCAGCTCGGCCTTGCGACCGTATTCCAACACGTCGTCGCGGTAGCAATAAGTGCCATCGTTGACGGCCTTCATCACGGCGGCCAAAGCGTATTGTGCCGAGTGCGAAGTACCTGAGCTCAACGGGTGCAAAGCACCGAAGAGGAAGGCACGCAGGAAGACTTCCTGTCCACAGAAGGCTTTCAGGTCGGGATAGTGGCGTGCGGCCAACTTGTTGCTGATGCCGATGATGGCACAACGTTCGCCGGCGTAGCTGAAGGCCTTGGAGCTGGAAATCATCAGGATGTAGTTGTCGGTGTACTTGCCCACGGTGGGTTGGTAAGGCTCTTCGCCGGGGTGGCTGTAGTCCTTGCGGAAGTCCATGCCGAAGTAGGCGAGGTCTTCCATGACGATGACGTCATACTTGTTGGCCATTTCGCCGATGATGCGCAGTTCCTCGTCGGTGAGGCACACCCATGTCGGGTTGTTGGGGTTGGAGTAGAGCATGCTGTGGATGTTGCCTTTGCTCAGCACCTCTTCGAGTTTGCCGCGCAGTTTTTCGCCACGGTACTCGTAGATGTCGAAATGCTCCATCGGGATGCCCAACACCTTGTTTTGGAACTTATGCACGGGGAAGCCCGGGTCGATGAAGAGCACGGTGTTCTTCTTGACGTTGGTGTGACCGGCAATCATGAAGGAGGCGAAACCACCTTGCATGGAGCCGACCGTCGGGATGCAGTTGGTGGCATCCACGTCGAGGTTGAGGAAGTTTTTGATGAAGCGCGAGGCTTCTTTCTTTAAAATAGGTGCGCCATCGATGGGCGGATAGTTGGCGGCCACGCCATCCTGCAGGGCCTTGATTTGGGCTTCTACACCCACTTTGGCTGCTGGCAGACCAGGGTTGCCAATCTCCATGTGGATGAATTTCTTGCCGCAGGCGGCTTCGATGTCGCGGGCCAACTTGTTGATTTCGCGGATGCCAGCCTTGCCGATGCAGGGCAGACCGCTTTCTGCAAAGAGTTTCTTTGCCAAATCTTGGGGTACGATATTGTGTTGCATCATATCAATTTTGGAAAATTTCTTTTTTATCGAACGGCAAAGATAGTGATTTATTTGACATGTGCAATAAAAAAAGCGGGCAATTTGTTTTTGCTCGCTTTTCGTGGGACGTACTGGACTCGAACCAGTGACTACCGAGACCAATACCGCGACTTCCATCCGTCTGAAATTCAGCCTGTTGTTATTCCTATTTTCTTCGTTTTTCCATGGTTTTGCGCCGTTTTTGCGCCGATTTTTCATGGGCGCAATGATAGCGCATATATCTGTTATTCAGTTTGTTGTGTTGAAAATCAATATTGATTAGTATTCAAGCTTTATAGACTTATGAAGCCATCGATGCGGTGCTGTCGGAGAGATGTATCCTAAATCCATTAGTTTATGATAGGTATTAAGGAAATTACTCATCATATCGTCGAAGTCAGTTCCTCGAACCTTGAAGAGAAAGTTACTCGTGCTGAACCCAGAAGAGGTTTCTCTTGAATAGAAGGCTTGAAAAGAACAGTCGTTGCCATAACGGTCCATTTTGACGAACAAAGGCCGATACGAATAACCGTTGAATGAGATATGCTTGGCAACATCCCGAAGCGCATCGTTTAAGATGACTAATTCGTTAAAAGGCTTGTCCATCTTCTTTTTCTAATTAGATTCTATTGGACTAATATGTTCGCACATATCAAACCCTGTTTGTTTCGGAGCCCCCTTCATATTCAACCAAATCTTACCTTTTTCGATGCGGTTTCGCACGGGCAATTTGTCAAATGCTTCGGAAAGTTTAGTCGCAACTTCTTCATAAGTTTCGCCTGAAACTTTGAAAAGGAATTTATTAGGGTCAATAAGATTGTCTTTTCGCAACATGGCATACATCCCATTGAAAAGAGGGTCTTCGCCGTCTGCATTTTTGATTATTATTGGAACATACATTTTGTCGTTTTTCTCACTAATACCGTTGTTTTTGTTGTAGAACAAGTATGGAGGAATGTCGTTTAATGAAGAATACTTTTTATTCATAATGTTTAAGTGTTTGATTTCAAAATCTCATACAGATTCTTGTCCTTAATGTACCGCAACACTTCATCGCTTTTTTCCTTTTCGATTTCGATGTGCAGTACTACTTTGGTACGTTGGTCTTCTTCGTTTTTGGGCTGAGTAAACGGAGCAACGAAGTCTTGTCCCAAAATCTGGGAAATGGTAAATAATTCTTTTACCCCCCAATCATCTTTCTTGAACCTTCCGTTCAAAGTTTGCTTCGAAATGCCCATCTTTTGAGCAATTTCAACCTGGCTGTAATTACTTTGTTTACAAGCCTCTTTGATGACTTGACCGAGATGAATTTCTTTCATGTTCATAATGTTCTAATTTACAAATGATTATTGAATTTGAATTGGTGTCTGAGTAAAATTGTTGATAACTTTTGTAAAAAAATTCTTGACCGAGTAAATAAATTATTTACTTTTGCAATTCGTAAGACGAAACGAAAATACATCAACAAAACGAAAACGAAATGACACAATTTGAAGAATTTATCAACGCGATTCCCCATGGCCGATACGACGAGTTTCGTAAAAGAGTTGTCACCGCCTGTGGCGTGAGCGATGGGCTTTGGAGAATGTGGAAGACAGGTACACCCGTCAAGACGGAGGAAAACCGAAAAGCCATCAACCGCATCGCCCTCGACATGTTCGGCAAGGCGGTGTTCACCGAAGAATCATAAACAATCATTCACTAACTCAAAATCAACAACAACATGAACGGAAAATGCATCATCATCGAATATTGTCTGGGGCTATACAGCACAGAAATAGTCAACTTGGACAACACCAAGATTGAACAGATTAAAACTCGACTGTCCCGTCATGGTGCCTATAAGGCCGCTATGGCTTGGGTGGCGCAATTCAACCTGCCCGTCAGGGTGAAACACGGCTCGTTGCTGACCATGCCAGAGCAAAAAGACATCGAATGGTATCATCTGAAAGGAGGTGCCCAATGAGTTGCGATTGCATCAAAAGACTGGAAGGTGTGCTTACCGAAAAGATGAAGGAAGCTTACCCCAATGGTGAAGTGAAGGAACCAGTTGAGTTCCAAAATAAGAGCTTGGTGTTCGGCGCCGATGGCAAAACGATGGTGATACTCACTAATCAAAGCATCGGAAAAGTAGTCGTGGGAAAAACTATAAAGAAATATACCGTCAGTATACTCCCAAAGTATTGCCCTTATTGCGGCAAGCCTTTAGAAGAGGAAGGAGGCCGGCAATGAAACCCAAGAAGCAACCCGAAAAGAAGTACACCATGAGCGAACTGCGCGAAATGGAAGAAAGCCAGCTTGACGAAATCATCGCCGCCCGCAAGTACATCAAGGAAGGCGACCGCCCATGTGTCGACCGTGGCGCAAAGATGTTGCTCATTATCGACAAACAAAAAGGATGGAGGTGAGTGATGAAAATACTGCACTTATCCCTTAAAGCAAAGTGGTACGATATGATTGAGAGAGGTGAAAAGACAGAAGAGTACCGCGAGATAAAGCCTTATTGGGAAAAACGCCTTATTGATTACAAGGCTTTGAAAGCCAATTACCAAGCCATTGCCTTAAAAAGATATATGTTAGGCATTTGGACGGATGTATGTAAGGCTTTTCCACGAGGATACACACATGTTCTTTTGCGCCGTGGCTATACAAAACGCACTTTGCTTTTCGGATTGGATGAAATCAAAATGGGTACAGGAAATCCTGATTTGGGCGCACCTGAAGAACCAGTGTTCATCATCAAACTTGGAGAAAGGTGCAACCAATGATCCACTGCATCGAATGTGAAGCCGTCAACGACTACCCCTGCGAACAATACGGAGCCTGCCCCAACGACGACGACTTCCAAGAAAAAGTAATCGAATATTGGAAAGGGAAAGAACAATGAAATTCAACCTCGACAAAGCTGCCACCTATACCGGAACGACCATCGACGGCGTGAACTACCGCTATGGCTGGTACGAAAGCGGTCGCGCCTTCATCGCCAAAGAAGACGAACTGCTGACCTACAAAGAAGCCTACAAGACCTTCGTGCCAAAAAACTGCTTCAATATGTATGACTATTTCTTTGATGGCCTCAGCCAATACAAAAAGACCATCGACGGCATCGTCCGCTACCTCATCGACAAATACAACAGCTGAAAGCCATGATACTCCACCGCTTTATGTCCGACATAGAATACAAAAGCCTGCTGACTGGCACCACGCTGACCAACACGACGAATCACGCCGCCAATGGCCAGAGGTCGACATCGGTCGGCTTCTGCTTCTTCACCGAAGAGCCTGACAAGGCCATCCATTGGTTATCGACGATCGTCTGCGCCGACTGGTGCGTCACCTTCGACATCCCAGACCAGATGCTCACCAAGTCGAGGGCACGCTACCGCGACCCCGAACGGGACAACTGGCTATTAGACCAACCCGCCACGATATGGCGCACGGAATGGTGCCTGCAGCAATACTCCATCCACACTGCCCACATCGTCAAGGCCGACAACCAATGGGCGCATTACGAAGAGAACATGGAAAAGGAACTGGTAGAACAACTTGGCCCCCTTGGCCTATTATTGCTAATGATGAGATGACAAAACAACAAAAATACCAAATCCTGATGGACATACAGAACCATTACTTCGTGGTGCTTCGCGCCAATGGCTCTGTGGTCTATAAGAGCATCAACACAGGCAAAGCTGGTCTTGAAGACTGTCAGGACTGGCTTGCCAAACAGCCGGAGGAGAAATGACCATGCCCCAACGCGAACAACTTGCCCTCATAGGCGAATCCGACACGCAGATGCACTTCACCTCCGAACGGTGGGGGCTACTGAAATTCTACCCGTCGAAGAGCAACAAGTTCAAAGACACTTGCAGCAAGTGCCTGTTGCTGCATGAAGCTGACGAGTGCAATTTGGCTCACTGCTATGCCGAACACCGCGCCGACGGACAAAACGGCTACTATTCTATTCACGACATGCCAACCAACAAAAACAACGCACAATGAAAGAGAAAGAACTGAAAATAAAGACATTCATGATTGATTCAAGACGCCCGACATGGCTGATTCAGCTTCTGCACGAAGTGAAGCAATGGTTTCCCTTCGAAGAAATCAACGACATGTCATGCGACCAATGCTTCTCCTGGCTCGAACGCGCCATTGAAGAAACGTCCTTCATAAAACGAAACGCCCGGTACAGCCTAACGGATTGCATAAGGAAAGAAATCAAAGGCAACAAGCTCACACTCTACACCCTCTATAAGGGCAACCCTATGGTAGAGTTTGAGATAGCAGAGAAAGGAGGTGAGAAATGAAAATACCATTGACACCTGAAGTTGTAGCGAAGTTCAAGGATTTTCTTGTTAATCCGTCCAAATACGGCTGTACCTACAAACCATTGCACGAGGCCTTTATAGTAGGCGATCATTACGAACCGCAGGATAAACTGTTTGATGCTTACATTGATTATATCCAAAAGCCTTTGCCCAAAGTCATCTTCTATATCATCATGCAAGAGGAGTTTCCAGAACTGCGAGGAAGTGATGAATGGGACGAGGTTCAGAAAGATGGCAAGGTGAAGCACCGTATTGGCAATCTCGGCTATAAACTCAAAATGATAGGAGGTGCCCAATGAGAACGATTAAATTCAGAGCAAAAGTCAAAATGCCCGAAAAGAGAAACTTTGCACGGCAAGAGTATGTCCCCGAAGGGCAATGGGTGTATGGCGAGCCTCACACTATCGACTGCCCAACACCACACATCCACACCGTAGATGTCGGCAAGCAGCCTATTGACAAGGAAACCATCTGCCAGTTCACCAGCCTATACGACCGCAACAAGAAAGAGATCTACGAAGGCGACTTGTTAAAGTTACAGGATGATGATACAGGATTGATCGAAGTCCGTTTTGTCAGAGGAGTATTCGCTTTTCTCTGGCAAGGCAACCTCGATGAAGAAATGCCTATTAACGCCCCGACACATGAATGGGCTACCATCGTGGGCAACATCCACGACAACCCCGAGCTGATGAAAGGAGGTGCCAAATGATTACCTACCAAGAATTAAAGAATGCCTCACAGCTTTTTATGAGCATTGGAAAGATAAAGAGCTATATCACGAAAGAGCGCTTTGAACTGGCTGCAAAATGCGAGTTCAACATTACGGACGAGAAATCGATAGAACGGATGTTCGGCTTGTTCTGTGAAGTGCCGAATATCATGTATCGCATCGCCTGTCATGACGAAGAAATAAAAGACGAACTTGCAACCGCCTTGCATATTGCCCAAACCGCCTATGAGAATGTAGAAATTAACAGCGCCATGCTTCCAAAGTTAGAAGAAGGCTATCTTTATGAAAAAGACAAGAGGCGTTATTTCTATCGGATAGGCGAAGATGGTGCCATACAGGAATTGGATGTCAATCTCGATTCACCATTTGGAATCATCACATTTGGTGATTTATTGAAACGCGATGATGTCAAAGTCACAGGTGTGACACACTACCGTGGAAAGATAGAGAGGTATAATTCAAAAGTCGAGTACTACGAAGGCGACATCGTTTTCGTTTGGGGTGACCCGACCGACAGGATTTTCTTTTCATGGTACGACAGTGACGCAGGTGTCTATCTCTCCACGGACGAAGGATGGAAGAAACTACTCTACACCCCAGGACGCGGCTATTTGGATAAAAACAAAGAACCTGACTTTGAAACAGACAATTGCTTTTCTGATTACAAAATCAGCAAATCGGGCAATGGATTCAAAATTATGGGCAACATCCACAAAGATTTGTCGGTGCTGATGGAGCGGAAAGGAGGTAAAGATGTTCTATAAGATTACTAATAAGGAAAGCGAGTTGTACAAAAAACTCCACGAATTAAGGTCGAAGGAACTGAAAATCGAAAAGGAGAACGATGCAGCAGTAAAACGACTTGTAGGCGATGATTGGAACCATTTCTCGGGATGGCTCGGGCAACAGAATTTTTTGCGTGTAACCACATACAGCGGATTCGCATTCAAGCACCCCGAAAATCTCCCGCCCAAAACATGGAAAAAGCATAAAGAGTACGAAGACATCTATGTTCCAGATCGTCGCACAAAGAATGGAAGGGCTATTGCAGAAGCACTTGATAACTTGCCTCATTCATCCCTCATTTGTGTGTTTGAAATACTGGAGATGCAGATGCTTGGTCGGTTTGCTTTCCCATACATCGAAATCTGCGACGATGAAACCATTGTGCTCTTTGTTGATGACAAATTCGATCTAGAAAAGAAGTTCCAAGAAGTAGTGGAGATTACGAAAAAGGAAGCGAATGAGCTGCTGGAAGGAGGTGAGAAATGCTCCCAATCTTAGTCAGAAATTTTCTCGTGAAGCATCCCGAACTTATCTATTGCGTTGATGGTCGTTTCGTGCTATCCAACAAGCAGATAAAGAATGGTAGTATAGATCTTAGATATGCGAAACACAGGGTAGAAGAAGATATTTTTTCTGAAATAGCCCATAATGGTGCAATCATCATAAGGACACTCGATAATGGAAGCGAAACCATTGTAGCGGGTCGCGCCTATTACGTCAACATGGAAGAGTATATCCGAAATTATATCACTGAAAAAATCGAAAATATGGCAAAACAAATTGAACTTACAAAAGACACCATGTGCGCTCACGACCAGCACGAAATCAAAAACTATCCGCGCCCATGGTACAAACCGAAGCCTGAGCTGCCAAAGGGCACAGTGCTTACGGTAAAGGAAACCTGGTCCAACTGCTACGGCACCTATCACCGTTGCGTCACTCCCGATGGGGAGTATGACATCCCCGTCGAGAACGCAAAAGAAGTCGTGCCGACAGTCGGCGAACTGGAAGAGACCTGCGCAAGCGAGGTCTGCAAGTACAGAGGCAAAGGGGTCTGCACCTTCAAGAAAGGTGAGTATTGCCCCATGTATGAGCCTAACGCCGAAGAGATTGCCCGCGTGAGAATGGAAAGGAGACAAGGCAATGAGTGAATACGGTAACATCAAAATGCAAAAAACATTCAGGTGGTTTATAGTCGCCTTGGTCTTTTTCGGGCTGATAGCCGGTGTTTTCTATGAGTTCTACAACACCCACGCCACAAAGACCGTGACCGTGCTGGCCATCACCACCCAGCAGCGCATATCGGGCGACAACGGCAGCGTCTCCACACATTACGAATACATCGTGTCGACCGACTGTGGCCTGTTCAAAATACAGCCTTCCGGCATCTTCGCCTCACAGTCGTTCGGGCAGATCCACGAAGGCGAACGATACACAATAGAGACCGTAGGCTTTTCCGCCCCATGGGCGAATATCTATCCCTACATCCTCAGAGCAGAAGGAGGTAAGAAATGAACTTCTACTTATATAGATGCCAAAAAGCAGGCTATCGAATCCCGCCAGCGATGCAATTCAGGAAAGGCGAGTCACCAAAATGCAAAACCTGCCACTTCTACACAAAAAACCATGGCTGCCCGAGGAGATTCCAACCAGGCTCGATGGACACAGCTTGCGAAGAATACAAAAGAAAACTGAAATTCTAAGAAAGGAGGGAAAAATGAGAATAATTGTATTAAAAGATCTTCTCAATAATTGCATTGTTAGTGTCTCATCCATGGGGTATTATTCGAATAAAAAGAAATCTGAAGAAGAGGTTGAAAAAGCCGTATCGGAGTTCAACATGCGACACAACGACAAGCAATACATCTTGATGGAATGCAGCGAAGAAATCCACGAAGTGGTTTGTTTCTTGCTTGGCACAGGCAAATACAAAGCCGCCCGTTCATTTGATGATATATTCCTCAAGCTGACCGAGATAAAAGACAAAACCGAATCAATCCATTGCGACCTGATCAATACGATGGACGATATCGATAGGAGACTTGAAGAAGACAAGAAAAAACTTGAGGAAAAGGAAAAGCAAGAGCAAAAAGAGCCAATCGACAGCATCATCATTTCAGCAGACAAAATCAAGGAAATCATGCAACATCCAGAGCTAATCAGAGAAATAATGGATCAAATAATCCATGAAGGCGCTGAAATGGCAGAACGAGAATACCAGAAATTATTGAGTCAGGTTGGCAAACCGTGTGGAGATGGATTCTACAGCCTAATTAAGAAAGGAGAAAAGCAATGAAGTACGACCTTGAATCCCTAAAAAAAACCAAAGATGCGGAACTGATTGAGGTTCTCGAAAGAGTAATCAAAATCTCATACTTAATCAACATAGTCATTATTATCTTGGCCACAATTTGCCTGTTTATACCAGACTGCATTTTTGTTGACGCATGTGCTGTCTTTGTGGTCGAGCTGACAGCCGCTTCATTGGTCGTAGAAGTTTTAGGGTGGAGGCTTAATAAAGAAGCGAAAAGAAGGATTGCTGAATTTGAAAGAAAAGAAAGCCATGATCAGACTCTTGTACATTGATTTATTCTGTGGTGCTGGTGGCACCACTACTGGCGTTGAAGCTGCCCGCATCGGCGGCAAGAAATGCGCCAAGGTGGTTGCCTGCGTCAACCACGACGCCAACGCCATCCGTAGCCATGCCGCCAACCACCCAGACGCGCTCCACTTCACCGAGGACATCCGCACCCTCGACATTGCGCCATTGGCCGCACACTTGGCCAAGTGCCGCAAACTCTATCCGGGCGCAAAGGTGGTGCTGTGGGCTTCGCTCGAATGCACCAACTTCAGCAAAGCAAAAGGAGGCCTGCCGCGTGATGCCGACAGTCGCACCCTCGCCGAACACCTCTTTAGATATATCGAAGCACTCAATCCCGAATATATCCAGATTGAGAATGTGGAGGAGTTCATGAGCTGGGGCGACATGGACGAACACGGCCACCCCATCAGCCGCGACAAAGGCCGCAGCTTCATGGCGTGGGTCAACCATGTGCGCGACTACGGCTATTACTTCGACTACCGCATCCTCAATGCCGCCGACTATGGTGCCTACACCAGCCGCAAACGCTTCTTTGCCATCTTCGGCAAGAAAGGTCTGCCCGTGGTGTTCCCCGTGGCCACCTACGCCAAAAACGGCAACGAGGGACTGGAAATCTTCGGCGACACGATGTATCACAAATGGAAGCCTGTGCTCGAAGTGCTCGACCTCGACAACGAAGGCACGAGCATCTTCACCCGCAAGAAACCCTTGTGCGAAAAGACCCTCAAACGCATCTATGCCGGACTGATCAAGTTTGTGGCTCACGGGAAAGACAACTTCCTCGTGAAGTACAACTCGATGAACCAAAGGGGCGAATATGTCGCGCCTGGCACTGACGAGCCAAGCCCAACCGTAGCCGTCCAGAACCGCCTTGGATTCGCCAAGGTGCAGTTCCTCAGCAAACACTTCAGCGGCGACCCCGCCAGCAAGAACACCAGCGTAGACCAGCCTGCCGGAACACTCACTTGCAAGTGTAACCAGTCGTTCATCACGGCCTATTACAGCAACGGCGACAACTGCACTCCGATTGACAGGCCGGCGCCGACCATCCCCGCCCAGGATCGTGTTGCCTTGGTCACCACGCAGTTCTATCAAAACGAGTATGGCGCAGGCGGCCAACTCTCCAGCCTTGACCAACCCAATCCCACCGTGATGCCAACGCCAAAGCAGAAATTGGTGTCGGTCAAGCAGTACCTCATGAACCCCCAGTTCGACAGTGCCGGTGGCAGCATCGACCAGCCTTGTTTCACCCTCATTGCCCGCATGGATAAAATGCCGCCCTATCTCGTCACCACCAAAGAGGGTGTCGGCATTGCCATCTTCGAGGACGACTCGCCGATGACCGTCAAGATAAAGGAGTTCATGGCCTTGTATAACATCGTCGACATCCGCATGAGGATGCTGAAGGTCGACGAACTGAAACGCATCATGGGCTTCCCATCGGACTATGTCCTTATCGGCACCCTATCAGAACAAAAGAAATTCATCGGCAACGCCGTGGAGGTCAACATGGCCAAGGCATTGGTCGAAACACTTGCTAAATGTATTAGAGCATGATTATGAGTGCCGAAAAAATCATACTAGAAGCTTTCCAAACGGATGATGATATACATCTTCCTGACAAGGTGATGCAACTCGTCACAGGGGATATTGAGACTCGCAACCTGTTCTATATGTCGTTGATTATGCAATTCAACGGCGACCTTAGCTATGATTGGTTCCAGCGGTTCTATGAAGAAAGATACGCCCAAAGGAAAGACCTGAAGCAAGATTTCACACCACCACAGGTATGCAGTCTCCTTTCCAGATTAACGGAAGGCAATACCGTCCATGAACCGACAGCAGGAAACGGAGGAATCCTTATCTCCAAATGGTGGGAAATGACACGAAAAAACATGGTATGGGATTATCGCCCAAGTCAACACATGGTGGATTGCTGGGAACTGAGCTACGCAAGCCTGCCTTTTTTGCTTTTCAATCTTAGCATACGCGGAATGATGGGCTATGTGACCCTTGGCGACGTGCTGACTCTACAGCCAAAACGCCGCTATGCCTTGTTGAATCGCTTTGATGATGCAATGTCTTTTTCGGAAGTCATTGAAATAGGCATAAACGACAAAATAGAAAGGAAACCGAAATGATGTACAACGATGGACACAGAGGCCCAGCCAGAAGCGGTTGCATCTATAAGGAACTTCACAACCACGGGCGGAGAAGCAATGGCAGCAGCGACGGCAACAATTGTAGTCTTCGCCGTGTGAAAGGTGTTGGTATGGTCAAAGTCTCGGGCTATCGATGGGTAGGCGAGATGACGGTGAACCGCAAACGCTATCGTTGCCGAAGCTACGACCGCTCCAGAGTGGAAGCATGGATTGCCGATATGCGCGAAAAATATGGAAACTAATAAAACACGAAAGGAAAACAACAATGAACATCAACCAAAAACAAGAATTCCGCTACCAATACGCGGGAATGGCCTTGCAAGCGATGATAACTGCCGCATGGTCAAACAAAGAAACGCAAAGTGTGATATTTGAAGCCGCAAAAAGGCATGGTTTCAGCTCCTTAAGGGATTATCTTGCTGATGAAGCGGTTGGATTCGCCGATGCACTTATTGCAGAATTGGACAGGAAAGACAAGCCATGACTCCAGAAGAATCCGTCCGGCTCTACGAAATGCAGCAAGCATACCGCCAACGCCGCGAAGAATTCAATCAGGAACTGGCGCGATGGCTTGAAGAGAAATACAAACCAAAATCTACCACAATGAAATGATCAAAATAGAAGACCTATACGAAAAGACCAACGGAGGCGCCGACCTCTTCAAGTTCTACTTCCCCGACTTCGACCCGGGAAAGAGTTCCAACCTGGTGAAGGTGCGCGACGACGACGACCACCCCTCGGCCAGCATCTTCGCCAAGGGAGGCAAGTGGTTCATCAAAGACCATGGCGGCTCCGACAACAAGGCGAAGAACATGGTCAACTTCGTGATGGAGCGCGAGAACCTGGAATTCAAGGAGGCCGTAGCCTTCATCTGCCGCGCCTGCAATATCGCAGTCGACGGCGAGACGGCCAAGACTTCCAGCGGCGCCAAAATCACCAAGACCGAACCGACCAGGGAACGCCGCATCATCCGCCGTCCTTCCGGCCAGTTCACCGACGCGGAACTGGCCGTTCTCGGTCCACGCGACAAGGACGGCAAGCCCTGTATCACCCAAGAGATCTGCGACCAGTTCAACCTCATTCCCTTGGATGGTTACATCAACCCTTGCTTCAAGGACGGTGTGGAACTCGACTACAGCATCAAGATTGAGTCCACCGAGACCTATCCCATCATGATGTACGACTATGGCGACTGGGGAAAGATATACCAGCCCTTCGGCAAGGTGCGCTTCATGTATTACGGCGAAAAGCCAGCCCACTGGATGTTTGGCTGCAAGCTGTTCATGGACGCATGGCAGAACGCCCAGAAAGGCGTTTATCCCCACAAGGTGGAATCAAGCAAGAGGAAGAAGAAAAAGGACGAGGATGACGACTACGGCGAGGAGGAGAAAGACGAACGTTGGGAAGCCCTCACGATTTGCAGCGGCCCTTCCGATGCGCTCAATGTGTATCGCGCCGGCCACGTGGTGTGCTGGCCAAACAGCGAGTCGGAGCCTTTGAGTTACGACACCATCAACAAACTGAACAGGCTGACGCGAAACCTTTACGTGCTTTACGATGCCGACGCAACCGGCATACGAAATGCCTACAACCTTGCCTTGCGCAATCTCGACATCCAGGTCATCAGTCTCCCAGCCGACCTGGGCGAATGGCCAACCGGCAAGCGCGACGAGAACGGCAACCCGAAGATGTGTAAGGACATCAAGGATTTCTGCATGTACTACCGTAAAGGCCAGATTGACCCATACAAGGAATTCAAGTACAAGCTGGTGAAGCTGGCCAAGTCGATGAAGTTCTGGCTGATGACCGAGGACGAGGACGGCAAGAAGAAATACGAAATCAGCAACGCACACCTCTATCGTTTCCTGTCGGCTTGCGGGTTCCATAAGATGAAGGATGAGATTGCCGACGACTGGAAGTTCGTCTATGAGAAGGACAGGGTAGTGGAGGTGATTCCTGAAACGAGCATCGTTGCCCGGGTGAAAGAGTTCCTGATAGCATTTATCAGCGAGAACACTGAGCATTATAGTGTGATTCTTGAAAACACCATCCACCGCAGCAAGCAGATCAACGCCGAGAGCCTGAAAAACCTCGACACCATCCAACCGGACTTCGAGGCTTTCACGACCGACAGCGAGTATTATTTTTTCCGCAATGCAATCGTCAGGGTTGACGCAGATGGCATCCGTCGCATCAAGCCCGACGATTGCCCCTATTACGTTTTGCGGCACAAGGTAATCGACCATGATTTGCAGCTGACAAAGGATTTGTTTGAGATTGGATTGAGCGACGACTACAAATGGGGCATCTCTATGCGCGACTCTTTCGCCCCCGACACCCCCGACTATTCCGTATGGGAGCGCAATCTTGACAAAATGACACAGAGGAATGTGAAATATGCAGCGAGGCTGACCACCGATTTCGATTATGTCCGCTTCGTGTGGAACACGGGCAACAAATACTGGCGCGAAGAGGAACAAGCACGCAAGGCAGGTGCCGAGCTGAGTGCCGAGGAACATCACGCCATCGAGCGCAACTTCATCAACAAGGTGACCACTTTGGGCTACATGCTTTGCAAACAGAAGTCGCCCAGCATGGCCAAGGCCGTCTATGGCATGGAGACCGCATTGATGGAGGAAGATGAAGGAAGCCACAAGGGCGGTACCGGAAAGTCGCTACTCTTCAAAGGTCTGAAGCTGATGCGTAAGGTGGAGTTCATCGATGGCCAATTCATGAAGCCTGACAAATGGGACTTCGTTTTCCAGCGCGTCAAGTTCGACTCCGATATCGTCAACATCGACGACCTCAACAGCTCCGTCGACATGAACAACTTCCTGTCGGCCATCACTGGCCACCTGCAGGTGAACCGTAAGAATAAGGATGAGTTCGTCATACCCTACGAGAAATCGCCGAAGTTCGTGTTCACCTCCAACCATGCCATCAAGCGCTTCAGCGACTCGCTTCGCCGACGCATCCAGTTCGTCAGCTTCAGCGACTACTACCACAGCGACAACGAGGAACGCGAGATGAAAGCCAGGTCGCCAAAGGACGAGTTTGGACGCAACCTCATCAACGACTACACAGAGGCCGACATGAACCAGTTCTACAACTTCATGCTGCAATGCGTCAGGACCTACATGCAAATCGGCCTCATTGAACCCGACATGCCAGATATCGAGGTGCGCCAGAAACGCGCCGCCATCGGTGAGGTGTTCCTCAACTGGGCTGACGACTGGCTCGACAACCGGTGCAACACCGAAGTCGACCGCTTCGCAGCCTTCAACGCCATCACCGACTACTGCAACAAGTTGAAGGTTCGCAATCCCGTGACCCTGACCAACTTCAAAAAGAAGGTGAAGCTGTGGTGCGAGATCCGTGGGTACCGCTACAATCCTGACTGGTGGATGAACACGCTTTCCATGAGCGACCAGAAGCGCGGCTGGAAGCGCGTCAAAGACGATGCTACGCAGCAGAGCCAGGAATTCTTCTACATCGAAAACCCACAAGAAAAGGAGGCACAGGCCAACAGAGACCCCTTCTGAGCCTCTTTTTTTTGGCCGCTCCGAAAAACTTACTCACTTTAACCTCAATTTTTACTGACATTTTTGACAAACTGACAATGGAAAATATAAGAAGATGAAAAACAATAATTTAAATAAAGTGCTTTGTTGGCAAAACTTTGTCAAAACCGCTTTTTCACGATTTTGGCTTGACAACGGATGTGCAAAAAGTGACAACGGTGTAAATCAACGACTTACATTTTCGTTGTCAAAACCGCATTTCTGCCGATTAATTAATTTGACAACGGAAACACGCTGTAAATCAGCGTTGTCAGTTTCAATGTCAGTTTGTCAAAGAAAAACCAACCTTAGACTAGAAAGGAGATAATTAATATGAAAGGACTCTATGTGACTGCCAGAATCGGCCAACGCTACAAACGCTTCATCGTTGGATCCTACCAGTCGGACACTGTGCCGCTGGAACGTGGCTCCAACCTCCTCAACATCATCATGCCCTATCTCGAACTGACCACCGGCGAACCTGAGGAAATAGACGACGAGACCATCAAAATCGAACTGCCCTTGGGCAACAAAAAAGTGTACAACTCTTCCGGGCAGACTGTGTATGTTTGCAACACGCTTTGGAGGAACCGCCTCAGCGAGGAAGGCCAGTACCGCGTGAAACGCTTCTTCGAGAACGAGTTCAAGAGCAAGTTGCGAACATACGTGGACGCTTACATCGAGAAGGGTAAGGAGCGCGACAGGAACGGGAAGGACAGGCGGGTGAAAGAGGGCATCTCGGCCTTCTTCATCCAGTACCACATCGACTTCACCAAGAAGGACCTCGCCACCATGGCCCGCGACTGGTACCGCCATCGCGACAAGGTGGACGAAAACAAGCGTTCGCCGTTGGTTTGCTGATTTTTACGCAATTCTCGCGTCACGGTTTTTCAAAGCCAAAAAGAAAAAAAATCGCAATTCTCGTGTCGTAGATTTTAACGCAAAAATACCAACCTAAAAAATGAACAAAGTAGCCCTCAAAACCATCGGCTTCGTCGAACAAAACGAGGCCAACGACCAATGGACGCAACAACAGGAACAGCAGCTTGCCGAAAGAAGCCTGCCTCAAGACATAAACATCAACGGCATCCACCTCTTCCGTAGCATCGACCAAGACAATTCCTCTATGACTGAGGATCTTGAAATAGGCGAGGAAGGCAACAAATACCGCCAAGAGGTTCAGTTTGTGGTGCGTACCGAATACGACCGCAAGCTGGCCAAGAAATACGAGCGCCGCCCGCTGGTGGTGCACGTGTGGGCTGTGAACGGCGACCATTATAAAATAGGTACACCAACCTATCCGGCCTATCTCATCCCCTCCAAGAGCAATAGCATGAATGCCGTTGAAACGGCCATGACCGTGAATTACGAAACGCTTACGCCAATAATGTAAGCATCTTGATTTTTACCATAAGTTTTAGTTTTAGTTGTTGAAGTGCCTGCCTTTCCCAAGGTGGGCACTTCTTTTTTAGTCACCACACACCACGGCGTGGAAAATACTTTTGCTCCAAACCAAAAACCAAAGTTTTTTTCCATGTCCAGAAAGAACCTGCTATTCAAGGCTATCAAGTCCTCGTGGATGCTCGACCCCTTGACGGCTATCTCGGCCTCCAAGATGCTCGAAGACATGCTGGGTGCTGCCCGTCTGAAGGCCGCCTGGCCGGTGATTGAGTATGACGACGACGATGATATCGCCGATGAAGAAAGCAAAGACTACTACAACTTCCGCCTCACCCATAAGGACAACGCCGACATCCCGCAAGGCAAACAGGTCAACGTGGTCCGTCTCGAAGGCGTGATGATGCGTGACGAAGGCCTGTGCCAGCCTGGTACCCGCGACCTCGCCCAATGGCTCCGTCAGGGCGATGCCGACCAGCGCGTGTTGGCCAACATCGTGCTTATCGACTCGGGAGGTGGCGCCGCCGACTCGGTGAAAGACATTGCCGATGCCATTTCCGCCTGCCAGAAACCCGTGGTGGCCTTCTGCGACGGCGACATGTGCAGCGCAGCTTACTATGCCGGTGCCTATGCCGACCACATCATGGCCAACGAAGGCCGCAACCGCATTGGCTGCATCGGCACGATGATCCAACTGGCAGGCTACCCATCCAATACCAAGTTTGAAGACGGGTATGCCATTCTCCGCGTCTACGCCGACGGAAGCGAAGACAAAAACAGTGAGTACGAGCAAGCCCTTGAAGGCGACTTCAAGCTGATCAAGGAAAACGTGCTCAATCCCTTGGCCGAAGATTTCCGCAACGACGTGAAATCACGCCGCCCTGCATCCACCGAAGACCAACGCAAGGGACGCACCTACTACGCACAGGACGTGGTAGGCACCCTCATCGACTCCATCGGCAGCTTCAATGATGCAGTCAAGCAAGCACTTGATTTATCACCAAATACCATTACCGCAATGAAAGGACACGAAAACCTGCAATCGCTCGACACTTGCCACGACCTCAAGATGGTCGACGGCTATGTGCCCATGAATGGAGAGCAGCTGGCAGAGATTGACAAAGCCATCGGCGAGGGTCGCACTGAGAAGGCCTTGAACGAGACCAACTCCAAGACCATCAACGAGCAGGCCACAACCATCGCCAACCTGACCACCGAGCGCGACGAACTGAAGACCAAGGCCGACCAAGTGGAAGCCAAGGATGCCGAAATCGCCACCCTCACCACCGAACGCGACAACCTCAAAGAGGAAAACGCGAAGAAGGACGCCCGCATCGCCGAGCTGGAAGCAGCTCTCGATAAGAACCCCGACAACGACGAAGACCCGTTGCCTGCCATGCACCTCGGCAACCCTGCAAAGGGTGACAACTGGAAGGAGCCCTCTGACGAGGAAGCCATGCAAAACGCCATCAAGGCAGTACGTGGAGAAAACTAACCGAAACAAACCAAAAACCAAATTAAAATGCCTGAAACTGTCAACACCCCCAGCATTGCTACTGCATTGATCCATTCGAACCACAGGTTCAGAAAGGAACTCATGCTGATTACGGTGGCTTCCATCATGGAATGCACCAAGCACATGCGCGTTATTAACGGACTTAAGGGCAAGGAAACCGAGGCTACCATCGTGCCTCAGGCACATTTCCGTCCCTATAAATCCGAGAAGGTCGTAGGCAACACTGCCAGCCTTACCGCCCGTACTCTCGAGACCTTCCCCTTGGAGATCCTCGAAGAGTTTGACCCTGAGAACCTGTACACGACCGTGTTTGGTGTTCCTTTCGATGCCGAGAAAGTGGACCTCGAAATCGTCCGCAAGCTGTTGCAGGAAGAAATGAAGAATGCCAGCCGCGGCCTGTGCGATGTTCTGTGCCGTGGTGTCCGCAATGCCACAGGCACCGGTCGTCTGGATGGCTTCAACGGCCTCGACACCATCATTGCCAACGAAATCACTGCTGGCAATATCGCCTTCGCTAACGGCAACTTTGCCAACATCGGTGAACTGACCGAGTACAACATCGTTGATTCATGGTACAACATGTTCACGATGATCGATGAAGCCTTGCTTGGCGATTCGAGCAAGAAGCTGAAGCTCATTTGCTCCATCAAGGACTACCAGGTGTACAAGAAGGGCTACGCCATCAAGTACGGTACTGGCATCTTTGCTGGTATGCCCGAGCAGAAGTACCTTGACGGTACTAACGATAAGGTGGAAATCGTTCCGTTGCCTGGCATGGAAGGTTCCGCTCATGTCTTCATCACCACTCAGGAAAACATGAAGGTCGGTTTCGACGTGCTTTCACGCCACACCGTCTTCGAGGTTCGCAAGCCCGACAACCCCAATGTGGTCCAGATGCACGCTAAAATCTACATGGGCGTAGACTTCGCCAATGTAGACAAGGAGTTCCTCTTCGTTGGTGCCCGCACCATCAAGAGCAGCACGGTCTTCATGACCAGCGACACGGCCAAAGTGACCTTCGCCGACACCGCTTCCAACGCTACCAAGACCGCCACTGTGAAGTTCTTCGGCTTCAACCTGACCGAGGCCACCAGTCTGACCCTTGAAGGCACCAACGCCGCCAAGTTCAGCCTGAGCGCCAACAGCATCTCTGCCGACGACGCTAACGCCGCCGCTGGCAAGGAAATCACCATCACCTTCACTCCTGGAGCCACTGGCAGCTTCACCGCCGCCCTGCGCGTGACCAACTCCACAGACAATGTGAGCATGGTCATCCCATTGGCTGGTAAGGGAGTTTCGGCTTAAACGATAGGAGGTTGCAACATGAAGAAACACGTCAAAGTAAATGCAATCATCCTCGCGGTTACGCTTTCGGACATCAATTTCAAGATTGGAAGTGTCAACCCTTCTGGCATCAGCGATGAGGTTTACTTCATCCCGAAGCAAGACATCGCCGCATGGCCCGCCATCAGCGACGATTTCGATACCGCCGCATCCAACGATGCATACGTCCAGTATGGCACTGGCACTGCCCTCAGCTTCACGCTTAAGACGGGTAAGAAGTGGACGCGCCTTTACACGACCCAAGGCAAGGGTAAGATTTCGCATGAGTACACGGGTGAAACCGATTGCAAGGTGCCTGTCAACAAGGCTACGCTGTCGTACCCGAAAATCACTAACGAAATCCGCGCCTTCTGCAAGTTCGCATCCAATGGCGACTTTGTGTTTGTCATCAAGCACGATGGCAAGTACTATGTGATTGGCCACAACGACTACCGTGCCACCGTCACGCCTAACGGCGACTCGGGCGACGCTGCCGGGTCGGCCAAGGGCATCACGATTGAAATCGAGTGTCCCGACACCACTCCGCTGCCGACCTACGTTGGCGAAATCGTCTTGACCGACGGCACATTGGACTGCTCCGATGGCTCGTTCACCGAGGCTGCTTAAACGGATTGCCCATGAGTAAGATTGAGCAATTCAACTCCATGGAAGGCTATACCTTCGATGAGGGTATAGCCTTCCTTGTTTTGGTGAAAACCCCAATGGGCGTCATCAACCACCTGAAAGCCACGCACAACCGTAGCCACTTGCATAGCGAAATCCACAAGCAACTGCGCTTCCCGCGTGTGAAGGAAATCGTTCGCCGCAACATGGGAAATTCCCCTCAAATTTCCTCTAATTTCCCAATCGCAAACGAGCCAAAATCGAACGAAATCGAGCCAAAATCGAACGAAATCAAGCCAAATTCGAACGATGACGAACCCGATTCTGACGAAACCGACCCTACCGAAATCATCCTTACCAAGGAGGATGTCCGCACCCATGAGAACACCCGACTTGAAGACATGCCCAACGACCTGTGCCGCAACCTCTGGCAGAAACGCCAAGACGTGTACCGCGAAATGCAACAGGCTCACCTCAAAATGAGGGCAGTGCCCGAAGGTGAGGAACACAACGAGGAAAGGGCGAAATGGAGGGCTGAAGTGTTGCGTCTCGATGCCGAAAACGACAAGTATTGGCAACAGATTGACGCTGAAATTGAGCGTTTTAATGCTGAAAAGGAAAGGGCAGATGAAAAGGCCGATAAAGAGGATCAAGCTGGCTTCAATGTGTCGACCTACCGCGCCTATATCTGCAAGGCCATACGCAAGAAAGAACTGTCTCCAGTGAAATTCGCTGAACTGCAACACCGCGTCAATGCCATGCTTGCCGCTGGTGTGGAGATGGATCCTGAAACAATTGAGAAACTGAAAGCCAAGGGAATCACAGTTGATTGAACCGCTGACCATACCAGGTGTGCGCGTCAGCCGGACCAACTCAATGCAGATGCTCAGGCAAATCGTGCAGATGACGGGCAACGGCAGCAAGCTCGTCATCTTTTCCTATTCAGTCACGGACGGTTGGCTGCGGCAGCTCATGAAACTGCGACAGGAATACCAGGTGCAGCACATCACCCTGGTCCTCGACCGCGCCGTGATGATCCGACACCGTGAGAAGCTGCTGCAAATCGAGCGCGTCGCCGATGCCTGCTACCTCACCGACAGCCACGCCAAGGTCTACCTCAGCCAAGGCGAAACCAAGTCCATCGCGCTGATAACCTCAGCCAACGCCACGAACAATTATAGAAACGAATGCTACTATGGAACTGACCGACCAACAGAACTCGAACAAATCACCAGAGACATCCGAACAATTCTTGAAGCGTCTGACCGAATCGCCGGTTGAAGATAGGGTAGAGGAGTTGGCAGCCCTCTTCTTCACCATCGCCGAAATCGCCCTCTTCATCGGCATGGACGAGGAAGATCTTCGCACGGAGATTACTTGCGACACCGACAGTTCCATCTCCCAAGCCTACTACCGTGGCAAGCTCCGTACCAAAATCATGCTTCGTTTCGACAGCCGCAACTACGCCTTGCACGGCAGCCCGCAGGCGGTCCAGGAAATGAGAGAATACCTATCCGACCAAAACATTGACGAAAATGCGTGACGAGAACCTTTCCTTGATTGAGGCCAATATGTTCCTGCCCGAAGACCAGCGAAAGCCCATGACGGAGAAACAGGAACAGCTGCTGAAGGAAGTGACCGACTGCTACAACCTTCAGTTGCAGAAGCCCATGGCCAGCCGCACCTATCTCCGCAACTACCTGATGAAGAAATACAAGGTATCGAAGGTGCAGGCCTACAACATCATCATCTATGCCGCTGTCCTACTCGGCAATGTGCAAGCCTCGCATAAGAACTGGGTAAGGCAGCGTATCGAGTTCCTTTGCGAACAGGCTTATACCGCCGCCGATGCAGGCAACCTAAAAAAGGCCGAAACACTCACCAAGATTGCCGGTGTGTTGGCCAAAGCATTCCAAACCAACCTCGACGAAGGCGAAATCATCAACGCACAGAAGTACCTTGAAATCGACCAAATCAACATCACGATGGATCCTTCCGTGTTGGGCATCAAGATTTCTGAGCCAAAGCAAAAGGAAATCGACAGACTGCTGCGAAAATATGAGATTGAAGATGCCGAAGTGGAGGAGGTGAAGGATGAATAACCAATACAGGCACGAATACCAGGTGCGATATCAACTTTGCGACGCACATGATTCCGTCAACATCTGTGGCCGACGCTGGGGGAAGTCATACCTCGTGGCATGGAGAATAAAGCAGAACATGCAAGAAATGCCTGGTTCCACCGGCGTGTTCATCGCCAGTAGCTTCCGTCAAGCCCACAGCCGCACATTGCCAGCCGCCCTCATGGCCTTGGAGTCGTTCGGCATCCGCCGCGATGTTCATTACGTTATCGGACACAAGCCCGACCCAAGGTTAGGCTTCAAAAACCCCATCTTCTGCCCATCCGACCTGCGCGATGTAGTGTGGTTCGCCAACGGCACCATCATGATCATCGTCAGCCAGGAGGTGGTCATGTCGGCCAACTCGCTCACGGTCCATTGGTTGATTGGCGACGAAGCCAAGGGACTCGATTACGACAAGCTCTCCGACGAACTGTTTCCCGCCATCGGTGGCAGCTCCATCTACTTCAATGATCCGGCACGGTACCCGCATCTCTGGGGCATACACTTCTTCACTGATATGCCCTGTAGCAAGGACGGATTGTGGCTGATAAAAAAATACGAGAACGAATACGACCCCGACCTGTGCAACGCCATCATCGGCATGGAGTTGGCCAAGGAGCGTTTGAAGATGCAGCCGCAAAACTCCTATACGCGCCAGCGTATCGCCTACCTGACACGCACCGCCAACCTACTCCGCAACAAAGCCTTTTACTACCAAGAGCGACCGAGCACTGACAACATCAAGGTAATCGGGACCGACTACATCAAACGATGCGAACGAGATATGCCTGCCCTTGCCTTCCGCACCTCCATCCTCTGCAAGCGTATCGACAAGGTGGAAGGCATGTTCTACGAGAGCTTCGAAAAGAAAGTGCACACCTACCATGCAACGGATAACAGCCGGTTGAATGACTATAAGCAACAGAAATACGACTGCCTGCTTGACCGCGACATCGATCGAAACAAGCCCATCGCCATCAGCTTCGACTATGGAGCACTCATCAACTGGCTGGTGGCCGCCCAGGTGCAAGGCAACACGCACAAGACACTGAAATCTTTCTTCACCAAAAACAAGCAGCGTCTTCGCGAGGTCATCCAGGACTTCTGCGAATACTACGAGCCTCACCCATGCAAGACTGTTTTTTACTACTACGACTCCACAGCCTTGGCAACAGGCTATGTGGAAGTCGGACATTCAGCCTACGACATCGTACATGACGAGTTCCGCAAGCATGGATGGTTCGTCAAAGACAAATACCTTGGCAATCCCATGGCGCACAACAAGAAACACAAGATCATCAACGAAGGCTTCGAAGGTCGGGAGAAGCTTATGCCCATGTTCAATGCCGACAACAACGAAGATTTGATTCAAGCCTTACTGTTGGCCGAGTTGGAGATAGGATCAAAGGGTATTCGAAAGGACAAATCCGGTGAGAAGACCTTGGAGAGCGACACCACCTTGCCCTTGGAGCACCGCACCGATGGTACCGATGCTTGGGACACCAACTTCCTCGGCTGCCTCACCATGCCTTACGACGACGACTTCATCTATGGATAGGAAAATCAAACTTGCCAATCGAAGCCGGACGAACCGCATGTTCTTTGACCATCTCATCCGCGAGTTGGCCGTTTGCCTAAATGTGGGCGACACGGCTTTGAACCGTGAGCAACTTGTACCGACCTATGTCAAACATTCCCAAGCCAGAGAACTCGTTGAAGACGAGAACTACATCCAAATCACCCGCGATACGGGCTGCCTTTACCAACCTTTGGGGCAAATCCTTCCCGGCAAGCTCATTGACCAGATTGATGAGATGCTACAGCAAGCCCCACACAACCTGAAGGGAAGCCATTCAAGGAAACTCATCACCGACTACCTTTCCAGTTGCACCGACCTCACTGACTGCCATTATTCCGCTATGAATCTGATGCAGTCCGTTTATTGACAGGGCTTTATTCGTTGATTGCCGATTAAGCGGGTTTCACCGTGCTTGATTTGCCACGAAAAAAAAATGCACTTTTTTTTGAAAAAAACACTTTTTCTTGTGTATATAACGAAAATGTTATATCTTTGCAGCGTAATTCAAAACGAAAGGAAAGCGACAATGAACTGGAACGAAATTGAAAAGTACGCCCGCAAGAGGGGCTGGGAGTTTGAAAGAAGCGGAAAAAAGCATGACATCTACCGCCACCCCGACAAGCCCTACAAAATCCAAATCGAAAGGCACTGGTCCACCGAAGTAAAGGACGGCTTGCTGAAGCGACTACTGAAACAAATCGGGGAGTGAGAACCACTCCCCAGCCTTCGGGCTGAAAAAAAAAGGAAACACCGAACTCAAAATCAACAACAACATGAAGAAAGTGACAGCAATTATTGAAAGAGGCGAAGACGGAAGCTACGGCATCCACGCGCCCGAACTGGAAAACGTCATCATCGGCAGCGGCGACACCGTGGCCGAGGCCAAGGAGGATTTCATGAACAGCTACACCGAGATGGCGGAATCCTACATTGACGAAGGGAAACCAGTGCCTGATGAGCTGACGGATGTGGAATTTGAATATCGCTACGACCTCTCGGCGTTCTACGACGCACATCCCTATCTGAATGTGAGCAAGTTGGCCGAGCACTTGCACGTGAACGCCTCGCTGATGCGCCAGTACCGCCAAGGGCAGTACATCTCCGAGGAACAGGTGATGCGCATACAGGAAGGCATCCGCTCCGTTGGGCGCGAACTGGCCGAGACCACATTGGTAAAATAACAGCCTCGCAAGCCGCTTTCCGGCATTGGATTACACACGGCACCGCCATCGGTGCGAGGCAAGGCGGTGCCAACCCCACGAAAAAGTTTCCCCAAAAAGGAAACTTTTTTCCGTTTTCCCCTTGCACATTCCAAAAAAGCCGTATATTTGCAGCGTCTTAAACTTATCGCGGCGTAAGATGAACAGCCGCACCAACAGCGGCATTTTTTATGCCTATACATATTGTAAACAATAGAGCCAACAGGCTCCGAGGGACGGCCGTAGCAGTAATGCCGGCGGGGTTTGCGATAAGACCTTAGACACCCCTATCGGAGCCTATTTTGTTAAATGTCTAAAACTTATCGTAAAATGTTCTATCCAACATCGAAGCGTTCCCAGCGTTGGGACGCCATTGTGCAGGCAATGCAAGCATGGAGCGAAAGCCGCCCCACACCGACCGCCTACAACAACAGCCTTCGCGGCTACATCACCGTCAACCACCGCATCTCCACCAAGGAGACCCCGTATTGGGGCAGCAAGACCCCCGAAAGCGCGGCCCTCATCTGCGGCCACTTCAACGAGATCCTTCGTTATGCCGTCAAGAAAGAAGAGGTGGTTCCCCACAGCAACAAAGGCAACCAGTTTGCCAAACTCATTATCCTGGAGCGCACCGTCAAGGGCAAAGGCACCGCGAAACTCACCGTTGGCATGAAGCCCGACGGCTCGTTGGTGCAGTATTGCATCACGGCGGCGCAACCCTTTGAAGGCGCAATGGCAATCGCTTAAATGTCACTCTGTTGTCGTTTTATTTATAGACTTTTGCGGAATGAAATGCCCGCCAAGGCCTTGGGGCAATCTTCCGAGGTACAGCGGGCAAACGGAGCGCAAGGCCATCGATGGAGATGGACAATAACGGTTGTTGGTCGAGGCCGATAGGCATCGGCTCCACGGTTCAAATTTCGCACAGGCGGTTCGACTCCGCCGCGCTCCACAAATCAAAATCATCGTGACAATGGAAACAGGACAATTGTGTTTCATCGCCGTGAAGGGCCAGCCCAAACTGTCAGCCCTGATAGCCGTCAAGAACGGCAGGCTCAAACTCGGATACGAGCAGGACGGTCGTCTGCGCATTACCTTCAGAAAGCAAGGGCACGCGCTCCCCGTGATAGCAGGCACCAACGGTGAATCCCTCGAAAGACTGAAAGCCGCCATCGTCGCGAGAATGGAGGAGCTGAAATGAGCACCGAACTTTACATACCACCCGTAAGGCCGAAGCCCAAACGCTACAATCCCGCCAACGGCCAGTTCCTCAAAGGCCACGAGCCTACAAACAAGGGGAAGCGTTGGGATGAGTGGATGAGCAAGCAAGGCCAACGCCATTCCGCCAAGGGTTGGAAGAACCTCGACGACTACCGAAGCATCAACGGGCAGAAATACGGCGGACGCAACCGCAAAACCATTATCGCCTTGACCGATGACGGTAAGTTCCGTGTGTTCAACGATGCACCATCGGCAGAGGCATGGCTGAAACGGTACAGCGGCGAATCATGCAGCCGCTATAACATTGGCCGCTGTTGCCGCGAGAACGCCAGCTGCCGAGTGAAACTGCACTCATGGGCACCAGGCAAGCCCAAGGGAACATCGGAAGTGAACACCGACCACCGCTACAAGGGCGTGAGGTGGTATTACGAGAGCGACGCCACATGGATGGCCAAGTACAAGAGCGAACAATGAGACGGGCGCGGGGCAATTGCCTCGCGCTTTCTTTTTGCCGCCGCACCCAGCATATTTCGCAAAAAAGAGGGGTCGATTGCCGAAAAACCAAGAGGGCGGCGCGGGGTCTGACGACGCAAAACGCGCCGATTTTTGCAAAATCGGCGCGTCATGTGGTTGATGGATAGAGATTTGACTACTTTCAATTGTGAACTCCGATAATATAAAAAATTCGCCGCCTGCGGCGTCCGGCTGGACTGGCAGGCGGCGAATTTTTTTGTCACTTGGGGCTGTTTCGTGGAGGATATTTTTGCACCAAACCAAAAACCATTTTCAATGATTCACGAAAGCAAATTGTTTGAAATCGTGCAGATTCACCCGGAGTTCTCGATCCAGTTCGTTACCGCAAGCGGCGAGCTGGTGAAGGTGGACCATTGCAGCTGCACCTCTTTCTTCAGCGGAGGCAAAACGATGAACATCAAGCTGCAAAACGGGCAGTTCCGCAAGGTGAACCGTAAGACCGTCACGGCGTTCAACGGGAAGGAGGTATTTCTATGAATATTCCCGAAAAAGAGATGGTCTCCTGGGTGGGTGACAAGATTGCACTCTATAAGACAGCTTGCGTCGTGCTTGGCAACGACACACTGACCCTTTTCGATGAAAAAGACCTGCAACCTGTCAGTGTGCATGGGTATCGCGTCGCGCCGTGGGGCGTGGAAAACGACCTGCCCCAACAAGTGATGGCCAAGATTGACGCGGCTGAAATCGTGGGCACCAATGCCAACTTCAACTGGAAGGTGGCCTACGGATTGGGCCCGAAACTCGTGGAGGTTATCCGCGACCCCGAAACCAACCGCGTGAAGGACTTCAAGGAAGTGATCGAAGGCGAGGCCTACGATTGGTATATGCGTAACAACGTGCCGCTGCTGTTGCAGGAAATCATGACCGACCTTTCCTATTTCGGCAACGCTTTCCCGCTCCTGATTGCAGGCCCGAGGGAAAATGGCGGGAAAAAGCGTGTCGGCATTCGCGGCATCGTACACCGCGAAGCTATGTTCAGCCGTTGGGGCCTCACGAAAAAGGATTTGATCAGCCGGCATCTGTATTGCGCCAAGTGGGACGACAGCCCAACGAAGGAGGAAATCCAGGATTCCTACGTGATTGACGAATACAACGCCGTGGACGACATCAACAACAGACTGCTGCTGGGCAAGGACACAAGAATGTGCTTCCCCATCTACATCACTTCACCTGGCCGACCTTATTACAGCTATCCCAACTGGTGGAGCATCTTCCGCTCTGGTTGGTACGACCAACTGACCAGCATTCCAGCGCTCAAAAAAGCCATTCTCAAACACAATTTGGGTGTGCGCCATATCATCTACATTGCAGATGAGTATTTCGAGGAAAAAGAGGAACTGCTGAAGATTAACAAGGATGACAAGAAGAGCCGCAAGGAGCTTTACGACGAGGTGGTGAGGCAGCTGTGCGAACAGGTGACAGGGGAGGAGAATGCCGGAAAGGCCGTTGTGTCGAAGATGAAGTTCATGCCCAACGGCAACAGTGCATCCTTTGAAAAGATGATGACCGTCGACACCATCAAGAATGACATTTCGGGTGGTGAATACTTGACCGACTATGAAACGGGAGCCAACATCATCTCATACGCGATGGATGTCCACCCCTCGTTAATCGGTGCCACTCCGGGCAAGAACTCCAACAGCCTTTCGGGCAGCAACATCCGCGAGATCTTCATCATGAAGCAATCGCTCTCGAAGCCGATGGCGTACCTGGCCCTGCAATGGTGGCCGGTGGTCAGGAAGATTAACGGCTGGAACAATAACCTCGAAATCATGATCCAAGACAGCCTGTTCACGACCCTCGACCAGTCGAAATCAGGCGAAGTGAAAACCGCAAACAATCCTACGCAATGATTCTCAAAAACATAACACAAGCACAGAAGTTTCTGCCGTCGCTAAACCTGACGCTGGAAAACAGCCGCTTCGACGACTTCTTCAGCCGTGCCCAAGAATGGCTGGTGAGCCACATCGTGGGCAGCTCCATCGAGGACGTTTTGGAGGCTGACGTCAATATCACGGATGTTGACATGCACGAGGAACTGCGCACGAAGTGCCAGCGCGTCATCGCCGAGAAAGCCATGCTCGATGCCATCCCCGAAATGGATATGCAGTTGACGGAGGCGGGCTTTGCCGTGCAGGACAATGACGATTTCAGCCCGGCATCGGCCCAGCGAGTTGACCGTCTGCTGGCGAAGATGCCGGAGCGGATCGCCGCCGACGTGGACGCACTTGTGCGCTATCTGATGAAGACCAGCATTGGCAACGGTGCCTACGGCTATTGGCGCAGCAGCGAGCAATTCAAATACCTGACAGCGGCCTTCATGCCCTTGTGCGAGGAATACACGGCCTATTGCAACGGGATTCAGCTCGACAAAAAGCCATCGGTGAATTACGATGACTTCTATGCCGCCATCCCGATGATGGGCAGGGAACTCAGGAACGTGGCCGACTACTACGTGAGCCGTGCCGAGATTGACCGCCTCGTTGAGCTGTATCGCGACAACGACCTTCTGGAAATCCACCGCAAGGCCATCGTGAGCCTGAAGGATTGCGCCGTGGCCGCGTTGCGCTACGACATGAACCGTGCCCGCAACGCCGCCGTGCAAGCCCGTGAGGTGATGCTTTCGGACCCCGACAACTTCACCGCCTTCAAGGCTTCTAGTGCCTACAACACGCCGACCGTCAACCTTGACGGCGGCAAATTGGTGAACATGCTATGACGATAGATCTGCACACACCCACCTGCTGGAAGGAACTGACCTCGGAGCAACTGCGCGAGGTGGTGGAGCTGGCTTTGATGGGCTTGCACCGCGAGGAGTACCTGCTGGTGCTGTTTTGCAAGTTCGCCAATGTTGTGATGCTGGTTGGCTCTTCGACTGACCCAGAGGCCGTGAAGAACCGCTTCAGGGATAGCGAAGGCCAAGAGTTTGAGCTTGAAGACTGGCAGGTGGCCGAATTTTGCGGACGGTTGTCGTTTGTTCTCGACGAACAAATGCCCATGGAAGTGGCGTGGCCATGGAAATGGGACCGCCATCTGCTGGCCACCAGCTTCGGCGACTGGTTTCATGCCGACGCGCAAATGCTTGGCTTTGCCTTGGACGGCAACCCCGAGCGGCTGAAGGGTGCGATGAAAGACCTTGGCGACCCGCCCGAAACGCTGGAGCCGAGCGACATCACGCTCTTGCTGCGATGGTACGAGTGCTTCAAGGACTATCTGCAACAGACCTATCCGCTCGTTTTCCAGAAAGCGGAACCAGGCGCGAATAGCCCGACCTCTCCCATTGAGGCCCGCCAGAACATCATGCTGATGCTCAATGAAGGGCATCCACAAGACAACGAGGCCATCGAGAAAACCAACGTGCATGACGTGTTGGCTGC
>CADCML010000024.1 GCA_902802535.1 uncultured Bacteroidia bacterium
TTGCAGAACAGTTCCGACACCATCTCTGTTCCTTTGAGTTACACCGAAGAATCCCCTTTGTCGGGCTTCAACCTTGTGGGCAACCCCTTCCCCTGCGAGGCCTATCTCGACAGGGCGTATTATGTACTAAGTGCAAACGGCACGGACATCAACCCCGATGCCATCCCGAGCACCGTGCCCATTCCGCCCTGCACAGCCGTGTTCGTGAAGGCTCTGACTGAAGGCGACAGCGTTGTTTTCACTCGGGTGGCGCCTTGATTTTTTATGGCACACGGATTTCACAGATTACACAGATATGGCATCAAAACATCCGTGGAATCTGTGGAATCTGTGTGACACTATATTTTGAGGCTTGACTTTCAACATCCGTGGAATCTGTGGAATCTGTGTGACACTATATTTTGAGGCTTGACTTTCCCGAAAAATTCCCTATCTTTGTCCCCGCGAAAAAGTTCTTATATTTCATACACTTCAAAATCAACCCTAACCATGGACAAGAATTTACTTCAAAAAGCAAAGGCGCCCATGATTGCCTTGATTCTTTTTAACTTGTTTGCTTTCAGTGCGATAGCACAAGCACAAAACAGCTATGGCGGCGGAACCGGTACGTACACGGATCCCTACATCATTTCCACTACTGACCACCTCGACCAATTAGCCGCCAACGTGAACAGCGGAATGGAATACCAAAACGTGTATTTCAAGCTTATGGATGACCTCGACTACACGGGCAAGACCTATACGCCTATCGGAAATTCATACTGGGAAGGCGGTTCGGAAAGTTATCACAAGTTCTTTGGCATTTTCAATGGCAACAACCACTCCATCAACAATGTGACCATTTACAGCGAAGGTGGCTACTGTGGCTTGTTCGGATATGTGGGATGGGGCGGAAAAATCCATAACCTCACTTTGGGCGGACAATCTACCATTACGGCTGTCGGTTTTGCTGGCGGTATTGCCGGTGTGATTGATAATGCCGAAATCATCGGGTGCAACGTGGGTGAAAACGTTGTCATTTCGGTTCATCCCAGAGCAAATAATTACGGTGTCATGCCCAATACATTCGGCGGAATCGTAGGCAGGTCAGATGGCAAGGTGAAGGATTGCATCAGTAGAGCCACTGTCAGCAATGGTGGCATCGGGAAGACAGAATATATTGGCGGCATAGCAGGGTCATTGTACGATAACCCTATGGAAGACTGCTACTTCTTGGGAGTGGTGGATGCCACAGGGTCCACCAATTATGTGGGCGACATCCTTGGCCTGCTTGGTGAGGGCGGCCAATTGGTCTCCAACTATTATCACACCTCCAACAGACATGGCGGCGTGGACGGCAACGACACCGACAACGCAAAATGGATGGGTACCATCAGTTGTGTTAGCCCGGTCAGCGGCTATGGCACTTTATATGTCTTTAATGACGGCACCACCCACTATTTCGGCGCAAACAGTTTCACATTGGTGGTTTTGAATTACAATGTGGCAGAAGGGTACCTCCCTTGTGGAATCTCCTATATGGCCAATGACACCATACCGCTCACCAACCCCAACGGCAACAGATATCCGCTTACCATGCCTGACGATGATGTCGTCATCACAGGCACGGTGGAAGCCATCAAGCGCGACATCGGCTATTCCGACTGGGTGAGCATCACGATTCCTGAACAAGACTACACGGGCGAACCCCTGACCCCCGTCGTCACCGTTGTCGACAACAAGGACGGCGCGGCACTGACGCTTGAAGAGGGCACACACTACACCGTGACCCTGCCCGATGGCGGTTGCGTCATACCCGGCTACTACAATATCACCATTACAGGCATGGGCGACTTTGCCGGACAAACCACCAAGACTTTCACCATCCTCAACCCCGGAAGCGGCACGGAAGAAGACCCCTACATCATCCGCAACACCGACCAAATGGACGGCTTGGCGGCGAGCGTCAATGGCGGCGACAGCAAGAGCGGCCAGTTTTTCCGCTTGGAAACCGACTTAGACTATACTGGAAAGACCTATACACGCATTGGAATAGATGGTAATCGGCCTTTCAGCGGCACTTTCGACGGCAACGGCCACACCATCAGCCATGTGACGCTCAATGAGAACGACAATTTTATGGGTCTTTTTGGATATAGCAGCGGCACGGTGAAAAACCTGACCCTCGACGACAGCAGCATCCATGCTGAAAGGAGTGGTTCAGTTGGTGGCATTGTTGGCTTCTGTCATGGAGGAACTGTCATGGGATGCTATGTGACGGAGAATGTGAGCATTTCTGCGACAGGAGAAGAAGATCCTGGGGGGGAGATGGGTACGCTAATAGGCGGTGATGATGTTGGTGGCATTGTAGGCTATGCTTATTACTGCACCGTCAGCAACTGCATGAACTTTGCAGAGGTTTCAGGTGTAGAACGAGTTGGAGGAGTTGTAGGACGCAACAATAATTCCACCGTCACCAACAACTACTACGCCGGCAACAGCACGGTGGGCGGCATAGGTTATTACGGAAGCAATAGCGGCAGCGATGTGGAAGGGCAAGCCCAGCGCGGCTATGCCATTGAGCCGCAACAACCGCTCGGCATCAGCCTTGAAGGGAGCATCGGCGTGTTCTACGATGGCAAGGTCTATGCAGGTGAGAATCAAGAGGCTATCGTGGGTTTTGAGGTCACAGGCTCCTCCATCGTGCCTCAATGCCTCAATCTCAGTGCAGGAACCTACGCCGACAACGACGACGGCACCTACACCATCACCATGCCCGCCGAGGACATTACCGTAAACGGAAACATCGTTGAGCATGAGTCTTTGTATTTCCAATTGGATTGCGAGGGCGGCACCACAGCCACCGTCATCCAGCACGATTCCTACGCCACCACTTTGGTAGGAGAGTTTGCCGTGCCTTACGGATTCACTTACGACGAAACCTATTACGAGGTTACAGCTATCGGAGACCATGCTTTTGAGGGCTGCACCGGAATCACCAAATTGTATCTTGACGAGAACATGGCCGCGGTTGGTATCGAAGCCTTCAAGAATTGCACAGGCCTCACCAAAATCACAGCCATACCCCTTGCGCCGCCCACGGCTGCAGCGAATGCCTTCGACAGCGTTCCTGCCAATCTGGTGCTTGAAGTTTCGTTCTGCTACCAGTATGACTACAGCGTGGCTGCCGGATGGAGCCGCTTCACCAACATCAACGGCACAGGACCTTGCGAACACACGTTTATGGGAATGGAGGACAATTTGTGGTCGAACCCCAATAACTGGATGGGCGGTCTGCCCGATGGCACCTCAAGGGTCGGCATCAATGGCTATTGCGAGATAGACGACGATGTCCAAGTAGGCTCCATCACCATTGGGAATTTTTATTTGGAAGACGAAGGCGACATCATCATGGACCGCCTCACCGTGAAAGCAGGGAAAACTCTCACGGCGAACAACTTTATCTACACCAGAGGTGAAGCCCGTCACTTCATCATCGAGGACGGCGCACAGGTCGTCCATCCCAACGCCGGCGCAAAAGCCACGGTGCAAAAGGCCGTCAGTGCCTACAGCACCCAAAGCGGCGTGAACAATGGCTGGCACCTGATTGCCTTGCCGCTCACAGGAAGCATCGATGTGGATTCGGTGGGCAATATGATTGAGGGCGAGTACGATTTGTACGCTTACGACGAGACGACGGCTTATTGGAAGAATAGCAAAAACACGGAGAACAGTTTCACGGCATTGGAAGCCACGAAGGGCTATCTTTACGCCCATGGTGAGGATGTCACCCTTGAGTTTTCGGGCACCTTGCAGAACAGTTCGGCCACCATCTCTGTTCCTTTGAGCTACACCACTGTAGCCCATTTGTCGGGCTTCAACCTTGTAGGCAACCCGTTCCCCTGCGAGGCCTATCTCGACAGGGCGTATTATGTACTAAGTGCAAACGGCACGGAAATCAACCCCGTGGCCATCCCGAGCACCGTGCCCGTTCCGCCCTGCACAGCCGTGTTCGTGAAGGCCGTGGACGAAGGCGACAGCGTTGTTTTCACTCGGGTGGCGCCTTGGTTTTTATGGCACACAGATTTCACAGATTTCACAGATGTCGCATCCAAAACATCCGTGGAATCCGTGGAATCTGTGTGACACAATATTTTGAGGCTTGACTTTCCCGAAAAATTCCTTATCTTTGTCCCCGAAAAAGTATACTTAATGTTCATTAAATCCTTTACAACGATGACCAACATCTTCCTAAAAATCATGCCGGCCACCGCTGCCAACATTCCCCAAAAAGCCCTGAAAGGGCGACCCGACGTCATGCACGGGTGCAACCCGTGCACCAACAAACCGCAGGCCAACCACGGGTGCAACCCGTGCAACAACCACAGCCGCGCCCCGCGCGTAGCCAAAACCCTCCTCCTCGCGCTCCTCCTCGCCCTGCTCGCGCCGCTTGCGGCACGGGCGCAAAACCCCGACTGCAACGGGCCTATCGCCATTGCCACCGATGCGCCCTACACCCAAGGCTTTGAAGATGGGGTAATCCCCGGTTGCTGGGACGTATATCCTACGACACATGCCCCGACTATTAATAATTCTGTCTCACACAGTGGATCTTACAGCCTGAGGTTTAGGGAAATAGGCTATGCCGTCCTGCCGGAGTTCAGCAACCCTTTGGACGAGTTGCAAATCAGTTTTTGGAGTCTAAACACAGACCAACTGCAATTGGGCTACATTACCGCAGAGGACGACGGCACCTGCAACACCTTTACGGCCATTGCAGATTATACTGCTTCTTATGATTGGGTTCAGTACACCAACTATCTGCTTAATGTGCCTGCAACGGCGCACCGCTTGGCGTTCAAAGCCGCGTCAGATTTTGTACTGGTTGACGATGTGGAAGTTGCCATTCGTACCCTCGATTGCTATCCTTTGGGCGCGTTGGGTTTGGGCAGGGTGGCCTCCAACTCCGCCTACCTGAGTTGGGAGGTGTATGACGCTGAACAAACCGCATGGGACGTGCAAGTGGCCACCGATGCCAACTTCACCGAGAACGTGGCCAACCTTGTGGCCGACAGCCACGAGAACTATCTTGTGGAAGGCCTCGACCCCGACACTTATTACTATGTGCGCGTGAAGCCCACGTGCAGCGACGACCTTTGGAGCAACACCGTCCAGTTCTGGACCATGCCCCCATGCGACGGTCCAATCACCGTGACTGCCAATGCACCTTACACGGAAGGCTTTGAAAATCCCGAAGGAACCCATGAAAATGAGTTAGGCCGCCTTCCTGCCTGCTGGGAGTCGTACACGACAGGCAGTGTCGGCCCGCACAATGCAACCGCAGGCTCCGCGAATGTCCACGGCGGTTCACAATCCCTGTCGTTCAACAGTGAAAGCGGAACTGATACCTACTACGCCATCCTGCCTGAGTTCAGCAATCCCTTCAACGAACTGCAAATCAGTTTTTGGTTGAAATACAGTTGGGGTCTATTACAATTGGGCTATATCACCGCTGAGGACGAGGGCAACTGCAACACCTTTACGGCCATTGCAGACTTCGGGCCGGCCTCCACATGGACGCAGCACACCGCCTACCTGCTCTATGTGCCCGAGGCGGCGCACCGTTTGGCCTTCAAATGGAGCGAAAGTGTTATGAGTGGCTTCATTGACGATGTGGAAGTGTCGATTTGTACGCTCGACTGCTTCCCGGTGGGCAATTTGAGTGTCGAAGGTTTATCCTCCACTACCGCCTACCTGAGTTGGGAATTGTTTGACGACAGCCAAACCGCATGGAACGTGCAATTGGCCACCGATGCGGCCTTCACCAACATCTTGGCCGACGAAGAAACCGACAGCCACGAGAACTACCTGTTGGAAGGCCTCAGCCCAGGAACCTATTACTATGTGCGCGTGAAGCCTACATGCAATACCGACCTTTGGAATGTCATCGGCTTCACCACCCTGTGCGGGCCATACGAGATAACCTTAGATGCGCCCTACACGCAAGACTTTGAAAGCCCCGAGGGCACCCTTTGGACGGGGCAAGGTCCCCTTCCTCCTTGTTGGGAGGGTTACAACAATACGGTCAATCCCGCCCCGCACAATACTATCGGGAGTGAGGGTGCGCCTAATTATGTACACAGCGGCGCACAGTCCCTGTCGTTCTATAACGGTGGCGACGCATACGCCGTGCTGCCTGAGTTCAGCAATTCCATCAGCGGACTGCAAATCAGTTTCTGGATGAGAACGGCTGGCGACGGCTCAGGCCAACTCCGCTTGGGCTACCTCACTGCCGAGGACGACGGCACCTGCAACACCTTTACCGAAATTGCAGACTATGGAAGCAATTTTGGATCGATGGTGCAGCGCAGCACGACCTTGGAGAACGTGCCCGCAACTGCGCACCGTTTGGCTTTCAGGTGGAGCGCGACAAGTAAATTCCGCTGCTTCGTTGACGATGTGACGGTTTCCATCAATCTCGAAATGATCCCGCCCCGCGACATTGCCGTCGGCAGCATCACTCCCCATGAAGCCGACATCACTTGGAAGGGTGCTTGCGACAGTTACTCGCTGCGCTACCGCGAGGTTCCCCTTCTCTTCGGCGAAGGCTTCGAGAAAGGCACGATGCCCCAAGGCTGGAGCATTGAGGGCGACAACACAGACCCAATCAAGACTTGGCGCATCGGCGTTGGCGACTACCACACCAGCGTTGGCGACGGCTCAATCGGCGCCCACAGCGGCCATTACAACGCACTCATCACACACGGCTATTTGGACGCAGTGACCTATTTTGTCACTCCCGCCTTCAACCTGACCGGACAAACCAACCTGACACTCTCCTTCTGGTACGTCAACCGGAAACGGGGCAATGTCACCGACGAGTTGGCCGTTTGCTATCGCATCGGCAACGAAGGCGAATGGAACGAACTGTGGAGCACCACAGTGAACCACGAAGCATGGACGAACCAAACCGTTGCCCTGACCGGCCTCGCCAATAACTACCAAATCGGCTTCCGTTGCACCGACCACTGCGGCTGGGGCGTGGGCTTGGACGACATCACCACAAACATCAACATCGTACCCGAATGGACGACCGTCAGCGAGGCCGAAAGCCCCTGCACGCTCACCGGGCTCACGCCCGAAACCGACTATGAGGTGCAGGTGAAGAGCAACTGCGAGGGCTACGAGGACTGGAGCGAAGCGGTAGGCTTCACCACCCTTGAGGTCTGCCCCGTGCCTTTCAACATGGCGGCAAGCAGCGTCACGGCGACGGGTGCAACCTTGGCGTGGACGGGCTTCAGCGACAGCTACAACGTGCGGTACAGAACGGCAGTGCAAGATTCCTTCTCCGAAGACTTTGAAGGTGAAGACGTCATCGCCCCGGGCAACTGGACTTTCATCAGCAAAAACATCGTTAACGGCATCGGAGGCAACGGAGAGCATCCCGCCGGAATTTTTGCCTTTGGAGACGAATGGGCATACTCGCCTGTACATGGCGGCGAGAAAGCCTTCAGGTTCTCGTCCTACACCTGGATAAATTCAGGGGAAGCCTTCGACCAATACTTGGTTTCTCCCGAACTGTCAGTGACTGGTCCGCTGAAATTCTATCACAGGAAATACAACAACGCTACCGAAAGTCTTCAAGTGGGTTATTCCACCACCAGCAACGACGTGGAGACAGAAGGCGTGTTCACTTGGACCGAGGTCGCATTAGGCTCGTCATGGCAGGAATGTACGCTTGCGCTTCCCGCCGACGTGAAATACGTTGCCTTCCATTATTACGGCTATTGTTCATACTGTGTTTATTTGGACGACATCATCATCGACGATTGGGTACCCGCCGGCGAATGGGACTCGGAGGAGGGCATCCTCAGCGGCCTGCAACCCAACATGCCATACGAGTGGCAAGCGCAAGGCGTTTGCGACGGCGAGGCCACCGGTTGGAGCGCGAGCGCCTATTTCACCACCGAAGAGGGCATAACCCTCACCAAGGACATCACCGGCTACGGCACAGGCGCAGGCGGCTACTATCTCATTGCCTCGCCCGTGATGGAGGCCGTCACGCCCACGGCTGAGAACGGCTTCCTCACCAACGAATACGACCTTTACCGCTTCAACCCGTCGGGTCAAGGCAACGAATGGGAGAACCACAAGGCCAATGGGTTCGTGTTGACCAACGGCAAGGGCTACCTCTATGCCAGCCAAGAGAACACCACCCTTATTTTCACAGGAACGCCTTACGACGGCAGCGGCGAAATCGCGCTGGAATATGACCCCGCCGACAGCCGCAAGTGTTGGAACCTTGTAGGCAACCCGTTCCCCTGCGAGGCCTATCTCGACAGGGAATATTATGTGCTGGGTGCAAACGGCACGGAAATCAACCCCGAGGCCATCCCGAGCACCGTGCCCGTTCCGCCTTGCACAGCCGTGTTCGTGAAGGCTTTGAGTGAAGGCGACAGCGTTGTTTTCACTCGGGTGGCGCCGTGATTGGGGAAAAAAGCGTACTTTTGCTGCCCTATGAAACAAACCACCCAATGTTACCTTGAGCGCGGCAGCCAATACCTCATGCTGCACCGCACCAAGAAAGAGAACGACGAGAACCACGACAAATGGATTGGCGTGGGCGGCAAGTTCGAGGAAGGGGAGAGCCCCGAAGACTGCATGAGGCGCGAGGTGCGCGAAGAAACGGGCTTCACCGTCACGGCTTGGCGCTACTGCGGCATCGTCACCTTCGTGCACAACATCTGGCCCGCCGAGCAGATGCACATTTTCGTCTGCACCGACTGGACTGGCGACCCCATCGACTGCAACGAGGGCGACCTCGAATGGGTTGACAAACAGCGGCTTATCGAACTGCCTTCATGGGAAGGCGACAAGCTGTTTTTGAGGCTGATTGACGAGCATCGACCTTTCTTTTCCCTGAAGTTGACCTACAAGAACGACACCCTGAAAGAGGCCGTTTTGGATGGAAAACGCCTGTAGACGAACTTTTTTTCTTCGATTGGTATGTTTTTTGTTTATTTTTGCGTTTAATATGCAAAAAACTGAACTATCATGGCAAGAACAATGAACCCTACAAGGATAAGCCTTTTTGTCGCTTTACCGTTTCTCATGTGGGCGATGGCAAAAACGGCATCGGCGCAAAATGTCATCGTGAACGGCGATTTTGAGGATTACAACATTTATGGCGCAATTACAGCCCCGTCTTCCACGGATTATACACGGGTGAATGCGAACTATGTGGTGGAATATGGCCATTATGTCATCAATACCACAACCAGCGGACATGGCGGCGGACAAGGCTGGCCCAACCCGAGTAATTCACATGGGAAATACATGATTGTGAACGGTTTTGGCGGGAGTTCCAATCCGACCAAAGTGGTGTGGCGGCAGACGGTGAACGTCACGGCACAAACCAATTACACGCTTTCTTACCGATACGTGAACCTGAACAGGGTCCTATACGGGCAGATCTATCCTTCCAAATTGCAAGTGAAAATCAATGGAACCAATTTCGGTGGGGTCAATACGCTGCCCCAAAACAACGATTGGCATGATTGGAACAACAACGGTACGAAATGGAACAGCGGCAATGCCACGCAAGCGGTGATTGAGATTTATGACACCTATACGGGAAACGAGGGTTTGGGCGACGACTTCTGCCTCGACGACATTTCCTTCGTCCCCGATGAAACCTACAGTGTCACGGCGAATAATGACACTTGGCCGTTGGCCTGTATATGGACTCCCGTGGAGATTCCAGTGCTGGACAACGACATCATTTCTCCTGGCATACAGACGGCCTCCGTTCAAATACTCCAACAGCCTTTGCATGGCGAGGCAACGGTACTTTCCAACAAGAAAATCGAATATATTTTTAACGATGCGACATTTTCTGGGACCGACCAGTTGAAGTATCGTGTGGGTTTTAATAACCAGGGCATTTACGATGAAGCGTGGGTTTTCATCACGGTGGGACAGGCACCTGTGGTGGCCAACATCTCCGCACCAGGCCCGATTTGCGCTGGAGGTGCATTGGGTATACAAACGCCTTCGGTGAATCCAAGTGCAACAGGGCATTGGGAATATGGCTCATCACAGAATGGTCCTTTCCAGACACTTAATGACCCGACCAATATCCCGCTTTCGATGAACGGCAAGTGGGTGCGCTATTCGGCCTCCAACGACTGCGGCGAAGGCCACAGCAATGCTGTGCAAATCACCGTGACCAACGGACCGACTTTCTCGGGGCAAACGCCTCAAATCCAGCCCATTTGCGCAGGACAAAGCTTAACCTTGACGGCTCCAGCCTATAACGCCAACGGCTCCCAGATTCTCAGTCAAGGCTGGGTGGCCTCGCCGACCGAAAACGGGGACTACAACGCTTTCAGCCTGAACAATATACCTGCCACCTACAACGGCTGGTATATCCGCTATATGATAGAGGGCAGCTGCGGTTTTGTCTACAGCAGTCCCGCCCGCCTGTTGACGGTGAATGTTGCTCCCGATGTCACAGGTACCTTGCAGGCCCCTGAAGCCATCTGCGCTGGAGACAACTTAAATGTGACGCCACCAACCTACGACGGAAACGGTACTGGTGCATGGGAAATCTGCCAAAACCAGACGGGAAATTACCAATCTTTCAGCATCCAGAATGTGCCGGTCACTTACAACAACTGGTATCTGCATTACAAGGTGAGCAACGACTGCGGCAGCGATGTCAGCAATGCGGTGCAAATCCATGTGTATGACGAGCCTACGATAGCTACACCCACTCCGCCAGATGCCATTTGCGCAGGCAGCAGCTTTACCCTGAACACGCCGACCATTCAAAACAACGGTTCCACCATCACCGACCAAGGCTGGCAGATTGCGGCCACGCAAAACGGCACTTATAGCCCATTCAACAACAATAACGTGCCTTATACCTACAACCAGTATTGGATTCGTTATTTCGCTGTAAACGACTGTGGTGAAACGTATAGCACTCCTGTTCAGATTACGGTGAACGATGAGCCTTTGGTGGGTGCCATCACCGCTCCGGCAGGCATTTGCGCAGGCCAAGCCTTCGCTTTGACCGCCCCTCAAGTTACTTGGAGGGACAACAACCCCAATACCCATTTCGAGGGCTGGGAAATCCAAATCAACGGCACTTGGCAGCCCTTGCCCAACAATAACATCCCCTTTGCCTACAATGGCTGCAACATCCGCTATAAGGCCGTCAATGGCTGTGGTACGGCCTATTCGACCAACAACGTGCAGGTGACGGTGTATTCCACCGACCCCATCGACGAGGGCGAGATAACCGCCTGCGATGTCATCTACCATCATGGCGTGTTGTGCGACCAAAATGGCGTTTACGTGGCCGATTCCATCACGCCGAACAACTGCACCATTCAGGTGTCGTGGAACTTTACCTTGAGTGAAGCCTATACTGAGACACAGAGCTTTACGGCATGTGAGATGTTCACCTGGCCGAAGAACGGGCAAACCTATTACGCTTCATGCACCGATACGTATACCTACGATAGCAGCGACCCGCTCATCTGCGACAGCATTTACACCTTGATTCTGACCATCAACAATGCGCCTACCATTTCGGACAATTTGCAGGCACCTGCGGATGTGTGCTCGGGCAGTCCGCTGATGGTGACGACACCACCTTACCAGATGAACCATACCGAAGGCGGCACCCAAAGATGGGAATATGCGGCTTCGCCCAATGGTCCATTCCATCCTTTCGACCCGGCTACATACCATTTGGATTATGGCAGCTATTATTTGCGTTTCGTGGTCATCAACGAGTGTGACTCCACCTTCAGCAATACGGTGCCGTTCAATGTGAACGATACGCCCGTGATTGAGGGTCAGTTGAGCGCGTTCCAAGTCTGCGAGAACAACCCCTTGGATTTGCCGGAGGTCGATGTCGAATGGAGGAACACCGATGTCAACGACCGCATTTCGGAATGGCAGATGGCCAATGCCCAAAACGGGACCTACACCGGCATCAATCCTGAGATGCTGATGCAAATGTCGCACAACGGCTGCTGGATCCGTTTCTATGCGCACAATTCTTGTGGCAACGACATCCTCGGACCTGTGCCCATCACGGTGCTTTCGGCTGAAGACCAGTGGTTGGAAACCATCACGGCTTGCGATGCCTACCAACTGCCTTCCGGCGAAATGATTACTGAAACTCAAGTAGTTGAATACGAAGAGTTTGAACCTTGCTTCCATGTCATCCACCAGCCTGTGGTCATCAATTACAGCAATTATGTGGTGGAACCGATTACCTCTTGCCATGAAGAGCATGAGTGGCATGGCCGCATCTTCCATCGCATGGAGCAGACCCAATATGCCTGGGATACGCTCACGAACGTGAATGGCTGCGACAGCATTGTGGAGCTGAACCTCAATTTCGACGAGTATTCCTCGTTCACACATAATAGGGTGGCCTGCGGTTCCTACGTTTGGGAAATGAATCCTGGACATGTCTATTACGAAACCCAGCGCGACTCTGTGTTTGTTCCCGCCGTAACCCCTGAAGACTGCGACACTTGGTATTATCTCGAACTGACCTTGGGCCACGACACCCTTATCGATGGAGGCGGCATGATAGAATGTAGCGGTTTTGAATGGCACGGTGTGCCTTATTATGCGGATGCCGTGTTGTACGACTCGCTGCAAACCAATGTGACCCATTGCGACAGCATCATTTTCTACAATCTGACCATCATTCCTCCGCTTTCGGGAGAGGAGAGTGTGGTTTCGTGCCAACCTATGTGGTGGCATGAGCACTATTGCGTGGCTGAAGGCGACTATCAACACACCTTTGTCTCGTCGCAAGGTTGCGACAGCATCGTGACGCTGCATTTCAGTCTCGCCCCTGAGATAGTGATGCCGCCTGCGGATACTTTGGTCTGCGAGCCTTTCACCTGGAATGGCCATTATTTTAACGAGGACGGGCAAGCGTCATACACTTTCCAAACGCCTTCCGGCTGCGACAGTACCGTCTTCTTGAATGTGACCTTTGTCCAAGCGGAAACCCTTCCTGACGAACCGGTTCGGGCGTGCAACTCCTACACCTTCCATGGCGTTACCTACGGGCCAGGCATCTACGAAATTCCTCATGATACCGTGTTCGCACAAAACGGTTGTATCAGCTCAATCCAACTGCTGAATCTGACCGTGAAAGACTCCGAACAAATGGGAACCATCAGCGGTAATACCTCGGTGTATGTGGCCTCAAGCTTGATTAGCGGTGTTTATCGCTATGAGATTGACATGGAGGGCCTTTCGGGACAGGTCACTTGGTCGCTGTCCAATTCGGATTGGCAGATTGTGGAAACGGGCATCGATTTCTGTCGTGTCTTGGTCACGACACCTGTGACGGCCTTCCTGACCGCCCATTTCAATGTGGAGGATTGTGGCGAGATGGAACGCTCTTTCGAAATCAATGCCACGTTCTATGGCGTGGACGACTGGCAGGATGAAGTCCGTGTTTTCCCCAACCCGACGCGAGGCACCGTGACCATTGAAGCCGAGGGCATGGAAAGCATACGGCTGACCAACATGATGGGGCAGGTGCTTGAAAAGCGCGAAGGCCTCCGCTCTGACAGCATCATCCTGAACCTCAACGGTTATACGCCGTCGGTTTATCTGTTGGAGATTGAAACGGCATACGGGATGGTGAAAAAACGCTTGGTTCTGTGCAGATAATTCACAAAAAAGGAGAGAGCAAGGAAATAATTGCTAACTTTGCCACCAAATGTTGACCGCCATGAGAATTAGGTTTTTCTTCAGTTTCCTTTTGTTTTTTTCTGTGGTGTGCGCCTTTGCCCAGCCTGTGGTCATCACGCCGCCATCCGCAAACATTCAGCCTGGAGGTTCGGTGACACTCACTGCCTCGGGAGCCACTTATTACCAATGGTCGCCGGCCACGGGTTTGTCGACCACCGAGGGTCCCGTCACGGTAGCATCGCCCACGGTGACCACCACCTACACCTGCGAAGGCTATGCCCCAGGCGATGAGAGTGTGGTCAACGGCGACTTCAGCCAAGGCAACACGGGCTTCACCTCGGCCTACGAATACAATTCCAACCTTTGGAACGAAGGCACCTATTACGTCGACTCCGACGCCAGCCTGCACCATGAGAATTTCCACGGCTATGGCCACGGCGACAACGGCAACTTCATGATGGTCAACGGTTCCATCAGTCCGGGCACCAACGTGTGGACGGAGCAAATCAGCGTGACCCCCAACAAATGGTACGCTTTCTCGACTTGGGCCTGTACCTTGGCGGGTGTGGCCGGCCAAATGGCCTTGCTCCAATTCAGCATCAACGGCACACAGTTGGGCAACGTGTTTTCGGCTCCGGCAACGACGATGATTTGGGAGCAATTCTATGAGCTTTGGTACAGTGGCTCAGCCACTACAGCCACCATTACCATCCTGAACCAAAACACCAATGGCGATGGCAACGACTTCGGTTTGGACGACATCTCCTTCCGCGAGTTGGTGCTGGTAGGCGCCCCGACCTGCACGGTTTATGTGGGTTCAATGAGTGCCACCGCCACCGCCGACGACTCGGAGCTTTGCGAAGGCGAATCGACCACGCTTCATGCCCTGCCAACGGGCGGTAGCGGCAACTACAGCTACAGTTGGACACCTGCCAACAGTTTGAACAACGCCAACATTCAGCATCCGGTGGCCACCCCGCCTGTGGGCACTACGACTTATACTTGCCACATCACCGACAACAGCTGGGGCACTTCGCAAAACGTCAGCGTCAGCATTGTGGTGCATCCTAACGAGGAGGAGACCGTCATCGAGACCATTTGCAGCGGCTCGGTGTACAACTTTTACGGCGAAGAAGTGAGTGAGCCAGGCGTGTATGAGCACCACGAGCCAACCCAATTCGGCTGCGACAAGACCATCTACCTGCATCTCGGCAATTGGCCGACCTACGACGAGACAACCGTCACGGCCTTCATTTGCGACGGCGAGAGTTACACATTCTATGGCACCGAGTACACCACAAACTGCGATGTGGCCTATACCGACTATTCCATACACGGTTGCGACAGCATTGTGCGCCTTCACCTCACCGTCTATCCGCCTAACGACACCACGATAGTCGATGCGAGCATTTGTATCGGGCAATCCTACAATTTCCACGGCGAATGGTACAGCAATGACGGCGACATAGGCTATTTCGACACCATCGACAACCACGGCTGCCTGAAGGTGGAAAAGCTCATGCTGAGCGTTGATGAATACCAAATGCCGCCTGTTCAGTACGAATACATCTGCTATGGACACGACGAAACGCCGTATTTCAAATGGGATAAGAACAACGTGGAGTATTTTGCCGACACTTACGATGAAGCCATCGTTCCCGACCCGGAAGGCGGCTGCGACTTCAAGTACCGTCTGAACTTGAAGTTCCACCAAGAGTTCTATGAAGAGCTGCCGCCCGTCATTGTTTGCGACGAGTATTATTGGCCGATTACTGGAGAGACCTACACTGAGATTGGCAACCATGTGATCACAAAATCCTTCCTGCAAGAATTTGGTAATGTTGTGTGCGACAGTACCTTTGTCCTCAACCTGACCATCAACGAGTCGAGTACCCAAGAAACCATGGAATATGTTGGCGAATGTGACACTGTATCTCTCCCATGGTTTGGCGAAATGCTCTATTTCACCAAGAACTGCGACACTTTGCTTTCGGGCCTGACACCCGATGGATGCCTCTATGAGGTCAACCTGCACATCACCAACATGCAATACACGCCCACGCCAATTATCGCCTACACGGAGGACGACTATTATCAAGACGGCGACACCATTGCCGTCATCACCAACACGGAGTTTTTCTCGTTCCAGTACGACTTCTTCGTGGAGGACTCGCTCGGCCACTTCAATGGTTGGGACTCGTGCGTGTGGCGCATCAGCAAGGAATCGTGGCTGATTGAGCCTGACCCCGCTGAATACCAAAACGAGCCCGAAAGACGTTATTGCAGGGTGTATGTCGCCGAGCACGACAACACGGCGGCAGAGCTGAGTTGCACCATTTACAACCACCACTGCCAGCCTTACAGCATCACGCGAAGGTTCTACCTCAAGTCGTCGTTCTTCGGCATCGGCGAACAGGAAACGGCAAGGTTCGGCTTTGATGTTGTTCCCAACCCCAACAACGGCGCCATGGAGCTGCGTTTCGAGCACATGGATGGCAAGGTGGAGGTCAAGGTGTATGATGTGATGGGCAACTTGATGGACAGCTTTGTGACCTACAATGATATGGAATCCAGGGCGATGCAGTACAACTTGAGTGGTCGCAGGGGCATCTATTTCATTGTGGCCAACGGGAAAGCGGGCACGGTTGCCAAAAAAGTGGTCATTGAATAAACAATGGATTGAAAATGAAAAGAAAGAGAATCATATTGGGCTTTTGTCTATTGCTGACAAGCGGCATGGTAATGAGTTCCTGCATCAAGGAAAACTTGGGCAAAACCGTCGCCCTCATCGGGACGGAGGACTATGTTCGCGACATCAATTCGTTGATTCCGGACACGCTGCAGGGCAAGTTTGAGACGATGTTTCAGGGGATTCCTACGGGTGCCGTTCCTGTCAGCATAGCCGTTCCCGACAGCGTACCGGAAGATGCGTATGTTGTCCATGCCAACTTGTTGGTCAAGACCAATCTTTATAACGTAACCTCGCCGATTGCCTATCCCGATGTCTATATGCGTTTCAGCAAGCAGCACAACGGCATTGTCGTGGTGGAGCTCGCCGAGTCCACGGAACAGCGCACCGATACCGCATACATTATGGGAAACAACAATGATTTTACGGTGTATTTTGTTGAAGACAAGGTCGTTAGTACGAACTCGCATGTGAAGCGAGGTGTCATCCTATGTGGCACTTGGGCACAAGGCGGACTTTCCAATTTCCGCATGGCTTTCGTCGTGTTGGAGTCGGAAGGCAATCAAGCCCAAACGCCGGGCACGTATTACTTTTACAAGGACGGCGACGGTTTGGCCGAAAGATGTGTTTGGCCTTGGCCATAAAAGAGTTTAGCAATGAAGAAATACGTTTTGATATTGAGCATTTTGTTGGCTTGCAGCACCGGAATCTTTGCCCAAATGAGCCAAAACAAGCCAATGGACAGGTCTATTGCTTTAGGCATAAAGGGTGGCGTGAATATGCCGAGGATGTTGTATTTCAAGAATCCCGCCTTGATGCGCCTGCCTCAATCCATTGTTTTCACCCCGACGGGAGGTTTGTTTGTGGACATTCCCATCATGGAATTCGCCTATTTGTCGCCGGAAGTCGTGTATGTACAGCGCGGCACGGACATGAAATATGTACACGCCAATTCGGGGGCGCAAGTCCAATATACGATTGCGACTTCCAATGTGGATTTGCGGCTTCCTTTGGAGTTTTGTTGGGAAGTGAAGCCGTATTTTCAGCCTTTTGTGATGGTGGGGGCGGAAGCTGGAATGTGTCTGTTTGGCAAGATTCATTTGGATAGGACGGCTCCCATTGCGCTCGACGAAACCGTAGCCGTCGACAGTGCCAACATGAATTTGATACATGCCGGTGCCTTTGCTGGTTTGGGCATCCGTAGCAAGTTGTCTTTGGGAAATCAGGATATTTTGCTGAAACTCAGTGCGTCGTTCCACCAAGGTTTTCTTGACAGCTATTCGCGTTACGAGAAAAACGGAACGGCACAAGCGGTCAATGTGAACGCTTACCAAATTACCGGAAACCGCTTGCCGCAAGGCTTGGAGGTCAGTTTGGGCATTGCCATTCCGCTAAAGGCAAAACTTAAGGATGCCTGTGCCTCATTCTCGAACGACCGTTACCGCCGACGTGGTAGCGGTAGACATTTATTCGGGTATTGACAAAGATTTCGTATTTTTGCGCCTCGAAATGAATTGACCGATGCGTTTCCTTTATCCGAATATGCTTTGGGGCCTGTTCGCCCTGCTGATTCCCATCCTCATCCACTTGTTCAACTTCAGGCGGCACAAGTTGGTGTATTTCAGCAATACCGCCGTGCTGCGCTCCATTCAGCAGGAGAATGCCAAGACGCGAAAACTGAAGTATTTGGTGACATTGCTGTTGCGTTGCCTCTTCATTGCGGCTTTGGTGTTGGCGTTTGCTTTCCCGTATCATCCTGAGAAACAGCTGAATGTCAACACGTCGGACAACCTCATCGGCGTGTATGTCGACAACTCCATGAGCATGAAGGGACAGTCGCAACGCACGACTTTGATTGAGGATGCACGGCAGTCGGCGCGGGATTTGGTGCACAAGCTCAACCCCTCGAACCGTTACCTGTTGATGACCAACAGCTTCGAGGTTCAGAACGAATACCCGATGAACCAGGAGGAGATGCTCGACCAGCTCGACCGCATGAATCCCGACGGTTCGCCTGCCGATATGGGCGAGGTCATCGACCGCTTCGAGATGTTGGCCAAGCAGCATGGTTTCAATAGTTCGACATTGTTTCTGTATTCTGATTTCCAGCGTAATACATTTGACCTTTCGGCAGCTAAAGCCGATACAGCCCTGCAAGTGGTTGTCGTCCCGATGGTGCCTGAATACAAGAGCAACCTCTACATCGATTCGGTATGGCTCAGTTCGCCCATCGTGCAACCTGGACTGACCAACGACCTCAACGTGCGCATTGTCAATCAAGGCGATAAGGAAGTGAAAGGCTTGCCCGTCAGCTTCACGATGAATGGCGCAATGGCGGCCTCCACCACGGTTGACTTGGAGAAGAACGGTGAGGTCGAAATCGAGATGCAGTTTGTGGTGGACGGCACGGGTGAACAACTCTGTAGCGTCAGTTTGACCGACCATCCCATCACTTTCGACGATGCTTACGATTTCGTTTTGAGCGTGAAAAACAAGCTCAACGTGGTCGAATTGGGCAGCGAGAGCCCGTATGGTTCCTTGGTTTTCGACGATGACGAGCAATTCCACTATACGCTGATGGAACCTTCACGCTTCGATTTGAGTGCCCTTTCGCAGGCGCAGTTGCTCATCGTGAACGAGACCGCCAACCTCAATGAAACCCTACTACAGACCCTCTTGGATGCCATTTCCGAAGGGGCGAGCCTCGTGGTGTTTCCTGCTTTGGACAATCCGAAAAACAACAGCTATTTGTATGGAAGACTGGGACTTACTTTGATGGAAGTCGACACCAACGCCACGGCGACGGAAGACCTGGCCCTTCAACACGCCTTTTTCAGCGACATGATACTCGACCTGCCGCAGCATCCCGATTTGCCTAAAGTAAAACGCCATATCCGACTGAAATCCAATGGCATACCTGCCACATTGCTGACCTTGCAAAACGCCGATCCCTTACTGCTTTCGGAACAGGTAGGGAAGGGGCAAGCCTTCATTTTTGCCACGGCTTTGAGTCCTGCTTGGAGCGACTTGGCCGACAACGCCCTTTTCGTTCCGACCATGGTCAAGACGGCCTTGCTGGGTGCACAGGCAGGACGGATTTCGTATACCATCGGCACAGACAAAATGTTGGTTTTGAACGACATTGGACTTGTGGGTGACCGTCGGTTCCTCTTCGCCAACGCCGACCGCAGCTTTGAGCTGATGCCTTCCTCAGAGGTGAGGAACAACAAGGTTTACCTCTATCTCAACGACAACCTGCCTTCGGCGGGCTTCTACGAATTGCTCGTCAACGACACCCTGAACCGTGTGACGGCTTGGAACGAGAGCCGTGTGGAGTCGCGCATGGACTTTATCGACCGCGACGACATCGAGCCGGAGTTCGAAAAAGCCGGTTTCAACGTGGCCGCTGTCCTTGACACCACCGACTTGGCCACCGACGACTGGGTGGAAGCCATGGCGCGGCAATCCTCGCAATGGAAACTCTTTGCTTTGATTGCCCTGTTGGCTCTGTTGGGCGAGATTGTGGTCTTGCGGTTTTGGAAGTGAGGCGGCGTGAAACGCGGGGATTGAAATCCCCGATGGAATAGGGTCGCCCTTTGACTTCGTCGAATCTGCGATTTCAGGGCTTTGTAGAATGAACAAAATGAGCGAATTATGAAAACCCCAGCGTTATTCAAGGAATACATTTGGTTGGTGAACACTATCCATAGCGCCAAGCGGATTTCGCTGGCCGAAATCAACGAGAGATGGCAGCGGACGGAGATGAGCGAAGGGATGCCGTTGAGTCGCACCACCTTCAACCGCCACAAGGACGCCATAGAGGACATCTTCGGTATCTACATTGATTGTGATAGGAGGGATGGCTATCGTTATTATATTGGAAATGAGGAAGTTCTGCACGAAGACTCGGTGCAGAACTGGATGCTTTCCACTCTGACGGTGAACAATCTCATCAGTGAGAGCATGAGCCTGCAACGCCGCATCGTGCTTGAAAACATCCCTTCCAACGGAGAACTGTTGGAGCGGGTGATTCGCGCCATGAAAGAGAGCGTGAAAGTCATGGTGCGGTATCGGCGTTATCAGGCGACGGAGGCGAGGACGTTCAATTTGTCGCCGTATTGCATCAAGTTGTTTCGGCAACGGTGGTACTTGCTGGGCCGTTTCGACGATGGCGGCTTTGCCATGTTCTCGTTTGACCGAATGGAAGATATCACCGCTACCGATGAAACCTTCAAGATGGATCCCGATTTCGATGCGACGGAGTTTTTCGGCGAGTGCTATGGTGTGGTCATTGGCGATGGTAGCCAGCCCGTGCGCGTTGTTTTGCGTGCCTTTGGCAAGGAGCGGTATTATCTCCGTGACTTGCCTTTACACCACACGCAAAAGGAACTCCATTGCGATGAGCAACAAGATTTTACCGACTTTGAACTCAATTTGCGTCCCACCACCGACTTCAAGGGGCAGCTGCTTTCGCGCGGCGCCTGGCTGAAAGTGCTTGAACCGCAATGGTTGGCTGACGAAATTCGGCAATGGCATGAGGACGCGGTGGGGATGTATCAAACATGAACTCTCAAAGAAAAAGTTATATAAAACACGAATTATCAGAAATATATCACGAATTGTCATTAATTGCAATTTTTGAAAAATTGACTTTGTCGAAATCTCCGATTCGGCGGAACCAATCTTCGATTTCGTGTCCAATTTATGGAAATTCGTGTAAAAAAACGAAAAAACTTTGAGCCTGTACGTGATTTGAAATCAGTTTTTGTCCTCGTACTTCTCCACTTTTTCGCAAATAACTTCTTCGCTGGTAATTGTAACTCCTACACCATCCAAAGAACAATCAACAAAACTGTTATACATGCGGAATTTCATTTCATTCAGGTACGGTAGCTCAAATGTTCCCTTCATTTCCACCGCATCAATGAATCGAAATGTTGCGATACATTCATAGTTGATATTGATTCTTAATACTACCTCATTACGTTTCCATGTAACATCATAGATTTCAGCATCATGAAACTGGCATCTGTTTGTGTAGTCATACCCCAAAAATTCGTTTATCTTTTCAAGGCCTTTCACCTTGGATGCAGCTTTTGGCGAAACAACATCATCACATCTGTTTTCAGATTGCTCGTTACGTGCAAATTCCAAGCTATTTTCAATATCCTTCATGATTTTTATCGGTACTTGCTTTCCCATAGTGGCCTGCCGTTTGAAACCATCCAATGCTTCTTCCAACAATGGAAGCCTTTTGTCTATTGATGAATATGGTGCCAGCCCTCGAAAGATACGATAACACAAATCAGGATAGCACCCTGCCGATTTATGTTGCTGTAACAAGTCGTATGCGACATGAAAATAGGCATTAGCTTTGTCATACTTGTATTGTTTCAAAAGCCGCATACCATATTCATAATATCTAATACCCATTCGTTTTGCTCCTGTGTCATAACCCATCTTTTCCATGAAGCTCAGTTCAACCTCTGCCGGAAACGCGTCTACACAGTTGCGAAGCGATAGTTTACCGAAAATCCTTTTGTTTTGTTCGATAAAATCCGCCCAAATCTTTTCCAGCTTTTCTGCTTTTTTCTCGGCGAGCAATCTTCCAGAATGGCCTCCAGTCCAATCGAATGAAGGTATTTGTTTCTGTAATTCTTCGGTTGTCAAAATGGGCAAAAACTCTGGATCTATCACTGTATCTACTAACAAATCCATGTAATAAACCACGCGCCTTTTTCCCGACCAATCTCCTCCTCTGTAGGGCTCTGAATCAAAGTGTCCACTCATGCAGATTCCTGTATTGCCTTCACCACAGCGCACCATGAAGAAACGATCGCCTTTATGCGCATCTTTGTGTCGCCACACACTCCAGTTTTTTACATGTGTCCAGTTCGCCAAATCGTTTTGCATCTGCTCCAGTGTGTAACTGGAAATAGCCGGATTCCAAAAGAGAATGAAAGTGCTCATGTCAAATTATGTTTGTTAGTTTTGTTTCAAGATGCTGCAAAAATACACACATATTGTTTCAAATCACGGTACAAGTAGTTTTTTTCTGAAAAACGAAAAATCTTTGAACTTGTACCGTGATTTGGCACAGGTGGTTTCTATTTTTGCAGCGTAATTCAATATAAGTGCTTCAAAAATAGAAAGGAGTATCGCTATGTTCTTCTCGCTAAATGGATTTGGGGATTTGCTGATTTTTGTTTTTGTGGTGGCTGTGGTCTTAATCATCACGAAAGACGATAATTCAAAGGATGATAGAAACAATTGGGATCAATGGCGTACACAATAATAAACAGCGCAACCTTAAGCTATTACTTTGAACAAATAACATCTAAATCTGCAATTAACAAATTCATGTTATGAAAACAAAAGAAGACTTTTTGCTTGATGTCCGTGCGGCAATCAAGAGAAACCAAGTTGTGTTGATGATGTTGCACAACACAGAAACTGGTGAATTTGCAGAATACAGCAATGGCTACGGCATCGAATTTGACGATATGCTATCTAAGTTTTTGGAAATGCCATTCATTGGGCACATCCCGATTTCGAAGGCATTTGAGGAATGGCAAGATTACTTTGAGAATCCTGATGAGGCCGAAATCTATGGCTTCGAGCTGGATGACGGTGAGGTGCAGATGGCTATTCTGGATTGTTTTATTAAGCCCTGATAATAATTTGTTGACATGAACGGAATTTGTTGTAAATTTGCGGCAAGGAAGGAGTAAAACTATGTTTGGAATAGCTATATTCATTGGAATGGTTATCTTCGCAATCATCTACGCGATGGGTGGCTTCCGCGAAAAAGACGGAATGGACAACAAATAACTCTAACTGATTTTTTCATTGAAGAATGAAAAAAACTCACCTTTGTACTGCGATTTAGAGCAAGTAGAATGCTTTCATTGTCAGAATCCCTAACAGCAAAAAATCGGTCGGTGGATTATTGTATCGAGTCGGCGGCACGGCGAATGCGGTCGGCCAAATCAACCAACGCACCCTTTAACTGGTAGCGCTCTTCCGTGTTGAAATCCGTCGGCTTCTTGTTGCCATCCACCCCGTCCAGTTTGTGGTAGAGCCAAGACCCCGACTTCTCGAAGTAGCGGTTTGCAAGTTCACGCCACGAAATGGCCAAAAGTATATCTTCCAGTTGTTTTTTCATAGTTCCCTGCTGGGTTTCCTTCAAAGTCATTGTTGCCATAGTGTTATCTTTTTCATCGTTGCCGCATTTGTTTGTTTAGGTTATTGCAAAGATAGTACAAATATCCGTACTAACAACAAATTTTCCTTTTTTCCATAAAAATTGCATTTGTTTTCGCTACCTTTGCCCCAAATTTAGGCTATGGACTACAAGAAACTAAAAGAAGAACCGCTGAAAAGCGCGGTGCAGCAGGATTTCTTCAACAGTTACAAATACACCCAAATCGGCAACATCGACTTTGTGATTGCCAAAAACATCGTCGAGCGGGGGCAAACCTCGATTTTTGACGAGTTTGAGAACGACGACCTCAAGTCGCTGCTTTGGGCGGAGGCCAAACAGGGCACCTCGCACGACATCTTCGAGTCGTTTGTGCAACTCATCCTCACCATCGGCAAGGAGCGCACTTTCGAGAAATACCTGCCGCCCAAATACATAGGTGCATTCGACGCGGAGAAGTTCGCTTTCATCGAGTATCACGAAATACAAGGCATCTTCTACCAAAACGACTTCAACTGGAACGTCACTCCCTCGAACCACGACACCAAGGAGTTCCGCCAACTCTATGCGCTTTGCAAAAACCTGCTTGAAGAAAACAGCATTCTTTTCTATTTTGAAACACAAACCGCTGATTTCAAGGAGTTTATCAAACTGAATTTCAAGACGGACAAGGAGGCGACGGAGAAGATTTCGGTCACGAAAAACAACTTCACCTTCGTGTTCCAGAAGTGGAGCGACAAGGTGAGGCCGACGATTTCAGTGGATTGGGCCAAGGCCAACAAGGCGGGCATCATCTCCGCCGACTTCTTCCTTGCCGACCTGCTTTCGAGCAACGAGGAGTCGCTGAAGGATTCGCTTTATGTGGTGCTGCGCAAGACAAAATACGAATTGGCCAAGAAGATTGATGAGATGGGGCTGGTTTCTACTTCGTCGGTGGGTTTCAACGACAAGCAGAAGGCCTACAAGCAGTTTTGGAGCATCTATGCGCGACCGCCTAAGGAGGAATATTGGAACTACATCATCGGGCGGCGCGACCTGCTGGTGCCGCAAGACATCCGCGAGCGCAAAGGCTCCTACTTCACCCCTCAGATTTGGGTGGAGAAGAGCCAGCAATATTTGGCCGACGTGCTTGGCGAGACGTGGCAGGACGAGTATTACATTTGGGACTGCTGCGCCGGCACGGGCAACCTGCTGAACGGCCTGACGAACTACGACCGCGTTTGGGCCTCGACCCTTGACAAACAAGACGTTGACGTGATGATGGACCGCATCGCCAACGGCTGGAAGATGGCCGAAAACCACGTGTTTCAGTTCGACTTCCTCAACGACGACTTCTCGAAATGCCCCGAGGAGCTGCAAGAGATTCTGAACGACCCCGAAAAGCGGAAGAAATTGGTGGTTTATATTAATCCGCCGTATGGAGAAGCTGGAAGTGGGAGGGGAAAAACAAAAGCTGCTGTTGCAACCGATAATGCGGTTTATCAACGATACAAAGACATTATCGGCAATGCAAGTAACGAAATCTATGCCCAATTCTTTATACGAATTTATAAAGAGATAAGTGGTTGCATTTTGGGAGAATTCTCAAAACTAAAAGTAATTCAAGCACCTAACTTTACTGAATTCCGCAGGGTCTTTTTGGCAAAATTGGAAAAAATGTTTGTGGTTCCAGCTAATACATTTGACAATGTAGATGGCGATTTCCCGATAGGCTTCTTTGTATGGGATCTTTCAAAATTAGAGGCAGCCCAAACAGAATATGAAGCGGAAGTGTTTTCTGCAAATAATGAATTCCTATTTAACAGAAGTTTTCATGCTTATAATAAAGGTGAATTACTGATAAACGATTGGCTTAGAGTCTATCGAGATAAAAAGAATCCTTCTATCGGAATAATGCACAATAACAAGAATGATTTTCAGCATAACAATCAGGTATGTATTACAAGTCTTGATAATCATGACCATACAGCTCCGATAACTGTTGCAAATCTAATTCCAATGTGCATTTATTTGACAATGAGACATTGCTTCAGCTTTGATTGGTTAAAAGACCGCGACCAATTCCTCTATCCCAACGACGGCTGGAAGACTGACAAGGAATTTCAGACGGACTGCCTGATATTCACGCTGTTTCACGGGCAGAACAGAATTTCATCGCAACAAGGCATCAACCATTGGATTCCTTTCACCCGCGAGCAGGTGGGCTGCCGCAAGACCTTCAAATCGACGTTTATGGCGGACTATCTCAGCGGGAAAATCAAGACGGAAAACTCAACAGGAAAACTATTTGATTTCCAGAAAGATAGTATCCAACACGAATTACCAAGAATGAATCACGAATTATCAGAAATTGGAATTGATGAAAATTCGTGTGCAATTGATGGCAATTCGTGTGATAATAATGGAAATACGTGTAATAGGATAATCGATTGTATGTCGCCCGATGCGCAGGCCGTTTACGACGCGGGGCTTGCCTTGTGGCGTTATTACCACAGCCAGCCCAATGCCCTCGCCGATGCCTCGTTCTACGACATACGCCTGCATTTCCAAGGCACCAACGACAAAGGCACCATGAACGCCAAGAGCGATGATGAGACCTACACGGAACTTATTTCCGACTTGCGCGAGAAGATGAAACTTCTGGCCAAGCGGATTGAGGCTAAGGTTTATGAATATGGGTTTTTGAGATGAGGGCGTTTTATGTCGAAAACACCGAACAAATTACCGCTAAATCACCGAACAAACCACTTCTAAATGATTGAACACCATCCATTAAGGCCGTTTTTGCCGTCCAATGCCAAGGTGCTGTTTTTGGGCAGTTTCCCGCCGCCGAAAAAACGCTGGTGCATGGACTTTTTCTACCCCAATTTCATCAACGACCACTGGCGCATTGAGGGGCAAATCTGGTTCGGCGACCGCAACCATTTCGTGGATTTGGAGCATAAACGCTTCAAAATGAACGAAATCGTCACATTCCTGAACGAGAAAGGCATTGCCTTCTTCGACACGGCCACGGCGGTCAATCGACTGAAAGACAATGCCTCTGATGCCTTCTTGGAGATAGTGGAACGCGCTGACATTGAGGCACTTTTGGCGCAAATGCCCCAATGCCACGCCATTGCCACCACAGGCGAGAAGGCCACGACTGAAGTCTGCGCCTATTACAAGACCGATTCAATCCCTTCGCCCAACGGCCAAGTCGCGCTGCGAGAGGGTTTGACATTATACCGTTTGCCTTCATCCTCAAGGGCTTATCCTTTGGCATTTGACAAGAAGGTTGAAGCCTATCGGAGGATGTTTGAGGCGGTGTTTGGGGCTTCTGTTTTAGGGATGGAATGAGATAAGCGGCTATTTTTGCTGCGTGAATTGAAGAAAAATCTTTATTTTTGCACCGTTTGAAAACGCATAATGGAAATCGAAGACAATTTGGAGAACGAATCCAAGGACGAGCAGTTGCCGGACGAGACTTTTGAAGGTGTGCAAGACGCTCAGGCTCAAGAGGATGAACATCATATCATCCCCTTGAAAGGCATGTTCGAGAACTGGTTTCTCGACTATGCCTCGTATGTCATTCTTGAACGCGCCGTGCCCGCCATTGAGGACGGCTTGAAGCCCGTGCAACGCCGCATTCTGCACTCGATGGACGAACTCGACGACGGCCGCTTCAACAAGGTGGCCAACATCGTGGGCAACACCATGAAATACCATCCGCACGGCGATGCTTCCATCGGGGATGCACTGGTGCAACTCGCTCAGAAAGACCTGCTTATGGACACGCAAGGCAACTTCGGCAACATCCTCACGGGCGATGATGCCGCTGCTCCGCGTTATATCGAGGCGCGACTGTCGAAGTTCGCCAAAGAGGTCGTTTTCAACCATAAGACCACCGACTGGACGCGCTCCTACGACAATCGTAACGCTGAGCCCGTCTCGCTGCCAGTGAAGTTCCCGCTGCTGTTGGCGCAAGGCACCGAAGGCATTGCTGTGGGTCTGGCTTCCAAGTTCTTACCGCACAACTTCAACGAGCTGATTGATGCCTCCGTCGCCTACCTGCGCGACGAGCCTTTCACGCTGTATCCCGACTTCCCGACGGGTGGCTTGATGGATGTGACCAACTACAATGACGGTCTGCGTGGCGGCAAGGTACGCATCCGTGCGAGAATCAGTCAGCAGGACAAGAAAACGCTTGTTATCAGTGAGATACCTTACGGCACCACCACGGGCGGTGTCATCGACAGCATTGTGAAATGCAACGACAAGGGCAAAATCAAAATCAAGAAAATCGACGACAACACCGCCGAGCAGTGTGAAATCGTGATTTACTTGAACCCTGGCGTGTCGCCCGACCAGACCATAGATGCGCTTTATGCCTTCACCGACTGCGAGGTGTCGATTTCGCCCAACGCCTGCGTCATCATCAACCAACATCCGGCGTTCTTGGGCGTGAGCGAAATCCTGAAACTCAGCACCGACCGCACGATGGAACTCCTCAGCCTTGAGCTCCGCATCCTTTTGGATGAGTTGGCGAACAGTTGGCACTGGGTTTCGTTGGAGAAGATTTTCTTCGAGAAAGGCATCTATAAGGAGTTGGAAAACAAGGACTACGCTACTTGGGACGACCAGTTGACAGGTATCGAGCGCCGCTTCGACAAGTACCGCAATCTCCTGAAACGCGAAATCACGCGCGAGGATGTGGAGAAGCTTTGCGAGAAACCAGTGCGCAAGATTTCCAAGTTCGACATCAAGAAGGCTGACGAGCAAATTGCTGATATTGAGAAGCGTATGGAAGAGGCGCAATACCACCTCGATCATATCGTGGACTACACCATCGACTATTTCCTGCGCATCAAGGAAAAGTACGGCGAGGGCCGCGAGCGCAAGACTGAGATTCGCAATTTCGACAACATTTCAGCAGTCGCAGTGGCTGCCAACAACGAGAAGTTGTATGTCAACAAGGACGAAGGTTTCGTCTGCACGGGCGAGGGTTTGAAACGCGAGAAAAACAAGGAGGCTTACGAGTACGTTTGCGATTGCTCCGACATGGATGACATTATCGTTTTCCATGAGGACGGCAAGTACATGGTGACCAAGTTGCAGCCGAAACTCTTTGTGGGTCAAAAGGTTATACATGTCAATGTGTTCCATAAGAACGACGGCCGAACGACCTACAATGCCGTGTATCGCGATGGCAGAAACGGCAATCCGCACTATGTGAAACGCTTTGCGGTGAAGGGCGTCACCCGCGACAAGGAATACGACCTCACGCAGGGCAAACCCAACTCGAAAGTGCGCTATTTCTCGTCGAATCCGAATGGCGAGGCTGAGGTGATTAAGGTGACCTTGGTGATGTTCAACAAGAAGCAGAAGACCGTGGACTACAACTTCGCCAATTTGGACGTGAAAGGCCGTGACACGCGCGGCAATCTGCTGACGAAGTACGAGGTCAAGGAAATCAAGAAGGGTGGGGAAGGCGTGTCCACCTTGGAAGCCCGCGACATTTGGTACGACGACACAGTACGCCGCCTCAATGCCGACAAGCGCGGACAATACCTCGGTGCCTTTGAAGGCGAGGATCGCATCTTGCAGATTTTCAGTAATGGAGAGTTCAAGATTTCGGGCTTCGACCTGGGTACCCACTTCGATGACGACATGATTGAAATCCGCAAGTTCGATCCCGACGAAATCTTTTCCGTCGTCTATATCGAAGGCGAGACGCAGAAGATGTATTTGAAGCGTTTCTGCATCGAGGCCGAAACCAAGCTCAACAGCCGTGCTTCCTTCATCGGCGAGCATCCCGAAGCCAAGTATTTGGGTCGCAGTGTGGACGACTTGCCGCGCCTCTTGCTGAGTTACAAGGTCAGCGATGCGGGCAACAGCTTCCCCGACGACGTGCTGAACGTGGAGGAGTTCATCGGCATCAAGAGTTATAAAGCCAAGGGTAAACGCTTGTCGACCAGAGAGATAGAGAGCTTCCAATTCCTTGAACCATTGGAGCCCGAACCGAGCGAAGACGAGCCAGAAGAGCCGGAGGTCACTGAGCCTGTCGAAGGGCCGGAAAACGAGGTAAAAATCGAAGTCAATCCCTCCGATGTGCCGATGGAAATCGTGAAACCCCAAGGCGACGGCGTGCAAATGGATTTGTTTGGAGGTGAGTTATGAAAAGTCATTTTGCTAGTTTTGTCGGTTTTGTGGTGATAGGATTGCTGATGTCGAGTTGCAATACCGAACAGAAACTGGCCAAGAAATTCGTGGCCGAGCGGCCTCATATTGCAGCAGCAGTCTATTTTCCTGAAAGTGCCGAGGTGAAAACGGAATACAACACGCAGCACGGCAAGAAAACCGAGGTCTTGAACGGCTTCAGCCAGGATTTGTTCCTCGATGTCATGTATAACACCTATGCCGACGCGATGAAGGTTTACGGTGTCGAGGTCTATGTGCCAGAAGATATTGATAACGTGCAAGTTGACTCCGTCCATTGGCTGGTGATGCTCTCTCGGATGGAGATTTCGGGGCGCATCACGGAATATGAGGACTATCTCTTCAGCGACACGGACGAATTCAGCTACAAGCACCTGTTGAATACCGTCAACGTGGCCTCGTGGTTCGAGGTCAACGACGGTGAGTGGAAACCCGTGCTGTTTTGCGAGCATAACCTCATCGACGGTTTCGACTCCAATACGGACTATTCGATTTGGACGCAGAAAATAGATTATTCCTATACTATTGACACACTGAAACTTAAGGATGTCTACAATTATGCTGTGTATTTGGGCAAGCTTTATGCTGGCTACACCTACGATTACATGATGAACAGCTTTGTTGGGGCGGAAATGAAGAAACAAGGCTATGCCTATCAGACGCTGTTGCGTTATGACCCTTACAGGAAGCAGTTGCGCTATGCCGATGAGGATGGATTTATGGAAATATGGGAGTAACCCATCAGAAATAAAGCTTTAACAAAAATGTAGGGCTGCCATATTATGACAGCCCTACAACGTTTTTATTTCAGTCCACGTGCCCTCAAATAAGGCTCATAGTCAGGGTCTTGGCCACGGAACTTGCGGTATTGAACCATGCCTTCATCGTTGCCGCATTCTTGCAAGCAGTTTTTGCGGAACGAGGCGGCCAACTCGGGATTGAAAAGGTCGCCCGACGACTTGAAGTAGTTGAAAGCATCCTTGTCCAAAACCTCGGCCCATGTGTAGGCGTAGTAGCCTGCACTGTAGCCACCGTTGAAGATGTGGGCGAAGTTGGTGCTGCGGTAACGGGGCAAGATTTCGGGCATCAGGCCGATGGCATCCATCTGTTGTTTCTCGAAGGCATCCACATCAAGGGCTTTGATTTCGTCGATGGAGGTGATTTCGTGGTATTTCATGTCAAGGATGGAGGCGGCAATGAGTTCGGTGGTCATAAAGCCTTGGTTGAACAGGGCACTGTTCTCGATTTTGGCGATGAGGCTGTCGGGCATGACTTCTCCGGTCTTGTAATGCTTGGCGTACATGCGGATGACTTCAGGCTCGGCCACCCAGTTCTCCATGATTTGCGAAGGCATTTCCACATAGTCGTGGGGCACATTGCCACAGGTGCGGCTGTAGAGGCCATCGGAGAAGAAGGCGTGTAGCGAGTGGCCAAACTCATGCCACATGGTTTCGGTTTCGTCCCAAGTGAGCAGGGCAGGGGTGTCGCCCGAGGCAGGGGTGAAGTTCATCACGAGAGAAACAACGGGATAGATTTTCTTGCCGTTGATGTCGTGGCCACTCTCGCGGAAACTGGTACACCATGCGCCGCCGCTCTTCGATTCACGCGGATAGTAGTCGAGATAGAGGATGCCGAGGAAATCGCCATTGGCTTCCTTCACTTCGTAGGTTTCCACGCCAGGATAGTAGATGGGCAAGTTGGTGTTTTGTGTGAAGGTGATGCCATACAACTTATTGGCAGCCATGAACCATAGATTTTATTGACTCTGTCTTTGGGTTTAACAATTTCTTCTTTTTCAAAGGTGCGTGACATATACTCTTTGTAGCGGATTTCCTGCATCTCGGCCAGTTCCTTTTTGGCCAGATCTTGTGCAGGTTTGAAGATGTCAATGAGGAACTTGTCAACGGTCTTGGAATCATGAGCCATGTTGACAGCCAATACATAGTCAGCAAAGTTTTCGTAGCCAAAGAGTTGTGCCTTCTTTAGTCTCAATTCCAGCATTTGCTTGATAAGAGCCTTGTTGTCGTACTCGTTGTTGTTGTCGCCGCGATTGTAATAGGCATCGTACATTTCCTTGCGCAACTTGTAGTTGTCGGCGAATTGCAAGAAAGGAATAAGGCTGGGCTTCGAGAGCGTGAACACCCACTTGCCTTCCATGCCATCGGCCTTGGCTTGCTCGGCGGCGGCATCGATGCTGGTTTGCGGCAGTCCAGCAAGGTCGGCTTCGTTCTCGATGACAAGTTTGTAATTGGCGTTCTCCTTCAGTAAGTTGTTGCCAAATTGCAGGCTCAAAGTCGAGAGTTGCTCGTTGATTTGGCTCAATTCGGCTTGCTTGTCGGCAGGAAGGGCGGCACCGCTGCGCACAAAATCCTGATGGTATTTCTCCACCACGCGGATTTGTTGGTCGTCCAAACCCATCTCGTTACGGTGTTGATACACATAGTCGATGCGCTCGAAGAGTTTCGGGTTCATCATGATGGCATCGCTGTGCTTCGAGAGCATGGGTAGCACCTGTTCTGCGATGGCAATCATTTCGTCGTTGGTCAGGCACTCGTTGAGGTTAAAAAACACGTTGCTCACACGGTCGAGAGTTTCACCCGACTTGTCGAAAGGCAAGATGGTGTTTTGGAAGGTTGGAGTTTCGGCATTATTGGCAATGGCCTCGATTTCAGCCTGTTGCTCCTTGATGCCCGCCTCAAAAGCAGGCATGTAGTGCTCATTTTTGATTTGGTCGAACGGCGGCACTTGGAAGGGTGTCGTGTACTCGGTCAGGAAGGGATTCGGTTTTTCGGTCTCGGTTTCGGTCTCGTTTTTCGAGGTGCATGAGGCCAAGGTGATTACGCTCAATGCGATCATGTTGATGATTTTTTTAGTCATGTTTTTGAATGTTTGATGTCAGTTTTCCGCCTGCAAAGATAAAAAATGTTGTTTTTTGCTTTGCGAAAAAGTAAAAACTTTATCTTTGTAGTCGGTTTTTTATGCAATTTTTGAAACAAGATATATGAGCTACATTTCCTGGAACAAGAAAGAATTGGTCAATCTTGAACATTCTCTCAACCGTGAAGTGCTGCGTTCCAATGCTTTAGGAGCGTTTCTTGCCACCACGGTGATTGGCTGTAACACAAGAAAATACCATGGGCTGTTGGTCGTTCCGCAGCCGCAATTAGACAACAACAACCACGTCTTGCTGTCGAGCCTCGACGAGACCATCATCGAAAACAAGGAGGAATTTCACCTTGGCGTACACATGTATCCCGATGGTATATTTGCGCCGCGCGGACACAAATACATCCGTGATTTCACCGCCGACCCCATGCCGAAGCTGACGTATCGGATTGGTAATGTGGTGCTTGACAAGGAGCTGATTTTCTCGTCCACCGAGGCGCGGCTTTTCGTGCGTTACACCTTGCGCGAATCCATGGTGCCCATCACCTTGCGGGTATTGCCGTTCCTGGCCTTCCGAAACGTCCACATGCTGACGCATGAGAACTACGATGCCAACCATCGCGTGGATTTGGTGAAAAATGGCGCGTCGTGGCAGCTTTACAAGGACTATTCGAGGTTGTATTTGCAGTTCTCCAAGGCTGCGCAATATACGCATGTGCCGCATTGGTACTACAACATGTTCTATATCCGCGAGCAGGAACGGGGCTATGAAGCTACTGAGGACCAATTTGTTCCGGGTTTCTTCGAGCTTCAAATGAAGCAAGGCGACACGGTGATTCTCTCCGCCAGTTTGGAGGAACAGAATCCTACGACCATCAAACGGCAATGCGAGGCCGAGGTGAAGCGCCTGCTGCCCCAAACGAGTTACGAAGACTGCCTGTTGAAGGCCGCCCAGCAGTTCATTATCCGCGACGCGAAGGGAACGCGCCTTTGGGCCGGTTTCCCGTGGTTTGGCTCGTGCAGCCGCGACACTTTCCTTTCGTTGCCTGGCATCGCTTTGGCGCAAGGCGACGAGAAGACTTTCAATGAGGTGCTGCAATATCTGGTGGCGCGGATGCAAGGTCCGTTCTTCCCGCACCGTTACTATCAGAAGAGCTTGTATTTCACTGCGGTAGACTCGCCATTGTGGTTCTTCTGGGTGCTGCAAATGTATGAGAAAATGTGCGGTAAGGACAAGAAGGACATCTGGCGCAAGTGCAAGAAACCAATCACGGTTATTTTGGAAAGTTTTATTGGGAGCACGGACTTCAACGTCCATATTCTGGACAACGGCCTGCTCTATGCCGGCAACCGCGACTTGGCCCTGACATGGATGAACGTCTTCGCCCAAGGCAAACCTTGGACACCGCGCACGGGCTTGGCCATCGAGGTCAATGCGCTGTGGTATAATGCTTTGAGATACGCCGTCGAGTTGCTGAAAGTTGCCGATCCGAAGAGTCCGATGCTGAAGAAATGGAACAATTTGGCTGACAAAGTGGAAATTGCTTTCAACGACACTTTTATTAATAAGGAGCGCAACAGCTTCTACGACTTTGTGAACAGCAACGAGAAAAACATGCAGGTCAGGCCGAACATGATGCTTGCGGCGGCTTTGCCCTTTACCCCGATGACCGAAACGATGCAAAAACGCGTTTTCGACATTACACATTCGGAACTGCTGACACCCAGAGGAATACGTTCATTGTCGCCCAACGACGAAGGCTACAAGGGTGTGACCATCGGCAACCACAGCGAGCGCGAACGGGCCTATCACAATGGCACGGCATTCCCCTGGCTGATTTCGTTCTATGCCGATTTGTCGGTGAAGCTGTTTGGGAAGTCGGCTTTGGCCAGTTTGGAGGAGATTTACATGGACTTCGAAGGGGCTATCAAGGACAACGGAATCGGCACGATTTCAGAGATTTACGACGGCAATCCGCCCTTTGAGGCTCGCGGTTGCATTTCACAGTCGACGAGTGTGGGAGCCTTGCTCTATTTGCGTTATCTGATTGACGATCTTAACAAGAAAGGAGGCTCAAAATGAGAGTCTTGATGTTTGGGTGGGAGTTTCCGCCCCATATTACCGGCGGCCTTGGAACGGCCTGCTTCGGCATGACTAAAGGTTTGGCCAAGAACGATGTGGACGTGCTTTTCGTGGTGCCTCGTGCTTACGGCGACGAGGACGAAACTAATGTGCGCCTGCTCAATGCCAGCGACGTGACCATCGACATCGACCACGAAGAAAACCGCAGCTATTGGGAACGTGTGCAGTATATGGAAATCGGGTCGAACATCATTCCGTATGTCGGGCCGGAGGAATTTGTCAATGTTTTGGAAAGCGAACGCCATGTGGTGGAAAACTTCAACCACACGGGTTCGGTGTTTGCGAGGAATTATCAGTTTTCTGGCAAATACGGCATGAATTTGATGGAAGAGGTGGCTCGCTATGCCTTGATTGGCTCGTCCTTGGCCACTAAATACGACTTCGATGTCATCCACGCCCACGACTGGCTGACCTATTCGGCAGGCATCGCAGCGAAAGAAACCACGGGCAAGCCGCTTGTAGTGCACATGCACGCCACCGAGTTTGACCGCTCGGGCGAGAACATCAACAGGGATGTGTACGCCATCGAGCGCAGAGGCATGGAGGCTGCCGACCGTGTCATTACGGTGAGCAACCTGACACGCAACATCGTCATTGAGAAATACGGCATTGACCCCGCTAAGGTTGTGACAGTGCACAACGCCGTTGAACCCAACGACAAGCCCAAGTCGGAATACGAGCGCAGCGGTTTGGATGCCAAGGTAGTGACTTTCCTCGGAAGAATCACCTACCAGAAAGGCCCTGAATACTTCATCGAGGCGGCCTACAAGGTTCACCAAGTTGACCCGAGCATCCATTTCGTGATGGCGGGCACGGGCGACATGCTGGAGAAGATGATTCGCCGTGTGGCGCAACTTGGCATGGGCAGCCATTTCCATTTCACGGGTTTCCTGAAGGGCGAGGCCGTCGACCAGATGTTTGCCATGACCGATGTGTTCGTCATGCCATCGATTTCGGAGCCTTTCGGCATTGTGCCCTTGGAGGCCATGCGCTTGAATGTGCCTGTAGTCATCAGTAAACAGTCGGGTGTTTCGGAGGTGGTGAAGCATGCTTTGAAGGTCGATTTCTGGGACATCAACGGCTTGGCTGACGCCATCTATGGCCTCTGTCATTATGAAACCTTGGCCAACTGTTTCAAGGATCAGGGCAAGGACGAGGTGGACAGCCTCAAATGGGAAGCCGCCGCGAAGAAGATCAAGGCGGTTTATGAGTCGGTGGTTTAATTAGCGAATAATAAAAAATATACAATATGAACAAATCAGTCTGTTTCTATTTCCAAGTGCATCAGCCGTATCGGCTCCGCACTTATCGTTTCTTCGAAATCGGCAAGAAACACTACTATTACGATGATTACAGCAACCGTATGCTGATGCGGCGCGTGGCAGAGAAATGCTACCTGCCCATGAACGAGTTGCTGATGAAGCAAATCGAGAAGTTCGGCGACAAGTTCAAGGTGGCCTTCTCCTTCTCGGGCATCGCCATCGAGCAGATGGAACAGTATGCCCCCGATGTGTTGGAGAGCTTCCAGAAACTGGTTGCGACGGGTCAAGTGGAGGTGCTTTCCGAGACATACGCCCACTCGTTGGCCTCGTTGAACAACCTTGACGAGTTCAAGCGTCAGGTGATGGCCCACAAGCACAAGATGAAAGAGGTGTTTGGCGTTACGCCGAAAACCTTCCGCAACACCGAGTTGATCTACAGCGACGAAATCGGGGCGGCGGTGGCCGACATGGGCTATAACCTCATGCTCACCGAAGGCGCGAAGCATATCTTGGGCTGGAAGAGTCCCAACTACATGTACGCCAACGCCATCAACCCGAAACTGAAGGTCTTGCTGCGCAACTTCAAGTTCAGCGACGAGATTGCCTTCCGTTTTGTGCAGAACAGCTTCCGCGCTGAGGACTTCGTCAATTGGCTGAATGCCCTGCCCGAGGAGGAAGAGGTGGTCAACATCTTCATGGATTACGAAACCTTCGGCGAGCACCAGTCGGCGGAAACGGGCATCTTCGACTTCATGGAATGTCTGCCCGAGGCCATTCTCAAAGGCAGCAAGTTCAAGTTTGCAACCCCGCAGGAGCTGGCGAAGAAGCTGCAACCGGTGAGCGCAGTCCATGTGCCTAATGTGCTCTCGTGGAGCGACGAAGAACGCGACCTTACCGCTTGGCTCGGCAATCCGCTTCAGGACGATGCCTATCGTGCCTTGTACGACCTCTCGGCCAAGGTGCGCCGCATCAAAGACGAGGAGCTGCAACAGGACTGGATCGAACTCCAGACTTCAGACCATTTCTACTACATGTGCACGAAATGGCTCTCCGACGGTGTGGTGCACAAGTATTTCAGTCCCTACGCCTCACCGTATGATGCTTACATCAACTACATGAATGTCCTCACGGACTTTGCCGACAGGGTGAAGAACCTTTCAAAGCGGAAAACCGAAAAATCTTGAATTTTGAATTTTGAATCTTAAATTTTGAATCTTAATGAAAAAACCCGAATACCTTTTTGAAACCAGTTGGGAAGTTTGTAACATGGTGGGCGGCATCTACACGGTACTTTCCACAAAGGCGAACGTGGTGCGTCAGTTGCTTGGCGACCATTACATCACCGTAGGTCCCGATGTGGTGAAGGAAGCGCATGAGACGCTTTACTTTGTTGAAGACAACGAACTTTTCCCCGAATGGCATGAGCGGGCTTTGGCTCAAGGCCTGAAGTTCCGCATCGGACGCTGGAAAATCGAAAGCAGTCCCATTGCCATCCTTGTGGACTATACCGCATTGTATCAGTCTAAGAATGAGATACTTGCCCATCTTTGGGAACAATATGAGCTAGACAGCATTCGCGGCCAGTGGGACTACATTGAGCCGGTGCTGTTTGGCTATGCCGCAGGTCAGGTGATTGAGAGTTTCTGTAACTTCTACTTGCAGCAAGCCAGCAATATCGTGGCACATTTCCACGAGTGGATGGCAGGCTCGGGTGTGCTGTATCTGAAGGAGCATTGTCCGCAGGTGGCGACGGTGTTCACCACACACGCCACCTATCTCGGTCGCGCGATTTCTGGCAATGGCCTGCCGTTGTATGAAAACCTGAAGACCTACCTGCCTTCGGTAATGGCCATGCAGTTCAATGTCGTTTCGCAACAGTCGATGGAGCAAAAGGCCGCCAAGAATGCCGATGCGTTTACGACTGTGAGTGGCATTACGGCCCAGGAAGGTGAGCAGTTCCTCTATCGCAAGCCCGATGTCATCACCATGAACGGCATTGACCATCCGTTGCGCAAGGATGGCAAGGTCTTCACCGAAAAACGCAACGCTACGCGAGAAAAAATCCTGAAAATCGCCGAAACCCTTTGTGGCGAGCCTATCGACCGCAACTGCTTGATGGTCATCAATAGCGGTCGTTACGAGTTCAAGAATAAGGGCATCGACTTGTTTATCGAGGCCTTGCGCCGCTTGAACCAGGACAAGAACCTGCAGCGTACTGTGGTGGCCGTGATTGCCGTGCCGGGCAACATCGCTGGTCCGTCGAAGGACTTGCAGCACCGCCTCGACGGCACCAATGCCATCATGGGTCACACCGACTTCCCCGCAACGCATCATATTTTTGATTATGAGAACGATGCGATTCTGAATACCTTGCGTAGCTCAGGCTTGCAAAACGACTCCAACGACAAGGTGAAGGTGATGTTTGTGCCAGCTTACCTCAACGGCAACGACGGCATCTTCAACATCACCTATTCGGAGTTCCTTGCCGCTTTCGATTTCTCGGTGTTCCCGTCATATTACGAACCTTGGGGCTACACGCCGCTTGAGAGCGTGTCGTTGGGCATCCCGACCTTGACCACCGATGTTTCCGGTTTCGGTAGGTTTGTGATGCAGTATTTCAAAGACAATGAGGCAGTTATAGTGGCTCGTCGTCAGGATGGCGACACCAACCAGGTAGTGGAAGAAATTGTTACCGCTTTACGCCATTTCTTGAGCATGACCGAAAAAGGCATGGCCAAGGTTTCCGAGGATGCCTTGAAGGTGGCCGACAAACTGCTTTGGAAAGATTTGATTGTCCATTATGAAAAGGCTTACGAAATCGCCATGGAGAAATCGAGCGGACGTCATTACATGATGGAGCCGGTGCCTTATGCCGACATGATGCATGAGGTGGTCTACCAAAAGAACGATGCACCGAGTTGGAAGAAAGTCCTGGTGAAGCCTGTTTATTCTGTTGAAATGCAGAAGCTTGAAGAGCTTACACGCAACATCTGGTGGTGCTGGAATGTGGATGCCATTGAGCTGTTCGAGAGCATCGACCCCGAGGCATGGAAAGCAACTGAGCAGAACCCCGTCGCCATGATGGGCAACCTCTCAGTGGAGCAAATCAAGGATTTGGAGGACAATGAGGATTTCATTGAACGCCTGAACAAGGTTTACGACCAGTTTACGAAGTATATGGCGCAGCCGACGCAGCAGAAGGACCTCATCGCGTATTTCAGCATGGAATACGGCTTGATGAAGAGCCTCAAGATCTATTCTGGCGGTCTCGGCATCCTCGCAGGCGATTACCTGAAACAGGCCTCCGATTCCAACGCAAACATGGTGGGTATCGGTTTGCTGTACCGTTATGGCTATTTCACACAAGGAATCACTGTATCGGGAGAACAGCAGGCTGAATACATTTCACAGAAGTTCTCGCAACTGCCTTTGCAACCCGTGTACAACGACAAGGGCGAGTGGGTGAAGGTGAGCATTGCCTTCCCGGGTCGCTCGGTCTATGCCAAGGCTTGGCGCGTCAATGTGGGTAGGGTAGGGCTGTACCTCTTGGACACCGATATTGAGGAGAATTCGCCGGAAGACCGTGGCATCACGAGCCGACTTTATGGCGGCGACAACGAGATGCGTATCAAGCAGGAGATGTTCCTCGGTGTGGGCGGCATCCGTCTGCTTGAGGCTATCGGAATGAAACCCACGATTTACCACTGCAATGAGGGTCACGCGGCCTTCAGTGGCTTGGAACGCCTGCGTGTTTACATCAACAAGCACAACCTCGATTTTGATGTGGCATTGGAATTGGTTAGGGCTTCCACCTTGTTCACGACGCATACGCCCGTGCCGGCAGGTCACGATGCTTTTGAGGAGCACCTTATCCGTACTTATATGCCGCACTATGCCAACCGCATGAATATCAGCTGGGAACGCTTCATGGGCTTGGGCCGTTTCAATCCCAATGACCCGAACGAGAAGTTCTCGATGAGTGTGTTGGCCACCAACCTCAGCCAAGAGGTGAACGGCGTGAGCAAGATTCATGGTCGTGTGTCGCGTGAGATGTTCCAACCCTTGTGGCCGGGTTATTTCGCCGAGGAAAACCATATCGGTTATGTCACCAACGGCGTGCATCTGCCCACTTGGAGCAACCGCCTGTGGCAATGTCTTTTCAAATCTACCTTCGGTCCCGATTACATTGAATACCAGTCGGATGTGAAGATGTGGGAGAAAATCAAGGAGGTGCCGGACGATGCCATCTGGAACATCCGCAAGCAGCTGAAGCATGAACTAATCACCTATCTCTCCGAAAAAATCAAGGAAGACATGCGTCAGCGACAGGAAAGCCCGAAACTGATTCTCCAAACGGTCAACAATCTGGACGAGAACGCTTTGATTGTCGGCTTTGCCCGTCGTTTCGCCACCTACAAACGCGCCCACCTGCTGTTCGGCAACTTGGAGCGTCTGTCGAAGTTGGTCAACGACCCGAAGCGTCCTGTCATCTTCCTCTTTGCCGGCAAGGCGCACCCCAACGACAAGGCTGGTCAAGACCTTATCAAGATGATTATCGACATCTCGCGTCGGCCTGAGTTCGTCGGTAAGATTTTGTTTATCAGTAACTACGATATGGAGCTTGGTGCCAAGCTGACCAGTTCCGTTGATGTGTGGCTCAATACGCCGACACGTCCGTTGGAAGCTTCGGGTACCAGTGGCGAAAAGGCCGTGATGAATGGCGTTTTGAATTTCTCCGTTTTGGATGGCTGGTGGGCCGAGGGCTATCGTCCCGACGCAGGATGGGCTATCCAAGAGAAACGCACCTACCAGGATCAACGTTATCAGGACGAAATGGATGCCGAAACGATTTACAACACGCTTGAAAATGAAATCGTTCCGCTCTTTTATGCCCGCAACGTGCACGAGGTTCCCACGGGTTGGGTGGCTGCCATGAAGAAGTGCCTCAACGAAATTTCGCCGCGCTTCACGATGAAACGCATGATGGACGACTATTATGAGCAGTATTACAACAAACTGATCGAACGCACCAACTGGATGCGGGCCAACCGCTACCAGAAAGCTTTCGAAATCAATGCGTGGAAAAACCGCATCCGCGCCAATTGGGACAAGGTGGAGGTGAAGTCGCTGATGTTGCCCGACACCAATGTGCGCCCGTTGACCTTCGGCGAGCAGTTCATCGCGGAAATCACCTTGCTCACGCCTGACTTGGAACCTGGCGACCTGGCCATTGAGCTGGTGTTTGGTCGCAAGAACAACAGTGAGGTGGTGAACGAGATTACCTCTGTCGAGAAGATGAAACTCGTTGATTCGGGCGACGGCTGGGTGAAGTATTACATCAAAGGACCCATTACCCGCGCCGGTGTATACAATTTCACCTTCCGCGTGTATCCCACCAACCCGATGCTGCCTCACCGTCAGGACTTCCCGTTGGTGAAATGGATTTGATTTTTCGACGGTTTTCAGACGAAAAATGGGAAAGACAGATGCCTTTCCCATTTTTTTTGCCTTTTTATATAAAATAGGTGTATTTTGACTAAGGGTAAAACGCGAGTTGTTAGTCATAAAGGTGTCGACAAAATGTTAAACGCGTTTACTATGCATTATTTTTTTAGTACGATGCCTAGCAAAATTGCTGTCACCATGCCCTTTGGCACTGGTGCGTTTCTCATTTCTACACAGAAAACCTATTTAATTCACTTATTTATTAACCAAATCAATTCATTATGAAAAAGAAAGTTTTTTCTTTGATGATGATGCTTGTGCTTGCCTTTATGGGCATTGCACGAGCGGACGAACTGACCGTAAACGATGGTACTACTACCAACGGTTACGTGCCAGTGTACGGCTTTTACGCCGACGCTTACCTGAAGTGTGAGTTCGTCCAGCCCGCTGCTGACCTCGCAGCTATGAACGGAGGTGACATCAACGGGATGACGTTCTACGCTTCACAGGAAAGCGTGAGCTGGGGCGCTGCCAACTTCCAGGTCTTCCTGACCGAAGTGGCCGATGCCTCGATTAGTGCCTTTGCTGGCCCAGGCACCGTCGTTTACGAAGGTGCGCTGAGTATCAGCGGCGGCTTGATGAACGTTGCGTTCACCACGCCTTACCATTACAACGGCGGCAACCTGCTGGTCGGTGTGTACAACACTGTCACTGGCAGCTATGTCTCCTGCTCTTGGTACGGTGTGAGCGCCACGGATGCTTCGGTTCAAGGCTACAGCTACACCAGCCTCGAGTCGATTTCACCCTCGCAGCGCAACTTCTTGCCCAAAGTCACCTTCGACTACACGGCAGGTGGCGGCGGCGGCGGTACTGGCGAACAACTCTTCGCCCTCCAAGATGGCGTTGAGGTGTCGACCGTTAATGTCGGTCCTCGCCCGAACGGCTGCTGGATGGAACCCTTCACGTTCCAACTGCGTAACGATGGTCCCGCCATCACGGTGACTGACATCGATTTCACTCCTACGGACTACTTCACCGTTGTGGCTCCTGAACTTCCCGTTCAGATGGCCTCTAACGAAGAGATTGACATCCAACTGACCACTGGCACTTCCAATGTGTCGGCATGGCAGATGGTGGCCATTTATGGCACTGGCCGTACCGCCAGCGTTTGGGACATCGTTGCCGAGCCTTACAACCCCGCCACCCCGGATGTGGTTGAAATGGCATACGATTTCGGCACGATCAACAATGGCTTCAGCTACACGGGTGTTCCTTCGCAGATCACTCCTACCGTGCTGCACAACGACTACACCCTGCCTTTCCCCGAAATTCCGGAAGGCAATGATGCTGTCTACAAGTTCACGGTGGCTACCGACATGATCCTCAACGCCAATGTTGATGCAACTGCCCAAAACGGCAAGGTGGCCCTTTACACTGAGGACTTCTTCGGTGAAGGCGGCCCGATGGCTTCCAACAACTACACGGGAATCGAAATTGGCGGTGGCGCCGCTGGCGCTGCTTTCGAAGCCATGATTGGTGACGAAACCTCCACCTCCTCTTTGACCTACTTCCCCTTCCACACCCTGTGGAACTACTCCCTTGCTGAGAACCTTTACCTCGCTTCAGAGCTGACCGAGGCAGGTGTGACTTCCGCCCCGATGACCAGCCTGAGCTGGTATGTGAGCTCCACCACTTGCACCACTGCCCAAAATGGCATCAGCATCTGGATGGCCAATGTGGACGACACCGAATTGACCTCGGCTTCGCACGTCACTTCTGGCATGACCCTTGTCTACACGGGTTCCGACATCCTTCCTGTTGCTGGTGAATGGAACGAGTTCGTCTTCAACCAAGGCAACTTCGCTTGGGACGGCCACAGCAACGTGTTGGTCGTTTGCCAGAGACTGAATGGTTCATGGCAAGGCAGCGTGAGCTGGCAGACCCACAACCCGGGCTTTGCCGGCACGAGCTATGCCTATACCGACAACGCTCCTGGATATGATGCTACCACTCAGTCCTATTCGATGACCACTTCGACCACCAACCGTGCCAACGTCATCCTGAAGGGCGGCAACCGCGACCGTGCCAATGTGCCTGTCACTTTCAACTTGACCGATTCTTACGGTGATGGTTGGAACGGCAACTACCTCAATGTCACTGCTACCGATGGCACCAATGAAAGCATCACTCTTGCTGATGGTTACACTGGAAGCACTACCCTTAACATTGCTGAAGGTGCCCATGTCACTTTGACTTGGACTTCTGGTTCGTATGCCTACGAAACTTCTTTCGAAGTTGTCATGAATGGTACCACCATCTTTGATGGCGATTATCTTGATCTTCCCTTCGAGTTCGACATTCCTGGCGGTGGCACTCCTGGCCCAAGTATGGCTGGTGTGAGCGCTGGTCCTGTCATCACGAACCTGCCCATCGCCCCTGGTACTTACTACTTGGTGGCTTCTTCGACCGATGCTGACTACACCGTCAACATCAACGCCCAGAACATGCCTTGCCCGGCCATCGATGCTGAAGGCTTTGCTTTCAACCCGACTCCGGCCGACAACGAGGACGGAGTGGAACCCGCCAGCGTCACCTTGCGTTGGAATGTTCCTATGTATGCCACTGGTTACCGCGTCATCTTCGGCACGACCTACTATCCGGATCCCAACCATCCGCAAACGGTCATGTATCCTGAAGACGGCAGCTTCACCGACCATGTGCTGGCCAACAGCTTCACTGTGCGCAACCTCTTCAACAACACCAACTACTTCTGGAGAGTGGAATTCAACAACGATGCCTGCCCGCAAGGCGTGAGCAGCCCGGTTTGGGGCTTCACCACACACCTCAACATCCCGCAGAACCTCACCGCTGTTGACTACACCGTGTTCGATGACGAGCAAATCGTCCTCAACTGGACCTCTGTTGTTGACCGTACCTTCCGCAGATACTTCGTGTATCGTGACGGTGTGAAGGTTGGCGAAACTCAAGCCAACAACATTGGCAATGCCACTTACACCGATGGTCCTCTGGCCTACAACATGGGTGGCTACACCTATTATGTTACTGCTGTGTACGATGAAGGCGAATCCGCTCCTTCAGATCCTGTTACCGTGAAGGTTTCCGGCTATGGCGATGTGAACGGCCACGTGTACGAACAAGACGGCACGACCGGCATTGCTGGCGCCACTGTGACTATGGTTGGTCTCGACGAATTCAACGTGAGCCACACCTACAACTTCACAACCAATGCTCAAGGTTACTATAGCGGCCACATCTATGCTGGTAGCTACAATGGCCAGGCCGCTAAGGACGGTTACCAAACCATCACCGAGCCTGTCCAAGGCAACCCGATTGCCATGGTTTACAACACTGTGACCAGCCCGATCGACTACATGCTCGACGAGAACTTCGATCCTGTCTGCGCTGTGATTGCTGAGTATTATCCCGACAGTCTGGATCCGAACAGCCCGTATGTGAAGGTTTACTGGGGCTGCGGCCTGCCCGGCAGCGAAATCGTTGAACCTTTCGAGACTGGCGACTTCAGCCTGTTCGATTGGCAGCTCGATCCTACCTATCCTTGGGTCATTGATTCACAACATGCCTACGAAGGCCAATACTGCATGAAGAGCGGTAACCAACAGGTTCTCAGCTCCTCTTCAACCATGGAAGTGACTGTGAACATCCCGAGCGATGGTATCATGAGCTTCTTCGGCAAGATCAGCTGCGAAAGCAGTTGGGACTATGGTTACTTCTACATCGATGGCGTCCAGAGGGGCAGCTACACCGGTGAAAGCAACTGGAGCGAAAAGGTCTTCGACATCACCGCTGGTGACCACACCTTCACTTGGAAGTATGAAGAAGACTTCATGATTTCGAGCGGTGACGACTGCTTCTATGTCGACTACATCACCTTCTACAAGCAACCCGCTCCTCCTGTTCCGGGCATGACTTACGACTTTGAAGACCACTCCATGCAAGGCTGGACTTCAATCGATGCTGATGGTGACGGTTATGGCTGGAGAATCGGCTCTGAAGTGATGAGCGGCGTCAATGGTCACAACGGATCTTCTGACTTCGTCTTCTCACAGAGCTACGACAATAGCTATGGTGTCCTCTATCCTGACAACTACCTCGTTTCGCCTCAAGTGGAACTCGGTGGCCTCCTCACATTCTATGCTTGCGCCCAAGATGCCAACTATGCTGCTGAGCACTTCGGTGTGGCCGTTTCGACGACCAACACTAACCCGAGCTCCTTCAACATGGTTCAAGAATGGACGATGAGTGCCAAGAGCGCTCCTGTTGGCAGACCTGTGAAGAACAGCCGCAGCGGCCGTGACCAAGGCAACTGGTACGAATATACTGTTGACCTGAGTGCTTACAGTGGCAATGGTTATGTGGCCATCCGTCACTTCAACTGCAGCGACATGTTCTATCTGGATGTCGACGATATCACCATCGGCGAACCTGGCAAGAGCATTGCTGCTCCTACTCGTAGCCTCGACCACTATAGAGTGTATCGTACCGACTGCTACAACGATGGTCCTTACACCACTGAAAACACCATGCTGCTTGCTTCCGTCTGGGCACCTGACACCGTCTACATCGATGTTGAATGGGCCGACCTCGCTCCTGGTATCTACAAGTGGGGCGTTGGTACCGTGTATAGCAACAACCGTGGCGAACAAATCGAAGGCCCCATCAGCTGGACTGCTCCTATGGCTGTCAACAACAACACCCGCGACATGGTGACTTGTGACTTCGAAAGCGGTCTTCCTGCTGGTTGGACTGTCATCGACGGCAACAACGATGGTTTGACTTGGACGCTGACCAGTGCCATCCCGACCACTTGGACTTACTATTCAAGCTTGACGCTTGACTGGTATCATGGTGGTTCAAACGCCATCTGCAGCGGTTCCTATATCAACGGTTACGGTGCTGTCACTCCTGACGAATACCTTGTTTCACCTCAGGTGACCCTCGGTGCTGGTTCGTCAATCGACTTCTGGGTGGCTGCCACTGATGAAAGTTATCCTGCCGACCACTTCGGTGTGTTCGTTTCCGACAACGGCACCAGCAACTGGACTTCAGTCCAAGAATGGACGCTGACTGCCAAGAAGAGCGGCGAAACGGGCGGCCGTGCCTCGCGTGACGGTGGCGGTCTCAGAATTGGTACTTGGTACAACTACAATGTTGACCTGAGTGCATACGCCGGACAGAAGTACATTGCCTTCCGTCACTTCAACTGCTACGACCAGTACATCATGTGCTTGGACGACATCACCATCAACACTTCTGGCTCAACTCCGCCTACTCCACCTACTCCGCCTACTCCTGGCCAAGGTGGTACTCAAGTTGTTACCTTCGAAGATGGTCAACTTCCTGCTGGTTGGGTGAACGACGCTTCTTATCCTTGGACTGTCGGTTCTCCTGCCTATGCTGGCTACAACGGCACCTACTGCATGATGAGTGGCAACAGCGGTATTTCCAGCTCCACTTCAGCCATGGAGGCCACTGTGACCTTCGTGGAGAACGGTTCTGTCAGCTTCCTCGGCGGTTGCTGGGGTGAAGGTACTTCAACCATTTGGGATAAGTGCCAATTCTTCATCGATGGCAATGAGCAATTCAGCTATGGTGCTCTCCAGACCTGGGATACCTATAGCTTCAATGTTACTGCCGGTACACACACCTTCCGCTGGTCTTACACCAAGGACGGTAGCGTGAACCCGACTGGTGACGCCTTCTTTGTTGACGACATTACCTTCAACGGTGTCGCTGGTGGCGCTGGCGGTGGTTTGCAACTGCCTCGCGAAAGCGAAATCGTCTGGTCGAACTGCCTCGACAAGGATATGTGGCTTGCTCCTGCCGACGTCAATGTGCTGCTCAATAGCGCTGATAGTCCGGAAGGCACCGTGGTGACCTTCACCAACTACAACCCTGTCGAGCAACAGAATTACCCGATTGCTCCTATCACTCTTGATGAGTCTGGCTTCTATGCCTTCGATAGCTTCCGCCGTGGCGCCTACAGAGTCACTGTGGAGAAGGAAGGTTACGAACCCATTTCGGACAGCATCAACTTCATTGACTATCCGAACAACCTGTTGACTGAAATGCACCTCCGTTATGTCATGACTGAAATCCTCTATGGTGTTGGCGATGTCTACGTTTCACGTACTGGCTGGGCCATGTGGGATGAAGCCAACGTTCCTGGCGGTGGCGGCGGTGGCGGCGGCCAAAGCGGTGCCACTACATTCAGTGAAGACTTCGAGAATGGCTTTGCCAACTGGACGTTGGTTGATGCTGACGGCGATGGCCTCAATTGGTATCACAGCTCACAGAGCATGACCTATGCCTGCTACGATTACACAGGCTGGGGTCACAACGAATCAAACGGCTTCGCTGTTTCTTCGTCTTACACCGACTGCACCTACGATAGCTTCGATCCGAACAACTTCTTGATTACCAATCAGAAGTATTCGATTACCTCGAGCTCCATGCTGAACTTCTGGGCTGACTATGGCAACGACAGCTATCCTGATCACTTCGGTGTGGCTGTTGCTACTGTTGACAACCCGACTCCTGCCGACTTCACCATTGTTTGGGAAGGCAACGCCAAGAACGGCAATGCTGGTAAGTCACAGGTTCGTCACAATGACGATCGTTACTTTAACTGGCGTTCACACAGCATCGACCTGAGTGCCTACGCTGGCCAGAATGTCTACATCGCCTTCCGTCACTTCAACAGCTACGACCAGTACGAAATCTACATCGATGACGTTGAACTGACTGCAGGTGCCAAGAGCGATGACCGTCACTTCGAATATTATAAGGTGATGTGCACCTCAATCGACGGTGTGCCGATTTACAATCACAACACGGTGTATCCGTTCTGCCAACTGACTACGGTTGATCCTAACTCAGGTCTGCCGATGCTCCTTGAAGGCGAACACTACCTCTGCAAGGTTGCTGCAATGTACAGCACTGGCATGAGCGCTTGGAGCGAGCCTGTTGAATGGGTCTACGAACCTTGCGATCACTGGGGACCTGTTGACGAAGTGGCTGTGAATACCACCAACCAAGGTAACCACATCGAGTGGGTGTTCGAACATGGCTACAACCCGTACGATCCGGGTACTGGTCCTGTTCCTCCGGCTCCTGGCCAAGGCGACTGGTACTACTATGACAACGGCGTCAACGTTGATGCTATCGGTCTGACCGCTGGTGGTTCCTTCTACTGGGGCGTGATGTTCCCTGCTGGCAGCTACACTGGCAACATGGTGACCAAGGTGAGCATGTATGACTACTCCGCTCACACTGGTAACATCCTGGTTTACCAAGGTGGTACCACTGCTCCTGCTAACTTAGTGGGACAGCAAGCCTACACCTGCACTGGCAGTGAGGACTTCGTTGAATGGACATTCGACAATCCTGCTGTCATCGATCCTTCACAGAACCTGTGGATTGTGATGAACAACAACAATGGTCAGTATGTGGCTTCGATGTGTGACTATACTGGCGATCCGAACGGTACGATGATTTCGATTGACGGTACCGATTGGTCGACGCTTGCCGAGGCAACTGGCGGTGCAATCACTGGCACTTGGATGATCCGCGCCTATGTCGCCTCTGGTGCCAAGGGTGAGCCTCAGATTCTCAGCTACAACGGCAAGTCCAGCAACGGCGGTACCCTCGCCATTTCTGGCAACGGTCCTCGCTTCAGAACTGAGACTGTGAACATCGCCATGGTGAACGAGAGCGCACTCGAGTTCAGCATTGCCGACATCGCCAACTATGACGGCCGTGTCTACTTCCTGCACAAGCTCTACAACGACAGCCGCTTCAGCGTCATCAACGCCGAACAAAGCGGTAAGTTCATCGTGAGCGTCAACGACAACATCAACCTGAAGGAGACCTTCGCTGACTTCGTTGAGCAGACCATGAGCAGCTTTGCCCGTATGGACAAGTATGCTGCTGCTGACTATGCCAACCAGTACAAGGGCACGTTGCCGATGGGCTTCGTCAACTCCTTGATGATGGACATCTATGCCAAGTCACGCGACAACGCCCATTGCGCCGACGCCTATCCGTTCTGCACCGACAACGGTATGTACGAATTCCCGGCTGGTGTCAACGCTGGTAGCGGTGAAGCTGGTCCTGACTACGACTGCCTGTACACCACGCCTAACCCGGCTTGGTACTACATGAAGATGTCGGATCCTGGTGACATGGATATCTACATGTACAGCACGCCGAGCGTCGACATCGACTTCTGCTGCTGGGGTCCGTTCGACGACCCGATTTCGCCTTGCCCGAACGGCTTGACCGAAGATAAGGTCGTCAGCTGCAGCTACTCAGCTCAGCCCACCGAGCACTGCATGATTCCTGCCTCGGCTCAGACTGGTGAGTATTACATCCTCGTCATCACCAACTACTCGAACCAAGCTTGCAACATCAACTTCAGCAAGGTTGGTGGTAGCGGTAGCACTGACTGCACCATCATTCCTCCTGCGATTGTCGACATCATTGGCTTCTTGATCACTCAAGACGGCGAATACCTCGCCTTCGTTGGTCCCGAAGTTCGTGAGTACACCGACATCGACGAGTATGGTGACCACGAGTACTGCGTCCGCCCGATCTATCCTGGTGAAATGGTTCTGCCTGACCACAACTATGGCTGGTCCATGGGTTGCCCGGTCTGCGCCAATCCTGGCGGTGGCTTCACCTGCGAACCTGGTGCTCCTATCCATGTCGAGAATCTGTACGAGTCCGACCAAATCAGAGTGTGGTGGGGTGAAGAGCCTCAGCCTCCGATGGAAGACTGGCTGTACTACGACGATGGTCAGAATGTTGACGCCATCGGCCTGCAGAGCGGTGGTTCGTTCTACTGGGGCATCAAGTTCCCGGCTGCCGCCATGTCACAGTATGATGGCTGCTCGGTGACCAAGATTGGTTACTTCGACTACGCCGCTCACACGGGTACTGTCCGCATCTACAATGGTTCGAACGGTAATGCTCCTGCCACTCTGATTGGCACTTACAACTACACTGCCAATGGTACCGAGAGCTATGTTGAATGGGACATCCCGGCTGTTGCCTTCGATGCCAACCAAGACCTCTGGATTGTGATGAACAACAACAATGGTCAATATGTGGCTGCCTTGGGCAACTACACCGGCGACCCGAACGGCACGATGATTTCGACCGACGGCTCGACTTGGTACACCCTTGAAGATGCCACCGGCGGTGCTCTCTCCGGCACTTGGAACCTCCGTTGCTTCGTGACCAAC
>CADCML010000025.1 GCA_902802535.1 uncultured Bacteroidia bacterium
GATTTCGGGCATCGGAACCATCAAAGAATCCACATTCGGCACTTGGAAACGGGTCAACTCTATCGGGTCTTGCGTCTTGTCGAAAGCGCGGAACAACACCGTGTACTCATACACTTGATTCTTGATGACATATTTCTCATCCACACCTGGACCGCAAGTGGCTGTGCCAATAGGTGCTTGTTTATAATCCACATTGACGGTCAGAAAATCCGTAGAATTAAGTTGATTGATGCGGCGGGCTGCGGTGAGGTTGTCGTCAGTGTAGTTGTACATGCTGAAATTGAAGGGTTCCTGCATGGTCACGAACAGCCCGACATCGCTCTTGTTGCTCGTCAAGGCCAACCAGCGCGTATCTGAATGGTTGCCATTATCTTGTGGCACAACGTGTTGTTCAAACAACCTCAAAGCATCCATGTTGTACAAACCCATTTTGCCCGAGGCATTGCGGTCGGGATAATTTTCGGTGTCCTTGCCGAAATAGGTCAAATTCCTATAATCAAGCGGCATACGGAACTGCATACCCACTTTTGGCAATGAAGTCACCGTTTCCATCGGCTCAACGCGGTTGGTAAGACTGATATTACCCTCGCCGTCGATGAGATACACATTGTTGACAACGATTTGCAACTGTTCCTTGTCATCATAATACTCCACAGAGGCAGTGACCGAAACTTTGTTGTTATCAAGCCGTTCAATATGTAAGCCGCCTGTCTTAGTAGTCAGGTGTTGCAAACCCGATTTTTTCCAGCGCGGTAAAGCCCAAGAATCCACCTCGTCATTCAAGGTTGGCGCGCGCCAAAAGTTATCTCGCAAATTTCCATCAATAAGTTTTTGACCTTTATACACATACGAAACAATTTCCGCTGTGTTCATATCAAATGACACCTGAAAATCATCATTACCGCAATTAATGCCTCGAACAGAAGCCACATAAGACAATGATTTGGCTTGAGGCAAAGGCTCCAACGGTGCCGAAGGCCAATCCAACTTGAACTCATCGTAAGCGACTTCTGTACCAGCAGGCATAAATGGTTGGTCTTTTTTGGTCTTCACCGAAAAACGGATGAAAAACTCCTCGCCTGGATTGCCGTAAATACGCAAACGCTCTATGTTAATCTCCTGTGTTCCAAAAGGTTCAATATCAAGGTCTATTTTGCCTTTCATCAGCGACTTTTCCGCAGAGAAAATCTCATACTCACAGTCGAAGGCAGAGGCATTGGTGAACGAAAGCCAGTTTTTGGCCTCGAACTTGCACCAAGTCAAGTCCTTGGCGGTGAACTTGATAGGCTGATAGACCTTTTTCACCTCGTCGGCGTGATGGTGAGGTATTCTGTCAGACCTAAGCACTCCATTGGCGCAAAAAGCATCGTCATCGCCCACACCGTATGCATGACCGAAATCGCCACCAACCGCGTGCCAGTATATGCCTTCCTCATCAGGGACAATGAAACTCTGGTCCACCCAGTCCCAGATGCAACCACCTTGCAGTTGCTCGTTGGCCTCAATCACATCCCAATAGTCCTGCAAGCCGCCCAAGCTGTTGCCCATCGCGTGGCAGTATTCCACCATGATGAAGGGACGATGATATACGCTATCAAGACCTTCATCTACAAAGCGTTGCAAATATTTCGGACTTGCATACATCAAGCCAATGACATCTGTATTTCTGTCATAAATGGCTCTTTCGTATGTCACGGGGCGATAAGGGTCGCGTTCCTTCATCCAGTTGTATGTATATTCGAAATTCACGCCGTTGCCGCACTCGTTGCCCATCGACCACATAATCACCGAGGGGTGGTTCTTGTCGCGTTCAAGCATGTTGCGGTTGCGCTGCCACACCATTTCCTTGTATTGCGGGTCTTTGGCGAGGCTCTTTTCTCCATAACCTTGGGCATGGGATTCGCAGTTGGCTTCATCCCAGACATAAAGGCCGTACTTATCGCAAAGTTCGTACCAATACGGGTCGTCGGGATAATGGCAGGTGCGCACCGTATTGATATTCAATTGCTTCATCAGGGCAATGTCGCGTACCATCGACTCGCGGCTGATGATATGGCCCGTGTAAGGGTCATGTTCATGGCGGTTCACACCTTTTATTAATACGTATTGCCCGTTGATGAGCAATTTTCCGTCCTTGATTTCGACAGTGCGGAAGCCGAAAAAGGAACCCAGCACCTCAATTAGATTGTCTTTTCTGTCCCAAAGGCTGATTTCCATCCAATAACGATTGGGGTTCTCCGCAGACCACGGTCTCACCTTACCAATATGATCTTCCTCGGGATGCAGGACAATATCGGCATAGTAATATCCATCATCAGCCAATTCAAACTTCACCTCATTGAGCGATTGAGAAAAGTACAGCCGACTATCAGCGATTGCCAAAGCCACTATGATACGATGGTTCTTCTTGATTTTCCCGATGGTACTCTGAAGCCGCACTTTTAATCCAAAAGTGCCATTTTCGTAGGTTTTGTCCAAGCCCGCATGGATTTCATAGTCGTATACATTCAGTGCTGGTTTGGAATACACCACCACATCACGCTCGATGCCACTCAAGCGCCAGAAGTCCTGACACTCGAAGTAAGAGCCGTTGGAGAAACGATAGACCTTCACAGCCAACGTGTTCTTCCCCACCTTGACGTAAGGTGTAAGATCAAACTCGGCATTAGTCTTGGCATCTTCCGTATAGCCCACAAACTGCCCATTCACCCATAAATAATAAGCCGACTTCACCGCACCGAAGTTGATGAAGGTCAGGCGGTCTTTCCATGTTTCGGGGATGTTGAACTCCGTGACATAGCAACCCACGGGGTTGTCCACCGTCGGAGCAAAAGGCGGCTCGTTGGGACGGAACTCGTTGTCCACATTGACATAGATAGGCGTTCCGTAGCCGTTCAATTCCCAGTTGGCCGGCACCTTAAAGGTCTTCCATGATGAAACATCGTAACCCTCCTTATAGAAATCGGCAGGGGCCTTCGAGGGCGAGTCAACCCATTTGAACTTCCAATCGCCGTTGAGGCATTGCGACCATTGCTCTCCCACGGGAATGACATTCGTCCGAGGATACAATCGGTTGATTTCGTACACGTTGACATCGTTCCAAGCGTTCAGCTCAACTTCGGTTTGGGCTTGGAGGCTCATTGCAGCGATGAGGCAAATCAAAGTAATAGTTAGTTTTTTCATTGGAATAGTTTTTTGTTTTATAAACTATGGCCTATGGCAGCTCTTACGAAAATTTAGACTTACAATTCTGTTTAAGCTGCCATTGGCCATAGTCATTAGCCATTGGCCATTTTTTTCGATTCATTTATCAACATCTCACGCTCTTCGTCGGGAATCCGCTCCGCCTTGTTCGCCTCGCGGTCGAAATAGACCACCACGGCGTGGCACAGCGTCTTCACCTCGCCTGTTTCGGCGTCCTTCAGGCATTGCTCCATCCTGAAACTGGAATTGCCTATCTCAATGACGCGGCTCTCGCAGACGATTGGGTCATGGAAATGCACCGGCATACGGAAATCCAAGTCCACGTGGACGAGAACGTATTTGAATGTAAGCCAGTCGATTCGGGTTTGGAAGACATGTTCGAAATAGCGGCTTCGACCCATGTCGAAGTAGTTGCACTGCGCCCCGTTATTGACGTGATTGTAAGGGTCGAGGTCGCTCATGCGGATTTGTATCGGACAAGAAAACATAGGCTTTTTATTTCATCTCAAAATGCGGAATCGGCTGAAGCTTAAAGAGGTTGGTCACGTGCTTGTGGTCAATGAGGGCTTTGGTGTCAGGGTCATCGCAAACGCCAGTACGGATGTATTTGTCCAAGACGGCATAAGTAAAACCGAGGTTGTCCTCGTCGCTCTTGTTGGTGAGGCCATCGGACGGGGTTTTCTCCACCAATTCGATGGGCAGGCCCAACTCCTTCCCTATTGCCTTCACTTCCTGCACGGTGAGTCCGCCCAAGGGTGAGAAATCGCCGGCGGCATCGCCATAGCGCGTCGAATAACCCACCCAGTCCTCGGAGAGGTTGCAGGTGTTGGCCACGCGACCGTTCATCGACTGGGAAATGGCATATAAAGTGCTCATTCTCAAGCGCGGCGGCAAGTTGATGGTGGTCTGGCGGCTGACTTCGGCGTCCAAGGTGCCCAGTTGTTCTTTCACTGCGGCAATCAGCGTATTATAGGTGTCGCCAATGTTGACACAGCAATGGCGAATACCAAGGTGGTTGATAAGTTTCATGCTGTCGTCAATGTCGGGCTGTACGCCATTGGGCATGGTCACGCCGATGACGCGGTCCACGCCAAGGGCCTCGACACAAAGCCCTGCCACGACACTGCTGTCCTTGCCGCCCGAAATGCCGATGACGGCGTTGCAGCCTTTTCCGTTCACTTCAAACCAATCGCGAATCCATTGGACGACTTGGTCTTTTACTTGTTTTGCGTTGAATTCCATTGTATTTCAAATTTAAGATTTAAAATTCAAAATTTAAGATTTAAAATTAGGCTTCGCCGTTTCGCGTCACGAAGTCCCGCGTCTTATTCTACATGAAACTGCTGCCGCCGATGAACTGGCGCAACATAGATGTGGCCGGAATTTCCTTGTCGGAAACGGGCGTGAAATAATGCAGAAAGCGCAACAGGCGGTGTGCCTCGGTATATTCGGGGCAGTTGTGCGGCACGGTGGCCAAAATGCTATCGGCATGATTGCGCATCACCGCGAACTCCAGCAGATAGGCCGAATTGAACAACACGTCGGCGTTTTCCTGATAGGGATTGATCCACTTTTCCTCTGCGGCGCGAACGCTGGCCCACTGACTGATGGTCTGACGCGCCGTGAACGCACCTTTGTTATAGTCACGGACAATGCGGCGCAAGAGGCGGTTGTCATCTGTCGGGATGATGTTGTGGTCGTCCAAAGCGGTGCTGGTCAAAGTGGAGATAAAAATGCGGTACTTGGTCGATTCTGGAATCTGATGCGTCAGCAGCGGGTTCAAGGCATGAATGCCTTCCAGCAACAGCACACTGCCTTCTTTCAGTTGCAACTTCTTGCCATTGTATTCGCGAATACCTGTAACGAAGTTATATTCAGGCACTTCTATCTCCTCGCCCTTCAGCAAGGCCATCAAGTCGCGTTCAAGGGCGGCATGGTCGACGGTCTCGAAATTGTCGAAGTCGTAAGTGCCGTCGGGCAGTTTGGGCGTATCCACACGGTTGACGAAATAGTCGTCCGTCGAGAATGAGATGGGCTTTAATCCGCAGGCTTTCAGCTGGATACTGACACGGCTGCAGAAGGTGGTCTTGCCACTGCTGCTCGGTCCGGTAATTAGCACCAAACGGACAGGATTCTCACTATGATACCGGCGATTGATCTCCTCGGCAATCTGCACGATTTTCTTCTCTTGCAAAGCCTCGGCCACCTGCACCAACTCGCGCGCCATCCCATTTTGGCAGGCATGGTTGACGTCGCCCACCGTGCTCAGCCCCATGATTTCGTTCCACTTCAGGCTCTCCGAAAACACCTCGAAAGTCTTGGGCTGGTCTTGCATCTCAGCCAAACGATCGGGATGGTTGCGGTCGGGAATACGCATCAAGAGGCCATCGCGATAGGCTTCGATGTCCCAAATGTTGAGGTAACCCGTCGAAGGCACCAAACGGCCATAATAATAATCGGCGGTGGTGTCCAAAGTGTAGTAATCGGTATAGGCTTTCCCGCTGGTTTCCAACAATTTGACCTTATCCTCCTGTCCCAACTTGCTGAACATGCTGATGGCTTCCTCAATGCGGGCCTCATGGCGATGGAACTGGATGTCGTCGGCCACGATAGCCCTCATCCGCACCCTTAGTGCAGCGATGTCGTTGCCATCCAGTATCTTGCCGTCGCTTTTCTTGACACGGCAATAGAAACCTTTGGAAATGGGATGCTCCATGCTCAGCTTACTGCCAGGAAACAAATCTTGTGTTGCCTTGTAAAGCAGGAAACCCAGCGACCGAAAATACACCAAACGTGCCGTGTGATGCGTGAGGTCGATAAACTCAACGTCGCGGCTGTTGTAGACGCGGAACTTCAATCCCTGCGACACATTGTTGACCTTGGCCGACACGATGGGATAAGGCTTTTCAAACTCGAATTCGGGCAACATCTCAAGCAAGGTCATGCCCTCATTGAATTCCTTTGTCGTCTTGGTGTTGATGCAATAGACTTGAATCATGATTCCAGTTTTGGGTTCTACCGTAAGTTATTCTTTTTCTTGGTTTTGCACACGATTGAGGGCATCAATGGCCAACTTGTAGTCGGGTTGGGTACTCAGCACATCCTTGTAAATCTCGGCGGCTTGCGAATAATCGCCCATCTGCTCCAGCACACGGCCTTTGTTGTATTTGGCATCAATATATGCAGGGTTGATGGTCAAAGCCCTGTTGAAATACTCCAACGCCGTCTCGTTGTCCGTCAGATAGACAAAGTTGACGTAACCTTTGTTGAACAGCACGATGTAATTATAAGGATACTTCATCAGGATGGTGTCGTAATGTAGCAGGGCTTCCTCAGGCTCGCCGTGGCTTTGCAGGTACATCGCCAACTCATAGCGAGCCGTGGGGATGTCGGGGAACTGCTGCTGCGCCTTGCGAAGGTAATCCATCGCGTAAGGCGGCTGCTGCACGGCATAAATGCGGCTGATTTGCTCTACGGGGTCGTAGAAATTCTCATCCTGCTCTGAAGCCAACTGGAAGTTCTTCAACGCATTAACCGTGTCCTGCTTCGAAACCATGTAGCACATACCCTTCACGAAATACGCCTTCGGGTTGTAGGTCGAAAAGCTCAACGCCTTGTCAACGTAGGCGAAAGCAAGGTTGAAATTTTGTTGCAGGAGGTTCAACTCGGCCAACTTCACCAAAGGGCGTGCATCCAACGAATTAACTTCCACCGCCTTGTTAAGCGTGGAAGCAATATTGTCCTGGTCGCCCATGGCGTAATACACATCTGCCAGCAATAGGTAGGTGTCGACATTGTTCGGATCGAGTTGCAGCGACTGATTGATGTCGACCATGGCCTGCCCGATTTGCTCATTGGCGAAATAAGCCTTGGCCCTATTCGTATAAAGACGGGCATTGGTGCTGTCCATGGCGATGGAGTCCGTCAACAGTTGGATGGCATCGCTGACCGTCACAGGTGCCTTAGGCTCTTGCGTTTGGGTTTCTTGTTCGGGTTTCGGCGTGCGGTCGCAGGCAAAAAGGGCGAGCAGCAGGCCGAGGAATAGAATTGATTTTTTCATTGTCAATTGGTTTATCATTTATTCTGCCGCTTTGTGTCACTGCGTGGAACGAAGCAGTCCAGACAAAAAGCACTTTCTCTGGATTGCTTCGTCGTGCCTCCTCGCAATGACGGACTAAGCGTCCGAAAGGCTATTCTTCCGATTTCTCCAACGCCTCGAAAATCTTAGCCGTCAGTTCGTCAGCAAGTTCGGGGTTGTCCTCAATGAGTTTCTTGACCGAATCACGGCCTTGGGCGAGCTTGGATTCGCCGTAGCTGAACCATGAGCCGCTCTTCTTGATGATGCCCATCTCCACGCCGAGGTCGACGATTTCGCCACTGCGCGAAATGCCTTCACCATAAAGGATGTCAAACTCGGCCTTACGGAACGGCGGGGCCACCTTGTTCTTGACGACTTTCACCTTCACACGGCTGCCTTGCACATTCTCCCCGTCCTTGATTTGGCTGATTTTGCGGATGTCGATACGCACCGAGCTGTAGAACTTCAAGGCGTTACCGCCCGTGGTGGTCTCGGGATTGCCGAACATCACGCCAATCTTCTCGCGCAACTGGTTGATGAAGATGCACACGCAGCCCGTCTTGTTGATGGTGGCGGTGAGCTTGCGCATAGCCTGACTCATCAATCGGGCTTGGAGCCCCATTTTGCTGTCGCCCATCTCCCCTTCGATTTCGCTCTTGGGCGTCAGAGCGGCCACAGAGTCGACGACCAAAACATCAATGGCGCCGGAGCGGATGAGGTTCTCGGCAATTTCCAAAGCCTGCTCGCCGTAGTCGGGCTGCGAGATGAGAAGGTTCTCCACATCCACGCCGAGTTTGGCGGCATAGAAGCGGTCGAAAGCGTGTTCCGCGTCGATGAAGGCGGCGATGCCACCTTTCTTCTGTGCCTCGGCGATGACGTGCAGGGCCAAGGTCGTCTTGCCTGAGCTCTCAGGGCCGTATATCTCGGTGATTCTTCCTTTCGGCAGACCACCCACGCCGAGGGCGTAGTCCAGTCCAATCGAGCCCGTGGAGATGCTCTCCATCTTCTCGGCCTCGGCACCCAGGCGCATGATGCTTCCCTTGCCGAAACTCTTTTCAATGTTTCCCAATGTGGCTTCCAAAGCCTTCAGTTTCTCCTGCCTCAGTTTTGCAGCTTCTTCTTGTGTTTTTTCTGTTGTCATGATTGTGGGGTTTTAAGTAGTTAGTATTTAATGATTTAAGATGTAAAATTTAAAAATTCAAAGATTTAAAATTCGAGATTTATTCGCTTTGCGCGGTCATTAATTAAATGGACAAAGATAGTAATTTTCGACATGCTTGGTTCATTTTGTGGTGATTTATTTTTCGACATGCTCAAAAGAACTTTTTCATGCTGCAAAATTACAACGATTGTCAAGAAAAAGCCGTTGATTAAACGTTTGTAGTCGACAGCAGTCGTTTGTTGTCGTTTGCTGTCGGGTATAGTATTGATTGACTTGTTATTATGAAAACACACTTTATTCGGTGTTTTAGCGGTAATTTGTTCGGTGTTTTCGACATGGGCTTGGGCGACTCTCCCTTGCGGCCAATAATCCGCAGAATTTGCGGACAATTAACCGCAAAAGTTGCGGCTTGTTAGAATTATTTGTACTTTTGCAGCCGAAAAACTGCACAAACCATGGCAACTTACATCCATCAAAGCGAACAATGGCCGCACTTTACTTGGGATAAGGAACTCGTCGTAGACAAACTGGCCACCGTCAATAAAGCCTCGGGGTTTCTCATGGGCCGGCTGAACGCCATCGGCTTCGATGCCCAAATGTCAGCCAGTGCCGAAATGCTCTCCAACGACATCATCAACTCGTCGGAAATCGAAGGCATTTCATTGAATGTCAAACAAGTGCGCTCGTCAATAGCCAGAAAACTCGGAATCCCATCGGATGCTGACGAACCTTCAAGTCACTATGTAGAAGGCATTGTGGAGATGATGCTCGATGCTGTGAGCCATTACCGCCAACCCCTTACCCATGAGCGGCTTTTCGGCTGGCATAACTGTCTGTTTCCCTCTGGGATGAGTGGTTATTCGAGAATCGACGTGGCGCAATACCGCAAAGGCGAAATGAAAGTGATGTCGGGCAACTACGGACGCGAAAAGGTTCATTATGAGACCGTTCCCGCGCAAGATGTGCCGAAAGAAATGGACATTTTCTTGGATTGGTTCAATTCGGACAGCACCGCGCCCACTTACCTGAAGTCTGCCATTGCCCACTTTTGGTTTGTCTGCATCCATCCGTTCGATGACGGCAACGGGCGCATCGGTCGTGCCATAGCCGACATGGCGCTCTCGCAAGCCGACGACTCCGCCATGCGATTCTTCAGCATGTCGCGCCAAATCAACAAGGACAAGAGGTCGTATTACAATGTATTGGAGCGCGTTAGCCGTCAAACAGACGTGGACATCACAGAATGGCTGATATGGTACCTAGACTGCATGGCACGCGCCATCCATGCCTCTGATGAGGTGCTTTCTCGTATCCTACAGAAAGCCGCATTTTGGCAGAATCACGCCCATGTTGCGTTCACGGAAAGGCAAAACAAAGTGCTGAACATCTATTTGGACGGCTATATCGGCAAACTGACGGTGAAAAACTGGGCCAAGCACTGCAAAGTCTCTGCCGACACCGCTTCCCGCGACATCAAAGACCTTGTCTCGAAAGGCGTTCTTGAACCGCAACAAGGCCGTATGAGGGATGTTTTCTATGGCATCCGTTGCGATGATGAGACATTACTTATTCCTGGTCCTCAGGAGGATGAGGATTGATGTTTATGGTGGAGATGGCATCGTTTGCACGTTTTAGCAGAGGTTGCACCACCGCTTGAATTGGGGTCGCCCTTTTAGGGCTATGCTTGACGGGTTTTGTGATAGCGGAGGTTGCACCACCGCTTGAAATCGGGTCGCCCTTTCAGGGCTTGGCCTAACTGATGTGATTTACTCATCTTTTTTCTCGACATCAAGCCCTCAACTTAATAACTTTTCCTACTTTTGTGCATCAATCATAGCCCTGAAAGGGCGACCATACGTCAAGCGGGGGTGAAACCCTCGCCCAAAACACAAACATCATGTCAAGCTCACTCGTCAAAAACAACATCCACATCGTCTTCCACATCAAGTGCAACAGCATGGAGATGCGTGATGAAGACCTCGGCAACATATTCGCCTACATCGGCGGCCTCATCCGCAACATGAACGGCATCCCCATCGCCATTGGCGGCATCGGCAATCATGTCCACATTCTGACCACCCTACCCAAAACCATCACTTTGGTTGACTTCATGAGAAACATCAAAGCATACAGCAGCAAGTGGATCAAGACGTTGGACGAGCAGTATTACGAAGGCTTTGCATGGCAGAAAGGCTATGGTGCCTTCTCTGTCGATTACAGACATCTTGACCAAACTGCGCAATACATCCGCAACCAAGCGGAACACCACCATCACACGGAATGGCGCGAGGAATACCATCAACTATTGGACGAGGCGGGCATTGAGTATGATGAGCGGTATGCTTTTGAGGTGGATTGAGATGGCATCGTTCTAATAAGCGGAGGTTGCACCACCGCTTGTGACGCTATCGCTACTTTTTCAGCGGAGGTTGCACCACCGCTTGAAATCGGGTCGCCCTTGGGGGCTGTGCCTGGCGGTCTCATAGTAGCGGATGTTGCACAACCGCTTGAATTAGGGCCGCCCTTTTAGGGCTTGGATGGATGGCTAGAATGTTACGAAACAAAACCACGAATAGATTCCTGTAGCCTCATTTCTTCCGATTCCATTACGGCAACATAATCATTAAACGATGCACATTTTTGGTCAACGTTCATACCGAGAATCGACATTTGACCGCCGTAGCCATTCAGCATTTTGGCAATGGATTGATTGCTACTTGAAACTGGTACAACAAAACCTCCGTGATTGAGTTTCAAAATGTGCATATACGTGATTACTTGGTATAAATCAGCGGTTTGGACCTTCCCCAAATCCTCATAACTTTTGTATTTTGCATCAAGAACCATTTCTTTGCTATAAAAATCTGGATAACAAACACCTGAGTGGTCAGAAAACAGGTACTTCCGCCCCCTCCCCGATTTATTTTGTGGATGCTCGAAACCGTTGTTTTTCAGTATAGTATTCAAATATTCCTCCCACAACCAAGCACCATCAAACAAGACACCATAAATCTGTTCCTCATCCTGACCATACTTCAATTCCTCATGGCGAAGGATCTGCAAGCAAAGTCGCTGCAAATCGCGATATTCGCTGAAATATGGATGATTTATTGGTCGTTTATTCAAATTGATAATCCGATTCCTATCATTTCGGTTATAACTCGGTGTGGCATTGTTAATCAGGCCGACCGCTTCTTTGGTTTCTTCGTCATTGTTGAGGATATTCCCACGATAGGGATGGCTTGCGATATACTCTATAGTGTGTCTAACAAGTTGAGTGACAGAATTATCCACAGCATATTCTCTTGTGGTATATGCCACTTTCCCCGCAAATGGGATATTTTTTCGGATATGACGCTGAATATCAATTCTTCCACGAACATTGGCATCATTATAATGTCGGGTCTGATACTCTTTGTACAGACCTTGACGCAATGCCCGTTTCAGGAAAGCGGGAAACAGATAAATCAGAAAATCGAAAACACTTTCTTTGTCGGAATCGTGTTTCAGGTCGAAAAGATTGATAGCAAACACTTTCTGCAACATATAATGCAGAAAATAGTCGTCTTCTTGCTGTGCAAAACGGGAACGGATGGATACTTGGGTGTCATTACAGCCGACAAAACCCATAATATTGCCTGTAACCAATTGGTTTTCACCATTAATGGCAAAGATATGTTCTGTTCCAATCTTGTCGCCGTATTCGTCAAGAGATTGAGGGAAAACGAGCAAACTGCTTCCCTCGTCCGAACACAGTTCGGCAATGGAAGGTTTGGCCATCCGTTTCAGGTCGTCAAGTTCTTGACCCTCTGGAATGGTTGCCGTAATGCTATTGTCCTTGGTCTGAATCATCCATTCTGAGATTCGTTATTGCCATCATAGGCCTTCTTCAACTTCTCCAACTGCTTCTCTGCATCACGGTTGCCGCGAAGATATTCGGAAAGCAAGCCTTTTAGATGGTATTCCCATAACTTGTCGAAATCACCATCATATTCATCCAGTTTCAGGAAATAGGCGGCTCCAATTTGGTACGACTTGTTCAGTCCAAGTTTTTCGTCACAAATGGCATCGTTCAAGGCGGTCATCCGTTTTTTGATTTCCTCGGCATGGGTCATGCTGTCTTTCATGGCCTCGAAACTCTCCTCCGCTGTGACTTCTTTCCATGCAAAGCGGCGGCGCATGGCAAAATCCATGCTTTCCACGCTGCGGTCGATGTCATTCATCGTGCCGATGATATAGACATTTTCAGGAACATAGAACCCTTCTTTGAACACATCGCCTTCTTCCACCATATTCTGATATTGGGTTTGCACAATACCATCCTTCCCTCTATACCCTGGGTCTATGGAGAAAAACAACTCTCCGAAAATCTTTGAGATTTCGCCACGGTTGATTTCATCGATGATAAAGACGAAAGGTTTGGATACCAACGTATTCTCATCCCCAACTTTGTATTCGAGCAACCCCATTTTATCTTTCATGTATCTCACAACTGCCTTTCGGTATGTATCATGTCCACCAGAAGGCACTCCATTCAATCCACGATACACATTGTAACATTGCTCTTTACTGAAAAACTTTGATTGACCTCTAATCCACTTTCCTTGCTCATACTTGTCATTTTCATAAGTTCGATTCGCCAATCCATCACCATTCTCATTCAACTCAATTCTCATCGCATATTTCCCACTAATCAATGGTATTTCGATAAAATCGTTCTCTTCCAATGTTTTAATCAATTGATTCCAAACAGAATCAAAATTATCGACTGTATTCACGAAAGAAGCCTTTAAAGCCCTCTTGCAAAACTCCTTAAAAACACCATCTTTTCTTTCAAAGCCCACATTACCATTGTCATCATCCTTCGGCCTTAAACCTTCAACAAAATCGGTGTAATCGTATGAAGGATGGAACTGAACGAACTTGGTTTCCGCTCCCATTTCCTTGGCAATTTCTTTCGCCAAATGGGTCTTACCTGTTCCCGGAGCACCCGTGAAAATCAGGTTATGGTTTGTCTTCAAAAGGTCAATGTAAGGTTGAAGTCTATTATTCATAATTTCCAAAGAGTTTTCTGTTTCAATATTCAATATTTCGATGATATGTTGCGCCTGTTTGTCTGTAGTGCCATGGAAGAAGAGGCTGTTCCCCAACGCTTTATCCTCAACAGGTTCCTCCAAGAAAGGCAGATGCCATTCCACATTTCGGCACATTGGGTCATCATTAGATTCATCAAAAATGCAATCAGATGTAAACTTGCCCCAACCATATAACAAATGGAAACGCTTGCCTCCATCCGTTTTTGATTTAAACACAACCACAATGTCTTCCGGCTTCACTTCATGCACAAAATTCCAATATGCAGTTGGAATATTAACATCTTGATTGCCAACATCATCTTGGTATGCTTTCAAAAGTGCATTCTTTGATTTGAATGGTCTGAAATCCTTAATAGTTTTAGCCGAAGAACCACAACAAAGCACTGTCTGTTTTGCCGTTTCTTGGTCACCGCTCCAAAGCCAAACCCGCTTTCTGGACGGCCATACCAAAGGATACATGAACCCCAATCTCTTTGGCATCCAGCATAATATCATCCAAACCATGTCTTGCGCCAAAAGCAAATCGCTTTTTCGTTGACTTTCAATCATAGGAGAAACAATATCTTGGAGTTCCTTATCATTGGATGCCATTGTGGCCAAAGGTTGAATAAGGTCGAGATAATGCTGATAGCACAGCCCTGCTGGTCTCATTTCCTCTCCCAAATACTTGCAAAAGTTGTCATACATTCCATCATGTTTGTAGTATGTATATTTATCTGGATTACAGCATGTAAGAATAGTTGCCGCCGTGCGTTCGTCATTGGCTTTGCTGTTGAATCCTGAAGCGGTAAGCAATGAAGCCACTGATGCTTTATAATTTGCCAACCTATCCACCAATGGTAATGCATCTTCAGCAAGTGAATCTACTATTTCCTTAAATTCAACGGAGTTGTTATCAACCAAATATTTCAATGTCTTGTTATCTCTTACAGCATCTATCAGATTGGCAAAACCACCTTTATTTGCTTTATTTGGGTTGATTACATGATTTTGAACTATCTCAAATGGTGTTTTGTTTTCATTCACAGTTATCAATTCCCACTTATACAACTCATCATAATCCACTCCATCAATCCTGCATCGAATTGGCATTTCTTTACGCAATTCCTTATACTTTTCCACTAAATACCACATCAGATATTCTTTTGTGGCCTCGACCAACTCATCGCGCAACGTCCATTCAAAATTTCCTTCTTCTTTGTTAGACAAAGCCTTGCCTTGCTTCATCGGAATTGGCCAATAAGTATTCTTACCATCTTCATCGATTACTTGAAAACGGCCAAGACGCTTTTGCACATACTTTCCGAAATTCATAATCGTGGCGACCAACGAATAGGCATTCTTCCCTAATCGGTTGCCAACTGCCACGCAAGAACCCTTATAATCAGGCATATAATAGAAGCATATCACGGCTTCTTTGTATTTTTCAGAAACCGTTCCGTCTTTCAATATCTCCAACCATTCATCTTTACTGATGTCAACGGCACTGACATAGTAATCGCCTATCTTTTGTTCTTTGATTATCTGCATATTTTGCGCTTAAAAATATTACGTTGCAAAAGTAACTATTTTTCCAATTCATCTAACCTCTTCACCAACTCATCCACCCCTTCAACAGCCGTTGCCTTGATATGTTGATACCCCATTGGAAGACCGCCCTTTATGTCATTCGGGTCAATCAAAAACTTGGGGATTTCTCGTTTCGCATAGTTGACCAATCCTGCCGCTGGATACACCACCAAAGAAGTGCCGATGACGACGAAAATGTCGGCTTGTTTTACAAAGCGAGTGGCCTCGTCCATATTATCCACATATTCGCCGAACCAAACAATGTAAGGACGCAATTGGGAGCCATCGGCGGCTTTGTCACCCAATCGAATGGGGACATCAAGCGGATAGTCCTTGATGCAATTGGAGTCGAGGCGATTACGCGAAGAAGTCACCTTGCTCAACTCGCCGTGAAGATGCAGCACTTTGTTGCTTCCCGCTCTTTCGTGCAGGTTGTCCACGTTCTGGGTGACAATCGTCACATCATACTGCTTTTCAAGTTCAGCCAAAACAAGATGCGCATGATTGGGCTGGACTTCCAACAGGTTTTTCCGCCGTGCATTGTAGAAATCAAGCACGGCCTGCGGGTCTTCTTCAAAACCCTCAACGTTGGCCAGTTTCATGGCATCGTATTTCCCCCACATTCCATTGGCATCGCGGAAGGTTGGTATTCCGCTTTCGGCGCTGATGCCTGCGCCTGTGAAGACTACAAGTTTCTTTTGCATAGAAATGAGTTTTTGCAAAACTACAAAAACAACCCATACCTTTCAATCCATTCAGTCTTTTTCTCCCTTGCGGTCAATAATCCGCAGAATTTGCGGATAAACTCAACACCCCAGCATAGCCGCAGGCGCGATGTTCAAAGTACGGCAAAGTTGTCGCGCAATCTTTAATGTTGGTTCTGAACGTCCTGTTACATAGTCGTTTACTCGCGAAGGACTTATCCCAATCAATATGGCAAGTTGCTTTTGGGTCATCTGCTTTTCTTCGAGCGACAACTCTATCAAATCGGCCACAGTCGGCTTCTCGATGGGATAATGCTCCTTTTCATAGTCGATTACAATGTCCGACATCACCGTCAATTCGATGGCGTTGCGGTCATTGGCTGGAGTTTCATCCGTCACCAATGGTAACAATTCCTCAATCCTTGCCAAGGCAAATTCATACTGTTCTTTTGTTATCTTGCTCATAATAAACTCCTTATAAGAATGCAAAATTAGTAAAAATTTCAAAATTCAGGATTTTTCTATTAAATAATTTCGATTTTCAAAATTAAAACCTCTTTTGCGGTCAATAATCCGCAGAATTTGCGGCTTATCAAACTCCAGAAAAATAAGCCTCAACCGCATAAAACGGAATATTCTCCATCCAGCCTTGATCAACGTATGGTTTCATGCTGCAACGCAAGCCTTTGAGGTTCAACTCTTTGAAGTCCTCTTTGATAAAAGTGGACAGCGACTTTGACTTGACATTCTCTTCCGCTTTCACCTCTGTTGGGACAATCCTTTCTGGGGTTTGCACCAAGAAATCAACCTCTTGCGTGGAGTTGTCTTTGCTGAAATAATAAGTAGGAAGGTTTTGTTTGGCGGTCAATTGCTGCAATACATAATTCTCTGCAAAGGCACCCTTAAACTCAACAAAAGCCTTGCTTCCCAAGAGAATGTCGGCAGGCTCGGTCTCACAAAGCGTGGCCAACAACCCGCAATCCAAGAGATAGATTTTGAATGCCGATGGATCCGAATAAAACTTTAATGGCTGGCGCGGCATGGTGCAACGGTTCACCCGAATAACCAATCCCGCATCCACAAGCCATTGCAATGCTTCCTCAAACTGGGCCGCCCTCGCTCCTTTTTTGACAAGCCCGAAAATGAATTTCTTGTTTTTTTTGGCCAACTGCGCCGGGATGCTGTCCCAAGCCATTCGGATATGCCTGACCATGGTTTTCGTGTGCTTGGCAAAGTCCATGTAATAGGATTCAAGGATTTCGCCATGTATCTTCCTGACCAATTTCGGGTCATGGTTTTGCAGCCAATTTGCCACGGCTTCAGGCATACCTCCCGTAAAAAAATACTGCCGCAACTTATCCGTGCATTCATCGTTCAACAAACGCATGGTTTCGTAATCAAGATTATCGATGGCTTCTGCAAGTTGTCCCCTGCCTGACGCAATCAAAAACTCGGAAAAAGTCATGGGGAACATCCTCATAGTGTTCACTTTACCTACCGGAAATGACTCGTTTTCTTTGAGCGAAATGCCAAGCAACGAACCTGCCACAACCACATGGAGTTCCCGCATATCCTCACAAAAATATTTCAAACTGGCGATGCCGTTGTGTATCTCCTGAATCTCATCGAGGAAAAGCAATGTCTTACCTGACGTGATTTTCTGTCCAGTATGAACGCTGATTTGGTAAATGACACGGCTAATGTCAAAATCCGTGAACAGGTTTGCCATAAACTCGTTATTATGGCAATTGACATAGACCATATTGCTGAACTCATGTGTGCCAAATTGCTTCAATATGTAAGTCTTCCCAACCTGCCTGGCACCAAGAAGTATCAAAGGTTTTCGCTCAACGTTGTTTTTCCACTCCAATAGTTTGTTGTAAATTGCTCTTTCCATGTGTTTTACATTTCAAATTCGCCGCAAAAATACAATTTTATGAGGGAATATTCCAAAAAATTTACATTTTTATGAGGGAATAATTTCAAAAAATTACATTTTTATGAGGGAATCCATCTTTTATATCCTCTTCCTCCCCCAATCCGCCTTCCAAATATACACCAGCGAAATCAACCCAATGGAGATGTTGTAGAGCCACTCGGCGGTCCATACGGCGGCGATGGTGGAAGTCTTGGTCATGAGGAAGATGTAGACGATGTAGGCGATCAGGATGCCGAACTCTAAGGCCATGGCCGCCGTGGTGTTGCCTGTGCCCGAGACGGCCTCGAAGAAAGTCATGGAGAAGGCTCCCAACAGCGTGGCGACACAAATCACATAGACCGAGGGAACAGCCGCCTGCGCCAAAGCCGCGTCGTCGGTATAGATATGCAAAACCAGATGCGGGATTGTCGCCACCACAGCGACCAAAACAAGACTACACAAGAAACTGTTTTTCACCACTTTCCATATAGTTGCCATCACCTCGTTGCTCTTGCCCTCGCCGATGATGCGGCTCGTCAGGGTGTTGGCGGTCGAAGCGAAAGCGATGCCCGGAATGATGATAATCATATAGGTGCTGCGCACGATGGACGACACACCGATGGCCGTCTCGCCCATCTTCTCAATCATCACAAAAAAGATGAACCACGCGCCGAAAGAGAACAGCCGCTGGATCATGCTTGGGAAGGCCACCTTGAGGATGTCGCCCATTAAGGCGGGCTGCCACTTGTGCCAACGGAACATTCCGTATTCCTCATGCGGTATTTTGACGTAAGTGTAAATCCAGAAGAAGCAGAACGCCGTGATTTCCGCCATCAGCGAGGCCAAGGCCGCTCCGCCGATGCCCATCTCAGGCAAGCCGACATTGCCAAAAATCAAAGCCCAATCGAAAAAGATATTGACGACAGCCATGATAAGTGTCGAGAAGGTGATGACTTTCGTGCTACTGATGCCGACATAGAACGAGCGGAACAAGAAATTAAACACCACGAAAAAGATGCCGAACTGCCTGAATCTCAGATACTCGCTCGCCGCCGCATAGATATTCTCCGACTCAATGATGACATGCAACAACTTGTGGCTGAAGAAAAAAAGGATGCTGAACAGGAAAATGCCCAAACCCAACACAAACAAGGCCCCATGCTGAAACACCACGCCGATTTTATTGTAGTTGCCCTCGCCGAAACGTCGCGCAATGAAGATTTGGATGCCTACGGCAAAGCCCATCGCCAAGGTGGTGAAAACGAAATAATACAAGCCTGCCATCATGGACGCACTCAGTTCGTTGGTGCCGAGGTGACCGAGAAAAGCCGTATCAGTAAAAGTGATGATGGTTTGCGCCAAGTTACCCAGCATGATAGGGTATGCAATGCGCCAAATCTCGCGGTTCGAAACAGTGGTTTTAATCATGTGACAAAATTAGGCATTTCTTCCGGCACCAAAAGCATTTTTTTTGTTTTCACACAATTTTTCTTTCTCTTTTCTTTCCCTTTTCCCAAAAAAATGTATTTTTGCCACTGCCAAAAAGAACTTAAAAATGAAAATGAAAAACATTCTATTCCTGATTACCTTGTTTATGAGCATGGTCTTTGCAGGAAAGCTTCACGCCCAGCTCATTGTGACCGATGCTTCCGAATTGGAAGGTTGGACTGCCGATTCGTTGGTCAGAAACATTCTTTTGGATAATGGCGTCACCATTTCCAATGCCAGATTCAACGGTTCGACAGAAATCATCAACTGCAACAGCATTGGCAAGTTTGAAACAGGTTTCATGCCTACCAACATTGGGATGGGATCGGGATTAATCCTAGCCTCGGGAGGTGTGGCTGTTGCTATAGGCCCAAACGACGATGAAGAAGCAAGAATCGCCACAACATGCGCAGCATATTATGACAGTGATTTGGCTTCCATTGCTTCCGGAGAAACAAATGATGTCGCAGTGCTTGAATTCGATTTCGTTCCTTGGGATAACGTGGTGACTTTCAATTTCGTGTTCGGCTCCGAAGAATACATGGAATGGGTCGGCATGGATTACAATGACGTGTTTGGCTTTTTCGTGGATGGCATTAATCCAGAGGGCGGAAATTACGTGCATCAGAACATGGCATTGATACCAGGAACGATGGAGGCCGTCAGCATAAACAATGTGAATTTGAACCACAATTCAGACTATTACATCGACAATTCAGGAGGTAATACCATTCAATTCGACGGGTTCACGACTTTGATTGAAGTAAGCATCAATGTAGTCCCCATGTCGAATTACCATATCAAAATGGCCATTTGTGACGTAGGGGATGACATGGTGGATTCGGGCGTTTTCTTGGAGGCTCATAGTTTCAGTACAAACCTTTCCTACAGCATGACGATTGATGATTGGATTTACACGGAAATACCTGACAACCATTATTTCTGCTCCAATCAAGCCATCGAGTTCAATACGGTAACCAACTGGCACTATGATGATGTGACGTGGTATTTCGGCGACGGCACATCGGCGCAAGGGGAACAGGTCACGCACACATATAACGCCGACGGCTTATACACCGTAACGAACGTTCTTCACAATCCTCACAGGGACATGGATTCGATTTTCCTCACCAAGGAAATAGAAGTCAGGACACTGCTTTCGGAAGAGTATGCCACCTCATGCGGCAGCTATGATTGGCATGGAAACACCTATACGGAAAGCGGCACCTACACCCATATTGTCCAATCACCCGAAACCTGCGACAGCACGTTGATGCTTCATCTGACCATCAACCCTATCGACACGACTTATCTCAACATCACGGCTTGCGATGAATATGAATGGTACAACACAACCTACTCTGAACCTGGAGTTTACACGCATTTGGAGCAGTCTGTTGCTGGATGCGACAGCCTTTTGGTCTTGAACTTAGAAATCAGCGGCAGCTATAGTTCCGAGGAAGATGTAACAGCTTGTAACAACTACAATTGGCGTGGAACCACCTATTCGGAAAGCGGCACTTATACCGATTTTGTCCAAGCCCCTGGAGCCTGCGACAGCACCTTTGTACTCCACCTGACCCTTGGCCACGATGTTGAAAGCGACACGACAGCGGTCACATGCAACGCATTTACGTGGTACGGCGACACTTATACAGAGTCGGGCAACTACTCACACTTGTTGCAAACGGCTCTCGGCTGCGACAGTTTAGTCACCCTGCATCTTACGATAGGTCAGAACTATATGCATCCGGCAGAAGAGGTGATGACCTGCAACGATGTGTTCACATGGCGCGGCCACAGCTATACGCACAACGGTATGTATTACGACACCATATCGGATGCTGCAGGATGCGACGAAATCTACGTGCTTGACCTCACTTTTGTGGAAGTTTACAGCACTACTTTGAACGATACCGTGTGCGACATGTTTCCCTGGCCATCAGCTGCAGGCGGCTATCTGACCGAATCAGGCCAATATAGATACGAAGGCCTGACACAGGACGGATGCGACAGTATTGTCAACTTGAACCTTATCGTGAACTATACGCCCGAGCCGCGTATTGCCTATGCGGAGGACGACTACTACAAAGACGGCGACACCCTTGCCGTCATCACCAACACGGAGTTCTTCTCGTTCCAGTACGACTTTTTCGTGGAAGACGAGCAGGGTCATGTTAACGATTGGGACTCATGCGTGTGGCAAATCAGCAAGGAGTCGTGGCTGATTGAGACCGACCCCGCTGAATACCAGAACGAAACCAAAAGGCGGTATTGCAGGGTCTATGTCGCGGAACATGACGACACTCCTGCAACGCTGGAATGTACTATCTACAACAGCCACTGCCCACCTTACAGCATTACGAGAAGGTTCTACCTCAAGTCGTCATTCTTTGGCATTGACGAGCAGGATGCTTCAAAATGCGCCTTCAACATCATCCCCAACCCCAACAACGGCGCCATGGAACTGCATTTCGAGAACATGGAAGGCAAAGTGGAGGTCAAGGTGTATGATGTGATGGGCATTTTGCTGGACAGCTTCGTGACCTACAATGATAGGGAATCAACGGCAATGCAGTACAACCTGAGTGGTCGGAATGGCCTCTATTTCTTTGTGGCCAACGGGAAAGAAGGCACTGTGGTGAAGAAGGTGGTCATTCGATAGGGCCTCGCTTTTTATCACGCAGAATCCGCCGAATTTTATGAATCGCAATGCGACGAAAGATTTGCGTCCGGCAGGTTCAGCGAATTCTGCGTATTCTGCGTGGAAATAAATTACTTCGCGTGAAGCACAGCGTATGCCTTCCCCAAATGCTCCGTGATGTCGGAAGCAATCAAAGCCTCCTGCCCTATCTCGTTGGCGGCAAGGTCCCCAGCAAGACCGTGAAGATACACACCCAAAACGGCGGCTTCCTCGGGTGAATAGCGTTGCGCCAGGAGCGAGAGGATGATGCCCGTCAGCACGTCGCCGCTGCCTGCCGTGGCCATTCCGGGGTTGCCTGTGGTGTTGAAGAAACAACTGCCATTCGGGAAAGTAATGGATGTGTGTGCACCCTTCAGCACGACGATAAGGTTGTTCTTCACCGATAGTTCGCACTGTTTTTCGAGGCGTTCAAACGAGGTCGAGGTCTTCCCTACTAAGCGCTCAAACTCCTTGGGATGTGGCGTCAATATGGTCTTGGCGGGCAGGAAAGCGAGCCATGTCGGATTGTCGGAGAGGATGTTCAAGGCATCGGCATCCATGACGAGTGGCACCTGCACCTCTTGTATCAAGCGTTTCAAGGCGCGGACGGTGTCGTCGGCCTTGCCCAAGCCTGGACCTACGCCAACTGCGGTATAGGCATCCAAATGGTGGAACATTGTGAAGCAGGTTTCGGAATCGTCGCCGTCAATCATGGCCTCGGGAATGGCGGTCTGCAAGGGCAGTTGCGCCATCTTGGGCAGATGAACGCTCAACAAGCCTACGCCTGTGCGTAGACAGGCTTTCGCGCCTAACAAAGCCGCACCTGTCTTGCCCTCCGAACCTGCAATCAGCAGTGCATGGCCGTAAGTGCCTTTGTGGGAGTATTTCGTGCGGTTGTGCAGGATGGGCTTCACCATTGCCTTGGTGGTCAGCAAGTTGGGTGTTTCAACTTCTTCGCAGTAGCGCGGATGCAGGCCGATGTCCAAAACCTCAAAACGGCCCACGTAGGGGTCGTTTTCGGGGAAGAGGAACGCCAACTTCGGGAACTGGAAGGTCAGCGTGTAGTCGGCCTTGAAGATGAAGCCCAAGGCACTGGGCTGGTCGGCGAAAAGGCCCGAAGGGATGTCGATAGCCACGCGGATGGCTTTGGTCTGGTTAAGGTAGGAAATCAAGTCGGCGGCCACACCCTGCGGCGGACGGTTGAGGCCCGAGCCGAAGATGGCGTCGACCACCACATCGTTGGCATCGACTTTCGGGAAGTCGTCCTCGGTGAGGATGTCGAACATCGGCACCTTGGTTTCGTTCACGAGGCGGTAGTAGTTCACCTCGCAGTCGTGGCTCATGCGGTCGCTATGGCGCACCATAAACACCTGCGGGACAATCTCTTGCCCGTTCAACATTCGGGCCACGGCCAGACCATCGCCACCGTTGTTGCCCATGCCGCAGAAAACCTTGATTGTCTTTTCGCGCGGCGCACGGCGATAAAGCCATTCAAAGACCTTGCTGGCTGCCCGTTCCATCAAATCAATGGACTCGATGGGTTCGTTTTCTATCGTGTATTTGTCCGCTTCGCGGATTTGATTGACTGAGAGGATTTTCATATTGCCTGAATTTGTGCAAAACTACAAATAAAATCACCATGGCAACAACAAAATCATTAGCAACATGGAAAAAAGTTGCAGAAAAAGTATTGAAATACTGGAAAAAAGTTGTAATTTTGCATCAAAATAAGTGGAAAAAAGTTGCAAAATGTTACGCCGTAAAGCCATAAAAAAACTCGAAAGTTGGTATAAATCAACGCATAAGAAAGCCGCTTTGCTGACAGGAGCGCGTCAGGTTGGAAAAACAACCACCATCAGGGAGTTTGCCCACCAGCACTACAATCATTTCGTGGAAGTCAATTTCGTGAAACGGCCTGTTGCGCGGCAGGCCTTTGACGGCGACCTCGACACCAGCACCATCGTGGCTAACCTGTCGGCCATGGGCTTCGGGCCTTTTATCGAAGGGCAGACTTTGGTCTTTTTTGACGAAATCCAAGAGTGTCCCAACGCTCGCACCGCCATCAAGTTTTTGGTGGAAGAACACCGCTACGACTTTATTGAATCAGGTTCGCTGTTGGGCATCAATTACAAAGAAGTACCATCTTATCCCGTCGGGTTTGAGCAGGAATACACCATGTTTCCCCTTGATTTTGAAGAGTTTCTATGGGCAAAAGGCATTGGAGAGGAAACCATTCAACTGATATGCCAGTCCTTTGAAACGCAAAAGCCTCTGCCCGAGTTCATCCACAACCAGTTTATGAAGTATTTCCGTGAGTTTCTTGTGGTGGGCGGAATGCCAGAAGTGGTGCAAACCTATATCAACAACGACGACTTTCGACTGACGACAGAGGTGCAACGTTCCATTTTGACCACTTATCGGGCCGACATCTCGAAATATGCTGGCAAGTCCCAGACACTCGTAAAACGCATTTTCGATGCCATTCCATCTGAATTAGGCAAACAGGACAAGCGTTTTGTCCTCGCCGACATCGAACAAGGCGCGTCGCGCAGAAAATACGAAGACCCAACGCAATGGCTCATCGATGCGGGCATCGCTTACTATTCTTTCAACACTTCCGCTTTTGAACTGCCCTTTGAAGCCACGGAAAACCGAAAACTCTACAAACTCTATTTGGTCGATACCGGACTGCTCAGCCGAATGTTGTTGAAAGGACTGCAATTCAAAGTGATGCACGGCGACATTGATGTCAACGAAGGCGCGCTGACCGAAAATTTTGTGGCTTGCGCGTTGTCGGCCAACGGCATCCCCTTGCATTACTACGACCGCAAGAGCAAGCAGGAACTGGATTTCATCATCGAAGAGGGCAACGCCGTCAGCATCATAGAAGTCAAATCGGGCGACGATTTCACTCGACACGCCTCGCTCGATGCGGCCATCAAACTACATTCGGAAAAAATCGGACGCTCAATCGTCTTCTGCAAGTCGAATGTCTTTGAAAACGATGGTGTTCTTTATCTGCCGCTTTATATGGCTATGTTGCTGTAAGAATCTCTCTATTTTTTCACAAAACTCGCAAAACCATCAAAACCTTTTTCTTAGTCGGGGAAAGCTCGCCAACCGGCGGCTTTCCGGCGGCGACACGGTTGTGCAGCCGCCCACCCTTTTCTTTTGTTTTGCAAGTTTTGAAGGTTTTGTTACATAATTACAAATTGTTTAGCGTTTTTTCCAGTTTGTCCTTCCCCTCAAACAATATCCCCCTAATCCCCAAAGCATTAGCAGCCGCAACATTCATCGGGTTGTCATCAATAAACACCGTCTCCTCGGCCTTGATGCCGAAGCGTTGCAAAGCCAGTTCGAAGATCTTCGGGTCAGGCTTCATCACATGCTCGACACCCGAAATCACCATGTCTTCCATGAGATTGAGGACGGGATAGACAGGCCGCACCAAGGAGAAGGTCTCCACCGACCAGTTAGATAGTCCGAAGATTCGGAAACCTTTGTCCTTTAGTTGCTTGATGTATTCCTCCATGCCGGGAATCTGCCCACCCATCATCTTCATGAACTCGCCATAATACATTTCTATTTCTTTCTTCCGCTCGGGGTGTTCAGCGATAAGTTCCGCCGTGCCTTCGGCAATGGGCTTGCCATTATCATGCTGGGCATTCCATTCGTAAGTGCAGATGTTCGTGAGGAACCACTCGGCCTTGTTCTTGTCGCCGAAATAAGGGTCATAAAGGTAATGCGGGTTCCAGTCGAGGAGCACGCCGCCGTAATCGAATATAATGTTTTTAATCATTTCAGTTCAGGGATTGGTAAAACGACTGCAAATGGTCTAAACATCCAGGTATCAGTGCAAGCGCCAATACCAAGGCCAAAAACAACACGACAAAAACAATCAAGGCACTGAAACAGCCCCATTTGCGATTCGTGTCGGGAAGCTTTTCAGTGCATAGCGTCACGATCAAGCCAATCAAGGGCGAAAAGACCACGGAAAGCAAAAACGCCCAACCGAAACCTATACGCCTGTGCGAACCAATCAAACCGACGAGGGCCGCCAAAAGGGTGCCCGTCAACAATCCAAAAATAATTACTAGTAGAGACATATTGCTGAATATTTGCCGCAAAGTTAGTAAAAAAAATTCCAATATGGAAATTCGTGCAAAAAACCATATCCCAATATGGAAATTCCCTCGAAAAACAATATTCAAATATGGAAATGCAAAAACACGCCTTATTTTGCAAAGAAAACCGTATTATTGCACCGAAATTTAATGATTTGTAATTTACAGATTTGTAAAGTTTGAAAACAAAAGAATATCAACTAATTAAAATAAGAATTCTTCCTTCATACAACTTTTGATTTATGCCCAGCACCATAGACTTCGCCCCGCAAATCGCGCAGGAACTCAACTTGGCCGCGCACCATGTGTCCAACGTCATTCGCCTTTTCGACGAAGGCGCCACCATCCCCTTCATCGCCCGCTACCGCAAGGAAATGACGGGCACAATGAACGAGGAAAACGTGGCCGCCGTGCAAAAACGCCTCGAACAACTCGTTGAACTCCAAAAACGCAAGGAAAGCGTCATCGCCTCCATCCGCGAGCAAGATAAACTCACGCCCGAATTGGAGCAGAAGATACTGAACGCCAAGACCTTGCAGGAGGTAGAGGATTTGTATCTCCCCTACAAGCCCAAACGCCGCACCCGCGCCGCCATCGCCCGCGAAAAAGGTCTGGAGCCGCTGGCCGCGCAAATTATGGCGCAAAATGTGGACATGGTGGACCGCCTCGCAGCGCGTTATGTCAATGCGGGCAAAGGCGTGAACGATGTGGATGAAGCCCTGCAAGGGGCGAAAGACATCATGGCCGAGTGGGTTTCGGAGAACATCAACGGGCGCAACCGCATCCGCAAAATCTTCCACATGCAGGGCGACATCAGCTCCGCCGTGGTGAAAGGCAAGGAAGAGGAAGGCAAGACCTACCAACAGTATTTCGACTTCCGCGAGCCGATTTCGCAGGCGCCCTCGCATAGGCTTTTGGCCTTGTTCCGCGCCGAGGATGAGGGTATGGTGAAACTGAAAATCAAGGTGGATGATGATTTTGTGTTGAACTCGTTGGAAAGCATTTTCCTGAAGAACGACAACGAATCGTCCGAACTCGTGCGCGAAGCCATCGCCGACTCGTGGAAACGCCTTTTGGAGCCGAGCATCGAGACCGAAATCCGCAATTATTATAAGGAGAAGGCCGACGAGACCGCCATCCGCGTCTTCGCCGAGAACCTGAAACAGTTGCTCCTTGCCGCCCCGATGGGTCAGAAGCGCGTCCTTGCCATCGACCCAGGCTTCCGCACTGGCTGTAAGGTGGTGGTTTTGAGCGAGACAGGCGCCTTGCTCCACAACGAGACCATCTACCCCCATCCGCCCAAGTCGGACACGGTGGGCGCAACGCGCAAAATCAAGAGCCTCGTGGATGCTTATAGAATCAAGGTCATCGCTATCGGAAACGGCACGGCGGGACGCGAGACCGAGGACTTTATCCGGAGCATCAAGTTCGACCGCGACCTGATGGCCGTGATGGTGAGCGAGAGCGGCGCGTCGGTCTATTCCGCCTCGAAAATCGCCCGCGACGAGTTCCCCGACTACGACATCACCGTGCGCGGCGCGGTCAGCATTGGGCGAAGGCTGATGGACCCCTTGGCCGAGTTGGTGAAAATCGACCCGAAAAGCATCGGCGTGGGACAATACCAGCACGATGTGGACCAAAAGAAACTCAGCGAAAGCCTCGACCAAACCGTGGAAAGCTGCGTGAACGCCGTAGGCGTGGAACTGAACACGGCCAGCCAGCAACTGCTGTCATACGTCAGCGGCGTTGGCCCAAGTTTGGCCTCCAACATCATCGCTTACCGCGAGGAACAAGGCGGTTTCAAGAGCCGCAAGCAACTCCATGAGGTGCCGCGCTTAGGCGACAAGGCCTTCGAGCAATGCGCCGGCTTCCTGCGCATCCACAATGGCGAGAATCCTTTGGACCAAAGCGCCGTCCACCCTGAAAGTTACCACATCGTGGAAAAAATGGCCAAAAAACTGGACGTGAAGGTGAAAGACCTCATTGGCAACAAGGAACTCATCGCGAAAATCAACCCAAAAGACTTCGTTGAGGAGCAGTTTGGTCTGGAGACCATCAACGACATTCTGGCCGAGTTGGACAAACCCGGCCGCGACCCGCGCAAGACTTTCGAAGCCTTCGAGTTCGACAAGAACATCCGCACCATTAACGACTTGCGCGTGGGCATGACCCTCAACGGCATCGTGACCAACATCACTGCCTTCGGTGCCTTTGTTGACATTGGCGTACACCAAGACGGCCTCGTCCACATCAGCCAGATGGCCGACCATTACATCAAAGACCCGAATGAGGTGGTGCATCTGAATCAGAAGGTGCGCGTGAAGGTTTTGGAGGTTGATGTGAACAGGAATCGCATCAGTTTGACGATGAAACTTTGACTGCTGCTTTTTTTCAAAAAAACTTGCTTTTTAAAAATAAAGCATCTATTTTTGCGTCCAAAATGACCTATAATATGAATAAACTGATAAAATTGCTTTTTCTAAGCATCGCCATCATTGGGCTGCATCTTTCCTCAGCGGCCCGTCCCGTTGACCTGCAAACCGCCCAGTCCATCGCCATCAAGTTCATGGCAACCAACAATTTGCAGCTCACAGCCACCTATCAGACGGACAAAAACGCAGCCGCCTTTTATGTCTTCAATTCCACGGACGGCTTCGTCATCGTTTCCGCCGACGACTGCGAGACGCCCATCATCGGCTATTCCCGTGAAGGACGCTTCGACCCGGACAATGTGCCCGTCCAGATGGAGGACTATCTCCAGGATTTCGTCGCGAGGCTGCAATACGGCATTGAAAACCATATTGAAGCAAACGAAGTCACAGCGAGGCAATGGGAATTGGTGAAAGCCACGGGACGGCTCAACGAGCGCAAAAACATCCAAGCCGTCGGCCCTTTGCTGACCGAAAAATGGCACCAAGGCTGCCTCTACAACAGCCTATGCCCTGAGATGAGCGGTCCGTGCGACCATGCCGAGGTGGGCTGCGTGGCCGTGGCCATGGGACAAATCATGCACTACTGGGGCTATCCGGCCTCGGGCTGGGGCTCCAATTCCTACTACAATCAGGGCACGCAGCTCTCCGCCGACTTCGGCAACACGACATACGATTGGGTGTACATGCCCGACTCGCTGACCGATGCTTCAAGCGAGGAGGAGATTGAGGCCGTGGCCACCCTGCTCTACCACTGCGGCGTGTCGGTAAAGATGGAATATGGCAACAACGGCTCAAATGCCAGCTCATCCAACGTCCCCGATGCCATGTCGCGCTATTTCGATTATTCGAGGCGCATCCACAGGGAGAAGAAAGTCAAATACAGCAATGAGGAATGGCTGTCCATGCTGAAAAGCAGCCTCGACTCGCTGCGTCCCGTGTACTATTCGGGGCAAGGCAGCGCGGGCGGGCACGCCTTCGTTTGCGACGGCTACGACGACAACGACCTGCTGCACTTCAACTGGGGCTGGGGCGGCAACGGCGACGGCTATTTCGCTTTGGGCAACCTGAACCCCATCAGTTACAGTTTCAACAATAACAACTACGCCATCTTTGACATCATCCCGGAATATGATCCTTGCGTGGTGACAGCCTCGGCCTATCCTTCCACGGCAGGCACCATCGAAGGGATAGGGGAATACCATATCGGTGTGCAATGCACACTTACCGCTGTACCTGCCGAGAATTATGAGTTCAGATACTGGAAACACGACGACCGAATCATTTCCTATGAACAGTCATACTCCTTTGAAGCTAACAACGACGTTGACTACATGGTAGCCTATTTCGTCTCCAAACCTTTAAAAGAAATCTGGGCCTTTCACGCCCCTGACACCAACGATATAAACAGCCCATACATCAACCTGTCGTGGAGCTATGACGATAATCACAATTGGATTCTCCGTGAAGAATTTGAAATCAACGGTGAGAATCTGGTGACCACTGACGGTGAACACATCTACACTGCCTTCCGTGGCTACAATGGCAATCCTCCGTTTTCTTTTGGAAAATACACCATGGACGGCAATCCCGTAGAGTTCTTCAACATCGATGGTGTCAGGCCCGATGGTTTAACCTGTGACGGAAACCATTTTTATTGCACCAAAAACATTTCTTCATGCCCAATAGGGTATCTATACTGTTATGATTTCACCAACAAAACCCTTATTGACAGCACCTATATGAACATGCAGATTGTCCGATGCGCCTACGATGCCGATAATGATGGCTTCTGGTTCTCTGACATTCTTGGTAAATCCCTCAGGCTCTTAGACCGTCAAGGGCAACAAATTCATGGTGTTAATTTAGTAACGATAAACGGCAACTATGGTTTCGGGAGTATTACCGCAGAAGACGGAAATCCACATTTGTTAATAGCTACTAATTCGGGGATGATTATTAATTATGACATCTACGACGAGAGCTACACTCGTTTTGGAATATCTTTACAATCTGTATTTTTTGCTGAAGCTTGCATAGGTAAATACGACGGAAAAGACGCTATGTTTGTTATTGCTAACAATATGTACAATAGCAATAAAATCCGCATTTATGAAATCAACAGCCACCTGGCACCTATTATGCACTACCGCCTCTATCGTGCTCGCTGCGAGACGGAAACCAGCGAAGCGGATACCGTAATGCTTGCCGACACATTCACGGACACCGCCTTCACCGACACGACATGGAGCGATGCCCCATCCGGCACCTACCGTTTCGGCATCAGTGAGGTGTATTTCAACGGTGTTGAGTCGGAAATCATCTGGTCCGACACCATCGTGAAAACCGGCATCGGCCTTGAGGAAAACGGT
>CADCML010000026.1 GCA_902802535.1 uncultured Bacteroidia bacterium
CTGACCCTTGAAGTGGTGGTAAGGCTTCACCGAACCGGGCTTGGCAATAACCATACCACGGCGGATTTCGTCCTTGTCGATACCACGGAGCAACAGACCGGCGTTATCGCCAGCTTCGCCTTCGTCCAAAATCTTGCGGAACATTTCCACGCCGGTAACGACTGACTTCAGCTTTTCGGCACCCATACCGAGGATATCGACGGGATCACCAACCTTGATGATACCAGTCTCGATACGACCGGTGGCAACGGTACCACGACCGGTGATGGAGAACACGTCCTCGATAGGCATCAGGAACGGTTTGTCAACGGCACGCTGAGGTTCAGGAATCCAGGTGTCGCAAGCGTCCATCAATTCGTCGATGGCGGGAGTCCACTTCGGGTCATCGTTCAGAGCACCCAGAGCGGAGCCACGGATGATAGGCGTATTGTCGGCATCGAACTCATACTTGGCGAGGAGGTCACGGACTTCCATTTCGACCAATTCGAGCAACTCCTCATCGTCAACGAGGTCGCACTTGTTCAGGAACACCACGAGACGCGGCACACCAACCTGACGGGCGAGCAGGATGTGCTCACGGGTTTGAGGCATGGGACCGTCGGTGGCGGCGACAACGATGATAGCACCGTCCATCTGATAGTCAGCGTGGCCGGGGCAGTCGACGTGTGCATAGTGACGTTTCTCAGTCTGATACTCGACGTGAGCGGTATTGATGGTGATACCTCTCTCCTTCTCTTCAGGAGCGGAGTCGATAGCATCGAAGGTCTTGATTTCGGACAGACCCTTCTTGGCCAGGTGCAAGGTGATAGCAGCGGTCAAAGTGGTCTTACCGTGGTCAACGTGGCCGATAGTACCAATGTTGACGTGCGGTTTAGTTCTTTCGAATTTTTCTTTTGCCATTTTGTTTTCTATTTAAGGTTATGAACTCTATTCCATAAAAAATCGAGCCGATGGGGAGAATTGAACTCCCGACCCCTTCCTTACCAAGGAAGTGCTCTACCGCTGAGCTACATCGGCTTGTGTTTTCATCTGAGCGGAAGACGGGGCTCGAACCCGCCACCTAAAGCTTGGAAGGCTTTCGCTCTGCCAAATGAGCTACTTCCGCTTGACTTGTGGGGGAAGGTGGACTCGAACCACCGAACGGATTCCCGGACAGATTTACAGTCTGTTGCAATTGCCACTATGCGACTCCCCCAGAACTAACTGAGCCGGTAGACGGACTCGAACCGCCGACAGGCTGATTACAAATCAGCTACTCTACCAACTGAGTTATACCGGCATGATGTGAAAGAACGTTTTTGCTTCTTTTAGCCGCCCTCTTCCCTCGGAAAAGGTGTGCAAAAATAGACATTTTTCCTGAACTGGCAATGCCTTTTCTGCTTTTTTTTCAAAAAAAAATCATTTTCTCCACATACAATATTGATAATTAACACTTTAAATAATACGCAAAAACAGCAAAAAAAGGAAGCCAGACCTGCTTTTTCGGCCTGACTTCCTCTGTTTTTCGTCATTTTTTTGGAATTACTGAGAAGTTTTATTTGGCGTTTTGACCCTTGTATTTCTCGAGTTGCTTCTTCAAAGCGTCGAGACAAGCGTCAACGGATTCTTCGAATGACTTGGTTTGCTTGCTGGCAAAAAGGTCATTGCCACGAACCACCAAACGGATGTCGGCAATCTTGTTGTCAGGGGTGTCGATGTTGTTGAGTTTCAAGGTAACCTCTGCGCCGATTACTTCGCTATACTTGGCGCAAAGCTTTTCCACTTTCTCAGTGATGAATTCTTCAAGTTTTTGGTCAGCCTTGAAGTGAACTGAATTGATCATGACTTTCATAATAACTCCTTTCTTTTAATCACCCTTTCGGGTGGGCTTGTTTATGGCAGCTTCTGGATGGCCACCAAACTGGCGCCCTCGTCCAACAGGTGGGTCGCGAAAGTGTGGCGCAGCACGTGCGGACTCTTTTGCTTCAGCGTTGTCACGCCTTCGAGCATGTGATGCACCTTATTATATAAATAGTGGGGCGACATCGCCTCCCCTTTGTCGTTCAAAAGAAGGCGGTCGACCTTGGTCGTGAAAGTGGCATCACGCAAAGCTTGGTATTGGACTATCAACTGTATCATTTTATTTGACAACGGAACGAAACGGTCTTTATTGCGTTTGCCGTGAATTTTCACCACCATGCCCATCTTGTCGACATCGCCGTCCTTCAGGCCGCGCAGCTCGGCTTGACGCATACCCGTCTGATACAACAATTCGAAAAGCAAACGGTCGCGGTTGGTCGGGAAATCGTCATCGTCGCCAAACGACACCTTATTAATATCTGTCTCAGAAACGAACTTGACCAGCGGTTTGGGCAGCTTCAAGGCCTTGATGCCCGTCATGGGCGACTTCTCCATCAGTTCCTCACGAAGGCAATATTTATAAAAGGTGCGCAGCGTGGAGATTTTGCGGTTGATGCTCCGATTGGCCAAACCTTTCTCTTTCAAACGGACGATGTAGGATTTCACCCACTGCGTTTCCACTTTGACAAGGTCTTCATGCTCATATTCATTTTTCAGATAATCAGCAAATTGCATCATGTCGCGCTGGTAAGCCTCGACAGTGAGCGTTGAGAATCTTTTTTCCACTCTGATGTAGGATATGAACTGGTCGATGAGCATAATAAAAAAACTTCGCCGTAAAATTAGTAATAAATTACCAATTCACGGCGAAGTTTGCCTAAAAAAATTATTTTCCTAAGCGGGCGAATTACATATTCTGCTCGGCATCACGGAGTTTCTGCACATACACAGCCTTCATGTGCGCGGCACGTTTGATGACTGAGGGCTTGGTGTACTGCTGGCGTGCGCGTAATTCCTTCACGACGCCGGTCTTTTCATACTTTCTCTTGTAGCGCTTCAAAGCTCTGTCGATGCTTTCGCCTTCTTTTACAGGAATAATAATCATTTTAAAACACTTCCTTCTTTTAATTTTTCTTTTTCGGCTACACAAAATCGAAAAATTTCTATCTTTGCCGATGAAAAACACCAAAATTATCGCGTATGCAACTATTGATACTACTAACCATTGGATGGCCAGAGATTCTTCTCGTGGCCCTTATCGTCTTGTTGCTTTTCGGTGCAAAGAAGATTCCGGAGCTGATGAAGGGCCTTGGCAAAGGCGTGAAAAGCTTCAAGGACGGTATGAACGGCGTGGAAGAGCCTGAGATTAAGGAAGACAAGAAAAAAGACGCAAAGGAATGAGTGATCAGGAAGTCAGTTCTTTCTGGGACCACTTGGATGTGCTTCGGAAAGTGCTGTTCCGCTGCCTCACGGCTTGGGCCATCGCGGCTGTGGCGGCCTTCTGCTTCAAGGAGGTTTTGTTCGGGCTGCTTTTCGCCCCCTCGGCGAACGACTTCGCATCGTATCGAGCGATGGCTTGGCTCTGCGAGAAAACAGGCTGGCAGTCACTCTGTCCGGGCAGCTTCGAGGCGCAGTTCATCAACACCGAATTGGCGGCGCAGTTCATGACGCACATCAAAGTGGCACTTTGGGCGGGACTTGTGGTGGTTTCGCCTTACCTCATCGTGCAGCTTTACGGCTTCGTCGCCCCTGCGCTCTACGACCGTGAGAAACACCATGCCGTGCCTATCATCATCTGGGGCACATTGCTTTTCCTCATCGGCGTTTTGATGAACTACTTCATCATCTTTCCTTTCGCGTTCCGTTTCCTCAACAATTATCAGGTTTATGACGAGGTACAAAACCAGATTTCCTTGTCGTCCTACATCTCCAACCTACTCATGCTCAGCCTCTTGATGGGCATCTTGTTTGAGCTACCCATCGTCAACTATCTTTTTGCCAAGGCCGGACTGCTCCGAGCCGAGACCTTGAAAAAATACCGTCGGCATGCCATTGTGGCCATTGCCATCGTGGCTGCCGTCATCACTCCGACTGGCGATGCCGTGACCTTGACTTTGGTCACCTTGCCGATTTATTTGCTTTACGAAGCAAGCATAATCATTGTAAAAACAACTAACTCAAAATCAATACAATATGCTGCGTAAAATCAGAATTTCACTTCAAGTGGTCACCATGACTTTAGTGACCTTGCTCCTACTCGGCATCGGTTTCCGAGTGCATCTCTGGGCTGGTTGGGTAGCCAAAATCCAGTTCCTGCCCGCGCTGTTGGCCTTGAACTTCGGCGTGCTGGCTCTGCTCATCATCGCTACACTCATTTTCGGGAGAATCTATTGTAGCGTGGTCTGCCCCTTGGGCATCATGCAAGATTTCTTCTCATGGCTCGGCGGGAAGGCCAAGAAAAACCGTTTCAGCTATGCTGAGGAAAAAGTATGGTTGCGCTACGGTTTCTTAGTCGTCTTCATCCTTGCGCTAATCATTGGCTTTGCGCCCCTCACCACTTTGTTCGCGCCCTACAGTGCTTACGGTCGCATCGTGAACAGTCTGTTCAAGCCGTTGTACGACATGCTGAACAACTGGCTTGCTGGCATGGACGCCGCCCACGACCGTTACAATTTCACCGAAGTCCAAATCTGGACCCGCAGCGTGACGACTTTTGTGGTGGCCATCCTCACCTTATTAATATTAGGCTTCCTTGCCTTGCGCAAAGGCCGCCTCTATTGCAACTCGATTTGCCCCGTGGGAACGGCACTGAGTTTCTTCTCGCGCTTCTCGTTGTTGCGTGTGCGTTTCGACAAGGACAAGTGCAAGAGTTGTGGCATGTGCGAAAAAAACTGCAAGGCACAAGCCATTGATTTCAAGAACGGTACGGTAGACTACTCGCGCTGCGTGGTTTGCGGCGATTGCCTTGACAAGTGCAAGTTTGATGCGTTGCATTACACCGCCCAGAAACCCGTTGCAGTGCCAAAGCCCGTCGACACAGAGCGGCGTGCCTTCCTAGTTGGTGCAGCTGTGGCTGGCACCACAGCGGCTTTGGCCCAAACTCAAATGAAGGTGGATGGCGGTTTGGCAGTCATCGAGGATAAGAAAGCCCCCAAGCGCAACACCATCATCACGCCTCCCGGATCCATCGGCATCCGACATTTGGAGCGGCATTGCACAGCCTGCCAACTTTGCGTGTCGAGTTGCCCGAACAATGTGTTGCGGCCTTCGACCGACTTGCAGCACTTCATGCAGCCCGTAATGTCGTTTGAGCGTGGCTACTGCCGACCCGAATGTACACGTTGCAGCGAAGTCTGTCCCGCTGGTGCCATCAAGCCCATTACGAGAGAGGAAAAGACCGCCATTCATGCTGGTCATGCCGTGTGGGTGAAGGAAAACTGCGTGGTTTTGACCGATGGCGTAAGTTGCGGCAACTGCGCCCGCCACTGCCCGACGGGAGCCATACAAATGATTGACTACAAAGGCCCGAACGGCACGGTGAAAGTGCCCGCCGTGGATGAAAACAAATGTATCGGTTGTGGCGCTTGCGAGAACCTCTGCCCTGCCCGACCGTTCAGCGCGATTTATGTGGAAGGAAATGAAATGCATATCACTAATTAAAATACAGATACGCTTTGCGTCACTGCGAGGCACGAAGCAGTCCAGATAGAAAACTGAATCCTTAGATTGCTTCGTCGTTCCTCCTCGCAATGACGACAAGACAACAACATACAAATCATCAACAACTATGGATAGAAGAGAATTCCTAAAACATATCGGCGGTGCGGCTGTGGCCAGTTCTGTGGTACTTTCCGCCTGCCAATCCGAGGGCAACGAAACGCCCATCGTCAAAAATGTCATCGACGGACAAGGTGAGATGACCTACCGCATCAATCCCAACACGGGCGACAAGGTCTCCATTTTGGGCTACGGCATGATGCGCCTACCCGTTGAGGAAGGCGGCACTCTGCGCGACCATCCCAACTCCCCCATCGACCAAGAGCTTGTCAACCAAGAGATTGACTATGCCCTTGCTCACGGCATGAACTACTTCGACACCTCGCCGGTGTATTGCAAAGGCATGTCAGAACACGCCACGGGCATCGCCTTGGCACGGCATCCACGCAACTCGTACTACATCGCCACGAAACTCTCCAACTTCAGCCAATCCACTTGGGACACGGAAAGCTCGAAGGCCATGTTTGAGAAGTCGCTGAAAGAGTTGCAGACCGATTACATTGACTACCTGCTGCTGCACAGTATCGGCGGCGAATCGAAGGAGTTGAATAGTATGGAGATGTTCAACGCCCGCTTCATGGACAACGGCATCCTCGACTGGCTCGTGGAGCAGAAAAACGCGGGACGCATCCGCAACCTCGGTTTCTCGTTCCACGGCGACCCAAAACTGTTCGACACCATGCTGCAATGGCACGACGAAGGCCGCTACCATTGGGATTTCGTGCAAATCCAGATGAACTACGTGGACTGGAACTACGCCCACCGCATCGAGCCGGAGAACGTCAACGCCTCGTATCTTTACAACGAGTTGCACCGTCGCGGCATCCCTGTAGTCATCATGGAGCCTTTGCTTGGGGGTCGTTTGGCCTCCATGCCCGACTATATCGTCAAGCAGCTGAAAGAACGCGAGCCCGAGACTCCCGTCGCACGTTGGGCTTTCCGCTATGCCGGCACGCCCGAAGGCATCCTCACCGTGCTCAGCGGCATGACCTACATGGAACACTTGGTGCAAAATGTGGATACCTACTCCCCACTGCGCCTCATCACGCCCGAGGAAGACGAGTTCCTGATGAAAGTGGCCGAGGAGTTTGTGGAGCTGAAGACCGTGCCTTGCACCACCTGCAACTATTGTATGCCCTGCCCTTACGGTCTCAACATCCCTGTCATTTTCGACTTCTACAACAAGTGCGTCACCGAAGGCAAAATGCCCGCCGGAAACACCGAAGCGCGTGAGTATCAAGAGGCTCGGAAACGTTTCCTCATCGGCTACGACAGGCACATTCCATCACTGCGCCAGGCCAGCCACTGCATCGGCTGCAACCAATGCTTGGAGCACTGCCCTCAGAAAATCAACATCCCTGAAGAGTTGCACCGCATCGACGATTATGTGGAGCAATTGAAGCAACTATAGCAGAATTTGCTATTTTATTTTGCCACGAAACGGTTTTTCCCTATCTTTGTGGCTCATTTTGAAACGACAAACCTTTTTAAATTATGTTCAACAACACCTATTTTCCAAGTATGCTTCCTGCCGACGAGCTCGCGCAGTTGAAGTTCATCCCAACCTTCCCCGAGTTTGTCACCTGGATTGAGCAAAAATGGAGCGACCTGCCCTGCCTCTCCGATACGGTGAACACATTGAATTACAAGCAAGTGTGCGACATTGTCGCCCGCAAACGTGCCCTGCTCAATGACATGGGTCTGCAAAAAGGCGACAAAGTGGCCATCCTCGACAACACCACCATGGAGGCCGTTGAGATGTTCCTCGCCGTGACTTCGGCGGGCTTTGTGGCCATCAACCTGCCCTCGCAACTGCCGCCGCAAGCCGTTGTAGGCTGCTGCATGAAGTTTGGCGTGAAGGTCATAGCTTTCGGCAAGGACTTCGAGGAAACCGTAAAAGGCGTGCCCTGCAAAGCCATTGCCATCACCGACTGCGCCGACCATGCCGCTCCTGTGGCCACGGTCGACAAGAACGACCCTGCCGCTATCTTCTTCACCGGCGGCACTACAGGTGCGCCCAAGGGTGCCGTCCTTCCTCACCGTGCCTTGATGCGCGGCACGTTGAACGGCGTGTATGCTCCTGGTAGCCAACTCGGCCACCACCGTTACGCCTGCGTTCTGCCGTTGAGCCACGTGTTTGGCCTTGTCCGCAGCACCTTGTCCGTCTTGATGGAAGGCGGTGCTTGGTTCTCTGCCGGCAACACCAAGGAAACCATCTCCAAATTCCCTGTCATTCGTCCTACCTGCCTTGTGGCTGTTCCGGGCATCTGCGAAATCCTTCTTGGCCTCGTCAAGATGTATGGCAAACCCTTCCTCGGCGGACAATTGGGCTTCATCATATCAGGCGCAGCCAATGTGCCTCCGAAACTCATCGCTGAGTTCGACGGACTTGGCATCCAGCTCTTTGAGGGTTATGGCATGACGGAAGGCGCCAACCTCACCACAGGCAACGTCGATGTCAAAGAGCATCCCACATCGGTCGGCAAGCTCTATCCTGAACAAGAAGCCAAGGTGGTCGACGGCGAGCTGTGGTATCGCGGCGACAACGTATTCCTCGGCTATTACGGTGAACCCGAAAAGACCGCCGAAACCCTGACCGAGGACGGTTGGGTGAAGACCGGCGACCTTGTCCGCTTCGATGAAGAAGGCTACATGTACATCGTGGGCCGCATCAAGAACCTCATCATCCTCAGCAACGGCGAAAACATCAGCCCCGAAAGCATCGAGGAGCCGTTCTACAAGGATCCCAAGCTCCGCGACTGCCTCGTCAAGGAAGATGAAGTGGACGGTCGTCCCGTCATCGCCATCGAGATTCTGCCCCGCATGGAAGAGTTTGGCAACGGTCCGTGGGAAGAGGTGGAAGCCTACTTCAAGGATTTGGTCGGCAAGGTCAACGCCGAGCTGCCCACGACTCACCAGGTGAGCAAAATCACCGTGCGCAAAGAAGACTTCAAGCGTACTGGTGCCATGAAAGTTTCAAGAAACCAATAAATTATGGAAAGAGAAAAGATTTTTGAGGAGCTGAAGGATATACTGAAAGTCATCAAGCCCTCCGCCGACTTCACTAAAATCGACGAAAACTCGCAGCTCGTTCGCGACACTGGTCTTGATTCACTGACCATCCTGCTGCTCAGTCTTGCCATCGAAAACAAGTTCGGGTTCAAGTTTGAAGGCACCCCGAAATTCATCACCGTCGGCGAAGTGATTGACTATATCAGCGAACACTCAACACTTTAAACCATGAGCATCAGAATCGAAAAGGTGGAAAGCCGCAAGCAACTGAAACAGTTTGTGGCTTTCCCCCTCAAACTTTACAAGGATTGCGAGAATTGGGTGCCTGCCCTTGAGGGCGACGAATTCGACACCTTCAACCCTGAGAAAAACGGGGCTTACGACTTCTGCGAGGCCGATTGCTTCTTGGCCTTCAGAGGCGATGAGATTGTGGGGCGCGTGGCCGCCATCATCAACCACAAGGCCGACGACGCGAAACAACTCGTCCGCTTCGGCTGGCTCGACTTCGTCGAGGATAAGGAGGTGCTTCGCGCACTCATCGATGCCGTAGCCGATTGGGGCAAACAGCACGGACGCACCGAGATGAGAGGTCCTTGGGGCTTCACCGACATGGACAAGGAAGGTCTGTTGGTGGAAGGCTTCGAGCACCTCAGCCCGTTCACCTGCCTTTACAATTACCCATATTACGGCAACATGTTGGAACAGCTTGGCTTCACGAAAGACGTCGACTGGACCCAGAGGACGCTTGAAGTGAGTAAAGAACTGCCACCAATGTTCAAATTCGTCAACCTGATTGAGGAGCGGTTCAAAGTCCATGTGGTAAAACCACATAGCATGAAAGACATGGCCAAGCGTTACGGATTGGAGATTTTCCACATGTACAACGAGGCCTTCGCACCTTTGCACGGTTTCTCGCCCTTGACGGACAAGCAGATAGATGCCTACCTGAAGACCTACGTCCCCATCCTTGACAAGGACTTTGTGGCCGTGGCCGTCAATGATGACGACCAGCCCATAGGTTTCCTTTTCTGCGTGCCATCGCTCGCCAAAGCGGTGAAGAAAGGCAACGGTCGCCTGTTCCCCTTCGGTTTCCTGCACATCTTGAAGGCCTTGAAGAAAAACGACACCTTGGAAGCTCTGATTATGGGCGTTTTGCCTAAGTATCAGCAATGTGGAATACCGGTTTTGCTCTTCAAGTACCTGCACGAAAACTGCATCAAGCGTGGCATCAATACCATCATCATGAACCCGCAGTTGGAGGAAAACTACAAGGTACAGTCCCTCTTCGGCGACTACAAGACCGAGCCTTTCATGCGGCGCCGGGCTTATAAAAAAGCTATTTGACCTTTTTATTGCTTCACCTGCAATGCCCGCATGGCGTTCAACACGGCCAAGACCGTGACACCCACATCGGCAAAGACGGCCATCCACATCGTGGCCACGCCGAAGGCAGCCAAAATCAGCACCGCGACCTTCACACCGATGGCAAACCCGACATTCTGCTTGGCGATGCGCAACGTGCGCCGCGCTATCCTAATGGCAAGGGCAATTTTTGAGGGTTTGTCGTCCATCAGCACCACATCGGCGGCTTCGATGGCCGCGTCGCTACCCAATCCACCCATGGCGATACCCACATCGGCACGAGCCAACACAGGCGCATCGTTGATGCCGTCGCCCACGAAGGCCAGTTTAGAGTTGAGAGTTGAGAGTTTAGAGAATTCGTCCAAATAGGTCACCTTGTCGGCGGGCAGCAATTCGGCGTGGTATTCGTCAAGGCCGAGTTGTCGGGCCACATCCGCAGCCACGGCCTCACGGTCGCCGGTGAGCATCACAGTGCGGCTCACGCCCAAGGATTTCAAGGCTGCAATGGCCTCCGTGCTGTCGTCCTTGATTTTGTCGTTGATGACAATATGACCCGCATATTCCCCGTCGATGGCGACATGGATAATCGTGCCGACATGCTCGCAGTCGTGCCACTTCGCGCCAATGGCTTCCATCATCTTCGTGTTGCCCACACAAACGATTGAGCCTTCCACATTGGCCTTAATTCCTTGGCCTGCAACTTCTTCCACTTCACTTACTTGACAGCCGTCGGTGGCTTCGTCGGGAAAAGCGTCGCGCAAGGCCGCCCCGATGGGATGGGTGGAGTAATGCTCTACGTGAGCGGCTAGATGGAGGAGTTTTGAGTTGAGAGTTGAGAGTTGAGAGTTTAGAGTAGTTGAGAGTTTAGAGTTTAGAGTTGTTGAGAGCTTAGAGTTTAGAGTTGTTGAGAGTTGAGAATTGTTGAGTGTAGAGGGTGAAGTGTGGAGTGTAGAGTGTGGAGTATAAAGGGTGGTGTTTGGAGTGTTTGAGGAATCTGCGATTTCGGTCTTACAATCTGATTGTCCTGAATGGATTGCCGTAACCGCAAATTGCCCATGAGTAAGCGTGCCCGTCTTGTCGAAAACCACGGTGCTGACCTTGGCCAACACATCCATGTAATTGGACCCTTTGATGAGGATGCCTTTGCGCGAGGCACCGCCAATGCCGCCAAAAAAGGTGAGCGGCACGCTGATGACCAAGGCGCAGGGGCAGGACACCACGAGAAACATCAGGGCGCGGTAGAGCCAAGTTGAGAATTGACAGTTGGGAGTTAGGAGTTGGGAGTTGGGAGTTGTAAGTGACAGAATAAGCGGGGGTAACAGGGCCAAGGCGATGGCAGCAAAGACCACCACAGGCGTATAGATGCGGGCGAACTTGGTGATGAAAGCCTCGCTCTTCGACTTGCTTTCGGTGGCGTTCTCCACCAAATTGATGATCTTGGAGACGGTGCTTTCGCCAAAGCTCTTGGTCGTGCGCACCTTGACAACGCCCGAAAGGTTGACGCAACCCGAAATGACCTCGTCGCCTTCGGCCACCTCGCGGGGAAGGCTCTCACCCGTCAGGGCGACGGTGTTCAAGGCGGTGTTGCCTTCGATGACGACACCGTCCAACGGCACCTTCTCGCCAGGACGGACAATGATGGTCTCCCCTATCTTGACTTCTTCAGGATTAACGCTTTCCCATCGACCGTCACGCTCCACGTTGGCCGTGTCGGGGCGAATGTCCATGAGGTGGGCGATACTGTCGCGGCTGCGGCCTTCGGCGTAGGCCTCAAACAGCTCCCCAACTTGGAAAAACAGCATGACGAAGACCGCCTCGGGAAACTGCGTCTCGGCTCCGGGCAGGAACCCGATGCAGAGTGCCCCGATGGTGGCGACAGACATAAGGAAATGCTCGTTGAAGGCCTCGCCGTGCGCCAAGCCCTCGGCGGCTTCCTTCAAGGTGTCGAAGCCGATGAGCAGATAAGGGACGAGATAAACCAAAAGCAGCTGCCAAGTGGTCAGATGGCAGCGTTTTTCGATGACGACAGCCGCCACAAGCAAAACCACTGTGGCAGCAATCTTGACGATTTGGCCTTTCAGGGAGCCTTCGTGCTCGTGGTGATGCTCATGATGATGCTCGTGATGATGTTCATGATGATGTTCGTGACCGTGATGGTGCTCGTGTTCGCAGCACTCGTGGTCGTGGTGTTCGTGTTGATGAATGTGTGCCATATCTTTTCAGTTTTTACGCTGCAAAGAAACGGCAAAAGTTTTGCAACCGAGTTGCAAAGTTTGCCTCACCAACGAAGCATCGTGGAGCAAAACAAAAACTTTTGCGAGGAAATTCGGGACGGCGACGACACGTCAATTATACGCGTGTACTCCGCCCAAAAGCAGGTTCACGCCGAAATAGGTGAAGGCCACGCTGAGGAAGGCAAGGATGCCGTAAATATGGAAAAACAAGGGTTTTTGGAATGATTTCCAAAGCTTTTCGTGCAAGGGCGCGGCATAGATGAGCAGGGTGATGAGTGCCCACACCTCTTTCGGGTCCCACGACCAATAATTGCCCCACGAAACGTTGGCCCAAATGGCACCGATGAAAATGCCAATGGCGAGCAAAGCCACGGCGGGATAGAGCATCGCCATGCTGAGGCTTTTCAAACGCTCCATACGCGCCAGGTTTTTCGGTCGGATGAGGGCGATGACACCCACCACCAAAATGCCAAGCAACAGCGCATAAGCCGTAACAATGGTAGAGATGTGAAGACTGAAGAATGGCGACCGCAACACGGGAAGCAAAGGATGGGTGAGCATCCTGATGTAGAGCACCACCAACAGAACGACGAGCACCGACAGCCATGAAATGGTGATGACACGCGAAGATTGGCGGCTTATGGATTGCTTCGTCGTTCCTCCTCGCAATGACGGACGCGCCACCAATGCCACGAGGGAGAGGAAAAGCAGTGCATAACCCGTGTAGGTCACCCCGATACCCCAAGGGTCGCGGGCGACATCGAGGATGGAGTTGCCTTTGTCGTCGTAGTCGCTTTGGTAAAATCGATAGTGCTTATGTTTCAGGATGTTGTTCATGGAAATGACCACGTCTTTCTGGGTTTGGCCGTCGCTGAGCCTGAGATAACTCACATAGTCCTTCGGCTTGCTGCTGTTGGGGTAGGTCTCGATTTCGAAACGGTCCAAAGTGAGGCTGAAAGGCAGGGCTTCTTTCGTTATTTCGCCGTGCTCGTTGATGAAAAAGTGGCTGTTGGGGCGGTTGGGTTCGAGTTTCATCCGTCCGTGCTGCCCCGTGAGCATGGTGAGCAAGGCGCCCAAAAGGATAAACAGGATGGACAGATGCAAGGTGCCAACGGCCAACTGTTTCCACATTTTGCCTTTCACCGCCATATAGACGATGAGCAAGGCCACCAAAGCCCAAAGCGCGACGAACCACCATGCGCCATAGACATGGATTCGGGCAAAGTCGGAGCCGTGGAGTTTCTCGACGATGGTGCCTGCGGCGAGGACGGCGATGAGAGTGATAACCAGGACGGAGGTGATATGGCGTAATTGTTTCATAATGAATTGCAAAAATAGGAAATTTGTAGAGACGTGCCATAGCGCGTCCCTACAAATAGGTATTTAAATCGCATCAATGAATTTCACCACGGCGTCGCGGTCTTTCTTGGGAAGTTCGCGGAATTTCTCCACTGAGTAGCGGGCGTCGCTTTGGATGTTGCCGTGCCACATGATGGCTTCGATGACAGTTTGGGCGCGACAGTCGTGCAAGCGGTCGCTGCGGCCAGTGCAGACGGCAGACAAGCCACGACCCCAAAGCGGAGTGGTGCGGCACCAGCCCGTGCGGATGTCGTTCTCCATGTGGAGTTTGTGCTGGATGTAGTCGCTGTAAGGCCAAATCTTCTGGTGGGGATAACGCGGCAGACGCGGGTCGCTGTCGGCGAAGAAGCCTGCGGGGTCGGTGAAGTTGTCGTCGCCGGTCTGCCATGAAGGACGGTGGCAATAGGCGCAGCCCATATTGTTAAAGAGTTCCTTGCCACGTTGCACATCGGGGTCGTCCAGGTTGCGGGCGGCGGGAACAGCCAAGCCACGGTGCCACACCATGAAGTTGACGTAGTCCTCGTCCTTCATCTCGGGCGTTTTCAGCGACTCGGGAATTTGGTCGTTCATCATCAGGTAGTTGTAGATGTCGGTTTCCACATTGCCCGTGAGGTTGTATTGCGGAAAATAGTTGTAGAACTCGGCCTGCACATCGGGGTCTTGGGAGGCTTTGGTGGCGTAGGCGGCAGTCATGTAGTGGCCCATTTTGGTGCGGTGCGTCACGTTGGTGATGTTCCAGATGGCGTTGGCGCCCGGGGCATCCTGCAAGGGGCCGCGTGTGAGGGCGTAGGTGTATTTCTTGGGATGCGTTGTGTTGCCGTACAATCCCGTGGGAGCCCAGTCGGAGCCGGCCCATATCGCGGGATTGAGGCCGTTTTGCATGTAACCGTCGTCGGATTCCTTTTGGTATTGTGCCTTCAGCGAGTCGTCGGGAATGGCATCAATCAAACCCGTGCCATAAATGCCGATGGTCGATTCCAGACGGCAGACGAAATCGCTGTAAGGGATGGGATTGCCACCCACTTCGAGCGGAACGTAGAAGGCTTCTTCGGGGATGTAAACTTCGGGATAAGTAAGACTATAACGCTCGCCGTCAGGGAATTGGTTGCCCCACTCGTCCACATAACTCAACCAGTTGATTTGGATTTGGGTTTCGTCCAAAGGAGCCTTGAAAGGTGCGACGGCCTTGGTTTGGGGCATTCCCGTGTAGGAGCTCAAATAGGTGTCGTTACGGTCGGTGAAGACGAGCAGGTAGCCGTTGCCCCAGTCGTCGGCACGGTAGCGGTTCATCCTCATGCCGTGGCCATAGCCAGGATGGCAGGCGATGCAGCTGCTGCGGATGTAAAGCGGTCCGAGGCCGTTGAAAGGCGGATTGTTTTGCGTGTAGGTGCGTTCAAAGAAGTATTCTCCGTACTTGAACGCTGAGGTCAAACCGGCCTGCTCCACGGAGGGCGTGGGGTCTTCGTAAGCCGATTGTGAGCTGTTGAAGGTGGTGCCCAATACGCCGCCAGCGTAGGTTTCCTCGCTGACGACCGTCGGAATGGGGTCGTTGGGTTTGCAGGCGAACATGAACATAAGGCCTGCAAGGGCAATGATTCCTAAGTGTTTGTGATTAATCATGGTATTTGTTTTTATAACTGTTCTTGTTTTATTTGCCGCTTTGCGTCATTGCGAGCGGAGCGAAGCAATCCAGCGAATATACTTTGTTGTCTGGACTGCTTCGTTCCTCGCAGTGACGCGAAGCAGTCGTTATCATTTTCTGTCAATTTTCGAGAACTCGGCCTTCACTTCGGCCATCACGTCGGAGAGGTCTTGGCAGGCTTCCATGGCCTCGCCGGCGGAGGCATCGGCGTAGAACTGCACGAAAGGCGCTTTCATGGCGTTGATTTTCGTCAGGGCGTTGTCGATGGCGTTCATGGCCTTGGTGTCGAGGTCGGCATTGTAATCCTTGATGTAAGTATGCAACGATAGGGTTTCGTCCCTCTGGCTTTCCATGCCGCCCGTGTAGGCGTTCTTGATGCTAATGATGTTGTCGTAGAAGTCCTTGATGGACTTTTGGCTGTAAGGCGACTCCACATAGGTCGGGTCTTCGCCTGTGTGGGGCTTACCAATCTTGGAAGTGCCAACCTCATCGGCGATGTCGAGGCAACCGTCGGCGATGGCTTCGAGGGCGTTGGTGAAGGAGGCGTAGGTGCTGCCCGCCTGACCAGCATGGGTCATGTTGGCACCGTAGGTGTTGTCGCTGCTGTTGACGGTGGTGTTGAGCTCCAGTTCTTCCATCAAGTCCTTGTGGGCTTGGGGAGCGTTTTCGTTCCAGCTCACTTCGAGTTGGAAGCAGCGGTTGCGCAGGTCGCGGCTGACGGCCAGCACGTAGGTCATCATATCGTCGTTGATTTCGTTCACGTCGCGTGGTTGTCCCTCACGGAAAAGGATGTACTCGATGCCGTGGAAGCCGAGCAGGGCGTTGCCGAGTTGCTCACCGGCTATGGTGCCGTCTTCGTCATCGGCCAGCATGGCAATCATGTTGGGACTGCCCATCAGGTTGTTGAAGGCGTCCTCGTCGAGCGGCCATGAGTCGATGTGCGGGTCGATGCCAAAGTCGGAGGCGGCGCCAAAAAGGAAGGCCTCGCTCATCTCCCACCAGTGGCGGGCTTCGATGAAGGTGGCCGTGGCGGTGTTCACGTTGGCTTGGGTCTTGTTGGCTTTCAAGGCTTCAAGGTTCCCGACGAGCTTGTCGGTTTCGGTGGCCAAACTGCCGTAAGTCGGGTACACCGTGTGTTCAAGATACTGTTTCACAATGGCCTCTTTTTTGGCCTTGTTGGTTTCCTCATTGTTGCCTTGAGGGTCTTTGTTGCAGGAGCTGAAATTCACTGTCAACAGCAGGGATGCAGCGACTATGGCTGCGTTTTTCAATAATTTTTTCATTTTATTTATATTTTAATGTTGAACTTAATTCTCTATTTCTTTAACTACGAATGACACGAATAAAGCGAATTTTGTACAAATGGAATTTTGCAACTTCGTTGCGAATGGATACGAATTGCCTTTCGGATGACCCATTCGCAAAAATTCGCTGCCTTGGCAGCCAAATTCTTGAAACAATTCGTTACATTCGTGTAATTCGTAGTTCTTTTTCATTGTCTCATTCATCTCGTGAAAAACCCGCTATACGCCACGCCCAACGAGAACGCTGGCTCATCATTATACTGTTCCTTCAGGAAACGTTTGGCGTATTCCGCCTTCACGACGACCTGTTTGATGGGATAATAATTCACGCCGAGGGTCATCACGTGGCGGTCGGTCCATTGGTAATCGGTAAGGGCGTTGGCCGTGGGGATGTAGCTGTCGTAATAGTCGTAGCGGCCAAAGAGGTAGAGTTTCTGGTCGCCGGTGCGTTTCATCGTGTGGAAGATGTCGTAGGCAATCTCGCCACCGCAGGCGATGGCAGCCTCACCTACCAACGAGCGCGGATAAGGCGAGAAACTTTGGTGGTTCTGGTTCTTGTTCCACGACGAAATGAGGTTGGCATCGCCGAGATGACCATAGTCGAAGTTGCCGCGCACCACGAGGCCGTGACCTTTGTAATCGAACTCAGCCGTGCCGATGATGACGGTGCCTTTCACGTTCTTGTATTGGCTTGACTCGCTGAACTCGTTGGTGACGATGTCATTATTAAAGGTGTTGCCGACATAGCCGCTCACGCCCCAGTGGAAATTCTTGATGCTGTAGTTGTCGATGCGCAAGGCACCTGCAAGACGGTTGGCCACACGGAACTCATAACCCGAAGCCGAGCCGTTTTTCACCCAATTCGCGTTGTTGAACATGTTGGAATTCAAGGCGGGAACGAGAATGGCCTCATAGCGCCATTTCCCCACCTTTCCCCAAAGGCTGATGCCAGTTTCGTGCCAAGTGCAGGGCAAGATGGTGAACTCGCCCTCGGGACGGTAGCAGGTGAAGAACTCGGTGGGCAGGTGGGCGTTGTTGGTCTGCCCGACAGGCACGATGATGTGACCCGCGCGGATGTTGAAGCCCTTGCCGAACGACTTCTGAATCCAGAACTGCTCCAAGGCCACCTCACCGCCGCGCTCGATTTCATGCTCAAACTCACCTGTTTCCTCGGCCTCGATTTCGACAGCCACTTCACTGCCGCCGTGCTCAAACTCGATTTCGCTGCCCATGCTCCAACCCTTGCCGAAGTCGTAGCCCAAATTGATGACCACATGCGGCAAGTCGATGCGACCGTGGCCTTTGGCATCTTTGTAACGCTCGGCGTGGGAGTAGCGGAACATGTTGTCGCTGTAGAAGTTGCGGGTATAGACAGCCTCGCCGTAGCCACCCACAGTAAGCCGCGACAGGGAGAAAAACTTGGTCGAATCGTTGACCTTGTTTTGCGCTTGCAAAGGCATGGCACTCAACGCCAAACCTACAAAGGCACATTTTACAATCGTTTTCAGTTTCATAGTTGGATGCTGTTTATCATTTACGATTGCAAAATTCCGAATTTGGTTTTTGCCCCCTTATCACCAATTGTTGGGATTTTCGGAAAGCCGAATAGTCACAATTGAGGATGCAGACCTACGGCCTTTTTTCCTATTTTTGCCCCATCAAAACAATGACATCATGACCCAAAAGAAGACTGTTTTCTCAAAGGACACCAAGTTTGCTGAGCTGCTGACGGGCGACCGCCGGCTGTTGCAGCTGCTGCCCCGTTTCGGCATCGGATTGGGCTTTGGCGACCGTAATGTGGCACAAGTGTGCCAAATGAACTATGTCAACACCAGCCTCTTCCTTATGATTTGCGAAATCTACTCCAACGGCAGTTTTTGGCCCGGAAAGGAAGAACTTCGTCAAATCGACTTGGGCGACCTACTCTCCTATCTGAAAGCCTCGCACCGCTATTATCTTGATGAGCGTTTCCCGCACATCGAGGAACACCTGCACAACATCATCGAAGCCTGCGGACAGAAATACGGCCCGATGCTCAGCCACTTCTACGATGAGTATAAGCAAGAAGTGATGCGGCACATCCAATACTATGAGGAGGAAGTGGTTTTCCCCTATATTGAGACCTTGCTCAACGGACAACGCACTGATTCCTACAAGATTAACGAGTTCGAGCACAACCACACCAACATCCAGGACACCCTCGATGACATGATGAACATCCTGCTCAAATACCTGCCCGGCGACATCCTACCCAAGGAACGCATTGAGATTTCGTATGACATCATGGATTTGAGCGACGACCTGAACCGCCATTCTCTCATCGAGGAGCGCATTCTCATCCCTTATGTCGAATCCCTTGAAAACGTCTAACCATGAGAAACCGCGTCATCATTTGTGAAGCCTCGGAAATCATCGTCAATGGGCTGGCCGAAATCATCGACGGCATGGCGCAGTTCGATGTGGTAATGCGCCTCGACAACCCCGAACGACTCTCGGAGAGAATCCTTTCCACCGATGCCAATTTGCTCATCATCAACCCTTTGTTATTAGGCTACCAAAACCGCAGTTTTCTCGCACAATTGGGCAAAGAACACCCCAATGTCACGCTTATCGCCTTGGTAACCTCATACCTCGACCATGCCATGCTGACACCCTACAGCGGCGTCATCGAAATCAACGACACGCGGGCGAAAATCATCAGCAAGATGAACGAATTTGCACAAAGCGAAACCACGAAAAGCACTGACGACGTGGAGCTTTCGAAACGCGAAACCGATGTGCTCGTGGCCGTTGCCAAAGGCATGATGAACAAGGAAATCGCCGACCAGATGAACATTTCCATCCACACGGTCATTTCCCACCGTAAGAACATCACCCGAAAAACGGGCATCAAGTCGATTTCGGGCCTCACCGTTTACGCCTTGCTGAACAATCTGATTAGCGAAGACGAGCTGATTTGACCCGTTTTTTTGCTTTGATTACTTGGTAGTTACGTCAATAAACCGTTGCACCAATGCCTCGTAAGGATAAAGCCCGTCAGCATTAGCATTCAGTCCTTTGAGACGGATGGAATACACCATCGGCGGGTTTTCCAAGTCCAGCAAGCTCATGTTGCGCAACTGGTCGTTGCTTTGGTAAACGAGGTTGAGCGCAGCAAAAACCTGTCCCTTGGTGTTTTCCCATTTCTCAATGACTAACTTGCAGCCGATGGGGGTCTTCTTTTCGATGGTATACGGCAGGCTGTAGTCTTCAGCATCCAGCGCAGCCAACACACTGCCGATGTTGGAGTCGTGTCCGCAAAGGAAGGTGAATTTTCTCTCGTCATTCTGCAGCTCATCCAGCATCGTCCCTAAAAGCGGACGGGCCACCTGACGAGCCACTGCCGGTGCAGTGAACAACACATCGCCATACCAGTCCTTGATGGCGGAAATGCTTTCCCAATCCTCCCAAGTCAGTTTATGGCCGAAAGCAGCCTTCACCTCATCGGGTTCCTCGAAGTATTGCAGGACGAGGGCATCGGCAGCCTGACAAGCGAGGCGCAACGAGCCGCCCATGCCGGGTTCGCGGTTTTTGATGAGATACACGTGCACGTCGTCGGTGAGGAAATGGCAGGTATCGCCTTCCAGGCAGGCCGGGCTATGTCCCATGTCGAGCACTTGTTCAAGCTTCTTGTAGTTCTCCGCCATCTTCTCCCCTATCCCAATCATGCCTTTCTCGCCACCCATTGCGGCAATCTGCTGTTGGGCCAGCACCTTGAAATCGTCGTTGTCGTCAGTGATTTGGGGATGGAAAACAGGATCCATCTTGTCCATCCTGAAATGGTGCTCGATGTGGACATTGGCTACGGGCAGCATTCCCGAGGAAAAGTATTGCGCCGTGGCGATGGTGCGCTGCTTCGAGTTGGCATAGAAGCGCACGGTGCCCTCGGCGGGGAGTTCGTTCTCTTGCATCAGTCCCTCACTGACGAGCCATTTGCGGAAATACTGGCCCATCATCGTCTCCAACGCGCCGCCGCGCAACGACAGCTCGCTTGGTGCCGACGACCAATTGTACCATTCATAAGGCGTAATGCGTTGCAACACTGAGTTTCTCCCCGAAAGAGGCGAGCGGATGTTGTGGCGGCTCATCACCACGACCTGTTTCAAGTTGTATCGATCATGGAAATCGCCTGAGCGATTCAATTGCGCAACAGCTGAGAACGTCACGAGCAGCAAAAGAAAACACAGGATGATTCTAAAAGTTTTGTACATAAGCTTTTTTTGTTTGTTAGACTTTATTTACTTGCAAAATTCATGATTTACATTGCCAGCAGCACCAGCAACTGCGCCGTGAAAATACGCAAGAACATGGTTAGGGGATACACCGTCGCGTAGCCCATGTTGGGCAGCTTGCAACCTTCTGGGGCCACGGTGTTGGCGAAGGCCAAGGTGGGCGGGTCGGTATGCGAGCCTCCGATGAAACCCATCAAGGTGTAGTAGTTCATTTTCAACACCAAACGCCCGAACAATCCGACCAAAATGGGCGGCACCATAGTGATGATAACACCGTAAACCACCCACATATAATGCACTTGAACGGTTTCCACAAATTTGCCGCCTGCACCCAAGCCTACGCCAGCGAGGAAGAGCGCAATGCCCACTTCGCGCAGCATCCACACGCCATGACTCTCCGTGAAATCGGTGCTGAACCAACCTTTCTTCACGCCGAGCCAGCTACCAATGATGGCCACCACCAATGGTCCGCCAGCCAAACCCAATTTGACGGGAGCTTTCATGCCCACAGGAATTGGGATGGAACCGACGATGATGCCCACAGCAATGATAACGAAAATGGGAATGAGGTTCACTTTGTGTCGCTGCGACGTGGGCGTGGCTTGCTTTTCCGTTTTGATGTCGAGGGAACTGTCGGCAAAAGGCTCTGTTTTGAGGTCAATTCGGCAAAGTGGACGCAGCAGGATGCAGGTCACAATCATGCCCACCACGGCCAAAGGATAGGCCACGGCATAGCCCGCTGCCAAACGGTCGGCGGCACCTTCGATGCCTATGTCGGTGACGGCCTGCTGGGCCGCCGAGAGGCCAGGCGTGTTGGTGATGGCACCCGTGTAAACGCCCGCCATGTCTGCCAAATCCTGATGTGCCACTTTTGCAATAATGACTGTCATCAGCACACCAAGCGCGACGTTGACCAAAGCCATCATGTTCATGGCCAAACCACCTTTCTTGAACGAACGGAAAAAGCCCGGCCCGACTTGCATACCTACGGCCACCACGAAGAGAATGAGACCAAACTCCTTGATAACGTGCAACATCTCTGCGTTGAGCGCGATGCCACACGCACTGAAAGCGATACCCACAAAGAGCACCCAAGTAATGCCTAACGAAATTTTGGCGATTTTAATCCTGCCCAAAAGCAGTCCAATGAAGATGGACAGGGACAAATATAAAATGGTGGGGCCTACACCCGAGCCAGTGAAAAGACTCAACATAGCTATCAAAAAATATTAAAGCGCAAAAATAGGGATTATTTCCAAACGCTCACCATAACCAACGAAAATCACTCTTTTTTGGTGTCGCCTTTACCTATAGCCTTGATGGCCGTCATCCCTTTTTCAATGGTATTGCGGAACATTATTTCAGGGTTCTTTATGCTGTCTTTCATGCGTCTTTTCTTGGGAAAACTGATATCTTCCTTGGGCATAACGCGCTGGTAACCATTTTCTTCCAAAACCTTCTCGGTACTCTCATAGCCACGGAAAAACAGTTCTTCGATTTTCGACATGTCGTAAGCCATGCAGCCGTAGGTGTCAAGCTCAATGAAGAGGTCTGCTTGGGCTGTGTCGACCGCCACGTTTGACGTCATCATCATCAAAAAAGAACGGTAAGCCACCGATATGAGATTATCCTTGTATTCGTCCTCCTCCAAATGATTGAGGTTGAGCGCGATGACCTTCTCGCATTTTTGGCGGATAGCCGACACGGGCAAGTTTTGGAACGCGCCGCCATCGATGTAATGGACCCCGTTGATGCATTTGGGCTGGAAAACGACCGGGATGGAGCACGAGGCCACCACACGAGGAGCGATTTCTCCTTTGGTGAACACTTTGGGCACACCATGTTCGATGTCGGATGCAATGAGGAAAGTCGGGATGGGCAATTCTTCCAAACGGCTGTAAGGCACTTTCTTCTGAATCAATTCCAACAATGGACGCGAATCAAACAACCCTCCTTTGGGCACGCTCGGTTTGACAATATCCTTGAAGAAGTTCATGCCCTGAAAGGTTTCGATCATTTGTTTTGGGGTGAAACCTGACGCGTAGAGCACCGCCACAAGAGCACCCGCACTGGTGCCCGACACCACATTGGGTTGTAGGCCATATTCCTTCAGTGCCTGAAGCGCACCACAATGGGCCGCAGCCTTGGCACCGCCGCCACTGAAAGCGATGCCCAACGGATATTTCTTTGTTGCCATAGTCACATCTTGTTTGTTATACTACCAGATTGCAAATCCAGCCGAACAAGGAATCAAATCCTTTTCAGCAGCTCCCCCATCAACTCTTTCAAATACACTTTTGGTCTAAGAAGCACCTCTATGAGGAAGGCCGTCAACCCATCCACAATGTGTGTTGTTATATTCATACTTTTACTTGTATACTACGCTCGATGAAAGCGTTGTAGTCTTCGTAAACGTCCCGCACGACATCGTCCCAGTTGAGGTAGAGGTCGTGGCGGGCAGCAGCGGAGATGCGTCTGTAAGCCTTTGAGTCGTCCATGATGTCCATGATCATCCGCGCATAACTGTCCTCGTCTGGTGGGCAAACATAGCCGTTGACGCCAGGCGTGACGGTGGCAGCCGTTTTAGCGCCTTCCAAAAACAGGGTGGGTGTTCCTTGGCAGGCCGCCTCAATCTGCACTAACGAGTTGGCATCGTAGAGCGACGGAAACAGGAAAAGCTTGGCGCGGGAGTACAGGTTTTCCAGCATTTCCTTGTCAGAAACCAAGCCGCACATGACCACTTCCTCTGTCAGCCCTTTTTCTTGCACAAGGGCAGCAAGTTTTTCCTCATCCTGCCCTTTGCCGGCAAACAGCATCCGGAAGTTCGTCAGGCCCATCGCTTTTGCCTTCGCTAAGGCGCGGACGATGAAGTCGATGTTTTTGATGTAATTGATTCGTCCTACGAAAAGGAAAACCGTGGCATTAGCTGGAATGTCATAGGTCTCGTTGACTATTCGGGCAGCGGCATCCGGATCAGGCACAGGATGATGGTCGGTAGCGTTGAGGCGCACTTTGCAGGGAGCGGTCAGGCCGTATTCATGGACATAGAGGTCCTTGATGCCGCCATTCACAGCCCAGCATTCGTCGCAGGCGTTGAACACACGCATGATGGTATCTGTCGCCATGTTCGATGCCAGTTTGAACTTGAGCGACTTCTCGAAATCCTGCTTGTACTGCGAATGCAAAGTAGCAACCACGGGAAGCTTGTGGATTTTGGCATACAAGACTCCCGCCAGTCCTACCGCGAAAGGAGAATGGATATGGACGATGTCAATACCGCTCTTGATAAGCTGTGCCTCGAACTGTGGATCCAAAACGGGCGTGGGAAGGTCGTAATCGCTCGTGATGAGCGGCAACGAGGAGCACCGCACGACCTTGTACGGCAGTTTCGCATCCTTTTCTTGGTCAACCCTCCTCGTTTTCGGGCAGAACACCACCACATCGCAATATTGCACCAGTCGGCGGGCATAATTGTCCACCACCTTGATTACCCCGTCCACCATGGGGTACCATGTATCGATGAAAAGTCCAACTTTCATAGTTCTTTTGTTTTCTGATAGAGTTGTGCAAAAATAAACGCATTGGAACGACAAAGTATTGTCCAAAACGCCTTTTTTTTGGTCAATATATCAGACAAAGGAAATGCAAGAAACGAAAAAGGAAATATTTACCATTGTAGAAACCGAAAATAGGTTGTTTCTTTGCAGAAAAATTGACCAACCATGCTGAAATCGTTCAACGACCTCATCATTTCGGACAATATTCATGAACTTGACAATTGGAACCCTCTTGAAGAAAATTCCACTGGCCAGGCGAAACACGAAGCTTCACAAAAAGACCGCCTGTTCCAACGATTCGTCGCCATGCTCTACCATCCCGCAAATACTGAGCGTGAAGTCACGAACATCTTGTTTATTATCTATCGGATTGCAAATCCTTATATTCCACCACGGCTGGATTGAAATCCAGCCGAACAAGGTGGCTGGTTCGAGTTCATTATTTCTTCAAGCTTTTCTGATGCGTCTTCAGGATTTTCACCGCTTGTCCGTAGGGAGTGACGCTCAAGAAATAAGCCGCCATGCTGGTGGTGTAGGTGACTTTGTAGTAGCCCTTGGTGAAAAGTTCCTCCTCCGAAAAGCTCTCGGTGAGGCGAAGCATTTCATCATGACTCTGCTGCAAGAGGGCTTTGGCTTCCTCCAAAGTGGTGTTTTGATGCTTCTCCACTATCATCTTGTCCATCTCGTGATAGTTTTTGCGGTACTCGTCGGGAAGATAGTCCTTCGGATGGCCCTCGCGGATGTTCTGCACGAAAGTGCTCATCAGCAGTTGCCATTCATGGAGGTGAATCAGCAGGTCGCGGAGGCAACGGTCGTTCTGCCAGCGCACCCCGCATTTCTTCGGGTCGGCGACAAAGGTGAAAGGCGCGGCAAGTTCAGCCTCGCTCATCTTGGCGATTTGTTCGTTCAGCTGGGCATAGCCGTCAGTCATGGCCGCCAGCAACTCTTGTTTAGTGGTGGGATTGGACATAGTGCATATTTATTATGGCTGCAAAACTACAAAAAAATCCGCACCCAGACATCGTTTTATCAAAGCCCGATTTCCTTCTTGGTGAAGGCTATCAGTTCTTCTGCGCCTGTTGTCACCTTGCGGTAGATGCGGTTCAGTTTAGGATATCCCCAGCCGCCAAAGCCCTTGTTCGGACCAATAACGCTGCCGACAGGAAAGGTGTGTGAAAGGATGTATGCCACTGAGAGCGAGGACTTGTACCAACGATATTGTGTCGATATACACGACTTCGTGCGGCAAGGAGGTCAGATAAGGCAGCAACTTCTCCGTCAGATAAAACACGCCGAAATAATTGGTTCCAATCACCAGCTCAAATCCGTCCTTGGTCTTCTTGCCCGGCTGGTTCGAGCCATTTCTTTGTTTTCGTTGTCAGACTCATTCCAGGCTGTTTTTCGGTGGCACAAAAGTACAAAAAAAACGTAGCCCGGAAACTTCCTATAACATCTCGCTGATTCGATCTTCCCTAATGATTTTAGGAGCAGACTTTCCGGCCAAAACCAGCACTTTCTTGCCATTGCGGTAAATGTGAAGCTGTCGTGAACGAACCACGACTGTCAATTCTGGGTCATTCTGCAATGCTATCCAAATACGATGATAAGTGCCATTCTCCTCGAATAGCTTCTTTTGCAAGTATGAGCACATATTGGTTGTGTCAATTGTCATAATACTGTTTTTAGCACAACAACCATGAGTATAGCCCTGCACCGATGAGGCAAGGGATAAGGCCGATGAGCATACCCCAGCAAGATTGAATGAAGTGGTATTTCTTCTGGTGATAGGCCTCGTCCATGTGCTCGGTGCCAGGCAAGCGAACCTTTTTCAGGTTGGCAAACAGCACCCAATCCAAGAAGAAGCAGTCGTACCAGTCGATGAAGAGCCAAATACCGTAGCCCACTCCCAAAGCAGACCAAAAATCGTAGGCTCCGGCCAGTTTGACCACTAAAAGCAGCAGGACGAGGGCGATAAGTAGTGCCATACCTTTTTTCAATAGCACTGTCGGTGTAAAGAATTTGGAAGGAATGCGTTCGTGCGTTTTGAAGTATTCTTCCTGAATGTCTTCCGGATAGTCAGCAATCCACCACACGGGATTCTTCATCAGCGGAATTAGGATCATCGCCGTGAAGGCGAGGGTGAGAACGATGGTCTCGATGATTATTATTGTCCAGTTCATGGCTGCAAAAATACAAAAATATCCGCAACCCAAGCCTTCGCCCGAATTGCGTTTAATTAATCAACCAAGCCACTCCGCCGCTGACAACATTGAACTTCCCAAGGTTCTGGAAGTCCCAAAGATTTCCTATTCCCGAATCGTATTCCCCACATTAATCAGATGGTCAGCGATGCGTTCCGCGTTTTTCGCCAAGGAAAGATATTCCGCTCCGACCTGTGGCGTACATTCACCATTGACAAGTCGCTGGATGTGATTGTGTTCCATCTTTTTGGTCAGGTTGTCTATTTCCTCTTCAATCATGAGGGCTCGCTCCAAAGCATTGTTGTCATTGTCATGATAAGCTCGCTGGATTTCTTCGTACAAGGCTTTAATATATCTTTCCATCTGCCTTATTTCCTTCACTGCCTGCACCGAAAAAGAAGCGTTTTGTGCCTTCAGACTCTCTGCATACTCCACGATGTTTTCGGCATAGTCGCCGATGCGTTCCAAGTCGCTTACACTACGGATGCTTGCGTTCAAGAATTGGTTGTCAAATTTGCTGAGCGGCTTGTCCGACAAAAGCACCATATAACGCAACAATTCGCCATTGATGAAATTGAGCTCTTGCTCGGTCTTGGCAAACTTTTCAGCCTCGCCGAAATCCATGGTGGTAACAATATTGACTGACCGCTTGAAGTTTTCTATTGCCAAAGCTGCCATGTTTTCAATCTCCGCTTTCAGTTGTCTCACAGCCAAAGCGGGGGTCGCCAACATCGAATCGTCAAGGAAATGCAGGTGGAATTTGTCGTCCCTGTGGTCGTAAACATGTTCTGGAATGATGCGGCATACCAAGCACACCAATGCTTCGGTGAGAGGCAGGGCTACCAATGTGGTGCATACGTTGAAAACCGTGTGGAACATGGCCAACTGCACCTGCGGCGTGTGTGGAAACAGGACTTCAAACACTTTCCCAAAGCTCCAATTTCCTTGGGTGAAAAGATGTAGCAGCACAGCGATAAGCAGGAAAAACACAACGCCCATCACGTTGAAAAACAGATGGATGAGTGCCGTTCGTTTGGCATTCCGTCCACTGGTCATGCCTGCCATGATAGCCACAACGCACGAGCCGATGTTGGAACCCATGGTGAGGTAGATGCCTTGGTTGAGCGAGAGCAGTCCTGCCACGACCATCGTGATGGCAATGGAGGTGAGTACCGAAGAGGATTGGATGACGGCGGTGAGCAGCGCCCCCAAGAACACAATTAGTAGTGGGTTTTTGATGCCGGCGAGAAATTGTTTCACCGAATCGAGTGCGGCGAAATCGTCCATGGCGTTCGACATCATGCCGAGACCCACGAACAGGATGCCGAAGCCTGTCAAGATGCCGCCCGTGTGCTTCCACGACTCGTGTTTTGCGAACATCAGGATGAAGGCTCCCACACCAGCGAGGGCGGAGAAGATGATGGTGGTCGAAATGCCATTGCCGCCGAGCATGCCCAAGGCCACCAACTGTGCCGTCACGGTAGTACCGATGTTGGCGCCGTAGATGACCGTAGCGGCCTGTGTCAACGACATGATGCCGACATTCACGAAGCCGATGACCATCACCGTCACGGCTCCTGAACTTTGGATGGCCGCTGTACCGAGGGCACCGATGCCCACACCAGTCCATTTGCTTTCGCCCACACGGGCAAAGAGCTGTTTCAACCGTTTGCTGCCCGCACTTTCAAGATGCGAACTCATCAGGTGGCAAGCCATCAGGAAAACGCCGATGCCCGCCATCAGGGTTAGGATTGCCGTAAGAATACTGATTGCATTCATAAGATTGTTGTTTGGAAAATGGAACGCGACCCAACTTTAGGCCGCGTTCCGGCGTTATGAAGAATTTGAGTTAAAAATGATGTGTACGGAACAAAAAAAGTGGCATGGAACAAATCCACGCCACTTTTCATGATTGACAAAAGGGTATAGTTATGGCTGTCGGAGAGGTTGTTTCGGGGCGAGTAACGCCTTACTTGTCCTCTCAACAAATCCGATGAACATTTGCTTCCCTCCAACTTTCTGACATCGCTAGCTACAGCCCAAGTCCATGTGGAACACTTATTCCCAAAGAAATAATTGCAGATTTCATCTTCATCTTCATCGTCGTCTTCCAAGTCAAAGTCATCAGCTAAGACAGTCATACATGTTGAAGTTGCTGTTCGTGTGACTAATTGTTGGGAGTCACCATTTTCATCGGCAACAAGGCACACCATCACCATACTCATCAAGACGAGCATGAAAACGGAATCATATTTCCTTAATGCTTCAAACATGGAGCCAATTGTGTTCTTTTTTTTTATTAACGGCGGTTTTGGCTGTTTATTGCATGCCCTCTGCCATCCGTCTGCCGGCATCGTAGGCCTTCTGCAAGTCGTTCTGCCAATGCGCATCGCGATATTGGCGCTTGGCTTCTTCGGAGAAACCACCGAGTTCAAAGCGGTTGTAGTCATTCACCTGATAGGTGTTGTAGGCTATGATACGCTCTGGCTCGCTAAGGGCTGCCTTGATACAATACTCCATCGAGCCGTAGCCCTGACTATTGTTCCTGTCAGGCAGTCCGTTCATCGTTTCCATCAGCACCACGGGCATCTTCTTCGGAGCCGTCATGCTGTAGTCGTTATAGGACAACCAAGGGAACGCCAACCGTTCCAAGAAGGTGCGCATCTGTCCCGTCACGTCGCCAAAATATATCGGCGACCCGAGTACCAGACCATCGGCCTGCGCGATTTCCTCCAATACGGGCGTCAGTGCATCCTTGAACTTGCATACGTTTGAGGCCTTGCCCTTGATTTTGCAGGCCATACATGACATGCAGCCCTTATAGTCGATTCCGTACAAACGCACCGTCTTCACCTCAATATCATTGCCGACAGACATTGCACCCTCGGCAAACTTCTGCAACATAGAGGCCGTGTTGAAATTCTTTCGCGGGCCTCCGTCAATAATCATAATCTTCTTTGTCATCATATATCACGGTTTGAGTGCTTTTAGTTGCAAATGTACGAAAAATCAAGGAAAAAATGTTTTATAAAGGATGAAAACAAGTAAAAATCCACAACAGACGAGAAATGACGTATCTTTGCCGCAAATTTAACTACGTTGAATCTAACGATTTAAAAACCGATCATCATGAATCAAAGAATAGCCATCCCTTCCAATGAGGGCATACTGTGGCAGCACTTCGGAAAGGCTCCACAAGTCACCATTTTCAATGTCGAAGACGGAAAGATCGTCGATTCAAAGGTGTTGCAAGCACCCGAGCATGAGCACGGCGCGATGCCGAGGTTCCTGGCCGAACAGGGCTGCACCGATGTGCTTTGTGGCGGCTTAGGCCAAGGGGCAATCAACATGCTGAACCAACTGGGTATCCTCATCCACGCTGGTGCTCCCGAACTTTCTGTGGAGCAGGGCATGTAACTTTTTGTGAACGACAATTAAAACAACAATAAAATGACTAAAACAACTATCATTATGGCACTGATTTGCACTTTAGGAATGGCTTCGTGCCAAGCACAAACACATCAACCTGCACCACCCACGACTGAAGGTGAGGCTGCAACGGTTTATATGACTACCGACATCAGCCCTGAAGGGTTGGTGCGCATCTATGAAGCCCTAGACGTGGAGGCTCACGGTCGTGTGGCGGTGAAAATCTCCACCGGCGAATCATCGAAGAGCAACCACCTGCGTCCCGAGCTAATTAAAAACTTAGTGCAAAAGGTGAATGGCACCCTCGTGGAGTGCAACACGGCCTACGGCGGCAACCGTGGCAACACCGAAAAGCACCGTAAGGCTATCGCTGAACGTGGCTACAACGACATTGCCACCGTTGACATCATGGACGAGGAGGGCGAAATCCAGTTGCCCGTCAAGGACACCAAGCACCTGCAATATGACATCGTTGGCTCGCACTTGCAAAACTACGACTTTATGATTAACCTGGCCCATTTCAAAGGTCATGCTATGGGCGGCTTCGGCGGCGTGTTGAAAAACCAGTCGATTGGCGTGGCATCGACTGCCGGAAAACTCTACATCCATTCCGCCGGCAAAACCCAGACGCATTGGACGATTGCCAACCAAGATGCTTTCCTTGAGTCGATGGCTGCGGCGGCACAGGCCGTACACAACTATTTCAAGCAGGAAGGCAAGAATATCGTGTACATCAATGTGATGAACAATATGTCAGTGGACTGCGATTGCGACGGTCATCCTGCCGCACCACGCATCAAGGACATCGGCATCCTGGCCTCCACCGACCCTGTGGCCCTTGACCAAGCCTGCCTCGACCTTGTTTTCAACCATGTCAGCAGCCAAGGCGACGACGCCAAGCCGCTGCAAGACCGCATCAACAAGAAACACGGCACCCATACCGTGGAATACGCCGAACAGATTGGACTTGGGACGCGGAAATATACGATTGTGAGTATTGACAAATAATAAAGAGTTAAAATACAACCGCTATATTATAATGAAAAAAATCATCATCATCGACGGAGGCCCGCGTGCCACTTTCAACACGGCCTCAATGCTCAAGAAATTCGCTGAAGGAGCCGGTTCCGTCAGCAACGAAATCGAGGTGAAGACCATGCGCCTCTATGCCCTCGACTACAAAGGCTGCATGTCGTGCATGGCCTGCAAAATCAAGGGCAAAGCCTCGCAGGTGTGCAAATACAAGGATGCTTTGACTCCTGTCTTGGAGGAGATTGCGCAAGCTGATGGCCTAGTTTTAGGTTCGCCCAACTATTTCGGCGAAATCACTGGACAGATGCGGGCTTTCTTGGAGCGTTTGGCCTTCCCGTGGCTCTCTTACAACGACTACAGCATCACCGCCCCGAAACGGATGCCCGTGGTGCTGGTGGAAACGCAAAACGGTGGAGTTGGCGGCAGCAACTGCAATGGCTACGGCACGATGGAGCCTTGCATCGCCAAAGCCCTCGGACAACCGGAAAAGCTGTTTGCCAACAACACCTACCAAGTGAAGAACTACGCCAATTTCGAGTTGGGAGGATTCTCGGAGGAAGCCAAACGCAAGTATCGCGAGGAGCACTGGGAAGAAGACCAGCAAAAGGCCTTTAATGCAGGAAAACGGATGGCGGAAACAATCATTAAGGCGTGATGAGAAAGCTGTTATTGGTTTTGGCCTTAGCCTGTTCGTTCAGCCTCTTTGGGCAACCCATCGACACGATAGCGATGCGCTCGGCCATCGAGAGGCAGTTGGCCACCTATCCCGAATCCACTTTGCAGGACATCTACAAGAGTTTCTACCAAGAGCATTTCGGTCCGGGCCATATCATCAGCGACACGGCCTCGGCGCGACGTTATCTGATGCGCGAACTTTCGGAAATGGGCAAAACCCAATCGCCTTATTTTGAGCCTACGGGCAGCCAAGGTGATTACATTCGCGTCTGTCTCTCCGCCATTGCCGACAGCCTGATTACAGCCGAGCAACTATTAGATGCTTTAATTAAGAGCGCCAATTCCTGGCAAGATCCGACCGTCAGTTGGTTGGAGAAATGGGAAGCCATCGTCAGCATCATACAAGCGAATAAGATTGAATTAGAAGGCTTTGAGACCGACCTTCCCCTGCTGACCGAAGCCGCCCGAAACCACCAAGCCGTTCACCACAGCCGCCTTTACAACGAGGCCTATCACCCGCATTACCGCATTGTTGAACGCGGTATTTTTGAGCGGGAGTTGAGGCAGGCATTGAAATAGGTTGTTTATACGTATAATTGAGTAGGAGAATTTAGACGGTATAATTATTTTTTAAAAACATCATTTTCAATAATATATCCGACAGCAAACGACAACAAACGACTGCTGTCGACAACAAACGTTTAATCACCGGGTAGGTCTTGACAAGGTTTGCATCTTTGCGACGTAAAAAGCAAAGATATTATGGCAAAACAAACTAACGACAAAGAAAACCCGAAAGAAACGATAAACTTCGGTACTGTTTATAAAGCCATGGAGCACCTCCGCAACGTCAAGACTGGAATCTGTATTCATGCCTTCAAAAGAGATGATATTGGGGATGTTGATATTGCTTGGGGACAACCTAATGACCCTAAAACGGGAAAAGGCGGATATGGCCTTTCACATATTCTTACAGATCACGGCGATGAAATCAAGGATTTTAATTTTGACCCGATAGACTTCATTCTTCTGATTCTTAACTTTGGTAAATTGAATAGTCAGGGGAAGAAAAACCGAATCTATCTCGAAGGTAAAGATTATAGGCTGATTGTTACCACAGAATGGTATGGGGTGAAACAGCAACTTCTGCTCACCGCCTTTGACCTTCGTCCCATTTCGAGGAAGAACCCACAGCGAGCCAAAGAAATGAGAAAAGCCTCTAAAAGATAGAGGCTTTAGACTTCGTTATCTCCGCAAGGATACTCGTAGGATCGATTTTACAGCCAACCCTGTTTATTGGCCAACGACAATGCAAAATTACAACTTTTTCACGAACCCGCAAGAAGGATGGAGAAAAATTAGTTTTCCGCTAAGGACAACATGTTCCGTTTTGGAACTTATTGATAATAACCGAGAAAGAAACAACAATTATTTCAACGGATTTCCCTATCTTTGCCATCGTTAAACCATTGTATAACCTATAAAGCATTATTTCCCTATGAAACAACCCATTAAAGTAACCGAAGCCATTTTCCCGATGCCCGTTTTGCTCGTGGCTACCTACAACGAAGACGGCACTATTGACGTGATGAACGCCGCTTGGGGCACTATGCTCGACCGCGAGCGCGTAGCCCTCAACCTGACTGAAACCCACAAGACCGTGGAAAACATCAAACAACGCAAGGGCTTTGTCGTCCATATCGCTGATGCCGCCCATGTGGTGGAAGCCGACTATTTCGGTGTCGTTTCGGGCAAGACCGAGAAGGATAAGTTCGCTAAGAGCGGTCTCACCGCGACCAAATCCACATTGGTGGACGCTCCCGTCATCAACGAACTGCCTATCGCCATGGAGTGTGAGTTCATCGAATACCAAAGCGACGACACAGGCCTTGGCGTCATCGGCAAGGTGCTGCAGACCTCCGTCGAGGCCGACAAGATGAAGGACGGCAAAGTGGACGTGGAAGCCCTGCAAGCCATCACCTTCGACCCTTACACACACGGCTATTATCAAGTCTCAAAGCGCGTTGGCGAGGCCCTAATTCTTTTAGCCTTTATGATTCTTCCAGTATTGCCAACATCGGCCCAAATCGACCTCCAAAGCCAGCAATATGGAGAACGCATCGTCCGCCTCGCCGAAATTGAAGTGGTGCCTGAATTTTTGGAGGAATATATCGCTTTCGCCAAGGAAGTCGGCGAGACTTCTGTTAAGGTGGAGCCTGGCGTGCTGACCCTCTTCTCGATGCAAACCAAAGAAGACCCCTGCAAAATCTACATCCTCGAAATCTACGCCGACCAAGAGGCCTACCAAAGCCACATCCAGACCGCCCATTTCAAGAAATATAAGGAAGGCACGGTCAAGATGGTGAAGAGCCTGAAACTGATTGATGTCAACCCGCTGGCTGGGATGGTGCGTTGACTAATTTGAAAAATCCCTGAAATCTTTGAACTATGGTTTTCAGGGATTTTTTTCGGCGTAGTGGAAAAAAACAATTATCTTTGCAGACGCATTTGTTGGGAAAATGACCGAGACGAACCGCATAGAATTCAAGCGCGAACTGACCCGCGAACTCGACATTGAACGGGAAGTTGTGGCGTTCCTCAATTATCACGAGGGCGGTATGCTTTATATCGGCATTGATGACAGCGGGAAACCTATTGGCGTACAAGACATTGATGGCGATATGCTGAAGATTAAAGACCGCATACGCAACGGAATTTCCCCTTCGCCGATGGGCTTGTTTGATGTTATGGTGGAACGCATAGACGACATCCCCGTGATTAAAATTTTCGTTGCAAGCGGAAGCGAAAAGCCTTACTACAAAACCAAATTTGGATTGTCGGAACGAGGTTGTTTCATTCGAGTCGGCACGGCTGCGGAGCCAATGACACCGAAGCAAATAGAAGACTTGTATTCCAAGAGAGTCCGTTTGTCGCTGAAAAACATCCCATCGCCTCACAAAGAATTGACATTCCGTCAATTGCACATCTATTATGACAGTCAACATCTGACTTTAAATGAAAGTTTTGCCCAAAACCTTGACTTGTTGACGGCGGATGGAGGCTACAACTATGTCGCCTATTTGTTGGCTGATACCAACAGTATGTCCATCAAATTGGCCAAATATGCGGGCACGGACCGAGACGAATTGATTGAAAACCACGAATATGGGTATTGCTCGTTATTGAAAGCTACGGATCAAGTCCTTAATCGGTTGCAAGTCGAGAACACGGTCAAGAGCAGCATTGGCTATCCCTATCGGACGGACACTCCACTTTGGAACGAGCGTGCTGTGCGCGAATTGGTCATCAATGCCATCGTACATAACGATTATTTCAATGAGGTCTCGCCCAAGTTTGAACTTTTTTCTGACCGTTTGGAAATCACTTCGGCAGGCTCTTTGCCCAATGGGATGAGCAAAGCTGATTTTTTTAACGGCGTAAGCAATCCCCGCAACAAAGAACTGATGCGTGTCTTCAGGGATGTGGATTTGGTGGAATCGTTGGGTACGGGTTTGCAACGTGTACTCAAGGTTTACAATGAGGAGAGTTTTGTGTTTATGGACAATTTTATGCGGGTGGTAATCCCGTATGCTTGGCTGCCTTCAAACTCAGAGGATGGAGAGGTAAATGTCCCAGTAAATGTCCTAGAAAATGTCCTAGAAAACAGCGAGAAAAATTTAATACAATTAACTGAAAGACAAATACATATAATTTTTAGACTAAAAGAAACAGGTAAAATGAATGTCCTAGAAAATGTCCTAGAAAACGAAAAGGAATCATCCGCATCGTTGGCTGAGTATTTTGGTGTAAATGAACGAACAATAAGACGGGATTTACAGTTTTTACAAAGACAAGGACATATCCGCCACATTGGTCCCGACAAAGGTGGCCATTGGGAACTAATTGAAAAAGAATGAAATACATAAACAATAAACAAATAAACAAAATGAAGAAATTAGCAACAACCCTTTTGTGCGCTTTGGCCTTCGCCGCCTGCACAAACAACCAACCTGAAGACAATCAAAACAATCAAACTAATACGAATATGGAAAACACAGCAAAAGTCTATCTAACGCGCAACATCAGCCCCGAAGCTTTGGTGAACATCTACAAGGCTTTGGGCGTGGAAGCCAAAGGCCGCGTGGCCGTGAAAATCTCGACTGGCGAGGGCAGCAACCCCAACTACCTGAAGCCCGAACTCATCAAAAACCTTGTTCACGAGGTGGACGGCACCATCGTGGAGTGCAACACCGCCTACGGCAATGGCCCCGGCGACGAGAAGGACGAGCGCAACAACTCGGCCGTCCACTGGGAAGTCATCCGCAGGCACGGCTTCACCGACTACTTCCCCGTTGACATTATGGATGAGTACGACGAAATCCGCATTCCCGTGAAGGACCAATCGCACATCAAGTATGACATCGTGGGCGGCCATATCGCCAACTACGACTTTATGATTGCCCTCAACCACTTCAAGGGTCACCCGATGGGCGGCTACGGCGGTGCGCTGAAGAACCTCAGCATCGGTTGCGCCAGCAGCAACGGCAAGGCTTACATCCACTCGTCGGGAAAGATGGAGAAACTCGATATGGCCAAACTTTGGACGCCCGAATACATCGGCGACCAGGACGGCTTCCTTGAGAGCATGGCAGCGGCGGCCCAAGCGGTGACGAACTATTTCCAAAAGAGGCAGGGCATCATCTATATCAATGTGATGAACAATATGAGCATCGACTGCGACTGTGTCGATCATCCCGCCCCCGTGAAACTTGAAGACTACGGCATCCTCGCCTCGACCGACCCCGTAGCCCTCGACCAAGCTTGTGTGGACATCATCAACAACCAAGAGGTGACCGCCACCAACGACCCCACCGACCTGCTCAGCCGCATCGACAAGCAGCACGGCACCCACACCATCGAACACGCCGAAGCCATCGGATTGGGAACAAGAAAATACACTATTGTCAGCATTGACAAATAGGCCATTTTCGCAAAGATGGCTAAACAATTCCCCGAAAACTTTGGCTTAGAGTTTTCGGGGATTTTCCTATTTTTGCAGCCGAAACACAAAACATCAAAACCATGAAGAAAATAGCAGCAACTATCTTGTGCGGACTGGCCCTTGCCGCCTGCACTAACAACCAACAAAGTGAAAACGTTCAAAACAACACGAACCCTGATAACCAACAGAAACAACAAAAAGTCGAAGAGGTTTCGGGGCGTGTGAACTTCGGCGCACAGCACGCCTTGGTGACCACGCCGCAACCTTGCGTGATGATTGCCACATGGGACAAGAACCACACGCCCGACGTGATGATGGCGGCATGGGCTGGTCAACTCGACTACAACCAAATCGTCATCAGCCTTTCGGAACACAAAACGACCGACAACTTGCGTGAAACGGGCGCCTTCACCGTGAGTTTCGCCGACGAGCGCACAGTGGCCGAGTCGGACTATTTCGGCACGGTGAGCGGACATGATGTCGCGAACAAGGTAGCCAAAGTAGGCTTCACAGTAACCCCCAGCCCCAATGTTGACGCGCCCATCGTCAACGAGTACCCGTTGACATTGGAGTGTCGCGTGGTGAGTTTCGAGAATGGCATGTTGATTGGCGAAGTAATCAACCAAAGTGCCGACGAGAGTATCCTCACCGACGGCAAGATTGACTTGGCCAAACTGAAGCCCATCGTCTTCGATGCCTCGGGCGTGAGTTACCGCGCCATCGGCGAAGAAGTCGGCAAAGCATGGGGCGACGGAAAGAAATTCATTGAAGAATAAAACAGATATTCACTATGGAAAACCAAAAGATTATCATCACAATCAACCGCGAGTGCGGCAGCGGAGGTGGCGAGATTGCCCGTCTGCTGGGAGAAAAATTGGGGCTCAAGGTTTACGGTCGCGCCATATTGCAAAGCGTTGCCGATCATTTTAAAATGACCCTTGAAAACATGGACCGTGTTAAGGCGCAAAAAACCAGTTGGTGGAGTGACTTCTGTTACTTTTATCGCCAGTTTGATACGACCAGCCATCCGGATGTCTACTATCCAGAGGCCACGCCGTTGACCCTTTATTATGCCGAGGCTCGTTTGTTGCGCGAATTAGCCGAACAAGAGAGCTGCATCATCGTGGGTCGTGCGGGTTTCCACATCTTCCGCGACAATCCCAATGCGTTGCATCTGTTCATCATGGCCGACCGTGACGCACGTATCGCCCGCATCGCCGCCAAGCAAAACCTCAGCCCCGAAGAGGCTGCCAAGGTCATCGACGAAACCGACAAGGCTCGCGACACATTCGTCAAAACTGTCGCCGAAACCTCGCGCTACGATGCCCGCAACTATGACTTCGTCCTTAACGTCACCAACATGCCCACCGACGCGGTGGCACAGTTCCTCGCCGACAATATCAAGAAAAAGTATCCTTTCTTGGCGAAATAGACTTAGGTTGCAGGCTCCGCCTATATTCGCTGGGCGATTGTCCGAGGTGCTTGGTACAGTAGCGACTGAAATAACTCAATGAGGTGAAGTTCATGCGGTCGGCGATTTGGGTAAGCGACAAGCGCTCGTCGTCCAAAAAGCCTTTCAAGATGGGTACGGTAGCTCGGTTGATGTAACTGCTAACGCTGTGGCCCGTCACACGTTTGACTGTGGCGGAAAGGTACTTCGGCGATACATTCAGCCGATTGGCGTAGTAGCTCACCTCTCGCTCGGTGCGACTGATGCCCGTGTCAAGTAGTTGCATCAATTGCTTGACAATATAGGCGGTGCGGTCGCTGTGGCTGTCGGTGACCTCCCGTTGGGCGTGAGGCTCGAAGATATCATACATCATCGTTAGGCAGAGACTCCCAATCAATTCACGGTAAAACAGCAGATGGCGGTCGCTGAGGCGATCACGGAGACGGTGGAAGTCGGCAAGCAAGATAGCAGCCTGCTCGTCGGTGAGTTTGATGATAGGGTCTTGGTTGAGCGAGATGCTTCCTCCGATGCTGTAGTTGTTCGATGGCA